>NZ_JBSFVB010000003.1:0-534153 GCF_053592115.1 Streptomyces sp. NPDC002788 | reverse complement strand
TCCCGACCACACAACGGCACCTGCGGAGACCGCCACCGCCACCGTCTACCAGCGCATCGTGACCACGTTCAACGAGCACCCCGGGAAGGTGTTCCGCGTCCGCGATCTGCACGAACACCTCAGCCTGCCCACCGACGAGCCCTCGATCAACGTCACCCGCTCCCGCCTGGGACGACTCGTCCGCCAAAGACTCCTCGAACAACCCGGACGCGGCCGCTACCAGAAACGGACTTAACGCCCTCTCAGCGGCGTGCCAGAGCATCCCGAGGCCGCCGGCCGACGTCGGTGTTCCGTCGTCGCTCGGTTCGAAGGCGCCCGGTCCCCGCTTGCCTCCATGCCGACAGCGACGCGGCCGTGCCGTCGAAGAGCGGCCGCTAGCCGTTCTCCGGCCGGCAGTCCGCCTCGACGGCGCCGGTGGCCCACTGGATTCCGCCCAGCAGGTGCTGGCGGACGGCGGGTTCGGCGAAGTGCTCCTTGCTGTGGCCGACGCCGGTGTAGAAGGAGCGGCCTCCCTGGTAGTTCTGGCACCAGGCGATCGGATGGTCGCCGTTCATGGTGCCGCCCCAGTACGAGGACTCGTCGAGGGAGGCCAGGACGCGGACCCGTTTCCGGGGGTTCGAGCGGAAGTTGTACCACTCGTCGGTGCGGTTCCAGGTGGTGGGCAGGTCAGCGGTCGCCGGGTGGGCGCGGTCCTCGACGTGCACCGTGGCACGCATCGGCCACCACGGATGCGACTCGAAGTAGGCACCGACGAGCCCGCCGTAGAACGCCCAGTCGTACTCGGTGTCGGCGGCCGCGTGTATGCCGACGTAGCCCCCGCCACTGCGGATGTAGCCCTCGAAGGCCGTTTCCTGGGCGGCGTTCAGGACGTCACCGGTCGTGGAAAGGAACACGACCGCGTCGTAGCGCCCGAGGTTGTCGGCCGTGAAGGCTCCGGCGTCCTCCGTCGCGTCGACCGTGAAGCCGCCCGTCTCGCCGAGCTGTTTCACCGCCGCGATGCCGGCGGAGATCGAGCCGTGGCGGAAGCCGGCCGTCTTGGAGAACACCAGCACCCGTGTGCCGTCCTGCTTCGCCTGTGACACGGCCGGTCCCGAGAAGCAGCCCAGGAGCACGGCCGCTCCGACGAGTGATGTCGTCAGTCGGTTGATCGATCGCATGCTGTGTATGTCCCTCTCATCCGGTGGTGAATGTGAAGTCGAGTGGCGACCTCTGCGTACTCGCTCCGAGCTACGCGAGCGATGATCACGCCCATACGGGCCAGACGGTGAAGTTCTCCAGCTGCGCGGGGCCCCCGGCGGGGAAACCCGGCCGGTGTCCGATGCCCGGGAACACGACGCCCTCGCCCCAGCCCGGAACCGCCGCTGCCGGCCGGGGCGGTGGCAGCGGCGGGCCGACAGCCACGGCGAGGAAGTCCGCGAGTGCCTGGTCGTCCATCAGGACGGTGAGAGGAGCGGGGGTGGTATTACCGATTGCGGAACAGTCGGCCGAGCTCCATCGGGCGTCCGGCGAACCGGACCCGGATACGTTCGTCACAGCGGACATGGGGTGTGGTCTCCGTCGAAATGGGGGGTGGGGAGGCCGCTGGAGCGGAGTGTCCGGAGACGCTACTTGAGAGTTCACGCTCACAGGTCGACTGCCGTGAACCGTGGGGATTTCCCTACGGCTTGATAGGAACTTGCGGCCGGACGGTTCGCGACGTCGAGGTCGAGGGGATGAGCGTCAAACGCGCGACGAGGTGCCGTGTGCAGCGGGCGATTCACATCAGTCTTGCTCGCGCCGCCTCGGCACTGCCGGTCAGCCTGGCGTCGAGATCCTGTCCGGCATGGGCCAGGAAGGCGCTGTTGTGTCTGATCGGCGATTCCGGCACCGGCGGGGCTGTGCTCGCAAACACGCCCGACTTGGACATCCGAACCAGCCGGCGGAGCGCAGAGCCCGCTCACACCCGCTTCCGCCCGCCGTGCTTCGAAGCTGTGCCCACGGTGTGCCCGTGAGAACGGACGGCTTCGACGCTGGGAGCAGCGCACCGGCGGCCGGCTCGTCGAGTTCGCCCTGCGCTTCGCTGTGGCCGGCAGCCGGTGGCAATGCGTCAAGGGACGGTTGTCCGACCTGGCGGCCCTGGTCCCGCCGCCCCTGCGCCCCCTGCGGCTGGTGACCACCGTGTTCATGGTGGTGCGCCGCAACGCCTCCGCCGGGCCGGGTCCGGCTGCGTCCGGGCACCTACGTGGCGGCCTGCACGGCTCTGCTGCTGCTCCTCTCCAGCCTGAGGATCCTCTCACTGCCGGCCAGCCCCCGCACCGGCCCCGAGCCGTTTCCCACCGCCTGTACGGCCTCGCTCACCGATCTCTCCAGAACTACGGATCTGTCTGGCCGTCGCTCCAGCCGACGACAGTCGCCGGACCGGACTCGGATCGAACTCCTAGAGCGGCGGTCAGCCGTCGGGGGGCCCGGGCAGGGGACGGGAGGTCTCCAGGCGCAGCACGAGTGCACGGAGGGCGCGGAGTTCGGCGTCCAGGGCCTGCGCGCCTTCGCGGGTCAGGGCGACCCACGTTCGGGGGCGCCGACCGGCGTAACCCTGCTCCACGGTGATCATTGCCGACTCCTCCAGCACCTTCAGGTGCCGGGAGAGGTTTCCGTCGGTGACGGCCAGTTACTTCTTCAGGAAGCCGAACTCGACCCGGTCGGCTTCGCGGGCAATGGTGAGGACGCCAAGCCGCACACGCTGGTGGACGGTGTCATCCAGCGCCTGGGTGGGATGCAGTCCCGCTTGGTCGTCCTGCGCAGCGATCGAGTCCTCGACGCTCATGAGACGACCGTATCCGCACCGGCGACACCGGGCGCGCCCCGACGGCGGATCACCGCCCACGCGCACAGACCGGCGAAGAGCAGGAGGGCGGCGAGCAGGAGGGCCTTGGCCTGCGGTCCGTCGGCCCAGCCGGGCTCGGCGGGGTGCTGCCAGGGGAGCCAACCGCTGCCCCAGGGGGCACCCAAGTACCCGGTGAGCAGCAGGGCGTGAGCGGTGCCGGCCGCTGCCGTGATCCAACTGCGTTCGGCGATGCCGAGGGCGAGGAGACCGATGCCGACCAGGTGCCACGGGGAGGCGTAGCGGTTCTCCAGCAGCACGGCTTCCCACGGCTGAGCACCAGAGGGTCCCTCCACGGGGCAACGCCTGGCAGGCCGGCCAATAGCCCGGAGACACACCAGCGACTTCTCCGCTCGCAGTTCGGGACGACGCCCCCCAGGTCATGAACTCGGGGATTTCTAGGGTTCTTCATGGTCCAGAGACCAGGAGCCGCCGGCGGCCGTAGTGACGAAGTGCAAGAAGTACCGAGCCTCTGCCCGGCCGGCCTTGAGCCCCTTGCGCGATTCAGGTGTTCCCCTCCCACTCCCCCGAGCGCGGCAGTGTCCCGCGACGGCCACCTCGGCATCCAAGCGTTTTCAGCCAGTGAGGGCGCCCAGGCAACCTCAATTGGCATGACGTGCACGGGGATTGACGTAGAAATCGCTTACCACCTACGGTCCTTCCGGAATCGCGGACACCTTTCGGAATCTCGAACGTCTGGCGTCGTTACGCGCCCTACGAGAACAAGGAGTCGAAGCGGAATGGGCCCACAGCGAAGACTCGGCTGGCTGTCGCTCGCCGCGGCAACCACCATGGCACTCGCGGCCGGAGTGATCACCGCTCCTGCCGCCCACACCGCGGACGATCCCGTGGAGGTCGTGGTCGACGGGGACGACGTTCGCGCCGAGAACGTGAACGGTTTGACCTACAAGGGCCTCGGCGTGCTCAGCTGCAACAGCACGAGCAACCTGCTGATGGACTACAAGGCGGAGCACCCCGGCCGGTACTGGCAGCTCATCCGCGTGCTGTTCGGTGGGAAGAACCCCCTGATCAACCATGTCAAGGTCGAGATGGGTTCGGACACGAACACGTCGACCGGTTCCGACCCGGCGACCATGCGCACAGCGGACGAACTCGCCGACGCGTCGCGCTCCCCGGGCTTCCAACTGGCAGCGGACGCCAAGACGGTCAACCCGAAGCTCAAGGTCTCGATCCTCCGCTGGGTCATGCCCCGATGGGTCCAGAACGAATGGAACAAGGGCACCGGCTCCGACGAGATGTACAAGTGGTACAAGGAGACGATCCTCGACGCGTACGAGAAATACGGGTACATGGTCGACTACGTGAACCCGGACACGAACGAGACGCGGGATCCGGACGAGGCCTTCATCAAGTGGTACAAGAAGGCGGTTCTGGCCGACACGGACTTCGCCGACCCCCGCTACGGAATCCCGGCGAAAAAGCGGGAGCAGGCCGAGAAGGCCTACCGCAGCATAAAGATCATCGCCGCCGACGAGAACACCACCCACAATATCGGGCCGTCGATGCTCAGCGACGCGGAACTCTTCGGCATGGTCGACGCGGTCGGCTACCACTACAACACCGATGACCGGCGCGACGGGCCCGTCGGCAGCGACACCCATCTGCCGTACACCAGGCTGGCGACCGGTGAGAACAAGTACGGCGAGGACAAGGAAGTCTGGTACAGCGAGGGAGTCGGCTCCTTCGGCTACACCGACTACCGCGTCAACAACACCGAGGGCCCGAACGGCGCGAGCACCGGTATCGGCGGCGTCCAGAGCGCCCTCGATCTCGCCAACCGCTCCGTCAAGAGCTACGCCAACTCGAAGCGGACGCACTACATCTTCCAGCCGGCGATCGGCTCCTTCTACGAAGGCGCGCAGTACAGCCACAAGGAACTCGTCAGCGCGCGTGACCCGTGGTCGGGCCACCTCCACTACGACGCGGCCATCTACGTGATGCAGCACTTCACCCAGTTCGCCAAGACCGGCTGGGAGAACGACACGAACACGGCGGGCATCTGGCGCACCGTGCCGGAGGCCAGTTACAGCGGGGTGAGCGGCACCGAGAACGTCGACGGCTCGAACGGGGCCCCGAGTTACATGACGCTCGCGGACCCCCGCAAGAAGGACTTCTCCACGATCGTCGTCAACGACAGCGACCAGCCCAAGACCTACCGGATCAAAGCCGAGAACATGCGCCTCGGTTCCGACTCGACCATGGAGATCTGGGAAACCCGCGGACCGGACGCGGGCGAGCCCTACGCCGCGAACTTCAAGCACCTCGTCGACGAGATCCGGCCCGGCGGCGCCGGGTACTACACCTACACGGTCAAGCCGAGGTCGATCGTGACCTTGACGACGCTCGACAAGAGCCACGACAGGGCGACGAAGGAACGCCTGCCCGAGTCGTGGGACCGTACGGTGCTGGACACCGACGCGACCGGCAAGAAGCAGAACACCCGCGACAAGGTCCTGTACGCCGACGACTTCGAGTACGAGGAGGAGGGCAGGGTCCAGGTCGGCACCGGCAACGGCGCGCACAAGACGTCCCAGCCCTACCTGAGGTCGCGCGGCAACCAGCCTCGCTACATGGTCGACCAGACCGGCGCCTGGGAAGTCGGTGAGGACGCCGGCGGCGACAACGTCCTGTACCAATACATGGACCAGTCCATGAAGGACACCGGCGCCTGGTACCGCCACACGCCGAACACGACGGTCGGCGACTTCCGCTGGGAGAACTACCGGGCCGCGGTCGACGTCTCGTTCCCTGACCCGGCCGGCGGACTCGCCGCCCTGGGCGTCCGTCAGCAGAAGGGCATGGCGATCAGCGACGCCGCCTACAACGTGCGCATCGCACCGACCGGCGCCTGGACGTTCTACGAATACGGCAGGGCCGTCGAGTCGGGAACGGTCGCGGCATCCGACGGCTACCGCCTCGCCATCGAGGCGAAGGGCGCGACGATCACGACCTACATCGACGGCAAGGCCGTCTCCACGTACCAGGACCCGACTCCGCAGACCGAGGGCCGCGTCAAGCTCGGAAGCGACTTCCACAAGACGGCGTTCGACGACCTGAAGGTCGAGAAGATCGACGGGTACACGCCCTACGCCCGCGCGCAGCTCGACAACATGGACAGCTCGGTCACCTACGCCGGCACGTGGAGCCGGAAAGCCTCCCTCGGCGACGCGATGGACTGGTACCGGTCGACGTCGACCGGCACGACCGCCGGCTCGTCGTTCACCGTCCCGTTCACCGGCACGGGCATCGACATCATCGGCGGCAACGACGGCACCGCCGTCCTCGACGTCTACGTCGACGGAAAGCTGATCGCACGGGACGCGAAGACGGCCGCGACCGACAAGCGCCTCGCGACGTACGCGCTTCGCGGTCTGCCCGACGGCGCGCACACGGCTTGGTTCGTCCTCAAGTCCGGAAAGATCGTTCTCGACGCGTTCAACGCCATCTCCGGGGACGTGGACCGCACTGTGGACACGTCACCGATCCGGGACGCCCTGGAGAAGATCGGACGTCCGGAGCAGGCGGACTACACGGCCGACTCCTGGGCCCTGTTCGCCTCCGCGTCGTCGGCGGCGAAGGCCGCCGTGTCGGGACGGCAGAAGGGCCTTGACGCCATCGGCGTCGAGCAGATCACGGACCGGCTCGAAGAGGCTCACGACCGGCTGGTGCGCAAGGACGGCACCGCCGCCCAGTAGGTGCCCTGGGGCCTGCGGGCCAGTAGGTGCCCTGGGCCCGCGGGCCCCGCGCGTTCGCCGTAATGATCAAGGGGCCGTATCGGATTCCTCCGATACGGCCCCTTGTGCGGGGGCGAGTCGCCGTCCACGGGGCTCGGCGAACCGCGCCCGCACATACGACACCGCTCGCCCACCGGGCCGCCGGACAGTTTTTGTTATGCACCGTTGCGGCGCGCGTCTCCTTGGTACAGGTCCGGAGAAGAACCAGGAGACAGTCGATGGAGCAGGCCACCACAGACCGTTCGCTCAGCCGTCGCGGGATGCTGAAGCTCGCCGGTGCGGCCGGTGCCGGCGCCGGTGCGATCGGGGCGGCCACGGGGACCGCGTCAGCCGTGCCGACGGCCCCGAAGGGCGGGTTCGCCCACCCGGCGCTGCTGCACACGCAGGCCGACTTCGACCGGATGGCCGAGAAGGTCAAGGCGGGTGCGCAGCCCTGGACGGACGGCTGGAAGCGGCTGCTGAGCAGCCGGGACTCGGCGACCGACTACCGGCCGCGGCCCGTCGCGACCGTCATCCGCGGTGGCGAGGACGCGAACGTCCACCTGCTCTTCCGGGACACCGCCGCGGCCTACCAGAACGCCCTGCGCTGGAAGATCACCGGGGACGCCCGGCACGGGGACAAGGCGCGGGACATCCTCAACTCCTGGTCGGCCACCCTCAAGGAGCTCGGCGGGAACGCCGACCGGTACCTGATGGCGGGCATCCAGGGGTACCAGCTGGCCAACGCCGGCGAGATCATGCGTGACTACGACGGATTCGACCTCGGCCGGTTCCAGTCCATGATGGTCGACATCTTCTACCCGATGAACGACCGCTTCCTGGTCAACCACAACGACGCCGTCCCCAGCAACTACCGGGCCAACTGGGAACTGTGCACCCTGGCGTCCATCATCGCCATCGGCGGGCTCACCGAGGACCAGGCCAAGATCGACCGGGCGGTGGAGTACTTCAAGAACGGCGACGGCAACGGCTGCGTCAAACGGGCCATCCCCGTCCTGCACGAGGAGGCGGACGGCGTCGTCCTCGGGCAGTGGGAGGAGAGCGGCCGTGACCAGGAGCACACCATGGCCGGTGTCGGCTGGATGGGCGCGCTCTGCGAGATGGCCTGGAACCTGGGCGAGGACCTGTACGGGTACGACGACAACCGGTTCATGAAGGGCTGTGAGTACGTCGCCCGCTACAACCTCGGCAAGGACGTGCCGTACACCTCGTACTCACGCCGCATGGGCCGGCGCGTGGCGGGCCAGGCCGGAGTCCTGCACACCGAACCGACGATCAGCGAGCAGGGCCGGGGCAGCACCCGCCCCATCTGGGCCCTGATCCACAACCACTACGCGGTGCGCCGGGGGCTGGACGTACCGAACATCACGGCCTACAAGGACAAGCTCACGCCCGAGGACGGCGGCGGGCTCCGCGGCGGGGCCGGCTGGAGCTACGACCACCTCGGCTACGGCACGTTGACCTACACCCGGGACCCGGAGGACGTCGGCGCGTCCGCGCCGGGCGCCGCACGCCAAGCCAAGACGGCGGACGACGCCTCGGGCAGCGCGGCAGGCGGCGGGACGCGCCCGCAGGGCGGCAACCCCCACGATCTGGCCGCCACCGGGGCGGACGGCGTCCTGGCCTGGTCCGCCGCCGGGGCCTCGGCCCTCCTCGGGGGTCTGCTCCTGCTCCGCCGTCGCGGGCGCGGAGCGAAGGCGCCTCGATCCGACGCGTGATCCGCGGCGCCTGAGCCAGGCCGGGCGGACGGCCTCGGCGGCCTCGCCTACGCCTACGGAGTCGACGTCGAATGACAACAGGTCCACAGACTGCCCGACTCGCCGAAAGCTTACGGGGCCATGATCACTCGCCCCATGGCAGCTCCAGCCCAAAGTCGCTCCGCCGACCGCGCGGCTACCATCCCGAGCAGGGGGGGCTCTTGGGGATTGTGGTCTGTGTCGGGTTCATCACTCTGGCCGGGTACATGGTGCGGAGCGCCGTCATGGTGTGGCGCGACCCCCACCGGGCGCGGGCGGAGGCCGACGGGTGGGACCGGCTCGGCAAGCGTGGGGCCTGGGCAGTCACGCGCGGCATCGTGCCCGTCGCCGCCATGTTCACCTGCCTGGCCCTCATGATGATCTCAGCTCTCGGAGCCGAGACCTGGAGCACCGTTCGCGGCCCCCTGGAAACCAGCGGGACCGTGTTCTTCATCCTGATGTTGGCCTGCTGGGTCGTGATCGCCTCGATAGCCGTGTTCAACAGGCCCAGGTTCCTCGTACCGCCATACCTGCGCGATAGACGCCGCCTGTAGCAACGAATGGAGAGCAGGCAGATCCGCGGGACCACCATCGGGCCATCAGGCCGGGAGAAGGGCATCCGTACCCCACCCGTGCCCGATCACGGGGCGCGGCAAGGGGAACAGCGGGGAGTCTCGGCGAGCAGCCCCGAAACACGCAGGTCAGCGAAACCGCAGGTCAAGGACAACCCGCATACGCGATCTTCCAAACTAGCGACGGCTCGGCGCGAAGTCCGGGCCGTCTCTGGGCCGTCCAAGGTCAGCCAACGCCGACCAACAACGACAGAAGCCCACGGCATCTGAGCTGGTCAGGGCCGTGGGCTTCTTCAGTCTTGCTGGTCAGCCAGACCGGTGATCAGTACACCGGCTACTGAGCGCGCTCAGTGGAGCTCGACTCGCCCACTGAGACTCCACCGGCCCTGGTCGTGCCTGCTCTCCAGCCAGTACGGCGATGCCTGAGGAACCGCCCTACTATCACCCCGTGCCGGAGATTTGGATAGGCCTTGATGCTGGAGCCCGACGCCGTAACTGGTGGTGGACAGCAGTCCTCTCACTGATCTTTGCTGGCATGGCTGTCGCGGTGTATTTGAGCGCCCAGGCAAAGCCGGACTCTGCGGCGGCGGAGCCCTGGTGGTGGGTGGCCGCGATCGGAGCAGCATGGTTGAGCGGGCTCTTCTACATGATCAACCGCGGTTACGGCAGGACCCTCCTGACGTCTCACGGCATGAAGTTCCATACTTTCGTCAGTAGGCGTTCGATTGCGTGGAGCGAGGTCACAGGCATCGAGAGGAAGAGCCATGCAACCCGCAGCGGCGAATGGTGGGAAGTACGCGTGCAACGGGTCAGTGGGCGGTCGCTAGCGATCCCCGGGGTCTTCACTGCCCGTCGGTACGACCCGTTGTTCGAGCGCAACCTGGCCATAGTCCAGGAGTACTGGTCGCTCGCCCAGCAGTGACCCGACATCAGTGGCCGAAGCCAACAGGCCCGGACGGGGCCGACCGACACGGGAGTGACGGCAGCGCTGACGGCAACGACGGCGGACGGCGACGGCGTTCAGCGGCCCGGCACGGTGCCGGTGTAGGCCGACCGGGTCGACCTACCAAGGCTTGCCCGCATCTTCTAAGCGCCCGCCACGCTGAGCTAGCTTGGGCACGCCTGACCGTGGCCTGGCATCGCGTCTGGCTGTGAGCCGAGGTTGGCCCGTGTTGACCGACAGCGGCAGCCGACGCGACGCGGGATGCCCGAGCCCAGGTCAAGGCGTGAGTTTTGCTTGAAGCCCTTCATCTGTGAAAGGCAGGGATTGTGGGCGGTGGTTGGGTGGGGTTACTGGTTGCCGTCGTGGGCGTAGTGGGCACGCTAGGAGCGGCACTGCTCACGCAGAACCGCGCAGACCGTACAAAACGCCTGGAATTGCAGGCTGCTGCGGAGCAGCGACGCGAAGAACGCCAGCACGCCGAAGCGCTGCTGCAGGCGGAGCAGGCTCAAGCACGCCAGCGCGAGAGCCTTGAGTTGAGGCGCAAGTGTTACATCGACCTGAACACCGCTTCCCGTCAATTTCTGACGGCGATGACCAACTACCTGCATGCACTGCGGCACAACGTTGACGTTGACGCATCGCTGGCACAACTGGAGACCAGCCGATCCGCCTATCGGGACAGCTATTCGGAAGCCCAGATGATTGCCCCGCGCCCGGTGCTACATGCATCCAGCGTTGCCAAGACCCGGTTGAACACCGCATACGGAAAGATCAAGCAGCTCGGTCCATCCCTCTCCGGATGTGCGGCCGAGCTGCAAGCTTTAGAAGACGAACTGCATCAAGAGGTCTGGCCATACGTGGGGGAGCAGAAAGTGGCCATGCGAGCCGACTTGGGCATCGAATCCGCCGAATAGCGCAATGTTGATCGAGTGTTCCCAGCCCAAGGTCACCTACTGACCCACCCTCCAGGCAGCCGAGTACGACCAGGCGGAGGGACTGCAGTGAGCGCAGCAGTACAGCAGTGAAGTACAGCAACACCGCAACCACAGGCGGCCGCCAAGGCCCGTCAGCGACCGACTGACCAGTCCTCCGGTCCGCAATGCCACCCGGCCCCTTGAGCATCAGATGATCAAACCGGACACCCCGCGAGAACGACGTAGCCCTGGCGGCGTGGCCCACCGGTGGGACCTGCGGCCCCGCCCATGGTCACGCTCCGGGGTGCAGCCCGAGCCAGCCCGTCGTGGGGTCGCCCTTGACCTCGCCGAAGTACAGGGCGAACGTCTGCTTCCAGCGCTCCACTTCGGCACGGTCGGCCATGAAGCGGGGGAAGCCGTCGAGGTGGGCGTTCGGGTACTCCCAGATCGGCTTCAGCCCGCCCGCGGGAGTGACATCGGTCCGTACCGACCAGCCGAAGCGGGCTGCCTGCTGCCGTTCGGCGGACAGCACCCAGTTGATGTAGAGCTTGGCCGCGGTCGGGTTCCTGGCCTGTCTCAGGACCGCGAGGCGCTGCCCCCAGGCCACGAACGGATGCCCGTCGGCCACCGCCCACCGCACGGGCTGCGACGCCGACGCCGCCAGGGACCCCGACCCGCCGACACCGATCGCCGCCTGGCCGCCGCTCACCGCGTCCTCCGGGAAATCGGTGCCCCGCCCGAACCGCACGTCCTGTGCGGCCAGCCGGGCCACCCAGTCCCAGCCGTACCGCTCTGCGTACAGCGTGTAGAGATACAGGACCGCGTCGTCGTCATGCGGGTACGACGAGGCGATCTTCCCCTTCCACTTCGGGTCGACCAGGTCGAGCGGAGTGCGCGGCGCGTCCGAACCGACCGCTGCCGGGCCGTACATGAAGCTGAAGCCGATCACCGCGCCCGCCACCCAGGCGCCCTGCGGGTCCCGGAAGCGGTGGTGCAGCTTGGAGAACCCGGCGGGCTTGTAGGGCAGCAGACGGCCTTGCTCCTTCCAGCGCGCGAAGTCGTGCAGAGTCTGCAGCTGGACGAGGTCGGGGACGAGGCTGCCGGTCGCGAGCTGGTTGTCGACACGGGTGCCGTGGTACTTGCTGTAGTCCACGATCAGCGTCATGTCCATGCCCGGGAAACGCCGCGTGAAGCCCGCCTTGACGGCGTCCAGCTGGTTCGGCGTGTCACCGCCGGCGTAGAGCACGAGCTTGCCGCCCTCGGCGAGGGCGGCCCGGTACAGCTCGTCGAGCGTCCTGGTCTCCTCGGGGCCGGAGGCGTGCCGGGGCGTGGAAGGAGAGGCTGTGGCCGGAGAGGCTGTGGCTGGAGCCGCGGCGGCGCCGAGACCGAGGGCGGCACCCGCGCCCGTGGTGAGGACACGTCGCCTGCTGAGGAATCTGGACATGTAGGAAAGACCTCTCTGCTGGGGGAAGCATGAGACCCGGCGCCATGGGCACGGGCCACAACCAGGGCGTATGCCGAGTGCAGATGGCGCGTGGTCCCTACGGGGTCTCGGTACTCGGACGGACCGCCGGACGTGGTGGCGATCCTGCCGCTGTTCGCCACCGGCAACGAGCCACTGCTTTCCCTACGAGCGGTGTTCCTACGACTGACAGGGACAGGCTATGGAGAGGGCAGAGCAGGAGTTTGCCCGGTTCGTGCGAACTTGGTCCGGTTGACGTTGGCGGCGAGCCCCACCGCCGGATGCCGAGCCCACACCGAACGCCACCGCTTCCTCGCCCTCTACGGCATCACACGATCAACCGGGCATCCGAGAAAAGCGCAGGGCACTGGCATGCTGTCAGGGCGGGTCGGCATGTGCTGGCGGAAGCGTGGGCGGCGGCACGGGTTACCGGCCCGGCCCGCAGACCGAGGCGCTGCGGCAGATCGTCGGCCGGAACTACTACCGCGACGCGGCAGGCCGCCTGCGCCGGCGCACCGCCGACGACGGCGGCCTGCCGCCCTCCTCGTCGGCGATCGTCTCCCCCTACGACACCACGGCGCGCTACGTCCGTCACGGGCACATCATCAGATGGAAGGGGTTCTCGCCCTACCGGGACGCCGAGCTGGAGCGGCTGCACCTCTACGGCCGCTACCTCCTCAACCGGCTGCCGCGCCGGGCGGACGGCGGCGTGGACATAGGCGAGGTCGACCTCAGCCATATGCGGGTCGAGAAGACCGGTGAGTACGACGTCTCCCTCACCGCCGAGGGGCCGACGATGATGCAGGGCTTCGGCGACGGCTCGGGCGGTGCGCACCCCCGACGCCGTCCGCGTGGCGCTCGCCCGGATCGCCCCTCACCGCCTGGACGACGGCTTGCCGGGCAGCGGCTCGACGCGTGGGACATCCCGTACGACTGCGACACGCACCACGCGCTGACGCTGCTCGTCGCCGAGCTCACGCTGGGACTGGCACCGGCGCCCCGACGGACCTGGCAAAACGGTCTGGGCGGAGTACGTCATCCCGGGCAGAGGTTGACCAGCCGCAGAAGCCTCCCACCGTCACCCTCCCCGGTGGGCGACCAGGGCGTCGCCCCGTACCCGACGGACCTCATGGGCCCGGACGATGAGGCTCCGATGTTCCACAGTGGTTCGGCCGTGGACTGGGATCCGGGACGCGGCGACTACCTGGAGGGGTAGGGAACTGCCGCCGATGTATTGAGCGGTAGTGACCTTCGGTGAGTATGAGTGAGCGTCCCCGACCCACACCAGCCCCGTGACCAGCACCTTCAAGGTGGAATCAACTACATGACCGTATGCCGTTCACGGCATACGAACCGGCACGGTCAGCACCGTTGTGCTCAGCGTCAGACTCGACGTCTCGTTGTCCGGGCGCCAGGTGGGGGCGTCGCCCTGGGTGAGTTCCAGCCTCAGCCGGTGTCCTGACTGGAGTTGCCAGCCGGCCGGCCATAGTTCGAAGGCGAGTGGCAGCACGTTTCCCGGTGAACCGGTGACGCGGTAGACGGACCGGGTGATGAGCGTCTGGGTACCGCTGACCGGGTCGATGTCGAAGAGTCGCGCCGCGAGTTCGGCGTCGGTGCCCTGGAGGGTGGCGGTCACATGGACGACGGGGGACCCGATGATGGTGCCGGGCGAGGGCGGGTCGAAGGTCCAGCCCGCCACGCCCGGGTCGGACTGGGCGGACGTGGTGCGGCAGCCGGAGTTGGCGATCGGGTCGAGGGCGGTGGCCTCCGTACCGCCGGGGACGGAGCTGGTGGTCACCGCGCCGGTTGAGCCGGTGAACGTCCAGGTTCCGGTTGCCAACTGGGAGAAGCGGTTGGCGGTCAGGATCGCGTTCGTCTGACCGGGTACACAGGCGGTGGTGTCGAGGGTGGTCCGCGCAACGGGCGGCTGCGAACCGGCGAGCACGGCGTCGAGCCAGCTGTTGGCCTCGTCGTTGGCCGCCACCCATATCTGGTGGGGATTGTCGGCGTACGAGTGTCCGAGGTCGCCGTAGAACGTCCACACCGGATAACCGGGGTCTGCTGCTTGCAGCTTGTTCACCATCTGCGCCGTTTGGACGGCTGGGAACAGTGGGTCGGTGGTGCCCTGGATACTGAGCACGGGCACCCGGGCGGAGGCCGGCGGGACGGGCATGTCGTACGGCGAGCGGTAGTCCGCCAACTGCTGGATCATCTGGTTGACGGCCGGGTCGTTCCCATACGGCTCGCCCGCGTTGATCCGCGCGTTCCACCCCGGTATGTCCGCGGTGGGGTCGTCGGCGGCGTACTGCCCGTACTGCGTGCCGAGTGCGTACAGACCGTCCAGGTAGCTCTCCTTCCCCACGCCGATCGGCTCCTCATGGGGCCCGTCACCAGGAGCCCCTGACAGGCCGTCGGAGGCCCTTCCGTTGTCGATGAGGGCCTGTGCGAGGTCCGTCCAGGAGTACTGCGGGACCGCGGCGGCGAGATGGAGCGGTACCCCCTTCGGTGAGGTCCAGGGCACCAGGGTGCCGTCGGTCCGCATCACCTTGTCCTGGGACATCGCCAGCAGCCAGCTCTGGCCGCCCCCGTAGGAGTCACCGGTCGTCACGACCTTGTCCGGTGCGGCGACACCGGCGTCCACCAGCAAGCCCGCGAGATACTGGGTGTCGTGCACCTCCCACCGGCGGTCTGCGAGGTGGGTCCAACCGGCCCGGCCCGCGCACGCCGGGGCGGTCGCGTATGTGTATCCGGTCGCCGGGTCCTTGCCGCAGGAGCGGTGAAAACCCCGTGATGTGAAGTTCAGGACGGCGAAGCCCCGGCCCGTGAACCAGGCGTTGTTCCAGTGATACGTGTTCGCGTCGTTGCCCGCCAGGGCGGTCGACTCGAAGTCGGTCTTGTCGCTGCCCCAGCCGTTGAGCATGACCATCAACGGCAGCCGCCCTGAGGTGCCCTGGGGGACGGAGACGTCCACGTCCAGCGGCGTGCCGTCGAAGCTCGGCACAATACCGGAGCACACGGTGTAGGGCCTTCCGCCGGACGGCGACACCGGAGCCGAGACGGTGAGGCCGAGCGGGCAGGCTGTCATCGCCGCAGCGTCCGGCGAGGACGGACCCGCGACACCGAGCACGGCTGCTGCGGTGGACAGGACGGCGAGAAACAGACGCCTTCGTAGCGCCACAGCAACTCCTTCACCAGGACCCCGTCAGCGAGTGCAGCGATCGTACTGGTGAGTAATCTCGGTGGCCATGCCCCGGAACCAGCAATTGGCAAAGACTTTTTCCGGTCGGATTCATGTCCCGGGGGCGGCTCGTACAACGCGGTCGTCGGGGTCGGCGACATCACGGACGACGGCAGGCCGGACCTCGTCTCCCCCGACACCAGCGGCAACCTGCGGCGCGACAACGGGGAGGGGACCGACTACGGCAGGAGTTGCTCGGTCCAGATGCATTTGCCCTGGGAGGTGTAGCGGGTCCCCCAGCGTTGTGAGAGGGCGGCGATCAGCTGGAGGCCTCGGCCACCTTCGTCGGTCTCACGTGCGCGGCGGATGTGAGGGGTGGTCAGGCTGCCGTCGGTGACCTCGCAGATGAGCGATCGGCTGCGGATGAGGCGCAGCCGGACGGGGCCTCTCGCGTGACGGATGACGTTGCCGACGAGCTCACTGGCTATCAGCTCCGTGGTCCACACGAGGTCGTCCAGCTGCCAGTCGGTGAGCTGTTGTCGTATGTGGTCGCGGGCTTGGCCTGCGGCGACCGGATCCTCGGGAAGCTCCCAGCACGCCACGTCCCCGGCGTCGAGAGCGTGCGTGCGGGCCACGAGCACCGCGGTGTCGTCGCCGGTCTGCTCCTTGACGGGGAGGAGAGCGGAGGTGAGCGCGGTGCACAGCTGGTCGAGATGCCGGGCGTCGGCATCCCGGTCGGCGATCGTCGCGCCCGGATCGCGCCCGTCGGGCAGCTGGGCGTTGGCGAGCGTGTCGGCCAGGCTGGCCATGCCGCTGTCGATGTCACGGAACGCGGACTCGACCAAGCCGTCGGTGTAGAGCACGAGCAGGCTGCCTTCGGGCACCGTCAGCTCCACCGTCTCGAAGGGCGGCGTGGCCGCGCCGAGCGGTGGGTTCTGGGGCAGCTGCGGGAAGTGGACGGCGCCGTCGGGCTGGACGAGGGCAGGTGGGGGGTGTCCGGCCCGGACGATGGTGCACACCTGGTCGGTGGGGTCGTAGACCGCGTACAGGCAGGTGGCGTAGAAGTCGTCGCCGAGGTCGCTGACCAGGTCGTTGAGGTGGGAGAGCAGTTCATCGGGGGGCAGTTCGAGTCCCACGAGTGTGTGTACCGCGGTGCGCAGGCGCCCCATCGTGGCGGCTTCGGACAGTCCGTGGCCCATGACGTCTCCGATGACGAGCGCGACTCGCTCGGCGGACAGGGGGATGACGTCGTACCAGTCGCCGCCGACCTCCAGGCCCTCGGTGGCCGGCATGTAATGGGCCGCGGTGGTGACGGCCGGCAGGGAGGGCAGGAACAGCGGGAGCAGGCCCCGTTGCAACTCCTGGGAGCGAGTGTGCTCGGCGTCGTACAGACGGGCGCGTTCCAGTGCTTGGGCGACCAGCCCGCTGAGCGCGGTCAGCAGCGCTTGGTCCTCCTCGCCGAAGCGGCGCGGCCGTGAGAAGGAGATGACCAGGCAACCGATGGGACCACCGGAGACGATCAAGGGCACGTACGCCCAGGCATGCTTCCCACCCGTGAATGCGAGATCGGCGACCTCCGGGTAGCGCTCGCGGAACTCCCGCCTGGAGACGAGGTACTGCGGGGCGCGGTGGTGGACGGCGTCGGTGAACGGGCTGTGATCGGACAGGCTGATCGTGTCGGGAATGTTGCTCAGGAACTCGTGAGAGTACCCGGCGCTCCCCGCGACCCGGAGGCTCTCGCCGTCCACGAGCTGCACCAAGAGGCCGGTGGCGCCGAAGAGGGGCAGGACGCGCTCTGCGACGGTCTCCACGACGTCGCTCACAGCGACCGACTCGGCCAGCGCCGCGGTGAGGCGCCCGATGTACGTGGTGCGCTGGGCTGCTGCGCGCTGGGCTGCCTCACGCTGCTCGTCCGCCTGCCGCTTCTCGGTCACGTCGGTGAGGTACACCGTCACACCGTCCGGCGCCGGGACCAGACGCAGGTGGTACCAACGCCGGCTTGTCGGCCACTGGACGTCGAAGCCGGTCGGAGCGCCCGCGGCGACCGCCTGCCGGCAGCGGTCCTCAAGATCGGGCACTTCGACACCGGGGACGTCCCAAAGTACGCGGCCGAACAGTTGCTGCGAAGGGCCGAGGAGGCGCTCGGCGTGGAGGTTGACGAACTCGATCCGCCAGTCGGCATCCACCGTGAGGAAACCGTCGCTCATGTGCAGCAGGGAATGGGCGACCGAATCCAGCGCCGCCCGCTTCTGGGTCGTGTCCCACACGGTGCCCACGAAGCGAGCCGGCTCGCCGTCCTCGCCGAGGACGACCTGGGCGTGGGCCTCCACCCAGACGACGGTGCCGTCCGGCCGGCACAGCCGGTACTCCGCCGCGTACTCGCTGCGCTGTCGGACGGCCTGCTCGACCGCGGCCACGACGCGCGGCAGGTCGTCCGGGTGGACGAGCCCCACAACGGTGTCGACCCGTCCGTCGAAGGTCTCCGGGTCGATACCGAGTATGGCCAGCGTCGTCTCGTCGTAGACCACGTCGCCGGTGCGCAGGTTCTGGTCCCAGCGGCCGACGCGGACCGCCTCGCGCGCGTGCTGGAGCCGGGGCCCGGCCAGATGTTCCGCGTTCCACCAGGCGGGGCCGAGGCTGCCTGTGGAGGGAGCGGGACGTGTCAGACGCTCGCACACCCACCGTGCGAGCGTCTCGAGGAAAGCCCGCTGCGCGACCGAGGGAACGCCACACACGGTCACGACCGAGAGCACTCCGAGCGAGCTGCCCTCTGCGGCGAGCAGCGGGACGGCCACGATCCCGGTGCCGAGGGAAGGGGCGCGGGCCCGCGTGTCGGTGGTGGGCAGCCACACGAGCGCGCCGTCCCGCAGGGCCCGGACCGGCGCGGTCTCGTCCTGCCAGCCGAGGGACTCCCACTCCCGGGCGAATTCCCGGGGCAGTCCCCCGGTCGCCGCCAGGTGCAACGGCCGGCTGTCACCGGGTATGCGCAGGTGAACCATGCCACCCAGCCCACCGAGATCGGCCACCGCGTGATGCAGCGCGAGCTGCAGCGCCTCTGCCTGGGTCTGCCCGTCGCCCATGTTCCCGAGTACGCGCATCCGTGCGGCTTCCGGCGCCAGGGCCGCTGTCGGCGGGGCCTGACCGAGCTGTTCGTCCGTGGCCATGTTGATCACACTCACCGTCCCGCTGGGCGGGACGAAATTTACACTACTACCCGTTCATACGAGCCGAATAAGTGCTATGCCCCTATCATCCCATCCCCCCAGAGATCTCCAGCGTTCCGAGGACAGGGAGATCCACCGCCGGTGAACGCCGCGCATCCCTGATCGCCACCAGCGTCCTCGCCCGCCTGCTCCACAGCGAGGCCGAAAGGTGCCGGGTGGGGCCAGGCGGCAGCCACCGACCCGTACGCCACCTGCCCCATCACCGAGCTGGAATTCTTCACCGGCCGGGCGCTCCAGTGGTACGGCCCGACGCCGGCGAGCGAGCCAGGGCGGAAGGGCCGTGCACGCGCGAAGGCTCCCCGGACCGGTGTGTCGGCAGGAGGGGGCCAGGCCCCTGCCGGCATGGCCGGGGGCCGTGCCGGAGTCGATCCGGCACGGCCCCTGGATCCGGCCTCAGGTGCACGAGCTGTGGACCTCGGCCAGGTCCTTCTCCCGCTGCTGGAGTGTCGGTACGAGGGACTTGCGGAAGGCCAGTTGGTCATCGAGGTACTTCGCGACCGCACTCTCGCCGGCGGCCTTCGCCGCGTCGGCCCGCCTCTCGAGCTTGGCGATGGAGCCCTTCCCTGATCCTTCCAGCCGCTTGAGCTTCTTCTCGATCCGCTGCTCCATCTTCGGAGCGCGCTTGCACAACTTGTTGGTGCCGTGCTTTCCGGCCGTGGCGGCCGGCTTGTGCGCCGGGGACGCGCCGGCGTTCTCCGCCACGGCGGTGCCCGTGACGCCCAGTAGGGCAGCCACCGCCACGCCTATGACGACGGTCTTCCTGGCTCGCATGAGGTGTTCCTTCCTGTGAGGCGAGGTGCCTGACGCGGAAGAAGCTAGAAGCCGTCTTTGTGGAAACCTTGTGGCGTCCCGGGCGCCGAGAGCCAGTCTCCGCGCGGCGGCGGAGGCGTGTGGTCCGCCCGGGTCGGAAGGCGCAGCTCGAACCGTGCGCCGCGCCGCCCGTCCGGGCGGTCCCCGACCCTGACGCCGCCCTGGTGCAGCGCGATCTGCTGTGCGACCAGAGTGAGTCCCAATCCCGACCCGGGACTGTCCGGACGGCGGTGGAACCGCTGGAACACGGCATCCCGCTGGTCGGGCGGGATGCCCGGCCCCCGGTCGTCCACGGTGAGCACGGCCTCCCGCCCGTCCCGGCGCAGGGTCACGTCGATGCGGGCCCGTCCGTCCTCGGTCCGCCCGTGGGCGCAGGCGTTGGCCAGCAGGTTGTCCACCGCGGATCGCAGTCCCTGCTCCCAGCCGTGCGTCCACAGCCCCGGGGAGCCGGCCAGGGTCACCTCCGCGTCCGGATGTCTGCGTCGCAGGTCGGCGACCGAGGCGTCCACGATTTCCGTCAGATCGACCCGGCCGAGCGCGTCCGCCTCGACCAGGTCGCCCTGGGCGAGCGCCCGGAGCATCACCAGCAGCCCCAGCAGCCGGCTGTGCTCGCGCCGCAGGTCCGCCAGCACCTCGGTGCGGTCCGGTTCCGCCAGGTCCGGGTGTTCGTTGAGGATGTCCAGGTTGGTCCGCATGCTCATCAGCGGGGTGCGCAGCTCGTGCGAGGCCGCGGCCGAGAACGAGCGGGCCACCTCCAGCGCCTGAGCGGTGCGGGCGGTCTGCTGGTCGTAGCGGGCGAGCACGGTACGGATCGTCCGGGCCAGGTCGTCCACCTCGGCGATCCCGGTCGGGGTGTGATCGAGGCGAGTGGTGCTGCTCCTGGGGTCGAGGCCGCTGGTGCGCCGCTGAAGCCGCCGCAGCGGTCGTACGGCACCGGCAGCAGCCGCCCAGGCCACGGCCCCGGTGAGCGGGGCGGCGAGCAGCGCGAAGGTCAGCGTCCGCCCGCGCACCAGTCGGATCTGCGCCTGGTTCGCGGTGTCCGGGGAGAACAGCCACAGGGTGCCGTCCACCGCCGGGCGGTTGACGGACACCGGCACCGACAGCACCCGCCAACTGCCCTCGCCGGCCGCGCGTACGGTGACGGGTGTCGTGGCGCTCGACGGCAGTGGCACGGACACGTTCGGCTGAGGGCCGCCGGTGGTCAGCGTGCCGGCGGGGCCGGTCAGCCGTACGCCCACGTCGAGCGCGGCCGCGAACAGCCGCCGCTCCCGGGCGTGTTCGACGGACGGCGACCTGCCGGACGCGGTGGCCCGCAGCAGCGCCTTGGCGTCCGGGGTGAGGGCGGCGGCCCGATCGCTCAGCCGCTCGTCCTGCTGCTGGTGCAGGTCCTTGGTGACGAGTCCCAGCAGCAACAGGCCGGACGCCAGTACCAGCAGCGGCACGGTGACGCCGACGGCGATCGCGATCCGCGTGGACAGCCTCACGGCCGGGCGTCCCGGGGTTCGCGAAGGACGAAGCCGACCCCGCGCACGGTGTGCAGCATCCGGGGCCGGCCACCGGCCTCCAGTTTGCGGCGCAGGTAGCTGACGAAGGTGTCCACCGCGTCGGTGCGCACCTCGAAGTCGTAGCCCCACACCAGGTCCAGCAGCTGGTCCCGGGTCAGTACGATCCCGGCGTTGCGGGCCAGCACCTCCAGCAGCTCGAACTCGCGCCGCGTGAGCTTCAGCGGTTCACCGTCGATGTGCGCCTCGCGCGCGGCCGGTGCCAGGACCAGCGGTCCGACACGCACCCGGTCGTCGGCGGCGGGCGGCCGGCGGCGCAGCAGCGCACCCAGCCGCAGCACCAGCTCCTGGAGGGCGAAGGGTTTGACGAGATAGTCGTCGCCGCCCGCCTGGAGTCCGGCGACCCGGTCGGAGACCTCGTCGAGGGCGGAGAGCATCAGCACGGGCACGTCGTTGTCGTCTCCCCGCAGCGTGCGGCACACGTCGATGCCGCTCAGGCCGGGCATGGAGATGTCCAGCACCACCACGTCCGGCGCCCCGGCACCGACCGCCTCCAGGGCCGCGCGGCCGCTGTCGGCCAGTACGACGGAGAAGCCGTTCAGCCGCAGGCCCCGCTCCAGCGAGCGCCGGATGGCGGCGTCGTCGTCGACGACCAGCACACGACCGTTCACCGGGTTCACGGCCGCGATGCTACGACCACTGATTGAGACCGCCGCGCGGCCGCGGGGCGCCGCGAGGCGCGGGAACGGCCGGAACACATGCCCGCCCTCCTGATCGAGGATGCGCGCGGTACAGCCGCCCGTGGCCCCGACTCGTCCGCTGAGCAGGCTGGTTACGCGTTCCGCCGCTTCCCGGCGGAAGCTTCGGAGGCAGGCGCGGCCGTGCGCCGGAACGGCCTCGGCTGATCCACGACTCTTGCCCATCGCTTACCTCTTCAGAGCCACGGAGGGCACCACGCGCCCCCGGTGAGGCGGAGGATCCTCACGGCCGCCTGCGGGGTGCGCCGGCCGGCCGCGATGCCGGTCACCCCGTTCGCCACCTCCACCTCGCCGCCACGAGCGCACGCCCCCCGTGACTGCGCCCGGGTCGGCCCACATCCGCGCACGACCTTCACAGCTGAGGATCCATGGACATGGGACCGTCACAAAGGGGCATTCGAACAGAGTCAAAAGTGAGGAGAGTGCGGCCCGTTCGGTCCGTGCAACCGACAACTGGGAGAATTCAATGGCGAGTTACGGCAGTTCCTCTGCCGCGTCCTCCGGATCGCGCACCAATGGCCTGGCGATCGCGAGCCTGTGCTGCGGCATCGTCGGCCTGTTCTTCCTGAACATCGTCCTGGGCCCGCTGGCCATCGTCCTCGGTGCCGTCGCCCGCCGTCAGGCGGCGGTCAAGAACGGTGCCGGCATGGCGAAGGCGGGCATCATCCTCGGCATCGTCGACGTGGTCCTGTGGCTCGTGCTCCTGGCCGTCGCCGCCAACAACGGCGGATTCAGCTGGTACGTGGGCGGCTAGCGCACAACCGCGCGGACGCCGGGTACGCGGGTGGGCGCCGGTCGAGGGCCGGCCGCCCCCCGCACCACCCGGGAGCCGCGGCGGCAGCCGGAACCGAGGTTCCGTCAGTGGGCCGCCGCGGTCTTCTTGCGGGCGCGGTACGCCGCCGCCTTGATCTTGTTGCCGCAGGAGTCCATCCCGCACCACTGCCGGCGCATGCCGCGCGAGCGGTCGATGTAGACGCGGGTGCACTCGGGGTTGCCGCACTCCTTGAGCAGGGGCACGTCCTCGCCGCTCAGGAGCTCGACTGCGAGGCGGGCCACCGTGGAGAGGGCTTCTTCCGGCGTCGCCTGCGTCCAGCGCCCCGCCGGGGTGAGCTGCGGCACGGCGGGCGGCCTGCGCGCCGCGTTGTTCAGGACGGTCAGCGCCGTCCCGTCGTACTCCTCCCCGAGCCGACGGGCGGTGACCAGCCGGTGGACGGCTTCCCGTACGGCCGTCGCCTCGCCGACGTCCGCCTGCCGGCACGGGGAGACCGCGTCGACGATGCCGGACTCCACGTACCACGCGTTCAGCCTGTCCGGCGTCGCGAACATCTCGAAACGCACCGTACGGCGTGCCCGGAGCGTGGCCGCGAAGTCGAGAGCCGGGTTGCCACAGACGAAGACGTGGTCGAGGTTCACATCACCATCCTGACCGGTGAGCCTACCCTCGGCAAGGCGGCGGATCAGAGGCCCCGGGCGACGGCGAGGCGGACGGGTTTCCCCCATGACCTCGGTACGTCACCTGTCGAACAGGCGGTCTGTGGCGAGAAGGACGACGGTGGCCGCTGCCCCGCCTGCCTCGAACGGTTCCTCCGCCTTCTGCCGGGCACCCCCGCCGCCGTAGGCGCGCTCCACGCGGTGCGGACGCTTCGCCGACGAGCGCCCGGGTGCCTGGTCCGGCGCACGGGTGCGGGGCGGCGGAACGCCCGACGCGTCCGCCGCCCCGCGATCCTCACGAGCGGGTCACCGCGGCGATGTCAGTCGTCGCCCTCCAGGTTCCCCTCGGTCTCCAGGTACACCTGACGCAGCGCGTCCAGCACCGCCGGGTCCGGCTTCTCCCACATCCCGCGCGACTCCGCCTCCAGCAGTCGCTCGGCGATGCCGTGCAGGGCCCAGGGGTTGGCCTCCTGGAGGAACTCGCGGTTGGCCGGGTCCAGGACGTACGCCTCCGTCAGCTTGTCGTACATCCAGTCGGCGACCACGCCGGTCGTGGCGTCGTAGCCGAAGAGGTAGTCGACCGTGGCGGCGAGTTCGAAGGCGCCCTTGTAGCCGTGGCGGCGCATCGCCTCGATCCACTTGGGGTTGACGACCCGGGCGCGGAAGACGCGGGAGGTCTCCTCGACCAGGGTGCGGGTGCGGACCGTCTCGGGCCGGGTGGAGTCGCCGATGTACGCCTCGGGGGCCGTGCCGCGCAGGGCGCGGACCGTCGCCACCATGCCGCCGTGGTACTGGAAGTAGTCGTCGGAGTCGGCGATGTCGTGCTCGCGGGTGTCGGTGTTCTTCGCCGCGACCGCGATCCGCTTGTACGCCGTCTCCATCTCGTCCCGGGCCGGGCGGCCGTCGAGTTCACGGCCGTAGGCGTAGCCGCCCCAGACCGTGTAGACCTCGGCGAGGTCGGCGTCGGTGCGCCAGTCGCGGGAGTCGATGAGCTGGAGCAGGCCGGCGCCGTAGGTGCCGGGGCGGGAGCCGAAGATGCGGGTGGTGGCGCGGCGTTCGTCGCCGTGGGACGCCAGGTCGGCCCGGACGTGGGCGCGTACGTGGTTCACCTCGGCCGGTTCGTCCAGCGACGCCGCGAGCCGTACCGCGTCGTCCAGCAGGCCGATCGTGTGCGGGAACGCGTCGCGGAAGAAACCCGAGATGCGCAGGGTGACGTCGATGCGCGGGCGGCCCAGCTCCTCGTACGGGACGGGCTCCAGGCCCGTGACGCGGCGGGAGGCGTCGTCCCACACCGGGCGGACGCCGAGCAGGGCGAGGGCCTCGGCCACGTCGTCGCCGGCCGTGCGCATCGCGCTCGTGCCCCACAACGACAGCCCCACGGACGTGGGCCACTCGCCGTTGTCCGTGCGGTAGCGCTCCAGGAGCGAGTCCGCGAGGGCCTGCCCGGTCTCCCAGGCCAGGCGGGAGGGGACCGCCTTGGGGTCGACGGAGTAGAAGTTGCGGCCCGTCGGCAGGACGTTCACCAGGCCGCGCAGGGGTGAGCCCGAGGGACCGGCGGGAACGAACCCGCCGGCCAGGGCGTGGACCGCGTGGTCGAGTTCGGCGGTGGTCGCCGACAGGCGCGGGACGACCTCGCGGGCCGCGAACTCCAGGACGGCCGCGACCTGCTCGCCGTGCCCGGTGGGGACGGCGGCCGGGTCCCAGCCCGCGTCGTCCATCGCCTGGACGAGGGCGCGGGCCTTCTCCTCCGCCGCGTCGGCCGTGGTGCGGGTCGCGGCGGACTCGTCCAGGCCGAGGGCCTCACGCAGGCCGGGCAGGGCCGTCGTGCCGCCCCAGATCTGGCGGGCGCGCAGGATGGCGAGGACGAGGTTGACGCGGTCGGCGCCCTGCGGCGGGTTGCCCAGGACGTGGAGGCCGTCACGGATCTGGGCGTCCTTGACCTCGCAGAGCCAGCCGTCGACGTGCAGCAGGAAGTCGTCGAAGCCGTCGTCGTCGGGGCGGTCCTCCAGGCCGAGGTCGTGGTCGAGCCTGGCGGCCTGGATGAGGGTCCAGATCTGGGCGCGGATCGCCGGGAGCTTCGCCGGGTCCATGGAGGAGATCTGGGCGTACTCGTCGAGGAGTTGCTCCAGGCGCGCGATGTCGCCGTAGGAGTCGGCGCGGGCCATGGGCGGGACGAGGTGGTCGACGAGGGTGGCGTGCACGCGGCGCTTGGCCTGGGTGCCCTCGCCCGGGTCGTTGACCAGGAACGGGTAGATCAGGGGAAGGTCACCGAGGGCGGCGTCGGGGCCGCAGGCGGCGGACAGGCCGGCGTTCTTGCCGGGCAGCCACTCCAGGTTGCCGTGCTTGCCGAGGTGGATCATCGCGTCGGCGCCGAAGCCGCCGTCCTCGGCGCGGGCCGCGATCCAGCGGTAGGCGGCCAGGTAGTGGTGCGACGGCGGGAGGTCCGGGTCGTGGTAGATCGCGATGGGGTTCTCGCCGAAGCCGCGCGGGGGCTGGATGAGGATCAGCAGATTCCCGAAGCGGAGGGCGGCGAGGACGATGTCGCCCTCCTGGTTGCGGCTGCGGTCGACGAACATCTCGCCGGGCGGCGGGCCCCAGTGCTCCTCGACGGAGGTGCGCAGCTCCTCGGGGAGCGCGGCGAACCAGCGGCGGTAGTCGGCCGCAGGGATGCGGACCGGGTTGCGGGCCAGCTGCTCCTCGGTGAGCCAGTCCTGGTCGTGACCGCCGGCCTCGATGAGCGCGCGGATCAGTTCGTCGCCGTCGCCGGAGACCAGCCCGGGGATGTCGGCGTCGCCGAAGTCATAGCCTTCCGCCCGCAGCCGGCGGAGCAGCGCGACAGCGCTGGCGGGGGTGTCGAGGCCCACCGCGTTGCCGATGCGGGAGTGCTTGGTCGGGTAGGCCGACAGCACGAGCGCGAGGCGCTTGTCCGCGGCCGGGATGTGCTTCAGGCGGGCGTGGCGTACGGCGATGCCGGCGACACGGGCCGCGCGCTCCGGGTCGGCCACGTAGGCCGGGAGGCCGTCGGCGTCGATCTCCTTGAAGGAGAACGGGACGGTGATGAGGCGGCCGTCGAACTCGGGGACGGCGATCTGGCTGGCCGCGTCGAGCGGGGAGACGCCCTCGTCGTTCTCCTCCCAGTCGGCGCGCGAACCGGTCAGGCACAGGGCCTGGAGGATCGGCACGTCCAGGGTGGTGAGGGCACCCGCGTCCCAGGACTCGTCGTCCCCGCCGGCGGAGGCCGCGGCGGGCCTGGTGCCGCCGGCGGCGAGGACGGTGGTGACGATGGCGTCGGCGGCGCGCAGTTCCTCGACGAGTTCGGGCTCGGGGGCCCGCAGGGACGCCACGTACAGCGGGAGCGCACGGCCGCCCGCGTCCTCGATCGCCTCGCACAGGGAGCCCACGAACGCCGTGTTGCCGCTCATGTGGTGGGCGCGGTAGTAGAGCACGGCGACGGTCGGGCCGTCGCTCGCGCGGGCCTCGCGCTCCAGCGGGCCCCAGGTCGGCGCGGCCGCCGGGGCCTCGAAGCCGTGGCCGGTGAGCAGGACCGTGTCGGACAGGAAGCGGGCGAGCTGCTCCAGGTTGGCGGGGCCGCCGTGGGCCAGGTAGGCGTGGGCCTCGGCGGCGATGCCGACCGGGACCGTGGAGGCGGCCATCAGCTGGGCGTCCGGTGCCTGTTCACCGGTGAGGACGACGACCGGGCGGCCGTCGGCGAGCAGCAGGTCGAGGCCGTCCTGCCAGGCGCGGATGCCGCCGAGGAGGCGTACGACGACCAGGTCCACACCGTCGAGGAGGCCGGGCAGGTCGTCGAGCGGCAGGCGGGAGGGGTTGGCGAAGCGGTAGGGCACCGGGCCGTTCGCCGCACGGGCGCTGAGCAGGTCGGTGTCGGACGTCGACAGCAGGAGGATCATGCGGCGTCGGCCTTCCTCGGGGTGTCCGCGCCCCGGGTGGTGGAGGGTTGGGTTTCTCCCCGGCTCGCGCGGAACCGAGAGCCTGGGGAAGGGAGTTCCTGACTTGCCCGGGTTGTGGCCGGGTTCACAGTGGCGGGACCGCGCCGGATTCTCACCGGGCTTCCTCCCCTGGTCGCCGTGGTGGCGGTGGTGACGGACCTGTTGATCCGCCGAGGAGCATAGTAAGGGGCAGGGGAAAAGGGCAGAGCGTACAGCCGGTGTGATGGTCGGTATGCTCGCCGCCATGTCCACGGCTGCCCCTCGTCCATCGCCCCAGGCCACAGCGGCCCCACGGGTGCGCGGCGACGCGTGCCCGGGGGCCCTGCGGCTGCACGGCGCGGACGACGGGGCGCTGGCCCGGGTCCGCGTCCCCGGCGGTGTGCTCACCGTCGCGCAGGCCGAGGCCCTCGCGGAGGCGGCCGGGCGGCTGGGCGACGGGGAGCTGCATCTGACCTCGCGCGGCAATGTGCAGCTGCGGGGCCTGCGGGACGCGTGCGGTGCCGAGCTGGCCGGGCTGTTGGACGCCGCCGGGCTGCTGCCGTCGTACACGCACGAGCGGGTCCGCAACGTCGTCGCCTCGCCGCTGTCGGGTCTCGACGGGCGGGGTTTCCGTGAGGTGCGGCCCTGGCTGACGGCCCTGGACGCGGCGCTGTGCGCGAGCGCGTCCACGCCCGCGCTGTCGGGCCGTTTCCTGTTCGCGCTCGACGACGGTCGCGGGGACGTCGCCGGGCTCGGCGCCGACGTGACCGTGCGGGCGACGCCCGACGGTGACGCGATGCTCGGACTGGGTTCGGGCGACGAGGTCCTGTACGTGTCCGGGGACGACGCGGCGCGGGCCGCGCTGCTGGCGGCGGAGGCGTTCGTCGACGTCGTGCGGGAGAGCGGGGCGCGGGCGTGGCGGGTGGACGAACTGCCGCTCGAGCGGGGCGTCCTGCTGCGTGCGGTCCGCGACCGGCTGGCCGGCGCGGGTGTCGGCTGCGGCAGCGGGACCCTCGACGTCACCGAGGGCACGGCGCCGCCGTCCCCGGGTGCCGTCGGGTCCGCCCTCTGCGTGCATGTTCCGCTGGGCCGGCTCACGCCCGTGCAGTGGCGGGGGTTGACGGAGGTGGCCGCCGGGGAGCTGCGGCTCACACCGTGGCGCGGCGTGGTCGTGCCCACCGGACCGGGCGCCGGCGCCGCCGCGCTGTCCCGCCTGTCCGCGACCGGCCTCGTCACCGACCCCTCCTCCCCCTGGCTGCGCGTCGGGGCGTGCATCGGCCGCCCCGGGTGCGCCAAGTCCCGGGCCGACGTACGCGCCGACGCGGAGCGCACGCTGGCCGCGGCGGACTCCGCCGGTCTCCCCCTGTACTGGTCGGGGTGCGAACGCCGCTGCGGACACCCCCGGGGCGACCGGATCGACGTGGTGGCCGTGCCCGGCGGCGGCTACGAACTCTCCGCCGTCACCCCGGGGCGTCCGCCGCGTACCGCACCGCTGGACGACCCGTCCCACCTCGCCACCGCCCTGGCGGCGATCACCCCATGAGCCGTATGCCGACGACCGAGAGCAGCGAGAACACCACCGTGACCACGTACGACTACGAGAAGGACGGGGCGGCCATCTACCGCCGGTCCTTCGCCACCATCCGCGCGGAGTCGGACCTCGCGGGCCTGCCCGCCGACGTCAGCCAGGTCGCGGTCCGGATGATCCACGCCTGCGGCATGGTCGACCTGGTACGGGATCTGGCCTACACGCCCGCGGTGGTGGCCCGGGCCCGGGAAGCCCTGCGCGCCGGGGCGCCCATCCTCTGCGACGTGCAGATGGTGGCCAGCGGCGTGACGCGCAAGCGGCTGCCCGCCGGCAACGACGTGCTGTGCACCCTCTCCGACCCGGCGGTCCCCGAACTGGCGGCGAAGCTCGCCACCACGCGCAGCGCCGCCGCGCTGGAGCTGTGGCGGGACCGGCTGGAGGGCTCCGTCGTCGCCGTGGGCAACGCGCCCACCGCCCTCTTCCGCCTCCTGGAGATGATCGAGGAGGGCGCGCCCCGGCCCGCCGCCGTCATCGGCGTCCCGGTCGGTTTCATCGGGGCCGCCGAGTCCAAGGACGCCCTGGCCGCGCATCCGTCCGGTTTGGAGCACCTGGTCGTCCGTGGCCGTCGCGGAGGCAGCGCCATCGCCGCCGCCGCGCTCAACGCGATCGCGAGTGAGGAAGAGTGACCGGGAAGCTGTACGGGGTGGGGCTCGGCCCCGGTGACCCGTCCCTGATGACCGTCCGGGCCGTCGAGGTCATCGCCGAGGCGGACGTGATCGCGTATCACAGCGCCCGGCACGGGCGGTCCATCGCCCGCTCGATCGCGGCGAAGCACATCCGTGCCGACCACATCGAGGAGAAGCTGGTCTACCCGGTCACCACCGAGACCACCGACCATCCCGGCGGCTACCAGGGAGCCATGGACGACTTCTACGCCGAGGCGTCCGCGCGGCTCGCCGCCCACCTCGACGCCGGGCGGACGGTCGCCGTCCTCGCGGAGGGCGACCCGCTCTTCTACGGCTCGTACATGCACATGCACAAGCGGCTCGTCGACCGCTACGACACCGAGGTGATCCCCGGTGTCACGTCGGTGTCCGCCGCGGCGGCCCGGCTGGGCACGCCGCTCGCCGAGGGCGAGGAGGTGCTGACGATCCTGCCGGGCACGCTGCCCGAGGAGGAGCTGAGCGCCCGGCTCGCCGCGACGGACGCGGCGGTGGTGATGAAGCTGGGGCGCACCTTCCCCAAGGTGCGCCGGGCGCTGGAGAGTTCGGGACGGCTGAGCGAGACGCGTTATGTCGAGCGGGCCACCATGAGCGGGGAGCGGCTCGCGGAACTGGCCGAGGTGGAACCGGAGTCGGTGCCGTACTTCTCGGTCGCCGTGCTGCCGAGCCAGGTCGACGCCGAACCCGCCGTACGGGAGCGGGGCGAGGTCGTCGTGGTCGGCACCGGGCCCGCCGGGCCGCTGTGGCTGACCCCTCAGTCGCGGGGGGCGCTCGCCGCCGCCGACGACCTCGTCGGCTACACCACCTACCTCGACCGGGTGCCCGTCCGGGCCGGGCAGCGCCGCCACGGCTCCGACAACCGGGTTGAGTCCGAGCGCGCCGAGTTCGCGCTGCAGCTCGCGCAGCGGGGGCGGCGGGTGGCCGTCGTGTCCGGGGGCGACCCGGGGGTCTTCGCCATGGCCACGGCCGTGCTGGAGGCCGCCTCGGAGAAGGAGTACGCGGACATCCCGGTGCGGGTGCTGCCCGGCGTGACCGCCGCGAACGCCGCGGCCGCCCGGGCCGGAGCGCCGCTCGGCCACGACTACGCCACCCTCTCCCTCTCCGACCGGCTCAAGCCCTGGGAGGTCATCGCCGAGCGGCTGCGCGCGGCGGCCTCGGCGGATCTGGTGCTGGCCCTGTACAACCCCGGCTCCCGCAGCCGCACCTGGCAGGTGGGCAAGGCCCGCGACCTGCTGCTGGAGTACCGGGACGCGGACACGCCGGTCGTCGTCGCCCGGGACGTGGGCGGCCCCGGCGAGCGGGTGCGGATCGTACGGCTCGCCGAACTCGACCCGGCCGAGGTCGACATGCGCACGATCCTGCTGGTCGGCTCCTCCCAGACACGGACGGTGCGGCGGGGGGACGGGCAGGAGATCGTCTGGACACCGCGCCGCTATCCGGAGGACTGAGCCGGCGGGGGTACGGAAAGGGGACCGGAGGGGTGTCCGGAAAGGGGGCCGGCAAGGTGGTGCCCGCCGTCCCCCGCGGCCTCACCCCCGCCGCGCCGCTGCCGGAAAGGCGCGTCAGCGGGGCGATGCCGCCTCACGGCCCCGCTCCAGCCGGCCGATCCAGCCCGCGGCCTCCTCCGCCCCGGTCACGACCGGGACGTCCTGCGGGACCGGCGGCCGGCGCACCACGACCACGGGCAGCCCCGCCTCCCGAGCCGCGGTCAGCTTCGGCGCGGTGGCCGTGCCGCCGCTGTCCTTCGTCACCACGACGTCGATCCGGTGCCGGCGCAGCAGCTCGCGCTCACCGCCGAGGGTGAAGGGGCCGCGGTCGAGCAGCACCTCCGTGCGGGGCGGGTGCGGGGGCTCGGGCGGGTCGACGGACCGTACGAGGAACCACAGGTCGTGGAGGCCGGCGAACGCGGCCAGTCCCATCCGGCCGGTGGTGAGGAACACCCGCCCGCCGAGTGCGGGCAGCAGCCGCGCGGCCTCCTCCAGGGAACCGGCCTCGTGCCACGCGTCGCCCGCCACCGGGACCCAGCCGGGACGGCGCAGCGCGAGCAGGGGAACATGGGCGGTGGCGGCGGCCCGCGCCGCGTTGAAACTGATCGTCTGGGCGAAAGGGTGTGTGGCGTCGATGAGCGCGTCCACCTCATGCTCGCGCAGCCAGTCGGCGAGCCCCTCGGCCCCGCCGAAGCCGCCCACCCGCACCTGGCCGGGCGGCAGCCGGGGCGCGGCGACCCGCCCGGCCAGGGAGTTCGTCACCCGCAGGCCGGGCAGCGGACCGACCGCCAGGAGCTCGGCGAGGCGCCGGGCCTCCGTGGTCCCGCCGAGGATCAGTACGTGCACGACAGTCCGGTCCCTTCCGAAGAGTGAGCCATGACCAGCGAGGCCAGGGGCGGTCGCAGCGCCCAACTCAAGCACACCGGTCTGCGGCCCGGCTGGACGACCGGTGCCTGCGCGACCGCGGCGACGACGGCCGCGTACACCGCGCTGCTGACCGGGGAGTTTCCCGACCCGGTGACCATCACGCTGCCGAGGGGGCAGAGGCCGGCGTTCGCACTGGCGGCCGAGGAGCTGACGGACGGGTGGGCGATGGCGGGGGTCGTGAAGGACGCCGGTGACGACCCGGACGTCACGCACGGCGCGCTGGTCCGGGCGACCGTGCGGCGGCTGCCCGCCGGGTCAGGGGTGGTCTTCAAGGCGGGCCCCGGCGTGGGCACGGTCACCCGTCCGGGTCTGCCGCTGCCCGTGGGGGAACCGGCCGTCAACCCCGTGCCGCGCCAGATGATGCGCGAGCACGTCGCGGAGGTCGCCGGGCGGTACGGCGGCACCGGCGACGTCGAGATCACCGTGTCCGTCGACCACGGAGAGGAGATCGCCCGCTCCACCTGGAACCCCCGCCTCGGCATCCTCGGCGGGCTGTCCGTCCTGGGCACGACCGGCATCGTCGTCCCCTACTCCTGTTCGGCCTGGATCGACTCCATCCGGCGCGGGGTGGACGTGGCCCGGGCGGCCGGGCGCACCCACGTGGCCGGCTGCACCGGCTCCACTTCCGAGAAGACGGTGGTCGCCGAGTACGGGCTGCCCGAGGACGCCCTGCTCGACATGGGCGACTTCGCGGGCGCGGTCCTGAAGTACGTCCGGCGCCACCCCGTGGACCGCCTCACCCTCTGCGGCGGCTTCGCCAAGCTCTCCAAACTCGCCGCCGGGCACCTCGACCTGCACTCGGCCCGCTCCCAGGTCGACAAGGCCTTCCTCGCCCGGCTCGCCCGCACGGGCGGAGCGGACGAGGCGCTGGCCGCCGAGATCGCCGGCGCCAACACCGGCCTTGCCGCACTCCAGCTGTGCGGGGCGGCCGGCGTCCCGCTGGGCGACCTGGTCGCCACGACGGCCCGCGACGAGGCCCTGGCGGTGCTGCGCGGGGCCCCGGTCGCGGTCGACGTCGTCTGCATCGACCGGGCGGGGGCGGTGGTGGGGCGCAGCGCGGTGGCGGGGCCGCCGCTCAGCCGGCGCTGAACCTCGTCTCAGCAGACGTGCCGGTCCCGCTCCGGCGAGTACAGGTGGCTGTCGCGGAACTGCTCCGCGCCCAGCGTGCGGCCGACCATGATCACGGCGGTGCGCAGCACCCCGGCCTCCTTCACCTTGCCGGCGATCTCGTCGAGTGTGCCGCGCAGGACCAGTTCGTCGGGGCGGGAGGCGTAGGCGACGACGGCCGCGGGGCAGTCGGCGCCGTAGTGCGGGAGCAGTTCCTCGACCACGCGGTCCACGTACCGGGCGGCCAGGTGCAGCACGATGAGCGCGCCGCTGCGGCCGAGGGTGGCCAGGTCCTCGCCCTCCGGCATGGCGGTGGCGCGGTGGGCGATCCGGGTGAGGATGACGGTCTGGCCGACGGTCGGCACCGTCAGCTCCCGCTTCAACGCGGCCGCCGCCGCGGCGAAGGCGGGCACGCCCGGCACCACCTCGTACGGCACCCCGGCAGCGTCCAGCCGCCGCATCTGCTCGGCGACCGCGCTGAACACGGACGGGTCACCGGAGTGCAGCCGGGCCACGTCGTGGCCCTCCTCGTGGGCCCGGAGCAGCTCGGCGGTGATCTGGTCCAGGTCGAGCTGCGCGGTGTCCACCAGGCGCGCGTCGGGCGGGCACTCGGCCAGCAGTTCGCGCGGCACCAGGCTGCCCGCGTACAGGCAGACCCGGCAGGCGGCGAGCGTCCGGGCGCCGCGCACCGTGATGAGGTCGGCGGCACCGGGGCCGGCACCGATGAAGTACACGGTCATGTGTCTGCTCCTGGAAGGGATCCTGGAAGAGGTCCTGGATAGGGTCGAGGGTTCCTCAAGCGTCCTTGCGCACGGCCCACTGCGTCACGGGCATCGCCTGCCGCCAGCCGGTGAAGCCGCCCACGGGCACCGCGTGGGACACGGCGAGCCGCACCAGCTCGCCGCCGTGGCGCCGGCAGGCGTCGGCGAGCAGCGCCTCCGACTCCAGCGTCACCGTGTTGGCGACGAGGCGCCCGCCGACGGGCAGCGCCGCCCAGCAGGTGTCGAGGAGGCCGGGCGCGGTGAGTCCGCCGCCGATGAACACCGCGTCCGGGGACGGTAGTTCGGCCAGGGCGTCCGGCGCGGCACCGGTGACGACCCGCAGTCCCGGCACGCCCAGCCGTTCGGCGTTGCGCGCGATCCGCTCGGCGCGGACCGGGTCACGCTCCACGCTCACCGCCCGGCAGGAGGGATGCGTCCGCATCCACTCGACGGCGATCGAGCCCGACCCGCCGCCGACGTCCCACAGCAGCTCACCGGGGGCGGGCGCGAGCACGCTCAGGGTGACGGCCCGGACATGCCGCTTGGTCAGCTGCCCGTCGTGCTCGTACGCCTCGTCCGGCAGCCCTGGTACGGCGCCGAGGCGCCGGGCGTCCGGGGCCCGGCGGCACTCCACGGCGACGAGGTTGAGGGGGTCGCCGGGCGGGCGCGACCAGTCGTCGGCGGTGACGGCGTCGCTCATGTGCTCGCCGGGGCCGCCGAGTTGCTCCAGGACCCGCATCCGGCTCGGCCCGAAGCCGCGGTCCCGGAGCAGGGCGGCGACGTCGGCGGGAGTGGCAGCGCCGGCACTGAGCACGAGGAGTCGCCGTTTGTCGTGCAGGGCCGCGGCCAGCCGGGCGGCCGGGCGGCCGACCAGCGTGACGACCTCCGTGTCCTCGACCGGCCAGCCGAGCCGGGCGCAGGCGTGGGAGACCGAGGAGGGGTGCGGCAGGACACGCACGGGGCCGAACACCTCGTTCAGGGTGCGGCCGATGCCGTAGAACATGGGGTCCCCGCTGGCCAGTACGGCGATCCGGCGGCCGGCGTGCGCCGCGAGCAGGCCGGGGACCGCAGGGCGCAGCGGCGAGGGCCAGGCGACCCGTTCCCCCGCGCAGTCGGGCGGCAGCAGTTCCAGCTGGCGCGGGCCGCCGAGGAGGACCTCGGCGTCGAGCAGCACGGCGCGGGAGCTGTCCGGTATCCCCGCCCAGCCGTCGGCGCCGATCCCGACGACGGTCACGGCGGCCGGCGCGGCGGGGTCGGCGGGGCGTACGCGGGTCACGGCTCGGTACCTCAAGGCTCGGGGGACGACACCGAGGCACTTTACGGGGCGGTGGCCTGCGCTCCTCCGCTCGGGTGCACCTCACCGGCGGCCCGTTCCGCCACCGGCCGGGGCCGGCGGGCCGGACGGGGTCGGCGGGCCGCGTGGGCCGTCCGTGAACGCGGTGTCGGGCCGGGTGCCTCCGGGGGTGAGGCGGCGGCAGGCGGCCCGGGGCGTCGAAGAACACCTCGGCCGTGGCCGAAAAGCCCACGCGCCCGGTGTCAGCGGTGCGCGTGGGCGGCCTCCTTGGCGGGCTCGACGGTCATGGCGGCCGTCACCTGGCGGGCGGAGCGGCGGCCGAGGCGCCGGGCGAGGGGTTCGGTCCAGCGGGCGGCGAGCGGTCCGAGGACGACCATGATGAGGACGTAGGCGGTGGCCAGCGGGCCGATGCGCGGTTCGACGCCGACGGCGAGCCCGGCGATGACGATGGAGAACTCGCCGCGCGCGACCAGCGCGCCGCCGGCCCGCCAGCGGCCCTTGGCCGAGATCCCGGCGCGGCGGGCGGCCCAGTAGCCGGTGCCGATCTTCGTCAGGGTGGTGACGGCGGCCAGGGCGAGCGCGGGCGCCAGCACCGGCGGGATGGCGGCCGGGTCGGTGTGCAGGCCGAAGAAGACGAAGAACACCGCGGCGAACAGGTCCCGCAGCGGCGTGAGGAGACTGCTGGCGCCCTCGGCGACCTCGCCGGACAGGGCGATGCCGACCAGGAACGCGCCGACGGCCGCGGAGACCTGCAACTGCTGGGCGAGGCCCGCCACGAGGAGGGTCAGGCCGAGGACGGCCAAGAGGAGCATCTCGGCACTGTCCGAGGAGACCGCGCGGCTGACCAGGCGGCCGTGGCGCAGCGCGACGTAGAGGACCGCGCCCACGGTGCCCAGCGAGATCAGCAGGGTGACCGCACCGCCCGCGAGGCTCACACCGGCCAGCAGGGCGGTGAGGATCGGCAGGTAGACCGCCATGGCCAGGTCCTCCAGGACCAGCACGCCGAGGACGACCGGTGTCTCGCGGTTGCCGAGCCGGCGCAGGTCGCCCAGCACCTTGGCGATGACCCCGGAGGAGGAGATCCAGGTGACCCCGGCCAGGGCGACGGCGGCCACCGGTCCCCAGCCCAGCAGGAACGCCATCGCGGCGCCCGGTGCGGCGTTGAGGACGAAGTCCACGGCTCCGGAGGGGTATTGGGTCTTGAGGGTGGTGACGAGTTCGGAGGCGCTGTACTCCAGGCCGAGCAGGAGCAGCAGGAGGATGACGCCGATCTCGGCGCCGGTGGCGACGAACTCCTCGCTGGCCTGCAACGGCAGGATGCCGCCCTGGCCGAAGGCGAGTCCGGCCAGCAGGTACAGGGGGATGGGCGAGAAGCCCACGCGTCCGGCGAGGCGTCCGAGCAGCCCCAGGGCGAGGATGATCGCCCCGAGTTCGATGAGCAGGGCGGTGGTGTCGTGCACGGGCGTCTGACCTCCGTGATCGGGTCTGCGGCGTCTGTGCCGGGGCCGGGCGCGGGGGGCGCCGGGCATGTCGTGGTGCCCTCGGGGAGGGCGTGGTGGGCGGGGTGCGTCGCGGGTGCGGTCGCGGCCGGGCCGGCCGTGGGTGCGGTCGCGGATGGACGGGGTGTCCGGTCGTCGGGCGGTGTCCGGTCGCCGAGCCGCCGCGGCGGACGCGGAGCTAGGGCGCCGCGGATCGGACACGGATCTGGTGCGGGTGCTCGGAGGCGGCGGCCGGTGAGCGGAGGGACGGCGTCGTGGGCCTCGTGCCGGGCCGGTGGGGAAGGACCCTGGGAGGCCGGTTCACGCGGTGCTGCGGCGTGGGCCGCGCGTTCCGCCCCCGGCCGTCATCGGGCCGGGGCACGCGTCAGAACGAGAGGAGACCGCTCACACGGTTCGGTCGGTATCAGGAACGCCGTCACGGGCGGCGTTGTGGACGCGTACGCGCACCACACGACCCATGTCACGCCCCCCATCACGTCGGCCCGGAACCGGGCGACACTCCTCGGCGAACGAGCGGCCGGGCGACTGTGCGCGGCGGCGCTCAACAGAGCACAAGAGCTCGGTACGGATCCTAGCGCACGCCGACCGACGGCGATCGCACGCGAGTTCTATCGGTGGCGCGCGGCGCGCCCGAGAGCACCTCCTGGGTGAAGCCCACGATGCCGTCCTGCTGCAACAGGAACCGCTGTGCCGACCGCCGAGGCCCGCGCCCGCCGCTGATCAGCGAGCGCTCCTTGGCCCCAACCCGTGCGCCCAGGCGACCAGTTCGGGTTCCGCCAGGCTGGCGCCGAGCCAGTCGTGGTCGAGGTCGGTGCCGGGGAGCGACGGTACGACCGCCACGTGCAGCCCGGCGGCGCGGGCGGAAGCGATGCCGGTGGCCGAGTCCTCGAAGGCGACGGAGCGCTCGGGGGCGGCACCGAGGGCCGCGCAGGCCGTGCGGTAGAGGTCCGGTGCCGGCTTCGGGGAGCGGACCTCGTCGGCCGCGAAGGAGTGGCTGAAGCAGTCGAGGAGGCCCGCCGACTCCAGTGCCGTGTCGAGCAGTTCTCGCGGGCTGTTGCTGGCGACCGCCACGGGGACGCTCGCCCGGCAGGCGCGCACCAGGTCCGCCGCCCCGGGGAGGGCCTCGGCGCCCCGGGCCAGTTCCTTGCGGACGCGTGCGAGGAGGTCGGCGGCGATCTCCGCACCGGCTCCGGGCCGGCCGAAGTGGCCGGCCATGGCTTCCCCGGCCGCGTCCAGGCTTCGGCCGAGGACCAGGGCTTTCTGTGCGGGGCCGAAGGGGTGTCCGTGGGCCGCGAAGATCGCCGATTCCGCCACCGTCCAGCAGTCCTCGGTGTCGACCAGGAGGCCGTCGCAGTCGAAGACCACGGCCTCCACGCCGGTGGGAAGCGCACGCATTGGCTGTCACTGCTCCTGGTTCGCGAGGATGCACGGGGAGCCCGCTCGGCGGTTGCCGAACAGGCGATCACGAACCGGCACTCTAAGGTCGGGAGGCGCGCGAGTTCCATGATTCTGCCCGGCATCGGGCAGAAACCATGAGGTTCTTATCGCTTCTGCACTCGGTAGCGTTTCATGAGCGCCGTGATGCGCGCCTGGTCCGCCGCACCGTTGAGCTCGGTCAGGAGGTCGTCGGGGCACAACTCGTAGAGGTCGCCCCACCAGCGACGCCCTCGGTTGTCCCACACGCGGTAGCCGCCGGGCACGCCTCTGGCCACATAGCGTCTCCTGCTCACCGAGCCGACGGTACGCGCACCGCGGCCGGCCGGCCAGGCGATTATCGGCGGCCCTTCACCACCCCTCGGCAGAACGAAACCCCAGGCGGGAACCTGGGGTCTGTCCGTCCTGACGTGCAGCCGTGGTCACACGAAGGCGCTCTGGCCCGTGATCGACTTGCCGACGATCAGGGTGTTCATCTCGCGGGTGCCCTCGAAGGAGTAGATGGCCTCCGCGTCGGCGAAGAAGCGGGCGATGTCGTGGTCCAGCAGGATGCCGTTGCCGCCGAAGATCTCGCGGCTCCGGGCCACGACCTCCCGCATCCGGGAGGTGACGAACGCCTTGGCCAGCGCGGAGTGTTCGTCGCGGAAGATGCCGGCGTCCTGGAGCCGGGCGAGCTGCACCAGCATCCCCCAGGACGCGGTGATGTCGCCGAGGCTCTTGGCCAGCAGGTCCTGCACGAGCTGGAAACCGCCGATCGGGCGGCCGAACTGGCGGCGCTCCCGGGCGTAGTCCAGGGCGAGTTCGTAGGCGCCGGTCATGACGCCCAGTGCCTGCCAGGCCACGCCGCTGCGGGTGGCGCGCAGGATCTCGGCGACGTCGCGGAAGGAGTTGATGTTCTGCAGGCGGTTGGCCTCCGGCACACGGACGTCGGTCAGGGTGATCTCGGCGTTCTCCACGATCCGGAAGGCGATCTTGCCCTCGATCTTCACCGGGTCGAAGCCGGGCGTGCCCTTCTCGACGACGAAGCCCTTGACGTGGTTGTCGTCGACGTCCCGGGCCCACACCACGACGTAGTCGGCGAAGGTGGCGTTGCCGATCCACTTCTTGGCGCCGTTCAGGACCCAGGTGTCGCCCTCGCGCTGGGCGGTGGTGCGCATGCCGCCCGCGACGTCGGAGCCGCCGAGGGGCTCGGTCATGGCGAACGCGCCGATCTTGTCCATCGCGGCCATCTCCGGCAGCCAGCGGTCGCGCTGCTCCTGGTCGCCGCCCGAGTGGATGGAGTACATCGCGAGGCCGTTGTGGACGCCGAAGAAGGTCGACACCGAGGCGTCGGTGCGGGTCATCTCCAGGGCCAGCATGCCGGACAGGAGGTTGCTGACGGCGGGGCGGTGCTCGCCGTAGCCCTCGTAGGGGAGGCCGGCGAGGCCGCTGTCGCGGAACAGGGTGATGAGCTGCTTCGGGAACTCTCCCTTGGCCCAGTTGTCGTTGACCAGCGGCTTGACCTGGTCGCGCATCAGGGAGCGGGCCTTGAGGAGGATCTTGCGCTCCTCGTCCGGGAGCAGCGACTCGTAGTGGTAGAAGTCGGCGGTCAGTTCGTCGGTGAGGGGGCCGACGGTCGGGGTGGTCATCTCAGTTCTCCTCCTTCGGGGTGGTCGTACCGGCGGTGGCGGACAGGGCGTCCAGGACCGCCAGTTGCCTGCGGTCGCGCGTCTCGGCGAGTTCCGAGTACGTGGAGGAGCCGTAGGCCTTCTCCACGGCTTCGATGAGCCGTTCCTGTTGGTCCGGGTCCTGCGAGGGGCGGCCGAGGCCGTCCCACATGTCCCGCATCGAGGCGCCGATGTGCTCGACGAGGTGCCGGTAGCCGCCGGGTCCGCCGCCCAGGTGCGAGCCGAGGAACGGCCCGACGGTGGCCCAGCGCAGGCCCAGTGAGTTGGTCATGACCTTGTCGAGGTCCTCGGGGCTCACCACGCCCTGCTCGACGAGGTAGACCGCCTCGCGGCTGAGCGCGTTCTGCAGGCGGTTGCCGACGAAGCCGGGGATCTCCTTGCGCTCGACGACGGGGGTTCGGCCGACCGAGGTGTAGAAGTCCACGGCGGCCTGTACGGCGTCCTCGCCGGTGCGCTCGCCGGGCACGACCTCGACCAGCGGGACCAGGTGCGGCGGGTTGAAGGGGTGGCCGATCAGGACGCGGGCGGCGTCCTCTTCCGCCAGCTTCCCCGTGAAAGCGGTCGACGGGATCGCCGACGAGGAGCTGAGCAGCAGCGCGTGGGCGGGGGCCTCACGGGCCAGCGTGGCGAACAGGTCCTGCTTGAACTCCACGCGTTCCGGGCCGTTCTCCTGGACGACGTCCGCGTCCCGGACCGCTTCGGTGACGTCGGCCGCGATGCGCACCCGGTCGGCGAGGCCGCTCACGTCCAGACCGCGGGCGGCCAACTGCGGTGAGTACCGCGCCAGGGCCTCGGTGACGGCCTCGGCGAGGTCCTCGCGCGGGTCGCTCACCCGGACGGTCAGGCCGTGCGCGGCGAACAGCGCCGTCCAGGACAGTCCGATGGTCCCGGCGCCGATGACGGCGGCCGTGCGGAAGGGCCGGGTCATGACGCGGCTCCCTTCGTGTGGTCGGTCTTCAGGTAGTCGTGGACCGGCTCGGCGCCCGCCAGCGTCAGGTCGGTGAGGACGTGGCTGGCGGAGACGACCTCCAGCACCGGCAGGTCGGCCAGCGGGGCCAGCACGTGCTGGAACAGCTGGAGCCGGGCCGGGCCGGTCCACGCCTCCTTGACGGTGACGTCGGTGATGCGGGTGCGGACGAGTTCCTGCACACGCGGCAGACCGTCGTAGCCGGGGATGGTCTTGAGCATGAACGTCGGCACGGTGATCTGCGCCTCGGCCTCGCGCCGGTCCAGCTCGTGGTGCTTGTAGCCCATGGTCGCGGTGGCGACCCGCAGGGTGCCGTGGTCGAGGGTGCCGACGATCGCGCCGGAGTCGGCGTAGAGGGCCGGGGAGCCGATGACCTTCGGGTAGGCGGAGGCCTCACGGCCGGACGCGGTGGCCGGGAAGTTGTCGAGGTACATCGCGTGCAGGTACTCGCCCTGCTCACCCTCGAAGCTGACGGGGATCGCCTGTCCGGCCTCCGTGTAGGGGCCGTAGCCGCTGACGTCGCCCATCTTCATGACCTCGAACCGGACCAGCGGCTCGTCGATCCGCAGGGGCTCGGGGACCACGGCCCGCAGGGCGTCGAGGTCGGTGCGGTAGACGATGTTGAGGTACTCGCGGTCGGTGAACCGCGGGACGGTCGGCGCGTACGCCGGGCTGGTGAGGGGTGTGGTGTGGCGCTGTCGTACGTCCTCGGTCCTCATGCCGGCCTCACCGACCCGTCCAGCGCGGCGGGCGGCGCTCGGCGAAGGCGGTCATGCCCTCGCGTACGTCGGCCGAGGCCATCAGGGTTTCCGTCTCCTTGCGCTGGAAGGCGAAGGCCTCGGCGTCGGGCGTGCCGTCGGCGGCGCGGACGACGCGCTTGACGGCAGCCAGCGCGAGCGGGGCGTTCTCCGCGAGCCGTTCGGCCAGCCGGAGCGCCTCGGCGACGGCCTGTCCCTTGGCGGTGACCCGGTTGGCCAGCCCCAGTTCGCCGGCGCGGCGGCCGTCGACGGGCTCGCCGGTCAGCAGGAGCTCCATCGCGAGGTGGTGCGGAATGCGCTTGGGCAGCCGGATCACGCCGCCGCCCGCGGCGATCAGGCCGCGCTTGACCTCGGGCATGCCGAACCGGGCGTCCTCGGCGGCGACGATCAGGTCGCAGGCCAGGGCGAGTTCGAAGCCGCCGCCCATGGCGAAGCCCTCCACGGCGGCGATCAGGGGCTTGGCGGGCTCGGCCTCGGTCAGTCCGCCGAATCCGCGGCCCTCGATCTCGGGCGATTCGCCGCGCAGCGCGGCCTTGAGGTCCATGCCGGCGCTGAACGTGCCGCCCTCGCCGGTCAGGACGCCGGCCCGCAGTGTGGGGTCGGCCTCCAGTGCGTCGAGTGCGGCGGCCAGGCCGGTGGCGACCGCGGCGTTCACGGCGTTGCGGGCCTCGGGGCGGTCGAGGGTGATCAGCAGGGTGGAGTCGATGCGTTCGGTGCGCACGACGGGTGTGGGGGTGCTCATGGCTGTGCTCCTGTGACGGTCAGCGGGCGGTGGCGTCGAGTTCGGCGAACACGTCCTCGGTGTCCTGGCCCGCGACCGGTGCCAGGCGGCGGATCGAGCCGGGGGTGGCGGAGAAGCGCAGCGGGATGCCGATGGTGCGGACCGTGCCCTCGGTGGGGTGCTCGACGGTGTCGAGCAGGTGGCCGTCACGGACGTAGGGGTCCTCGTGAGCGCGGTCGAGTTCCAGCACCGGTGCCATCGGGATGCTGTGCTTGGCGCACACCTCCGCCCACTCGTCGGTGGTCAGCGCCGGGGCGCAGGTCTCCAGGAGCGCGGCCAGGTCCTCGTGGTCGGCGCTGTCGATGGCGTCGCCGATCACGCGCGGGTCCTCGGCGAGGTCCGGGCGTCCGGCGGCGGTGAAGAAGTCCCGGTAGTTCTGCGGGTTGTACGGCATGACGCAGGCCAGGCCGTCCTTGGTGCGCACCGCCTTGTGGCCCTTCAGCATGGACAGCGCGAAGCCGGTCGGGCCGGTCTCGGGCACGTGCGTGTGGCCCGCCAGGTGCTCGACCAGGTTGAACGCGATCAGGGTGTCCGTCATCGGGATCTCGACGAGCTGGCCCTGGCCGGTCCGGTCCCGGTGCAGCAGGGCGGCGAGCACGCTGTAGGCGATGGTCAGGGAGGAGACCTTGTCGCCGATGATGGTCGGCAGGTAGACGGGCTCGCCGAGCGCGCGGTCGGCGATGTCGACCAGGCCGGAGGCGGCCTGCACGGTCTCGTCGTACGCGGCGTTGCCGGCCCGGTCCGAGTCGCCGCGGAAGCCCTGGGCGTGCGCGTAGACGAGGCCGGGGTTGCGGGCGGCGATGTCGTCGTAGGACAGGCCCAGGCGGTGCAGGGCACCGGGCCGCATGTTGGTGATCAGCACGTCGGCGGTGTCGATCAGCCTCAACGCCCGCTCGCGGTCGGTGTCGTCCTTGAGGTTGAGGGCGACGCTGCGCTTGTTGCGGTTGACGTTGAGGTTCAACGGGGTCATGCCCGGGGTGGTGCGGTAGTGGCCCACGCGGACGGTGTCGGAGGGCGACTCGATCTTGATCACGTCGGCGCCGAGGTCGCCGAGGATCTGGGCGGCGTAGGGGCCCATCACCACGGTCGAGAGGTCGATCACGCGGACGCCCTCCAGGGGGCCTGCGGCGGTGTCTGCGAGGTCCGTCATCGCTTTTCCTTCACTCCTTGCTTCACTCTGTACGTGTATCTGGAAACTAAGTTACCCACGAGAGGAGCGAGAAAGAAAGGAAACGGAATGACCGAATGACGAAAGGCGGCATGACCACCGTGGTCATACCGCCTTTTGTGAAGGTTTTTTGGGGATTACGAGCGGAGTGGTTCGGCGAACACCTCGCGGGCTGCGGCCACGACCTCCTCCAGGTCACCGCCGTGAGCCCGGTCCTTGCGCCAGATCAGCCCGGTCTCCAGCCGAGGATGGAAATCGGAGAACGGAAGGACCGCGACATTCTCCAGACGATAATTGTGCACGGGACTTCTGGAATCCGTCATGGAAATGGAGAAGGCCAGCCCACTGGACACTATCTCGGAAACCCCGTCGAAAGTGGAGCTGCTTATTTCGATGCGTTTCTTGATGCCGAGTTCGGAAAGCTGCTGGTCGAGTCCGCGGAAGTACGCGTTCGTCGAGGCCGTCGGGGAGCCGACGTAGGCGAGTTCGGCCAGTTCCGCCAGGGCGACGGACTCGCGCCCCGCGAACCGGTCCTTCGGTACGACCGCGCCGAGCCGCTCCGACATCACCGGCAGCAGCTCCAGCGCGGGGTCGCCGCCGGCCGGGAGGCGGGCCAGGGTCAGCGCGAGCCTGCCGTCGCAGACCGCGTCCACGAGGCGGTCGGTGCCCCCCGGCCAGCGCTTGATCTCGAACCGGTCGTGGACCCGCTCGGCCAGCGCGTCCATCCGCTCCCGCAGATCCGGGTGGACACCGCTGGGCACACCGAGCAGCAGGGTGGTCCGCCGCGGCCGGCCCGTCTCGTCCAGCCGCCACCGGATGGAGTCGACCTGCTCCAGCACTCCCCGGGCGATCGGCAACAGCGCGTTGCCGGCCGGGGTGAGCCGCACGTGATGGGTGTCCCGGTCGAACAGCCGGTGCCCGAGCTCACTCTCGAGATCCTTGATCCGCCGGCTCAACGGGGATGCCGCCATGTGCAGTTTGCGGGCGGCGGTGGAGAAGTTCAGCTCTTGGGCGACGGCGAGGAAGTAGCGCAGGTGCAGGAGCTCCACGGGGTTCAGCCTAGACGTTGAACGCGGACCGCCTCGCCGGTGTGCCCGCTCTGCCCGGTCTCACCACATGACGATCACGTGCGGTCGGCGACCGAGGCTGATCTGCCCGCACCCCCGGCCCTCTGCAGCGAGTTGAACCCGGACGATGCGCCCTCGCCCCGGTCATCGGCGGATGCTGTCCGGGCAGGGATATCGGTTCAGCAGGGGCGGGCCGTCCTGGTGGGGGCCGATACCGACGGCGTCGTGGCCGTCACGGCGGACTGCCTCCTCATGCCCGACCTCACCCGCGGCGGCCGGTCCATCCTGTTCGTCGAGAAGGTCGTCGTGGCCGAGTCCTTCGACGAGTACGTGCACTCCTTCTCCGAAGCGCGCGGCTTCCGGGCGATGGCCCAGGCTTCCGCCGCTCTATGGCGTAGAGCGCGCGAGAGACGCTGCACCCACCGGGACCGACCGGATCACGGCACCCGGAGGGGACGCCGGACCGGCGAAATCCGCGCCGTAGGCGGAGGAGTTGGGGGAGTATTCCGGACGGGCAGCGAGCCCGCGCGGTCACGGCTCGGGCAGCCGGCACGGGACGGGGGACGTGAGGGTGACGGGCATACGCGGGGCCGTACGAGGGTGGTGGAAGCGCGCGCGGGCCCTCTCGGCGGGCAATCCGCTCCTGGTCGACATCGGTATCGCACTGCTCGTGCAGGGCGCCATGACCATGCCGTTCGTGGTGCCGCGTGCGCCCGGACTGCCGCCGGCGACCTGGGCCGCGTACGGGCTGAGCACGCTCACCGTGGTGCCCCTGGTCTGGCGGCGGCGCGCACCGGTCGCCGTGCTGTTCGCGGTGCTGGCCACCAGCGTGCTGTACCGGCTGACCGTGGACGGGCCCGGGCAGCCGCTGCCGTACACCGGGCTGGTCATCGCGTACACGATCGCCGCGCTGTGCACGCCGCGAAAACGGCTGATCGCCGGGCTCGTGCTGCTGGTCGCCGTACCGGTGGGCGTGGGGCTCAACAGCCGGTCGGCACGCGAACTCACCTTCTCACTCTTCGTGTTCGCGGCCGCCTACGTCTTCGGGCGGCTGACCGACGCCCGGCAGCGGGCGCACCGCGTCGAAGCCGAGCGGGCCACCACCCGTGAGCGGGCCCGCATCGCACGGGAGATGCACGACATCCTCGCCCACGCGGTGAGCCTGATGATCGTGCAGGCGGAGGCCGGACCGGTGGCGGTGCGGGCCGCGCCGGAGCGGGCGGAGGCCGCCTTCGACGCGATCTCCGCGACGGGGCGGGACGCCATGACGCAGCTGCGCCGGATGCTGGGCGTGCTGCGTGCGGACGGGGAGGAGACGACCGGGGGCTCCCCGCGCGCACCGCAGCCGGGGCTCGCGGACCTGCCCCGCCTCGTCGCCCGGGTACGGGCCGGCGGTCTCGAGATCGATTACGGAACGACGGGGGTGGTCCGGACGGTGTCGGACGTGATCGAGGCGACCGTCTTCCGGGTCGTCCAGGAGGCGCTGACCAATACCGTCCGGCACGCGGACGCCCGGACCGTGGCGGTGCGGCTGGACTACGCCGAGAGCGAGTTGAGTGTCCGAGTCACGGATGACGGGCGCGGGCCGCAGCCCGGTGCCGGTGGCGGCGGGCACGGGCTCGTCGGGATCCGTGAGCGGGCGGCGGCCCACGGCGGCAGCGCTGTCGCCGGGCCGCGGGAAGACGGGCCCGGCTTCGAGGTGCGGGTGCGGATCCCCGTGCCGGCCGCCGTGGAGGTGACGCGGTGACCATCCGTGTGATCGTGGCCGACGACCAGGAACTCGTGCGCAGCGGCTTCGCGATGATTCTGGACGCGCAGCCGGACATCGAGGTCGTCGCCGAGGCGGGCGACGGGGCCGAAGCCGTCGACGCGGTGCGGCGGTGTACGCCCGATGTGGCGCTGCTGGACATCCGGATGCCGCGCGTGGACGGGATCGAGGCCTGCCGTGCGATCACCGCGGCGGGCGGCTGCCGGACCGTCATGCTGACGACCTTCGATTCGGACCAGTACGTGTACGAGGCGCTCCACGCGGGGGCCAGCGGCTTCCTGCTCAAGGACGTCAGACGGGACGACCTCGTGCACGCGGTGCGGGTCGTGAACCGGGGTGATTCGCTGCTCGCGCCCTCGGTGGCCCGGCGGCTGGTGGAGCAGTACACCCGGCCCGCCGCCGCCCGGCCCCGGCGGCCCGATCCCCGGCTGGACGTGCTGACCGCGCGGGAACGCGAGACGCTGCTGCTGCTCGCGCGGGGGCTGTCGAACGCCGAGATCGCCGCCGAGCTGGTGGTCAGCGACCACACGGTCAAGACGCATGTCGGCAACGTGCTCGCGAAGCTGGGCCTGCGGGACCGGATCCAGGCGGTGATCTGCGCGTACGAGTCCGGCCTCGTGGCGGCCGGGGACCCCCCGCCCGGGGGAGCGTCCCGACCCGGTTCCTCCCCCGCGTCGGCGAGGAACCGAACGGCCAGGACCGCCCGCGGGGGCGATCCGTGCGCCGTCGCCGCTCCGGAGGATGGAGACATCCGCAAGTCCGGACCGCCGCAACGGAGTTGACCGTGAAGACCCGTACCTTTCTGCTGGCCGCCGCCCTCCTCGCGGGAGTGGTGACGGGACCGACCGCGCTGCCCGCCTCCGCCTCCGCCGCACCCGCCGTGGCCTCCCCTCAGGCCCCCTTCCCCGCCCTGGAATCCGCCCTCGCCGGTCTCCCCACCGCCGACGCGACAGCGGCACTCGTGCGGGTCGGGGGCAAGGAAGGTGCCTGGCGCGGCAGTTCAGGGGTGCACGATCTGCGGAGCAACCGCCCGGCCGATCCGGCCGCCCGGTTCCGCGCCGGTTCCGTGACCAAGGTCTTCACCGCGGCGGTCGCCCTGCAGCTGGCCGCCGAGGGCCGGCTGGATCTGGACCGCAGCGCCCGCTCGTACCTGCCCGACCTGATTCCGGCGGCGTACGAGGACGTCACCGTCCGGCAGCTCCTGAACCACACGCACGGCGTCCCGGCCGCGGACTTCGCGGGCAGCACCGTCGAGGAGTGGTACGCGAACCGCTTCCGGGTCCACGACCCCCGGGACATGGTCCGTTCGGCGACGTCGAAGAAGCGCGAATTCGCGCCGGGCGAGCGGCAGCACTACCTCAACATCGGGTACACCATCGCCGGTCTCCTCATCGAGCGCGTCACCGGTGACACCTATGAGCACCAGGTCGCCCGGCGAGTGCTCGCGCCTCTGGGGCTGCGGGACACGTACTTCCCGGGGGCGGACCCGCGCATCACCGGGCCGCACAACCACGGCTACCAGACGATGCGGCTCGACGACGGCACGGTCGGGCTTCGTGACGTGTCCGTGTGGGGGTCCACGGACGTCTGGGCGGCCGGGGACATCATCTCGACCACCGCGGACCTGGAGCGGTTCACCGAGGCCCTCTTCCACGGGCGGATCGTGCGCGGCCCGCTGCTGAAGGAGATGTTCACCCTGCCCCGGGTGGCCGACCACGAGACCGGCAAGCCCGCCGCGTTCTCCGTCGGGCTGTCCATGAAGGTGCTGGGCGGGCGCGAGGTGTGGGGCAAGACGGGCGGGCGCTGGGGGTACAACGCGGCCATCGCCTCCACCCTGAACGGCTCCCGCACCCTCGTCTACAGCGTCAATTCCACGGACGCCAAGGGCCAGGACATGAGCAAGGTCGCGGAGAGCATCATGGTGGCGGTGTACGGCAGACCCTGACAGGGGCCCTCGGCCCGGGGGCGCCTCACGGACCGCGGCCGGGGCCGTGACCTCGGGCTCGCGCCCCGTGAGGCGCCGCGCCGGGGCCCCGGCGTCGATCGTGTGCGGAGCGTGTCCGTGAGCGCTTCGTCCGTTCCCGTGCGGCTGCCGACGGTCCCCGTACCGAGACCGCAGAACGTGCCAGGGGGCGGCTCCACACCGGGTACAAGATTTCCCGGGCCATCCGGCGCCCCCTGTGCTACCGTCGTTGGTGTTGCAGTTTTGGTTCCCAGAGACTTCGAGTGCTCTATCGGCCTTTGTCGACGAGCACTCTTTTTAGTTTCCGAGGCATCTCGGATCTCTCCTTAGGGTGATCATCACGGCGACTACGGGTCCGCAAGGTGCGGGCCCTGAGTACTGCCCCTCAAGGGAGATTCATATGGCTACCGGCACCGTGAAGTGGTTCAACTCGGAAAAGGGCTTCGGCTTCATCGAGCAGGAGGGCGGCGGTCCCGACGTGTTCGCCCACTACTCGAACATCGCCACCTCCGGCTTCCGTGAGCTTCAGGAAGGCCAGAAGGTGACCTTCGACGTCACGCAGGGCCAGAAGGGCCCGCAGGCCGAGAACATCGTTCCCGCCTGACGCTGACGCGTATGCCCTGACCGGGGCCCGCACCCCTGCGGTGCGGGCCTCGGCTCGTTTCACCCCACCCCGGCTCGCTCTTGCGAATCCTGCGGCTCTCCGGCGCCGCCGCGCATTCCCCGATACGTGCCGCATCGAGGAAGGTTCCCCATGGACCGCACGGCCCGCAGGAACAACGGCTCCCCCCGCGCCCGCAACGGCGGGTTCCGGTCCCGCAAGGCGGGAGGCCAGAACACGGCCGCCCGTCCGGCCAACGGCGGCCACGGCGGGCGCCGCCCCGCCCCCAGCCGGGAGTTCGCGCCGCCCGCCACCCTCACCCCGGCGCTTCCCGCCGTCGAGGCGTTCGCCGATCTCGACCTGCCCGCGCCGCTGCTGACCGCACTGCGCGCCGAGGGCGTGACCGCGCCGTTCCCGATCCAGGCGGCGACGCTGCCGAACTCGCTGGCCGGCCGGGACGTCCTGGGCCGCGGCCGCACCGGCTCGGGCAAGACACTCGCCTTCGGCCTGGCCCTGCTGGCCCGGATCGACGGGCAGCGCGCCGAGGCCCGGCAGCCCCTGGCGCTCGTCCTCGTACCCACGCGGGAACTGGCCCAGCAGGTCACCGACGCCCTCACCCCCTTCGCCCGCGCGCTGGGCCTGCGGCTCACCACGGTGGTCGGCGGCATGCCGATCGGCCGCCAGGCGAACGCGTTGCGCACCGGTGCCGAGGTCGTCATCGCGACGCCCGGCCGGCTGAAGGACCTCATAGACCGCGGCGACTGCCGGCTGGACCGCGTCGCCGTCACCGTGCTCGACGAGGCCGACCAGATGACCGACATGGGCTTCATGCCGCAGGTCACCGCCCTGCTCGACCAGGTCCGGCCCGGGGGCCAGCGGATGCTGTTCTCGGCCACGCTGGACCGCAATGTCGACCGCCTGGTCCGCACCTACCTCCACGATCCCGTGGTCCACTCGGTCGATCCGTCCGCGGGCGCGGTCAGCACGATGGAGCATCACCTGCTGCACGTGGAGGACGACGACAAGCACGCCACCACGACGCGGATCGCCGCCCGCGACGGCCGCGTGATCATGTTCCTGGACACCAAGCACGCCGCGGACCGGCTGGCGAAGAAGCTTCTGGCGGTCGGGGTGCGTGCCTCGGCCCTGCACGGCGGGAAGTCCCAGTCCCAGCGCACGCGGACGCTGGCCCGGTTCAAGGACGGCCACGTCACCGTGCTCGTGGCGACCAACGTCGCCGCCCGCGGCATCCACGTCGACAACCTCGACCTGGTCGTCAACGTCGATCCGCCCGGCGACCACAAGGACTACCTGCACCGCGGCGGCCGTACCGCACGCGCCGGCGAGTCCGGCACCGTCGTCACGCTCGTTCTGCCCCACCAGCGCCGCGACATGACCCGGCTGATGGCCGACGCCGGCATCACGCCGCAGATCACCCGGGTCCGCTCGGACGAGTCCGAACTGAGCCGTATCACCGGTGCGCAGGAGCCGTCCGGCGTGCCGGTCGTCCTCGCGCCGCCGGCCACCGAGAACCGCCCCGCACGCACGGGCTCCGCCCCGGGAAGCCGACGGGGCAGGCCCTCCCGGGGCCGCCGCCGCTGAACCGCTCGGCCGCTACGACGCTCCCGACCCGTGCCGGGTCGGGGGCGTCGCGGTGAGCTCGAACGGGCGCGGGGCTAGCCGCCCGTCACATCCGTCAGCTTCCAGCGCTGGTTCGAGCCGGAGTTCGGCTGCCACACGCCGACGGACGCGCCGTCGCTCGTGGACTGGCCCGAGACGTCCGGGAGCTGGCCGGTCGCGGCGTTGACGAGGGTCCAGGTGCCGTCGCCGGTCGTGGACATGATCCACTCGGTGGCCCGGTCACGGCGCCCCTCGTCCGGCTCCGCCACCAGCGCGCCGTCGCGGACCGCCAGGCGCTTGTCCGAAGCCGTCTCGGTGAGGACGTAGCGCTTGCGGTTGTCGGTGCCGCGGATCTGCTCCACCCGCCACTGCTGACCGCTGGGGTCGGCCGCGTCGGCGCTCTTGATGACCAGGCCCGTGCCGTTGCCTGTGATCGTCAGGTCCTTGCCGCTCTGGACGCCGGTCAGGCGGTAGGTGTGGCCCTTGCGGAGCTCCGCCGCGTCCTTCGCGACGCCGGACACGCCCTTGACGAGGAAGGACGTCACCGACTGGCCGGGCACGGTGAGCGTGGCCTGCTTGCCGGTGATACGGACGGACTTCTGCTTCTCCAACTTGCCGTCGGCGCTCGTCACCACCGGGGTCACCGTGGCGCGGGAGGAGACCCGGCCGAACTTCGACAGGTCGATCGTGACCTCGCGTGCCTCGGTGGCGCTGTTGACGTGGACGACGGTCGCCGCGTCGCCCTTGCGGGAGATCGCCGCCGTGCTCGACGTGTCGTTCGTCTTGATCAGCCGGTCGCCGGGCTTGATGAAGTGCGTGAAGTTCCGGGCCGTGTCGAACTTGGTGTTCGTGTAGACCGGGCAGGTCTCCAGCGTGTCCTTCGACGTGCAGCTGAACGGCAGCTGGATCTCACCCCAGTTGCCGCCCTTGGCGGATTCGCCGCCCGGCTTCATGTTGTCGTAGTCCTCGACGGGCTGCCAGAACACCCAGGCACGGGGCTCCAGTTCACGCAGGTCGTCGACAATGCGCTGGGCGAGGCCCAGGCCGGGCCGCATGTCGGTGAAGCTCTGGCCGTCGCCCCAGTCGCCCTCGACCTCGCTCATCCACAGCGGCTTGTCGGCGGCCTTGGCCAGGTCGCGGACCGTGGTGCGCTGGCCGGTGCCGTAGGTGTGGACGTTCATCTGGGCGACCAGGTCGCGGACGTCCTGCGGGTAGGAGTTCCAGTTGGTGGCGAAGGTGCCCGGGTTGGTCTCGTCCATCGCGGAGATCTCCGCGTCCGACCTGGACTTCTCCAGCACCGGGGCCAGCGCGCGCAGCACCTTCTGCTGGAGTTCGGGGCCCATGTGGGCGCCCTCCTGACGGCCGCCGACGGGCTCGCCGTCCGGGCCGAGCTTGGTGCCCCAGTAGTTGGTGTTCGGCTCGTTGAACGGGTCGAGGGTGTCGACCTTGATGCCGTGCGCCTTCTCCAGCCGCTCGGTGGCGCCCACCAGGTACTTGGCGAAGTCGTCGACGGACCCGGGCTTGAGCTGGTCCTTGCCGGCGTCGAAGTTGCCCGAGACGTAGCCGCTCTCGGTCATGAACCAGGGCGGGGAGTTGCTGAAGGTCTCCCAGTGGGTGATGTCCTTCTTGATGCGGTCGACCCACCAGCGCTGCGTCTTGTCCGCGTTCTTGTTCCAGTCGGCCGGGTCCTCGGCGTCCCACCAGTCGACGTCCTCGCGGGTGGTGCCCGCCGGGGCCTTCCACCAGCCCTCGACCGCGCCGCCGGCCCGCAGGTAGTCCTTGACGTCGGGGGCGTTGCCGCCGCCGATGTTGTAGCGGGCGATGTTGAGGGCCAGGCCGTCGTCGCCGAAGAGGAGCTTGTAGAGCTTCTCGCGTATCGCGGGCGGGTAGTCGCCGGTGGCGTTCGCGAACCAGACCAGGCTGGTGCCCCAGCCCTCGAACTTCTCCCCCGAGTAGGAGGGGTCGGGCCGCACGGTGACCCCGGCCGCCTGGGCGGTGGTCCCGGCATGCGCGGCGGGCAGGGTGGTGGTGGCCAGGATGGTTCCGGTCGCCACGGCGGTGACGCCGATGGCCCCGAGGAGCCTTCTCTTGCGGGTGGGGTGTGCCATCTCGAGTACTCCAGCTCTTCTGCGCGCCGCGCGTCCCGGCGGACGCAGAGATCGGGGCCTACGTGGTACGACTCGTGCGGGTTCGATGCCTTTTCATGCGATTTCGACCAAGCAATGTTTACGTAAACATCGCCTACTGGCGGGATGTCTACACTGTGCGAATCTCAGGGGTCAAGGAGTCGTTCCGGATCGAAACCTGCGCCGGTCGGGCGTCGAGGGCAGCGAGGGGCAGGTGGGCGCGGTGGACGGCGCGAGCGAGCCGAGGGGCACGAGCCGTACGAGAAGGCGTGCGGCCCGGCCCCGTCAGGGCGCGTCCATGGCGGATGTCGCCCAGCTCGCAGGCGTCTCGTCCCAGACGGTCTCCCGGGTCTCGAACGGCTTCCCGGGCGTCACCGAGGACACCCGGCGGCAGGTCCTGGCCGCCATGCGGGAGCTGGGCTACCGCCCCAACAGCGCGGCACGGGCGCTGCGCCGGGGCGAGTTCCGCACCCTCGGCGTGATCACGTTCTCCCTCTCCACCATGGGCAACATCCGCACCCTGGAGGCCATCGCCACCTCCGCGACCCAGCACGGCTACGCCGTCACCCTGCTGCCGGTCGCCGTCCCCACCCAGGACGAGGTGAACGGCGCCTTCTCCCGCCTCGGCGAACTCGCCGTGGACGCCGTCATCGTCATCATGGAGATCCACCTGCTCGACGCGGCGACGGTCTCGCTGCCGCCCGGCGTGCAGGTGGTGGTGGCCGACTCCGACGCCGGCGACCGCTACACCGTCGTCGACACCGACCAGGCGGGCGGCGCCCGGGACGCCGTACGCCACCTCCTGGACCTCGGCCACGACACGGTGTGGCACCTGGCCGGCCCGGAGGGCTCCTTCGCCGCCCAGCGCCGCGCCGACGCCTGGCGCACCACCCTCACCGAGGCGGGCCGGATCCCGCCGCCCCCGGTCCGCGGCGACTGGTCGGCCGAGTCCGGCTACCGGGCCGGCCTCCTCCTCGCCGACGAGCCGGACTGCACAGCGGTGTTCGCGGCGAACGACCAGATGGCCCTGGGCCTGCTCCGCGCCCTGCACGAACGCGGCCGCCGCGTCCCCGGCGACGTCAGCGTCATCGGCTTCGACGACATCCCCGAGTCCGCGTCCTTCCTCCCGCCCCTCACCACGATCCACCAGGACTTCGCGGAGGTGGGGCGGCTGTGCGTGGAGGGGGTGCTGAGCAAGATGCGGCAGGACGGGGTGGAGCACGGGACGACCTTGGTGCCCACGCGGTTGGTGCTGCGGGAGAGTACGGCGCGCAGGGCGCGGTAGCGGGCTCCGGTGCGAGGTGGGCCGGACCGTTCGCCGTACACCGGCCTCCTCCCGGCCCCCTTCGAGGCGGGTTTCAGCCTGCGGGCGGCACGAACTCCGGCTGGTCCAGCACCCGCAGCCAGCTCCCGTCCGCCTGCCGCCGCACCACCTGCGCCCGGGCCCCGGCCCCGTCCTTCGGCGGTGTCGACGTGAGGGCGATGTCGCCACTGATCAGGGTCGGCAGGGGTGGTTCCGGCTCGAAGCGGGGGCGGTCGGCCAGGACCTTTTCCCAGAGGGCCCGGATCGCCGCCCGGCCCACCGTCCGTCCGCCGGGCGGGTAGGCCAGGACCGCGTCCTGCTCGTAGAGCGCGGCGACCCCGGCCGCGTCGCCGGCGTTGGAGCGTTCGACGAACAAGCGGGTGAGGTCTTCGGGGTGCATGGCCTTCTCGTGCACGGGGCTCCTCCTGTGGACGGGCTTCTTCCGTACATCCAGCGTGATCCCGTCTCGATCAGAAGTCCAACGTATGGTTCTGCTGACAACTAGAATTCTGTGTCATGGAACTGAGGCAGCTGGAGTACTTCGTCGCGGTCGCCGAGGAGCGGAACTTCACCCGGGCCGCCGAGCGGGTGCGCATCAGCCAGTCCGGGGTCAGCGCCCAGATCCGACAGCTCGAACGGGAACTCGGAGCCGAGCTGTTCGATCGGTCGGCGCGTACCGTCACCCTCACCGGCGCGGGACGTGCCGCGCTCGACCACGCCCGCGCGGCGCTCGCCGCGGCCGGGGCGGTCGGGCAGGCGGTGGGTGAGGTGACCGACCTGATCCGCGGCAGGCTCGTGGTCGGAATGGTCATCGGCTGCACCGTCACGCCGCTGTTCGACGCCCTCGCCGCGTTCCACCGGGCGCATCCGGGCGTGGAGATCTCGCTTCTGGAGGACAACTCCGACCGGCTCGTCGAGGCGGTGCGCACCGGGTCCCTCGACATGGCTCTCGTCGGGACCGCCGGCGCCCCCGACGGGCTGGAGTCGCTGACGATCGTCAGCGAGCGGCTCGTCGTGGCCGTACCGGCTGAGCATCCTCTGGCGGAGCGAGCCCGCGTCCTGCTGCGCGACCTGGTGGCCCACCCCCTCGTGTGTATGCCCCCGGGCACCGGGCTGCGCACCGTCTTCGACCGCGCCTGCGCCGCACAGGGCCTGCGGCCCGCCATCGCGTTGCAGGCCGGCGCCGCGGACGCCGTCGCGGACCTCGCGGCCCGCGGGCTCGGCGTCGCCGTCCTGAGCGCGTCGACGGCCGCGGGCCACGGCGACCGCCTCGTCGCCCGCACGATCGACGACGTCACCGCACCGGCCCTGCTCGCCCTGGTCTGGAGGAGCTCGCACGCCCCGGCGGTGCGTGAGCTGCTCGCGCACAGCCGGCGGGCGTTCGCCGAGCCGCACTCGGCGGCAGCGGGAGAACGCCCCACGGCCTAAGGGGTCCTTGCACTATGAGCGTCCGATCAGGTCGCGTGGTCTGGTGCCGTGCTTCGGCAACGCGGCGAGGCGCGGTGCCAGGCCGCGCGACCCGGGCGGGCATAGTGCAAGGACCCCTGAGGGCAGTCGGCCTGCCTCACCGCCGTCCGATGACCTCCGCGATGCGGATGAAGCCGTCCTTCCCGTGGCCGAGTCCGATGGCACGGCGGGCCATGCCCTCGGCCGCGCGCATGACGCCGGCGTCGATGCCGTGCTCCTCGGAGACGTGGACGATGTGGGCCATCGACGACACGGCCGAGGTGAGCGGGTTGTCCTCGCCGGTGTACGTGCCGGCGTCGGCGTCCGCTGCGGTCTCCTCGAACAGCGGCGGGAGGATCGAGCCGATGCCCTGGGCGAAGGGCGCCAGTTCGCTCGCGGTGACTCCCTCGGCGCGGGCCACCGCCAGGGCGTGCGCGTAGCCCGCCATCGCCGTCCAGAAGATGTCGAGCAGGGCGATGTCGTAGGCCGCGGCCCGGCCCACCTCCTCCCCGAGGTGCGTGTGGCTGCCGCCCAACGCCTCGCGTACGGGCGCCAGTTCCTCGTAGAGGTCGGACGGTCCGCTGTGCAGGAAGACGGCGTCGGACGTGCCGATGGTGCCCGTCGGAGTCATGATCGCCCCGTCCAGGTAGCGGACCCCGTGCGCGGCGGCCCAGGCGGCGGTGTCCCGGGCCCGGGCCGGGGTGTCGGCGGTCAGGTTGACGACCGTACGGCCCTTGAGAGCGGCGGCGGCCTCGTCCTGGCGCAGGACGGCGTCGGCGGCGTCGTAGTTCACCACGCAGACGACGGTCACGTCACTGGCCGCCACCGCCTCCGCCACCGACGCGGCGCCCGCCGCACCGCGGTCGAGGAGGTCCCGGTCCCGCCCCGGTGTGCGGTTCCAGACGGTGGTGCGCAGTCCCGCGTCCAGGAACGCCCCGGCCAGTGCCCGGCCCATCGGACCGAGACCGAGGACGGTGACGGTGCCCCCGGCGGACGGACGGCCGGAATGCGCGGGGGAGGCGGATGTGTTGTACGTGGACACGATCGAACTCCCTGAGAATGAACTGGCATCGACAAGAACGGGGCTGGGATGACGCGTCGGCGCCAGGATCCGGACGTCTGCGGAGTGACCGCCGCGATCGCCGCGATCGACGGCAAGTGGAAGACGACCCTGCTCTGGCTGCTGGAGTCGGGCGGGCATCGTCCGGCGGAACTGCGCCGAAAGCTGCCGGGCCTCACCGAGAAGGTGCTGACCGAGGCGTTGCGGGAGATGGAGGCGGACGGGCTGGTGCACCGGGAGGTGTACGAGGTGCTGCCGCTGAAGACGGTCTACTCCCTGACCGCGTTCGGCCGTGAACTCGCCGAGGCCCTCGCCCCGTTGTCCGACTGGGGCCACCGTCGTCTGGAGAAGCTGGCCGAGGCCGCCCGGCCGGCCTCCTGACGTGTCACCTCCGTCCCTGCCGTCTCCGCCGCCTCACCGGCCGCCCACCACAAGGCTCTCCGAGGACCCGCGCGCTGCCAAGTACGCACAAAAAAGTGGGTACTCCGGCCGCGGGGCCCACGGCTCGTCTTCTCCGGGCCGCCCCGGGTGGTCCCGGCCGGGTCGGTTAGCGTGCAGAGGTGATCACCATGAAATGGGACGGCATCACCGACCGCGAGCGCTTCAACGGCTGGTATTTGGACGAGCGGGACCGGTACGCGGACATGGCCCGGGACGCCGACTGGAGCGGTGTCTTCCAGGTGCTGGGCAAGGATCCCGGGTGGGTCAACTTCGCCCGGCCCGGCAGCCGCAGCGGCTTCACCGCGCTGCATCAGGCGGCCTGGCACGGCGCGGACTTCGCCGTCGTCTCCCGGCTGATCGCGCACGGGGCCTGGCGGACGCAGCCCACCCGGGACGGACGGCGCGCCGTCGACGTAGCGCGGGAGCGAGGCCACACCCACCTGCTGGAACTGCTGGAACCGGTCGCGGTACGGCAGCTTCCCGCCCCTGCGGACGCGTTGGAGCAGCACTTCCACTCACTGCTGCGGGAGACGACCGGCCGCTGCTTCGAGGAGATCGAATACCTGCTGCCGCCGCTGTCCCCCCTCACCGAGGGACTGTCCGTGAAGATCTTCTTCCAGGTGTTCGGCATGATGGGCGGCTTCTTCTACCACCTCGACGACGACCACGTGCACGTGCACGCCAGCTCCCGGATGGACGGGGGCGACGGAGAGCACTACCGGGTGGCGCCGCAAGGGTCTTCCAAGATCGAGAACACGCGCGTTCCCCCGCCGCCCCCGCGGCCGACGGAGCGTGACTGAAAAACACTTCGGACAGTTCGTCGACGGGGCACCGATCACGCGCCCCGCGCCTCCTGCGGACGGGGACGGAACGCTTCAGCGCTCCGGCGGCGACGGCGGACGGGGGTGACTGCCGGCGTCAGTAGGCGTTCCTCCCCCTCGACGCCGGCCCCGTACCGACGGCGATCGGCGATCGGCGATCGGCGATCGGCGATCGGCGATCGGCGATCGGGCCAACGGCTACACCCTCGTCCACCGCCTCACGTTCGACATCGACGAGGACAAGCCGATCTGACCCCCCGGCCGCCCTGGGGTTTTCCCCAGGGCCCGGGTCCACCGACCGGTGGACGGCAGGTTCAACCGAGTACCTCTGTCCGGCGACTGCCCGGCCCAGCCAGGCTTTTGGGCATGGACTCATTATCTGTGCGCGTGGCGAGATGGAGCGCGCGGCATCCCTGGCGGGCGATCGTCGGCTGGCTGATATTCGTGGCACTGTGTCTGGGCGCCGGCAGTGCCGTCGGCACGAACAGCGCCAGGACGGCGGACTACCGGGTCGGCGAGGCGGGCCGAGCCGAGGCGCTCGCGGCCGAGGCCCATCTGGAGCGCAGGGCCGCCGAGCAGGTGCTGATCTCCTCCCGTTCGGGCGGTGCTCTCGACGAGGGCGCCGCCCGGGACGCCGCGGACGACCTGACCGAGCGGATGCGGCGACTGCCCGAAGTGGCGGGCGTCGCGGACCCGTTGCTCTCCGAGGACCGAAGGATCCTCATGGTCGAGGTGTCGTTGAAGGGCGAGGAGCGGGACGCCAAGGACAAGATCGACGCGCTCGTGGCGCAGACCTCTGCGGTGCAGGAGAGCCATCCCGGGCTGCTGCTGGAGGAGACCGGAAGCCCGTCCGTCAGCAAGGGGGTCGACCAGCAGCGCAGTGACGACCTGGCGCTGTCCGAGGCGATCACCCTGCCGGTCACGCTGCTCACGCTGCTGGTGGTGTTCGGATCGGTGACCATGGCCGGGGTGCCGCTGCTGCTGGCACTGTCGTCGATCGCGGCGGCGGTGGGCCTGTCGATGGTCGTCTCGCATCTGTCCCCCGACGCCGGTGTGGGCACGAACGTCATCCTGATGATCGGTCTCGCGGTCGGCGTCGACTACACGCTCTTCTACCTCAAGCGCGAGCGCGAGGAACGCGCCCGCTCAGGCGGACGGCTGGGTTCCGAGGCGCTGGTGGAGCTGGCCGCCGCCACCTCGGGCCGGGCGGTCGTGGTCTCCGGGCTCGCGGTGGTCGCCTCCACGGCGACGCTGTACCTGGCCTCCGACGTGATCTTCTCCGCCCTCGCGACCGGCACCATCGTGGTCGTCCTGGTCGCGGTGGCCAGTTCACTGACGGCCCTGCCCGCCCTGCTCGTCAAGCTGGGGCAGCGGGCGGAACGCCGGGCACTGCGCCGGCCGGCGCGCCGGGTGCGGCGTGAGGGCGGTGGCGGCCGGGTCTGGAACGCCCTGCTGCGTCCCGCCGCCCGGCATCCCCTGGCGACCCTGTGCGTCTCGGTCGTCGCGCTGCTCGCTCTCGTCGTCCCGCTGGCCGGGCTGAACATCACCGAGATGAGCCGGGACACGCACTCCCGCGACATCCCCGCGATGCGGGTGTACGACCGGCTCAACGAGGCGTTCCCCGAGCAGCGAGTGACCCACCAGGTCGTCGTGCGCGCCGAGGCCTCGCGGTCGGGGGAGGTGGGAGCCGCCCTGCGCGAGGTGACCGAGCGCGCCGACGCCGACCCGCTGTTCACCGGCGCCTCGCGGATCCGCACCTCGCCCGACGACCGCACCCACACCCTCGAACTGAAGGTGCCGCACCTCGGCAACTCCGACGAGGCGTACGACTCCCTGCACCGGCTGCGGGACGACTTCCTGCCCGCGACCGTCGGCCGGATCGGCGGCGCCGAGTACGGCGTGAGCGGGGACGTCGCCCGCTACGCCGACTATCCCGCCCACCAGAACGGCAAACTTCCCCTGGTGCTGGGCGCGTTGCTGCTGGTGACGTTCGCGATGACCGTGTACGCCTTCCGCTCGGTGGTGCTCGGGCTGCTCGGTGTCGCCCTGAACCTGCTGTCCGCGGCGGCGGCGCTCGGACTGCTCGTGCTGGTCTTCCAGGGGACGTGGGCCGAGGGTCTGCTGGACTTCCGGTCCACCGGGTCGATCGGATCGCGCGTGCCGCTGTTCCTCTTCGTGATCCTCTTCGGGCTGTCGATGGACTACCAGGTGTTCGTGGTGAGCCGGATCCAGGAGGCGGTGCGCGCGGGCCTGCCCACCCGGCAGGCCGTGCTCGACGGGATCCGCTCCTCGGCGAGCGTGGTGACCAGCGCGGCGGTGGTGATGACGACCGTGTTCGCCAGTTTCGTCTTCCTGCACATCATCGAGATGAAGCAGATCGGTTTCGTGCTGGCGGCGGCCGTGCTGATCGACGCGTTCGTGGTCCGGGTCATGGTCCTGCCTGCGGCGATGCTGCTGCTGGGCGAGGCGAGCTGGTGGCCCTCGCGCCCGGGGCGCCGGACGGCGTCCGTCCCGGAGAAGAGGCGGTCCTCCCGCCCTGCGGTCGACGTACGTTGATCGGCATGACCGCTCTCGCCGGGTCCACCCCCGACGCCCTCTGGGCCACGTCACTGCGCCGCTGGAACGCGGTGTGCTGGGTGCTGTTCGCCGTGATGGCCGTCGGGCTGGTCGCCCTCGACCGGCCCGGCGAGAGCAAGTACGCGGCGCTGGCCCTGCTGGGCGGGGTGGTGCTGACGTACGCGGTCCTGGACCGCTTCCGTCCAACCCGGTGGTCCGGCCGCACGGGTATCTCTCGGTGCTGGTGATCGCGTTGGGCGGACTGGCGTATCTGCGGGGCAACTACGCGGCGCTGTTCATGGTGACGCTGCCGCACTACTGGATGTTCGGGAGGACGCCGAGGGCCGCGATGTCGTTCCTGGGGCTCGCCACGACCGCCACCGTGGCCGGGAGCCTGCTGCGGCAGGGCTGGTCGGTGGAGTTCTTCACCGTGACGCTCGTGTCGACGCTGATCGTCGTCGCCGTGGGGGTGCTGATCGGGCTGTGGGCGCACTCGGTGGTCGGGCAGAGCGCCGAGCGGGCCCGGCTCATCACCGAACTGAAGCAGGTGCAGGCCGAGTTGTCCGAGGCGCACCAGAGGCAGGGCGCGGCGGACGAGCGGGAGCGGATGGCCCGGGAGATCCATGACACCCTCGCGCAGGGCTTCGCCTCCATCATCGTGCTGGCCGAGGCGGCCCGGGCTGGGCTCGACTCCGAACCCGCCAGGAGCGCGCAGCAGTTGCGGTCGATCGAGTCCACGGCACGGGAGAACCTCGCCGAGGCACGGGAGCTGGTCGGCTCGGCACAGCGTCCGGGCCAGGTCGCGGCCGGTTCGGTGGCCCAGACCCTCCGCCGCACCCTGGACCGGTTCGCCGAGGACACCCAACTCACCGTCGACGCCGATCTGGCGGACCTGAAGTGCGACCAGCAGACCCGGATCGCGCTGCTGCGCTGCACCCAGGAGTCCCTGGCCAACGTGCGCAAGCACGCCCGCGCCTCCACGGTCGGCGTGGTCCTGGCCCGGCAGCCGTACGGGGTGGAGCTGGAGATCACCGACGACGGGACCGGGTTCGTGGTGGAGGAGTCGTCGGGCTTCGGCCTGGACGGTATGCGCAAGCGGCTGGCGGAACTGGGCGGGAGACTGACGGTGACGAGTTCGGTGGGCGACGGGACGCGGGTGCTGGCGCTGATACCCCTGGAGGGACCGGCATGACCGGAGGGCCGCTTCGCATCGTCGTCGTGGACGACCACACCGTCATGCGTGCGGGAGTCGTGGCGCTCCTCGCCTCCGAGTCCGGCATCGAGATCGTCGGCGAGGCGGGCGACGGCCGCGCCGCCCTCGGCCTCGTCGAGCGCCACCGGCCCGATGTCGCCCTGGTCGACCTGCGTATGCCGGTGCTGGACGGAGTGGCGACGACGACCGAGATCGTGACGCGCTTCCCGCGCACCCGCGTGCTGATCCTCACCACGTACGACACGGACGCGGAGATCGAGCGCGCGGTGGAGGCCGGGGCGATCGGCTACCTCCTGAAGGACACCACCCGCGAGCAACTGGCCGACGCCATCCACGCGGCGGCGCGCGGCGAGACCGTCCTGGCCCCCAGGGTCGCCGAACGCCTGGTCGCCCGTATGCGCCAGCCCGCGCAGATCCCGCTCACGGCCCGCGAGTCGGACGTCCTGAACGCGGTCGCGGACGGCCTCACCAACGCCGAGATCGGCCGCCGTCTCGTCATCACCGAGGCCACGGTGAAGACGCATCTGCTCCGCCTGTTCGCCAAGCTCGACGTCAACGACCGGACACGGGCGGTGGTGGTGGCGATGGAGCGGGGGTTGCTGCGGCGGCCGTAGGCCGTTCACGACCCGACGCCAAGCCCGTCCGGGGCGATTCTCGGCATGTGCGACTGTCACACGGTCCGTCGGCCAGCCCCATCCCGGCCCGGCCCGTCCCGTCGGCGCCCCGGCCCAGCACCGGTCCGACGCCGGCCACCAGCCGGTGACGCGCGTCGACGGGGCCCGGGTCAGTCGCCCCGCGCCTGCCGCCGCACCCGCTCGGCCACCTCGCCCCCCTCGGTCTCCCACCAGGGCCTGACCAGTGGGGAAGGCTCTTTCGGAGTGGACGCCGTACGGGCGGCGGGCGCGAGTTCGCTGTCGAGGCGGCGGTCCAGTGCGACCGTCTGCGCGCGCTCGGCACGGACCCACTGGGCGAGGATCACCAGCAGGAAGGGCAGGGCGGCCAGTTCGGCGATGCCCAGCATCGCGCCGCCGCCGAGCTGCTGGTCGTGGTGGACGTCGGGCGACCAGGGCGGCGCGTGGTGCAGGTACCAGGCGCCCGCGATCAGGGTGCCGTGCGTCATGACCACCAGCCCGGGGAGCGCGTCGACGACGCCGTCCAGGAAGACCAGGGCCGCCCGCACGGGGTGGGTGCACCAGGCGGGCAGGGCCTGTTCGCGGGTGAGCACCGGCAGGACGAACAGGCAGCCGGCCGCCAGCAGGTGCAGGTACATCAGCTCGTGCAGCCAGCCGACGCGCAGGGCGGTGGCGAAGTACGGCGTGAAGTAGACGGTCAGCTCCGTGGCCAGCACCAGGACCGTGCTGACGAGCGGGAACGTCAGCGTCCTGACCAGCCGCCCGGTCATGATCCGCCGCACCCGGACCGCACCACCCGGGGGAAGTGCCTCCACCGCGAGCCGCAGCGGGTCGCCGAGGGCGAGACCCAGTGGCGCGAGCAGGTCGAGTCCCACGTTCTGCACGGCGGCGGGCCAGAACAGTTCATGGTCGTAGACGGCCAGCCCGGACATCGTCGCGACGACGATCGCGCCGAGGCCGAGCACGACGAAGGCGGCGAGGCGGGCCGGCGGCCAGGACCCGCCCCGGCCCCGGACCCGGACCACACCCCAGCCGTAGAGGCCGCCCAGGACGACGACGAGCACCAGCGCGGGCACGTCCGGCTGCCAGGTGCCGAGCAGCCGCCCGGTGGTCAGCTCCGGCAGGTACACAGCCGACAGTTCGCTCACGAGCGGACGATAACCGCCGAAGTTCAGAGGGTGGTCAGCGGGGGTGGGACGAGCACGGGACACAAGAGGCTGTTCATGATTGTGAATCTGAATCACGTAACAGTCTATTGACGCGTCCACGGGGAGCTTCTACGTTCCCCAGAAAGCGCTTGCCCCGGCCGGGTCCGCCACCGTCACCACCTTTGGAGACGAACCGATGCACCTGAGACCAGTGATCGCGTCCGTCGGCCTCCTGGCCGGCAGCCTCGTCGTCCTGTCCGGCAGTCCGGCCCAGGCCGCCGCCACCCGCTACGAGGCCGAGGCCTCGCCCGCCGTCTGCACCGGCACCATCGACTCGGACTGGGCCGGCTTCTCCGGCAGCGGCTTCTGCAACGGCACCAACGGCACCGGCGGCTACGCGCAGTTCACCGTGAACGCCTCCGCCGCCGGCACGGCGACCCTGAAGGTCCGCTTCGCCAACGGCACGACCTCCGCCCGCGCCGCCGACCTCGTGGTCAACGGCACGACGACCGGCACCGCGTCCTTCGAGAGCACCGGCGCCTGGAGCACCTGGGCGACCAAGACACTCACCGTGCCGCTTCGGTCGGGCAGCAACACCGTCCGGCTCAGCCCGACCGCCTCCGCCGGACTGCCCAACATCGACTACATCGACGTCGAGACGAGCGGCAGCGCCCCGCAACCCACCGGCCCGGTCCTGTACGTGTCCCCCAACGGCACCGACAGCGCGGCCGGTACGCAGGCGAACCCGACGACCCTCACCTCCGCGATCGGCCGCATCTCCGCCGGCGGCACGATCTACCTGCGCGGCGGCACCTACCGCTACTCCCAGACCGTCACCATCCCGGCGGGCCGGAACGGCACCTCCGGCGACCGCACGGAACTCTTCGCCCACCCGGGCGAGACCCCCGTGCTGAACTTCTCCGCCCAGAGCGAGGACCCGGCCAACCGCGGCCTCGCCGTCAACGCGTCGTACTGGCACATCAAGGGCCTCGTCGTCGAACGGGCCGGGGACAACGGCATCTTCCTCAGCGGCAGCAACAACGTCGTCGAGCGCACCGTGACCCGCTTCAACCGCGACTCGGGCCTGCAGCTGTCGCGGACGCTGTCCAGCACGCCCAAGGACCAGTGGCCGTCCCACAACCTGATCCTGAGCGCCGAATCGCACGACAACGCCGACTCCGACGGCGAGGACGCCGACGGCTTCGCCCCCAAGCTGACCGTCGGCCCCGGCAACGTCTTCCGCTACACCGTGGCCCACCACAACATCGACGACGGCTACGACCTCTTCACCAAGCCGGACACCGGCCCCATCGGCGCGGTGACCATCGAGGACTCCCTCGCGTACGACAACGGCACCCTCAGCGACGGCTCCCAGGCCGGCAACGGCGACCGCAACGGCTACAAGCTCGGCGGTGACGACATCGGGGTCGACCACATCGTCCGGCGCAGCATCGCCTACCAGAACGGCAAGCACGGCTTCACCTACAACAGCAACACCGGCGCGATGCAGATCTCGGACAACGTCAGCGTCGGCAACGCGCAGCGCAACTTCAACTTCGACTCCGGCAGCAGGTCGGTGTTCCGCGACAACACCTCCTGCGACAGCGGGTCGAACGACCGGATCATCGGCGACTCCGACGGCTCCAACCAGTTCTGGTCCGGCTCGAACGGCCCCCGCTGCTCCTCCTACGCCGGCGCCCTGCGCTGGTCGTTCGCCTCGGACGGGCGGCTCGTCGTGACGTTCGGCGGCGGCCGGTAGCCTGGCCGTACGGCATTGGCATGCACCGGTCTGCCGCACTGCTTCCTCTGACGCTGCGGTGAGGGCGGCGACGTGAGTCCGTCACGTCGCCGCCCTCGGCGTGCCCGCCACCGGCGGGCGCCGACGACTCACCGTCCCCCGCCCGCACGCGGCCCGGCGCCTCGTCGCCGCCGCGTCGTCGAGGAGCAACCATGCCTTCGCGTCCTGCCCGACGCCTGCCGTCCGACCGACTCCTGACCGTCCTGACCTGCCCCCTGTGCCCCTCCGGCCTCGAACCGGCCGACGGTGCCCTGCGGTGCGCCGGCCGGCACACCTTCGACATCGCCCGCCACGGCTACGTCAACCTGCTGACCGGCCGGCGGCGAGCCGCGAGCGCCGACTCCGCCGACATGGTCCGGTGCCGCGCCGCGTTCCTGCGCGCCGGCCACTACGACCCGCTCGCCCGCACCCTCGCCGCGCTCGCCGGCGGACTGGCCCCGCACGACGCCACCGTGCTGGACGCCGGAGCCGGCACCGGCCACTACCTCGCGGCCGTCCTGGACGCCCTCCCCGAAGCCCTGGGCGTGGGCCTGGACAGCTCCGCCCCCGCCCTGCGCGCCGCGGCCCGCGCCCACCCCCGCGCGGAGGCCGCCGGCTGGGACGTCTGGCAGCCCTGGCCCGTCCGCACCGGCTGCGCCCACCTCGTCCTCAACGTCTTCGCGCCCCGCAACGGACCGGAGTTCCACCGCGTCCTGCACCCGGACGGCGCGCTGCTGGTCGTCACGCCCACCGGCCGCCACCTGCGAAAACTACGGGAGAGTGTCGGGCTGTTGGCGGTCGACCCCGGGAAGGAGGAGCGTCTGCGCCGGACTCTGGCGAGCAGCTTCCGGCGCGAGCGCGCCGAGCCGCTGGAGTACGCGATGACCCTCACGGCCGGGGACGTCACCAGCCTGGTGGCCATGAGCCCGACCGCGCATCACCTCGGCACGGCGGAACTGGGCCGCAGGGTCGCCGAGTCGGGGACGCCGGTGCGGGCGACCGCGTCGTTCCTCGCGTCGGTGTACCGGCCGCGGCGGCCCGGCCCCTAGCCCTCGCCGGCCATGTGCTCCCGCTGCGCCGCCGTGAGCGTGCGGATCGTCAGGGCTGCGGTCGCGGCCGCCGCCACGCGATGACGAGATCGGCGTGGCGAGCGCCACCACGGCACAGCGGGCCGCTCCCCGGGCCGGGCGCAGGGCCGGGGCGAGGTCGGCGCGGTGGCGGTGGGGGGGTTTCTCGATCGGTCACCCGGTCATCCGGTCGTACTCAGCCCCACCGCCCGGCCCTCGTCGTCCCACCGCACTTCGAGGACATGGTGGACGGCGTCCCGGTCGAGGGGGCCGAACACGTGCGGGAACAGGGTGCCCCCGGTGACCCCGGGCGGCGGTGCGGGGGCCGCCGCCTCCCGCTCCACCCGCGCGGTGAGGCGCGTCTCGTCCAGGGCGAGCACCAGCAGGGGCCTGGGCGCGTCCCGGTAGAAGGCGTTGACGACGGCCAGCGTGGTCGCCTCGTCCGGGGAGCAGTGCACGAAGCCCTCCTCGGCGAGCGACGCGGGAGCATACGGCCGGTCGGGGGTGGTGTTCCAGACGGTGCGCGGTACGACGTGATAGATCATGGCCCCGTTATAGACCCCGGCGGGGGCCCTCAGAGGTTCGGGGAGTCCGGCCCGGATGCGGCGGGCAGACCTGCCGACCGTGCGCGACGAGGTCGGCGTCGTCGAGTCCCCGACGGGGGCCGCTACGCCGTCGCCGTCTTCACCCGCACGGCCCGCACCCGCGCCTCCTGCCCGCCGCCGACGCCGTCATCGGCGCGGCGGCCCGCCTGACCGTGGACGCCCTGCGCGTTCCTTGAGAGGACCGCGCCCGGCCGTCTCCACCCTCTCCGGTCAGAGCTGGAACTCGGCCGGAGACACCCCCAGCGCCGCGCAGGCCTCGCGCAGTACCGTCGCCTCGGCCTGGGAGAAGTGACCGTCGGCACCGGCGATGACCATGCCGGTCTGGATCACGGCCCTGGCCTCGGTGGGCTTCTTGGCGGCCTTGGCGATCTCCTGCATCGCCTCGGTCTTGCCGAGCTGGAAGTTGGCGGTCAGCTGGTCCACATGCTTGTTGAAGCGCGTGCGCAGCTGCTCCGGCGGGAAGTTCTGCAGCACGTCGTTGCTCAGGATCATCGACTCGACCTGCTGCCGCTCGGCCGGATCCACCTGCCCGTCCGCCGCCGCGACCAGGGCGCACATCGCCATGCTCGCGTCCCGGTACGCCCCGCTCTTCAACTCGTTCTTCAGCGACCCGAGCTGCGTCTTGAACAGACCGACCAGCTGGGCCTTGCCACCCCCGCCGGACCGCGTCCCGCCACTGTGCCCGCCGGGCGTCGCACCATGCCCGGCCTGCCCCTGCTGGAGGGCCTTCGCCTGGTCCTTGAGCCGGTCCCACACTGCCATCGCCGCCACCTCGGTATTCGTCGGCCTCACCTGGTGCACACGCTCACGCGCGCACACCCCTCCAACGTCCGACCCCCGGGCAAAGGTTCCGCAAAGCGCCCTCGTCCGGCCGAAGCACCGACTGCCCGCACCCGGTGACCGGGGCGGGCAGTCTCAGGGGCCCTTGCGGGCAGGTCAGGCGTCGTCGCGTGAGCGGAGCTTCAGGCGGGGCCCGAAGCGGAAGGCCGCGAAGCCCACGGCGGCCAGGGCCGCGGCGGCCGTGAGGAGGAGGCCGATGCCGCCCGTGCCCGTGGCGGCGAGACTGCCGCCGTTGAGGTCGGTGGACGTGCCGCCCGTGGTCGACGAGCCGCCGATCGTGCCGGACGAGCCGGTGCTGGTCGACGGGCTGGGCTCGGCGGACGGGCTCGTGCTCGGGTCGGCCGTGGGGCTCGGGGACGGGGACGGGGAGCCGGACCCGTCGCCGGGGCCGGGCTCGGGCTCGCCGTCGCCGGAGACGACCTCGACCGCGAACTGGGTCATGGCGTCACCGACCGACGCGGCGACCGTGTAGGTGCCCGTACCCTCACCGGCGGTCAGGGCCGGGGCCGTGGCCTTGCCGGACGCGTCGGTCTTCACGCGTACGGCCCGCTCCTCGCCCTCGAAGCGGGGCGCGTCCTCGCTGCCGTCCTCGACGCGGAACTCGACCTCCGTGCCGGCCGGTGCCGCCTGGCCCGACTTGACCACCATGGCGCGCAGCGCCTCGGCGAAGTCCCGGCCCTGTTCGGCCTTCTGCCCGTCGCCTCCGGCGACGCTCACGACGTACGGGGATTCCTTGACCCGCACGGTGAAGGCCGTCGACGCGCCCAGCGTCTTCGCCCGGACGGTGAAGGAGCCCTCCTTGCGGCCGCTCAGGCCGATCCACGGGGTCTGCGCACGGCCCTGGGCGTCGGTCGCCACGACGGTCTCGTCGTCGTCCGGACCGCCGGTGAGGTCGAAGAGCGGCTTCAGGCCGTCCGGGTCCTCGACGGTGAAGGTCACCGAGGTGTCCGCGACCGGCTCGCCGTCCTTGTCGCGGGCCACCACGGCCAGCGGCTTGACGTCATGGCCCGGCTGGGTGGTCACGTCGGTGCCGGAGACCCGGGTCAGCCGGTCGACCGCGGGGGACCCCTGCCACTGCAGGACGATCCGGCCGGGGCCGCCGGGCGCGCGGACGCCGCCCTCGGCCACACCGGAGTCGATCGGGTTGTCGGACGGGGCCCAGAACGGGTCGGTCTTCGCCGGCGCCGTGTGGCCGGTGCCGACGGCGAGCTCGGCGTCGTCCACCCGGGCCGGCTCGGCGTAGCTGGAGCCGCCGCCACCGCTGCCGCTGGTCGGGGCGTTGCCGGTGGACGCGCCGGTCTCGGCACCCGTGCCGCCTCCGCCGCCCGCGTAGCCGGCGCCGCCTCCGCCACCGCCGTAGCGGCCCGCGCCGCCGGCGCCCCCGGCGCCGTCCTTGGCGTGGTCGGCGCCCGCGGCACCGTTGCCGGTGCCCGCACCGCCCTCGGCACCGGTGGCGCCCTTGCCGCCGCGGTCCTTGTCGGTGCCGTCCCGGCCGGACTCGCCACCGGCGGCACCGGCGGCACCGGCCTGGCCGTCGGCCATGTCACCGCCCCCACCGCCACCGCCGGCGACGACCAGCGTCGAGCCGGTGCTCGTGCGGATGGCGCTGCTGTTGCCGCCGCGCGCGGCGCCGCTGCTGCCGCCCTTGCCGCCGAGGGCGTCACCGGTGTTCGGTCCGGCGACGGCGAGACTCAGCACCTCACCGGGGCTGACTTTCAGCGTGCCGGTGACGAAGCCGCCCGCACCGCCGTTCGCCCTGGAGGTGCCGGCGCCGCCCTCTCCCCAGGCCCGTACGTCCAGCTTCGTCACCCCGGACGGCACCGTGAACTCCTGCTTGCCCTTCGCCGGAACGAACAGCCGGCACCCGGAGAACCCCTCCGTGGGACCGCACGCCTTCCCGGCGGGCGCGGCACCGCCGGCGGCCGTCGCGCCAGGCGCGCCCGTGAGGGCGGTGCCGCCGGTCAGCGCCAGCAGGGCCAGGGCGGCCGCGCCCCGCCGGACCCGGGCGCGGCGCGGCACGGCGGAATCGTGATGCATCAAGAGAACTCCCCGACTTGTCACAAGCTCCCCCCCTGGGAGCCATGACTGCTCGATCAGAATCGAACAGGACTAGTGAGACAGCTGATCAAATGTGAGGCGGTCGGTCAACGGGGAATCGTCGATCCGGGGCAGCCGCGCGAGTTGCTCCCCACGGGCCTTCGGGGCGGCGAGTCCGGCCTCGGGGGCGGCCGGGCAGAGGGCCCGGACGACGTGTGCGGCGAGGGCGTTGTCGATCGCGTGCGGCTGCGGTACGCCGTCCTCGTCGAGGCTCTGGTACTTCATCAGGTTCTGCGCGACGGCCACCTGCCGCATGCCGTCCCGGCTGGACAGCGCGATCGTGCCGGCGCCGAACACCGCTCCGTCGTGCCCCCAGAAGCGGCCGCAGCCGGGCACTTCGAGGGCGTAGATGCCCAGGCCGTAGTCCATGCCGGAGACCGGGACCGTGCGCGTCATCTCGTCGAGGGAGGCCGCGCGGACGAGCTTCCCGCCGAGCAGGGCGCGGTAGAAGCGGTTGAGGTCGTCGGTGGTGGAGACGACCGAACCGGCCGTGTACGCCCACGACATGTCGTAGACGCTGTAGTCGCGGGGCGGGTCGATCAGGCCGTAGAACGACTCGTACATCCGCGGGTGCGGGCCCTTGATGTACGGGGAGCGCGGCAGGTACGTGTGGCGCAGCCCGGCCCGGTCGATGACGTTGCGGGTGAGGTAAGTGTAGGCCTGTTGGCCGGTGACCTTCTCCAGGAGCAGCCCGGCGATGACGTAGTTGGTGTTGGAGTACGAGCCCGGCACCGCACCGGGGCGGCCGGTCGCGGGGGCCGCGAGGCCGAGCCGCACCAGTTCCCGCGGGCGGATGGAGCGGAAGCGCTCTTCGTCGAGGCTGGCCGTCGAGCCCTGGGTGAGGGAGGGGAAGGCGCCCGCGACGTAGTCGCCGATCCCGCTGGTGTGGTTGAGGAGCATCCGGACGGTGATCCGCCGGCCGCGCTCCCCGGGTATCAAGTCCGGAAGGTAGTCGCCGACGGGAGCGTCGAGCCGGATCCGGCCGCGCTCCACCTGCTGGAGCAGGCCCACGGCGGTGAAGGTCTTGCTGATGCTGCCCACCCGCTGCCGCATGCCGGGCGTGACCGGGCGGCCGGTGTCCACGTCGGCTACGCCGGAGGCCCCGGTCCACCGTTCGCCGCCGTCCCGCACGGACGAGAACACGCCGTACATCCCGGCCTCGTGGACGGCGTCCAGCGAGGCGCGCAGCGCGGGTCCGGCCGGAGACGCGGAGCCCCGGGAGGCGTCGGTGCCGGCGTGCGCTGGCGCGGTCAGTACGGCGGTGGTCGCCAGCAACGTGGTGCCCAGGACGGTTCCGAGGAGCCCGGCGATACGCAACAGCTCGTCCCTTCCCTGCTGTTCGAGTTCGATCTCCGAACGGGTCGGGATCATCGTCATGGGAAGTGGACGGCCCTCACATCCTTCCGGGGGATGATCGGAATCCAGCCGTCGGCCGATGGCGTTCCGTCAATCAGCTTCTCTGGGCGGTGACTTCGCGCGAGCGACCGGATCCGCTCGCGGCCGGCGGCCCGATGTCCTGGGGACGTTCGAGGGGGGCGGCGGCCGAGCTCGCCCGGCTCGGCGAGGCGGCGACGGCCTCACGCTGGTGTTAGGGGCCCTTGCACTATGAGCGTCCGATCAGGTCGCGTGGTCCGGTGCCGTGCATCGCAAGGCGCCGGAGGGCCCTGGTGGCGTAGCTACCTGGGCGCTTCGGCAACGCGGCGAGGCGCGGTGCCAGGCCGCGCGACCCGGGCGGGCACAGTGCAAGGACCCCTGAGAGACGCCGCAGCTCGTTGACCGGTCCGGCCGGGACGGGAAGACGGGCGCCGGCCGGCCCTTCCCGGACACGATCCGGCGCGGCCGCACGGAGGGCGGCATCGGTCCCGCGCCGGACGAGGAGAGGGTGCGCAACCCTGCGCGAGGCCGTCGCGCCAGGGCCCGGTCACCGGCGGGGCACGGCAGCGGGAAGGCCGGTCCGGGCTCCCGAGCGGCACACGCGGGGACGCGACGGCCCGGTCCGGCCTTCCTCTGGCCGCAATCTGCCACCCTCAAGCCCGCCCCGCCTCCCGGGACGGCCCGAACGGGGACGGGCCCGGGCCTGTGACGAGGAGCGCACCCCGGCCTTCTCGGGCGGCGCGGGGCGCGGGCGCGCCGACGCGACCGCTGGCGACATCCGCGCCCGCGCCGCCCTCGCGGCCCGGCCGCCACCATCGGACATTCCAGGCGCTTTATCGCATACCGTCGGCGATAATCGGACTATGAGAACGGCAACGTACGAACTGCTGGCGGCCTCGTCCGATCACGCGGTCGCCGTGACCATCGCCTTCATCGGCGGGGCGATCATCGCCTGCGCGCTGATCTGGGGCGTGCGGGTCGGGATGCAGGTCATGGACAAGGACACGCACCACCCCGGCCCCGAGGAGCAGCCGCACCTGCCCGACACCGGGCCGGTCCGCGAGATGCGGGAGATGCGGGAGCCCGACGACGTGCCCGTCGTGGCCCGTGACGGCAAGCGGATCCTGCCCCACGAGCTGCACCGCGCGAGCACCAGGACCGGCAAGGACCAGAAACCGCGCCGCTGGTCGCCCGGATCCAGCGGATCCTTCGGCGGCGGCGGCCTCGGACGTACGTGACGCCGCGGTGCCGGGAGGCCCAGGGCCTCCCGGCACCGCCACGGCTCCCCAAGGAGGCGAGATGGCTGCCCGCCACCGGACCCGCGGGGCGACGGGAGGGACGGCCCTGGCAGTCGCCCTCGCCGCGGTGCTCGCCGGCTGTGGCGGCGACAGCCCCGCGGAGACCGCCCGCGAGGCGGAGTCGGCCGTCGGGTCGATCGCCTCGCAGGCCTCCGAGGCGGTGGAGTCGGCGACGGCGGAGGCCGGACGCCGGCTCGACGACATCCAGGACGGCACCGACGTCAAGCGCGACGTGAAGGTCGCCACGCCCGCCGTCGGCACCGACGGCCGGGCCCGGGCCGAGGTAACGGTCACCAACAGCGACGACACGGCCCGCTCCTTCGCCGTGCAGATCAACTTCACCGACGGCGAGGGCCGGTTGCGGGACACGGTCCTCGTGAACGTGAACAACGTGCAGCCCGGCGATTCCGCCGCGGCCACCGCCCGCACCACCCACGACCTGTCCGGCGAGGTCCGCGCGGAGGTCGCCCGGGCGGTGCGCTACTGACCGGTGCGCTACTGACCGGCGCCCGCCTCCGCCACCGAGATGTCGATCCGCTCGCTCATCGCGCTCACCCCGTTCAGGGTGGCGATCGCCTGGAGGCGGTTGGCGCCCTGCGGCAGGGCCGCCGGGCCCGGTGTGCACGCCCGGGAACCGTCGGGGGCGGCGGTGGCCGCACAGGCCTCGCGCTCGTCCTTGTCGCGGACGATGACCTGGCCACCCGGATGCGCCGTTCCGGAGATCTCCGGTACGGCGGTCAGCGGTACGCCGGACAGCGGGCGGGTCAGCGTCGGCCCGGCCGGGCCCACGGTCACGGCGCGCCGGCCGGCGGTCCGCGGAACTCCCCGCGCGTCGGTGATCCGCAGGACGCACTCGCGCAGCCGCGTGCCGGGCACGGCGTCCGCGGGGAGGGACAGCACGAAGGGGAACGTACGGTCCGGCCAGGGCTGCCCGGCCGCGTCGCCGGTGACGGTGTACGTCCTGGTGCGGCCGTCGGCGGCGACCGAGCCGCGGTAGCCGGAAGTGTCGAGCGGGGTGCCCGTCACCCGGGTGCCGCGGGGCGCGGCCAGGGTCAGCGTGGCTCCCGGGGTCGCCGCCCGGACGCCGGTGACCTCGACGCCGCCCTCCGGCCGGGTGCGATGGTCGCGGCACCCCACAGGTCGCCGCTCCGGGCCGTCGCGGGCGTAGAAGGGAGCGCGAGCACCCCGGCGACGACGGGACCGGCCACGGCTGCTGTCTTCCAGGACCTGTTCGCGGGCGGGGCTCCCTGTGCGGACGCCGACGGCGCTCCGCCGGTGATTCTCGCGGGTGCCCCGCGGGCGGCGCGTGCCGCTGGGCCGTGCGGGTGGCGGACGCCGGGCCCGCCCGCCCCGGTGCCGGCGGGGCGGACCCGGGTTCGGTTTCGGGCTAGCGCCCGAGCCACACCGTTGTGTCCGGCCCGAGCCGGCCGTCCTCCAGGGGGGTGCTGCTCAGCAGGACCTCACCGGCCGGCAGCGGGACCGCCGACGCGGACAGGTTCGTGACGCAGCGCCAGCCCACGCAGCGGTCGAACTGCAGGACACCGTCCGGGGCGTCCGCCGCCCAGGTCAGGTCCTCGCCGTCGAGGAGTTTGCGGCGCAGCCGGAGGGCCGTGCGGTACAGCTCCAGGGTGGAACCCTCGACGCCGTCCTGGGCCTCGACGGCACGGGCGGCGAAACCGGGCGGCTGCGGCAGCCAGGCGCCGCCCGGCCCGAAGCCGTACGACGGTCCGGTCGTGGTCCACGGCAGCGGCACCCGGCAGCCGTCGCGGCCCTTGCGGACGTGGCCCGTCTGCTCCCAGATGGGGTCCTGGAGCACCTCGGTGGGCAGGTCGGCGACCTCGGGCAGGCCGAGTTCCTCGCCCTGGTAGACGTAGGCGGAGCCGGGCAGCGCCAGCATCAGCAGCGTGGCCGCCCGGGCCCGGCGCAGCCCGGCCCCCTCGTCGACGGCCGGGGCGTGGCCGCCGGAGAGCAGCCAGGCGTTGAGGTCGGTGCCGGGCGGCAGCATGAGGCGGGAGGCGTGGCGGATCACGTCGTGGTTGGACAGCACCCAGGTGGCCGAGGCTCCGGCGGCCCGGGCGGTGGCGAGCGAGTCGGCGATGACCTGCCTCAGCTCATCCGCTTCCCAACTCGCCTGAAGATACTCGAAGTTGAAGGCCTGGCCGAGCTCGTCCGGGCGGGCGTACAACGCGCGGCGGGCCCCCGGCACCCATGCCTCGGCGACGGCCATGCGCGGCGGGCGGTAGGCGTCGAGGATCTTGCGCCAGTCGCGGTAGATCTCGTGCACGTCGTCGCGGTCGTAGAAGGGGTGCGTGCCGGGCGGCAGCGCGGTGAGCGCCTCCTCACGGCTCAGCTCGGGCCGGCCGAGGTCGCGCAGCGGTTCGCTCAGGTCCTTGACGAGGGCGTGGGCGACGTCGACCCGGAAGCCGTCGACCCCGCGGTCGGACCAGAAGCGCAGGGTGGTGCGGTAGTCGGCGCGGACCTCCTGGTTCTCCCAGTTGAGGTCGGGCTGTTCGGGGGCGAACAGGTGCAGGTACCACTGGCCGTCGGGCACTCGCTTCCAGGCGCTGCCGCCGAAGACGGACTGCCAGTCGGTGGGCGGGAGTTCGCCGTGCTCGCCGCGGCCGTCGCGGAAGACGTACCGGTCGCGGGCCGCCGACCCCGGACCGGAGTGCAGGGCCTCCTGGAACCACACGTGCTGGTGCGAGGAGTGGTTGGGCACGATGTCGACGATGACCTTCAGGCCCAGCCGGTGGGCCTCGGCGACCAGCGCGTCGAAGTCCTCGAGGGTGCCCAGCCGCGGGTCGACGTCCCGGGGGTCGGCGACGTCGTAGCCGCCGTCGGCCAGCTCGGACGGGTAGAACGGGCTCAGCCACAGGGCGTCCACGCCCAGGGCGGCGAGATGACCGAGGCGGCGGGTGATGCCGCGCAGGTCGCCGAGTCCGTCACCGTCGGCGTCGGCGAAGCTGCGGGGATAGATCTGGTAGACGACGGCCTGACGCCACCAGTCGGGGTCTTTGGACGACAGGTCGAGGGTGGAGCGATCGGTCACGCGGTCTCCTTGGCAGGGCATACGGGCGACAGCATTAAATCTGTCCAGAATGCCGGAAAAAGGAACCATCGTGTTGGTCGGAGGCATCCATTCCTGCTGTGACGGAAGCGTGATGAAGCGGTAACTTCCTTTGTATCGCCGCAGGTTGACAGCGTGCTGCGGCGCGGCCACGATGGGGCGCACTGAGGCGCATGTGACCAATGAGCCCAGTGTCCTCCGACCACTCACCCTCCGGTGCGGCCCCGGCAGCCGCGCGCCGCGCGCTGCCCGCATGCCGCCACCCGGGTTCCGGCACAGCCAAGAAATGGGATCCGCATGTCCATAGCGAGACGTGTCACCGCGCGCCGCCTGCTGGGGACGGGCGCCGCGGCCCTCGCCCTCTGCGCCGCCTCCGCCACCACCGCCTTCGCCACCGGTACGCCCGGTGGTGACGGCTGGTCGTCCGGCGGCAGCTACAAGCCCGGGACGGGCGCGGGCACGGAGACCGGGACCGACCGCTGCCAGTTCTCGCTCGACGGCACGAACTTCTACGACTCGGTCAAGGTCGACGACCAGAACCTGAAGCCGACCGAGGACGGCAAGGTCCACATCAAGGTCCGCACCGCCGGTGACGCGTCGACCTGCACGGCCTCCCTCGCGTCCTACCTCGCCCACGGCGCGACCTTCGCGACCTCCGGCGAGCAGGTGTTCGTCGACTTCGACACGGTGACGGTCAAGCCGGGCGGCACCGAGTCGCTCGACATCGCCATCCCCGACCAGGGCTGCTTCGGGCAGATCGACCTGTACCGGGGCGCGGTGAAGTTCGACGGCCAGCTCGACGCGAAGGACGGCTTCGAGCACGGCGAGCTGCCCGTGGGCCCGGACCGCCCGGTCATCAAGGACAAGCTGATCGCGGCGTGGAACGGCGGCACGAAGGACTGCACGCAGACGCCGCCGCCCGCGGAGCCTCCGGCGAGCTCGACGCCCCCGGCCACCCCGTCGGAGCCGGCCGAGGAGACCACGCCGCCGGCCACTCCTTCGGAGCCCGGCGAGCCGTCGGCCCCGCCGTCGAAGGACACCGACACGCCCACCCCGAGCGCCTCCGAGTCGACCACGGCCCCGGCTCCCAAGCCGAACGGCGGTGGCGGCGACCTCGCGGAGACCGGCGCCAGCAGCAGCACGGGTCCCCTCGCCATCGGCGCGGGAGTGCTCCTGGCGGGCGGCGCGGCCCTCGTGATCACCACCCGCAGGAAGCGCGCGGCGCGTTCCTGACGACATGAAGGGCCCGGGGCGCCGCAGCCCCGGGCCCTTCGGTCGGCCGGGCCTCCTCAGGCCCCTTCCACCACCGTCAGCCACAGCTTCACGTACCGCTCCGCGTCGACGCCCAGCGCCACGTCCACCAGGGGCTGAGCGCGGGTTCCCTCGTGGATCTCGGACTCGCCGGGCCGCGGGCGGCGGTCGACGAGCGTCTGGCCGCGGGCGGGCCCGGGAGCCAGGGCGACCTCGACCGGCAGGCGCTCGAGGGTCAGACCGCCCGGGTCGATCACCGCGCACACAGCGCCCGCGTCGCCGAGACCGCCCGTCGGGGTGGGGTCCCCGGAGGTGGCCGGGTCGCGGTGGGCGAGGAGTTCACCGGCCAAACGGAGGACGGGGTCCGTGGCCGCGCGCAGGCGTTGGACATCGGCCGCCGGGACCAGGACCTGCTTGAACACGTCCAGGCCGTACATGGTGATCGGCACCCCGGCCGTGAGCAGGATCGCGGCCGCCTCCGGGTCGTGCCACACGTTGAACTCCGCGACCGGTGTGGCGTTCCCGGTCGCCACCGCACCGCCCATGAACACGATCCGCTCGATGTTGCGCACCACCTCGGGGTGCGTGCGCAGGAGCAGCGCGATGTTCGTCAGCGGCGCGGTCGGGATGAGGGTGACCGGCCGCGGCGAGGCGAGGATCTCGCGGCGCAGCAGCGTCACCGCGTCCACGTCGACGGGCACACGGGTCGGCGCGGGCAGCCCCAGGTCCCCCATCCCGTCCTGTCCGTGCACGTGCCGCGCCGTGCGCACGGGCTCGATCAGGGGGCGCTCGGCTCCCCGGGCCACCGGGATGTCACCGGCACCGGCCTGCTCCAGCACGGTCAGGGTGTTGCGGACGACACCGTCGACGTCCGTGTTCCCGGCCACGCAGGTGATCGCCCGCACGTCGAGCGCCGGGTGCCGTACCGCGAACAGCAGGGCGAGGGCGTCGTCGACGCCTGTGTCGCAGTCGATGATCACCGGGATGCGCTGGCCGTCCGTCACGGCGGGCTCCTTCCACTGTTCCCACACGGGTCTCCACCGATGACCCTACGGCCGGCGGTCAGGTCTGCCGTATCGCCCTGATGTCGAACTCCAGCGTCACCTTCCGGCCGACCATGCCCCGGCCGCCGCTGACGCCCCAGTGGCCGCGGTCGATGGCCGCCCGGCCCGTGAAGCCGACCCCGAAGGCGCCGTGCGGGTCGTTCCCGGCGTCGGTCAGCCGGAGGTCCACGGTGACCGGCCTGGTCACGCCGCGGACGGTCAGACCGCCGGTGACCCGGAAGCCGGTCTCGCCGGCCTGCTCGACCCGGGTCGAGGTGAAGGTGAGGACGGGGTGGGTCCCCGCGTCCAGGAAGTCGCCGCCGCGCAGGGTGGTCGTCGCGCCTGCGGTTGCGGGTCTGGACGCTCCGGGCGCGGATCGTGAGCCGGGCGGTGGACTTCGACGGGTCGGCGCCGCCCAGCCGCGCGCCGCCCTCGAACGCCTCGAACCGCCCGCGGACCCTGGTGATCCCCAGGGCCCGCGCGGTGAAGCCGATGCGCGTGCGGGCGGTGTCCAGGACGTAGTCGCCGGTCAGTTCGCCGAGTGTGGTCGTGGTGGTCATGGTGGTGTTCTCCTGGAGGGTGCGGGGCCTGGTGGCGGTCTCAGCAGTACGACGACGCAGCCCTGCGGAATGTGAGGCGAGGTGCGGCGGCCTGACATTCCGGGACGCTGTCTCGTCGGAGGAGTGGGGGCCATCGCGACCGAGGGAGTCATCCGCACCATGAGCACACCGTCCGGGCCGGAAGACGGCCTGAGCGCGATCACCCGCGAGCGGCGGCAGCTGATCAATCTCGCGTACCGGCTGCTCGGCTCGCTGGCCGAGGCCGAGGACGTCGTGCAGGAGACGTACGCCCGCTGGTACGCCATGTCTCCGCGGCAGCGGGACGGCATCGAGTCCCCCGGCGGCTGGCTGACGACCGTCGCGGGCCGTATCTGCCTCGACCTGCTGGGCTCGGCGCGGGCCAGGCGGGAGCGGTACGTGGGTGAGTGGATCCCGGAGCCGCTGCCCGGCCGCACGGAGTGGGTGGGCGGACGGTGGGACGACACCGCGGCCGAACCGGCCGACCCCGCCGACCGCGTCACCCTCGACGAGTCGGTCACCATGGCCTTCCTCGTCGTGCTCGAGTCGATGACCCCGGCCGAGCGGGTCGCGTTCGTCCTGCACGACGTGTTCCGCTACTCCTTCGCCGAGGTGGCCGACGTCGTCGGCCGCACCCCGGCGGCCTGCCGCCAGTTGGCCTCCTCGGCCAGACGCCGCGTCCGCGCGGCCCGGCCGCCCGCGACTCCGGCGGCCGAGCGCGCGGGCCTCGTCCGGGCGTTCCGGCAGGCTTGGCAGGCCAAGGACATCGAGGGCCTGATCGGCCTGCTGGCGCCCGACGCCACGGCGACCGGTGACGGCGGCGGGCTCGTCCCGGCCGCACTCCACCCGGTCGAAGGCGCCGAACCCATCGCGCGCTTCTTCGCCGAACGGGCCCGCGCCCTGCCCGACGTGACCCTCCAGGAGTGCGAGGTCAACGGCGAGCCCGGACTGGTGGCCCAGCTGGACGGCGTCACCGTGTCGGTGCTGGCGTTCGAGGTCGCGGGCGACCGGATCCAGCGCATCTGGGCCGTGCTCAACCCCGAGAAGCTCCGGCCCTGGACGGCGGACTGACCCGTCCGTGGGAAGGCACCGGGAACCACCCCCGGCCTGCCGCCCACGAAGCCCCGCGCACCGGTGTCCGCCCTACACCTCGTCCCACAGGGTGGTGCCGCGAGCCGCCACCCGGTCCCCGATCCGGTGCAGCAACTCCTCGGGGGGCAGGGCGTCGAGGCGGCGGCCGTCCCGCAGGCGGGGCGCCACGAGCCCGGCGGCGGCCTCCCGCGCGCCGATGACCGCCTGGTAGGGGACCAGCCGGGCCTCGCGGATGCGGGCGGCGAGGGTGCCCCGGTCGGGGCCGGTGACCTCGGCGCGCAGGCCCAGTTCGAGGGCGCGTCGGGCCAGGGCGTGGGCGTGCTCGTCCTGCTCGTCGCCCACGGGCAGGACGGCCAGCTGCACCGGGGCCAGCCAGGCGGGGAAGGCACCGCCGTGGGCCTCGACGAGGTGGGCGACCGCGCGTTCCACGCTGCCGATGACGCTGCGGTGCACCATGACCGGGCGGTGCTTCGCCCCGTCGGGGCCGATGTAGTGCAGGTCGAAGCGTTCGGGCTGGTGGAAGTCGATCTGGACGGTGGAGAGGGTGGCCTCCCGGCCGGCCGGGTCGGTGATCTGGACGTCGATCTTGGGGCCGTAGAAGGCCGCCTCGCCCTCGACGGCCTCGTAGGGGATGCCGGAGCTGTCCAGGACCTGGCGGAGCAGGGCGGTGGCCCGCTTCCAGAGGTCCGGGTCGGCCACGTACTTGCCGCCCTCGCCGGGCAGGGAGAGCCGGTGGCGGGAGGCCCGGATGCCGAGGTCCGCGTAGGCACGGCCGATCAGCTCCAGCGCGGCACGGGCCTCCTCGACGGCCTGCTCCAGGGTGCAGAAGATGTGGGCGTCGTTGAGGGTGATGGCCCGCACCCGGGTCAGTCCGCCGAGCACACCGGACAGCTCCGAGCGGTACATGCCGCCCAACTCGGCCATGCGCAGCGGCAGTTCGCGGTAGCTGTGGGAGCGGGAGCGGTAGATCAGGGCGTGGTGGGGGCACATGCTGGGGCGTAGCAGGACCTGTTCGGCGCCCAGGTCCATCGGCGGGAACATGTCGTCGCCGTAGTGGTCCCAGTGGCCGGAGGTCTCGTACAGCTCGCGTTTGCCGAGGACGGGCGAGTACACGTGCCGGTAGCCGGCCCGCCGTTCCGCGTCGCGGATGTACTCCTCCAAGGTGTGCCGCATGATCGCGCCGTCGGGCAGCCAGTACGGCAGCCCCGCGCCCATCAGCGGGTCGGTGTCGAACAGTGCCAGTTCACGGCCGAGTCGGCGGTGGTCGTACATGGGGGGCTCCTCCGGGTCTGCGAGGGAGCGAGCACCACGCGACGAAGCCCCGGGGCACTCACCCCGGGGCTTCGGACACTCATGTCAGCTGTCAGCGCGCCGGGACACTCTCCGGCGTCGTCGTGGAGGACGGGCGGGGCGGGACGCGCTGCATGGGCGTGACCGTAGCTGGTGGCGCGGCGTCGGAGCGAGGGATTTTCCGTGCCCGTGCCGCCGCGGCGCTCCTACACCGTCCCCTCACCCGGACGGCCCGTCGCGCTGGTGAACGGGCGGTCGTGGTGGTGCCGTGAGAGCACGAACCCGATCTTGGACCGGCCCGGCCCGCCCCTCAGGAGGCACCCCGATGACCCACCCTCCGGCCACCACCCGTGCCCTCCTTCTCGCCGTGCTGCCGTTGATCGCCCTGCCGGCCGCGGCCGGCTGCTCGGCCCAGGACGAGCCGCGGCCCCGGTGGTTCTCCGCCTCCGCCTCCGCGTCCGCCGTGTCACCGGCCGTGGAGCAGCCCGCCGGTTCCGGGGACGTCCTCACCGACACTCAGACCCGGGCGGCGTTGGTCACCGAGGCCGATCTCGGGGAGCCGTGGGTGCCGACCCGCGGCGCGCGGACCTGGCGCGACGGTCTGCTGAAGGGGACCACCGAGGACCCTGACTGCCAGCGGCTGCTGGACGTCCTCTACACGGAGGAGCTGTTCGGCCCCCCGCAGGGCCCGCACGCCATGACCGCGCTGGACGACGGCGACACCGACGCCCAGATGCGCTACCAGATCGCCGCCCACCGCCCGGCGGACGCCGACCGCGCGCTCGACTGGCTGAAGTCGATGCCGGGCCGGTGCGGGCAGTTCACGGCGGCGACCAACCGCGGCGGCGTCCAGGGCGTCCAGGTCGGCGAACTGCCGCTGCCGCCGGTGGGGGACACCCGCCAGGCCCTGCGGGTGACGCTGGCCGGCGAGACGGAGGAGGGGGAGCTGACCTACCTCACCGTCGACATCGCCGGCGTCCGCCTCGGCGAGGAGGCGATCACCGTCACCCACGCCGGCCTCGGCGAGGTGTACGAGGACGTCACGCAGCAGGCCGTGCAGCTCGGGGCGCAGCGGCTGGCGGAGATCCGGAAGCAGGCCCGGGCACAGATCTGAAGGGCTCCGGCCCGGGCGTCAGTCCCCCTCGAAGCGCATGCGGTGTCCGATCACGTCCCGTGCCGCGTCGAGGGCCGTGACACCCCGTGCGAAGGCGTCCGCCCGCAACCGCGCGAGCGCGTCGTCGGAGGCGACGCCGAGCTGCGCCATGATCATGCCGACGGCCTGGTAGACCTCGTCGTGATCGGCGGCCAGCCCGCTCAGCCACACCTCCCCGCCCTGTGTCCCGGGCTCGTCCCCGCGCGGCAGCGACATCAGGGCCACCGTCATGGCCCCGGCCACGATCCGGGCGACATGCAACTGGCCGTCGGTGAGGCCACCCGGCCGGTCGCGGTACAGGTCGAGGGTGCCGACGCACACCGCGTCGTTGCCCAGCGGCACCGCGTACACCGCCCGGACCCCGGCCGCCGTCGCCTGCTGGGCGAAGACCGGCCAGCGCCCGGCGTCCGGGCCGGTGGTCAGGTCGCAGGCGAGCACGGGCGCCCCGTCCTGCAGCGCGCTCTGGCAGGGGCCGTCACCCAGCGTGGCCTGGATGTGCGCCAGACGCGCGGCCTCCACGCTGCTGGCGCCCAGCTGCACGGGCATGCCCTCGCTGCGCAGCGACACGCTGGCACCGGTCACCGGCAGCAGTTCCACGGCCACCTGGCACAACCGCCCCGGCAGCTCGACGGGCTCGGCACCGCGCACCCCCTCGACGATCGTGTCGACGGCCCGGAGGCCGTACGGGTCCAGGTCATCGCCCGTGCGGCGGGGACCCGGGTCGCCCCCGGGGGCGCCTCGCGGGTCGTCCCTGGGCAGCACGCCCACCGCCTCCTTCGATCAGCGCCGCTCTCAGTGCCGACGGTTTCCCGGGCCGGCCCACGACGATGTGCGCAGCGGGGCGGACCAGCGCGTGCCGCCTGGCAGGCCGGTGAGCACCGGATCCTGCTGCGAGCCCTCCCGGAACCGTGGCCCGACTACCCGTAGCCGGTCGGGCAAAACCCGTGCCCCGGCCGTCGCGGCCGGGCTCGGGCTCAGCGCTTCTCGTACGGGTTGTCCGGCTGCGGCACCCGCCGTACGGACGTGACGTCGAGGACCGGCGGCCAGGCGGCGGCCGAACCCAGCGCGCCCTTCGGGTGCCAGGTGCCGGTGACCGTCACCCACGTGTCGACGGGCGGGGCGTCCGCGCCACGCACCTCGGCCTTGGCGGTCGTGGCGTCGGCGGCGCAGCAGGAGACGAGGAGGCGGGTGACGTACCAGGTGCCGTCGTCGCCAAGGGTGACGAAGCCGGTGAGGCGGACCGTACGGCCCTTCAGGGATCCGCCGCTGTCGTAGACCGCCCGGGAGCCGAACTCTCCGAGGGTGAGGCCGACCGGGTCACCGGCCGGGAGGGCCGGGAAGTCGCCGACGCCCCGCGCCGCACGCTGGCCCGCCTCGCGCTCGGCACTGTAGGAGCCGAGGGCGGGCGGCGGGAAGAGGAGAAGGGCCAGGGCGGGGAGGGCGAGCAGCCAGGCGACGCGGGGGCCGGCGGGCCCGTGGGTGTGGCCGTGCCCGGAGTCCGCACCGGAACCGGCGGAACCGTGGCTGTAGCCGTACCCGTCATCCGCGCCGGGACCGGCGGGACCGAGGCTGTGACCGGTGCCCTCCTGCTCCCCCGCCGTCCGCGCCACGACCGCCACCGTCCCGGCCAGGAGCACCAGCGCCAGCCCGGACACCACCAGGTACGGCCGCAGCCCCGGCTGCACATAGCGCAGGTACAGCTCGCTGAAGAGCGACACCCGCAGGATCGCCGCGCCCACGAGCGCGAGCAGTACGGCCGGTCCGTAACGCCTCACAGCAACCACCACCCCACCAGCACGCTGCTCCCCACGGCCACCACCCAGGTCGCGGACGAGAACCGCACCGCGAAGGCCCGCCCGAAGGTCCCCGACTGCAACGCGATCAGCTTCAGGTCGACCATCGGCCCGACCACCATGAACGCCAGCCGCGCGGTCGGCGAGAAGCCGCTCAGCGACGCCGCCACGAACGCGTCGGCCTCGCTGCACACGCACAGCACGACCGCGAGCAGCGCGAGCAGCAGCACCGACAGCCAGGCCGACCCGGTGAACACCTCCACCAGCGACCGCGGCACGACGATGTCGAAGGTCGCCGCGGCGGCGGCCCCGAGCACCAGGAACCCGCCGGCGTGCAGGAAGTCGTGCTGAAGCCCGTGGACGAAAGCGCGCGGACCACCGCCCGGCGCGTGCGCGGCGCTCCGTTTCGACAGCCGCAGCCACTCCTCGCGCCCGAACCGCGCCCACAACCAGCCCATCCCCACGGCCGTACCGAGCGAGGCGACCAGCCGGCCGAGGACCATCTCGGGCTGTCCGGGGAAGGCGATCGAGGTCGCCACCAGGACGACGGGGTTGATCGCGGGCGCCGACAGCAGGAAGGCGAGCGCGGCAGCCGGGGCGACACCCCGCCGGATCAGGCTGCCCGCCACCGGCACGGAGGCGCACTCGCAGCCGGGCAGCACGACCCCCGCCGCCCCCGCGACCGGTACGGCGAGCACCTCACGGCGGGGCAGCAGCCTCTGGAACACCCGCTCGGGCACGAACGCCCCGATCGCCGCCGACACGACCGTGCCCAGCAGCAGGAACGGCACGCCCTGCACGGCGATCGCGGTGAACACCGTCCACCAGGCCGCGACCGGAGGGGTGTACAGGTCGAGCGCCAGCAGGGGCCCGAGTACCGACCCCACCGTCACGACGGTGATCAGCGCGGCGCCCCCGAGAACGGCGTACACGAGGGCCCGCAGGCCCATCCGTATGCCATCGGCCACTGTCCGTTGGTTCTCCACGTGCCCCGCCCCGGTCGCTCATGTGCCGCGAGGAGGCTAACCCGCACGGCTGTCGCGACGGCCGGGTTTCCTCACAGAGGAGGCTGTGCCGCGGGCCCGAGGGCCGCCTTGGCCGGTGGGGCGTCGGCCTGCTTGATACGTTGTCGTCGTAGGAGCTGCCCCGGTTGCGAGGTCACCGTGCCCGAACGCACACGCACCGCCGAGCGGTACGCCCGAGGCTTCACCGCCGCCGTGGTGGCCGTGGCGACACTGCTGCTGGCGGCGAACGCGGGGCCGACGAGCGCCGAGTCGCCGCGGCACGGCCCGCAGGGCGTCGCCCACTCGCGCTGAGGCGACAGGCACGGCCCTGTCACACCATCGTCTTACTTCCCTGTTCATCCGAATGTCAGTGCGTTGATCTAGCCTGCGCAGGCTGATCACTTCATCCGCACCGGGGGGTTCGAGACAACCGTGCACAGACGCACTCTCACGGCCGCGACCACGCTCGCGGTCCTCTTCAGCTCGGTCACGCTCGTCGCGGCCGGCGCCGGGTCGGCGGCTGCCGACTCCAGCGCGATCCTGCCCCTGAAGTCGACCGGCGGCATGGTCGTCGACGGGGTCCACCACCGCGTCTTCATCAGCGATCCGACGGCCGGCCAGGTCGTCGTCACCGACTACGCGGGCAAGGTCACCGCCACCATCGGCTCGCTGCCCGGCGTCCACGGCCTGGAGCTGTCGCCCGACTCGGGAACCCTGTACGCGGCCGTGCACGACGCGAACGCGGTCGTCGCGATCGACACGGCGACGGCGAGCGAGGCCCGCCGCTGGTCCACGGGCCAGGGCGCCGGCCCGGCGTACGTGGCCCTGGCCGGCGGCGAGCTGTGGTTCAGCTACGGTGCCTCCGGCGACGGCAACATCGGCTCGCTCGACCCGAGCGCCACCGACCCGGGCGTCACCCTGGGCCAGGACACCAGCCGCACGTTCTACGAGGCCCCGATCCTGGACGCCTCCGCGGGCGCCCCGGGCACGCTCGTCGCGGGCGCCCCGGGCCAGAGCCCGGTCGTACTCGCCGTCTACGACGTCTCCTCCGGCACGGCGAGCCGTACGGCCTACTCCTTCGACCCGGGCAACACCGGCGGCGGCAACCTCCAGGACCTCGCGGTCACGCCGGACGGCAAGGACGTCGTCACGGCCAGCGGCGCCCCGTACTACCAGGCGGTCTACAAGCTCTCGGACCTGTCCGCGGACGGCAAGTACGTCACCAACACCTACCCGAACGCGGTGGACATCGCCCCGAACGGCGACGTCGCGGCGGGCACCTTCTCCTGGTACGACCCGGACGTCCACGTCTTCAAGCCGGGCACCTCGATGCCGCTGAGGCAGTACGACTTCCCCAACACCGGCGACAGCAGCGGCGCCGACACCCTCGCCCCGGCCGGCCTGGCCTGGGCGCCGGACGAGAGCAAGCTGTTCGCGATCTCGGAGAACGACAACAGCGTCTACTCGCTGCGGATCCTCGAAGCCCCGACGAAGGCGGGCACCACCCTCACGGTGAACGCCCCCGCCACGGCCACCCGCGCCAAGCCCCTCGGCCTCACCGGCGCGCTGTCCTCGTCGGCGGCGTTCCCGGCGGGCACGAAGGTCTCGGTCACCCGCACCGACGACGAGTCCCCGTCCGGCAGGCAGCTCGGCACGGCGGCGGTCGCGGCCGACGGCTCGTACTCCTTCACGGACACCCCGCCGGCCGGCGGCAAGGTGACGTACACGGTCACGTACGCGGGCGACGCCGACCACGCGGGCGCCACGGCCGCCCATGCGGTGAGCGTCGCGAAGACCGCGACCGCGCTGACGCTGAACAACAACGGCAAGGTGTACGGCTACGGCAGCGACGTGTCGTTCACGGCGCACCTCGGTACGACGTACAAGAACCGCACGGTCGAGATCTGGGCCGATCCGTACGGTTCCGACAAGCCGAACACGCTGGTCAAGAAGGGCACGGTCGACTCGTCCGGCAACCTCTCGGCGACCGTCCGCCTGAACCGCGACACGAAGGTCAGCGCGAAGTTCACGGGCGACACGCGGTATGCCGCGAAGACGGTCATCAACACGGTCTACACGAAGGTCAAGATCTCGACGTCGCTGATCGGCTCGTACCAGACGGCGACCGCCTGGAACCAGAAGTACTACTACTTCCGCCAGTCCAAGGACCCGGTCCACGACACGACGATGTCCATGTACCCGGGCCGGAAGTACCAGTTCCAGGTGCAGCGGTACAGCGACGGCGCCTGGCGCACCACGGGCTCCGAGTACTTCGCGCTCGACCGCTACGGCAAGGACTCGGTCACCCTGACCGGCACGCCGCCGATCGGCCCGCGTTTCCGGATCCGCTCGTCCTACATCGACCCGACGTCCGGCGACAACGTCAACACGACGACGTACGGCGGGTGGAAGTACTTCGTGTTCACGCGCTGACGTACGCCACGAAGGCGGCGCAGGCCTCCGGAGAGACGGCGAGGATCCCGTCCTCGGCGAGTTCGTCCACAGCTGTGGACGAACTCGCCGAGGACGGACGCATCCGAAAGACCTGCTCGGTCCGGAAGCTTCGGGCAACGCCTCGAACCGGGTCGGGCGGTGGTCGAGTGCCGGGTCGCCGAGCCGCTTCACCGATGAGCGGCCAGCACTGCCGCGAGGCCCTCTTGCAGATCCCTGACGAAATACTCGGGAACCTCCAGCGACGGGAAGTGTCCCCCGATTTCGGGCGACCTCCATCGGACGATTTGCCGGTACCGCTCCTGCGCCCAGGGGCGCGGACACTTCTCGATGTCGCGGGGATACATACTGATCGCTGACGGGACGTCGACCCGAAGCTCGGGGTCCAGCGAGTTGTGGCTTTCGTAGTAAATGCGGGCCGCCGATGCGCCGGTCCGCGTCAGCCAATACAGGGTGACGTCGTCGAGAACGCGGTCCCTGGAAATCGTCTCGAACGGGCTGTCCTCGGTGTCCGTCCACTCGGCGAACTTGTCGAGGATCCAGGCAAGCAGCCCGACCGGTGAGTCGACGAGCGAGTAGCCGATGGTCTGCGGCCGGGTCGCCTGCTGCTTCGCGTACGCCGCGCGGTGGCGCCAGAAATCGCGGGTTTCCTCGGTCCACCTGCGCTCGGCCGCCGTCAGCCCGTCCGTTGTCAACCCGGGCGGCGCCTGCGCGAACGTGGTGTGGATGCCGAGAACGTGCGCGGGGAACCTGCCGCCGAGGACCGTGGTGATCACACCTCCCCAGTCGCCGCCGTGGGCCGCGAACTTGCTGTAGCCGAGCCTTCCCATCAGTTCCACCCACGCGGCCGCGGTCTTTTCGGCTCCCCACCCGGTGGTGGCCGGCTTGTCGCTGTAACCAAAGCCTGGCAGCGACGGGACCACGACGTGGAACGCCGGCGCGTCTGCGTCTTTCGGATCTGCCAGCTCGTCTACCACGTCGACGAATTCAGCAATGCTGCCCGGCCAGCCGTGCGTCAGGATCAGAGGAGTGGCATCCGCGCGCGCGGATCGGCGGTGCAGGAAGTGGATTCCCAGATCATCAATGGTCGTTCGGAACTGGCCGATACGGTTGAGGCGCTCTTCGAACGACCGCCAGTCGTACCCGGTGCGCCAGTAGTTCACGACATCGACGAGGTCGGCGAGAGGAACGCCCTGTTCCCATCGGCGAGGGTCGGGCGCGGCGCGCTGGAGCGTCTCAGCCTCCGGTAGCCGCGCCGCGGCCAGTCGCGCGCGCAGATCGTCGAGGTCGGCGTCAGTCGCGTGGGCTTCAAAGGCTTGCACGTCGCTGGTCGGACGGGGCATGAGACCTCCTGGCCGTCGTGGAACCGGCTCCGATCTATCGCGAACCGGCTATGACGGTTCTAACAGTTCTCCGAGCCACGCCGCAACCGGCTATGGTGGTTCCATGCGTACCGCGTTCCCTGACTTCCGCCTCGGCAATGTGCTGGCGACCAGCTTCACGGGGACCCTGTCGGAGCGTCATGGCAACGCCGTGGAGCGCATTCCCACGCCGCACCGCCTCATCGACTGGCTGGCAGTGAACGGCCTCGCCGTGGACTCCTGCACCACGGCCCAGCTCGACCTCGCTCGGGAACTGAGGGAGTCGATTCACGCCGCCGCGACAGCCGCCGCGCTCCAGGACGCCCTCCCCGCGTCTGCTGTCCAAGTCATCAATGACCGCAGCGCTCAGGGTCGGGCCGCGGCGATCCTGACGCCCGAGGGCGAGCGGCGATGGCGGCTCAGCTCGGCCTCCTGCGTGGAAGATGCCCTCAGCGTGATCGCCGCCGACGCGATCAGCATCATCGCGGGCGAACGAGACGGAAAACTGGCCTTGTGCGCGTCACCGACCTGCCAAGCCGCCTTCTTCGACACCAGTCGAAGTCGCACCCGCAAATGGTGTGACATGAACACGTGCGGGAATCGTCAGAAGAAAGCGCGCTTCCATGCCAACCAGCGCAAAAATTCCAGATCAGCGGAGTGATCGTCACCTCGGTACATCCCTGGTCACGCCGACCAGCACACCTCGACAAGTCGGGTCACAAGCTCTTGGTGAGCATGCAGGCGTGAGCGAACCATCCGGACGCGATTCAGCCCCGATGCGCATCCTCAATCGGGCAGAACGCTTCTCAACGCCTCGTCAAGGCTGTGCGCCACTTCCACGTCACCCGGCCGGCTCCCGCCCGGCCCCCGGGGCGGACCGTACAGGGCGTCGAGTTCGGTGGTGAGGGTTTGGGTCACCGCCCCGTACAGGGGTGTGCGGGGGCGGTCCACGGCTTCACGCAGGGTCGGCAGCAGGATGTGGCGGGAGTAGCTGGTGCCGTCGGCCATCCGGTCCGGGGCCATGCGGGCGGTGCTCTCGCCGCTGGGGGACACCGAGGGGCCTTCGGCGTACGCGGGTGCGTTCTCGCAATCCGGGGCGGTGCCGTCCTCCTGGTAGGCGGAGGTGCGGGTCGCGGCGAAACCGGCGCGCAGCAAGCAGCGTTCGCTGTCCGGGTCGGTCAGGAACGCGATCAGTTCGGCCGCCTTCGCGGCCCGCTGCTCGGACGTGGACGAGGTGACGGCCAGGTTCTGGCCGCCGAGGACCGCCTTGCCGGGCAGCCGGGCCACACCGAGGTTTCCCTTGAAGGTCTCGTGCAGGGTCGGGTAGACGTACGGCCAGTGCCGCAGGAAGGTGGTGCGGCCCTCGGCGAAGGCGCTGAGCGATTCGGCCTCGCGGGACTCGGCGGCCTCCCCCAGGATGTACGGCGAGGCCGTGCGCTCCCGCAGCTCGGTCACCCCCGCCGTCAACTGCTCCCGGGTCGCGACGTAGTCACCGTCGTCGTCGGTCAGCCGAAAGCCCGGTACGGCCGAGGCGAAGGCCTCGATGGCGTTGACGGTACGGCCCTCGTACGCGGCGAGCTGGGTGGTCCAGCCGCCCTCGTAGCCCTCGGGTGTGTTGCGCCTCTCGACGGCGTCGATCAGCTGCCGCAGCTCGTCCCAGGTGACCCCGTCGCCGAGGTCGGTCCGGGAGGCCCCCACCTTCACCAGGTGGTCCTTGCGGTAGTACAGCAGGCCCGCGTCGCTGTTGAAGGGGACGGCGTACCGCTCGCCGTCCCAGTACGACGTCCTGTCCACGGACGGGATGAGGTCCTCGGGGGCCTCGACGGCCGAGTCGCTCAGCGGGCGGATCAGGCCGGCGTCGGCGAACTCCGGGATCCAGGTCACGTCCAGGTTCACCACGTCGTACTCGGCGCTGCCGGACTGGAGGGCGCCGAGCAGCTGGCTGCGCTGCTGGTCGGCCGAACCGGGCAGCTCCACCAGCCGGGCCCGGTAACCGTGTTCGCCCTCCCTGGCGTTCCAGGCGTCGATGAGCTGCCGGCGTATGCCGTTCTTGCCGGTGACGTCCTGGCCGCTGGCCACCACGATCCGGGGGGCGGAGTCGGCGCCCGGCGGCGGCTGCTGTACGTCACCGCCGGTGCAGGCCGCCGACGTCAGCAGCGACAGCAGGGACAGCGCGGCGGCCGTCAGGCGTCGGGCCATCATCCCTCCCCCGTCCCGGTGCGGGCGACCTCGTCGCGCAGGGCGGGCACGAGGTCGTCCCCGGCGTCCAGGCAGCGGCCCTGCCCCGCTTCCGAGACGAGCGTGCCGGGGCGGTCCCGGTCGCAGCCACCGCTGTTCAGCGTCACCATCGCCACGGGCACGCCCGAGGCCCGGGCCCGGTCGACGACCTCGGCGAGGTCGCCGCCGGTGAGGCGGTTGTCGTCCTCACCGTCGGTGAGGTACACGATCAGCCGCGGCCTGTCGCCGTCGGCGCCGCGCTCCCGCATGAACGCCAGGGCGTCCAGCAGGGCGGCGGCCGGATCGGCTTCCGCGTCCCGCACCCGGGCGGCGTCCAGGGCGCGCTCGGCGTCCCGGCGGCGGTGCGTGGCGAAGCCCAGGAGGTCGGTGTGCGTGCGGCCGTCGAGACCGTGCACCGCCCACACCCCGTACTCGTCCCCCCCGCCGAGCCCGGCCAGGGTCTGCTTGAGGATGCCGGGGCCGCCGCTGGGTCCGTCCCACAGGCCGGCCATCGATCCGGAGCTGTCGAGGAGGAAAAGGACCTGGCCGGGACCGTGCGCGTTGCCGTAGCGCGTCAGCGCCGTGTCGATCTCCGACGGGTCGGCGGAGTCCGCCGGCCGGACCTCGTCGATCAGCCCCTGGAGGGCCGACTTCGGATCGAGCAGGCGTCGCTCGCCGTGCGCGGACCTGAAGCCCTGCCCGCCGAGCACCCTCCGGCCCTCGTCGCTGGTCAGCCAGGAGCGGAAGCGGTTCACCTCGTCGTCCCTGGCGCCGGCGTCCCGCTCGCCGTCCTCCCAGCGCACTCGCACGAACGTCGGTTCCAGGCCGGGTACGTCGTCGGGGTAGGCGGCGATGCGCGGGGCGCGCGTGGCCGGGTGGCAGCCGACGCCGCTCTTCAGCAGGAACTCCGGGACCAGGGCCGCGCTGCGGTCGTCCACGGCGTCGTCCTCGGGCAGGGTGCACAGCAGCCTGACGGCCGAGGGCTCCGGCCGGCCGGACTGCGTGATGAGGCGCTCCGCGCCGCGGGCGTCGGCTCCGCCGCCGTACAGGCCCACCGTCGCCAGGAGCGCCGGTGCGGCGAACTCCGGGTCGGGCCGCAGGACTTCGGCCGGGCGCTGCTCCTGTCTGAAGCGGGCGACCAGTTTCGACAGCGACTGCCCGGTGCGCTCGACGGCGTCCTCCCGGCCCTCCGGGACGGCCAGCACGACCGGCGAGTACACGAACGGCTCGGCGTCCGGCTCCAGCCGGGCGAAGACGCGGTCCTCCTGGTCCGCGGTGACCCGTTGGACGTCCGCGCGGGTGCCGGGGATCCACACGTCCGGCTGCGGGCCGATGTCCCGCTGCGGGTTGTCGTCGTCGCGCGGCTGCTGCCAGGCGTCGGTCCGCTTTCCCAGTGCGGTCACCACGCCCGCGGCACCGGAGCTGTAGACGGTGACGCCGCTGTGCCGGCAGCCGTCCTCGGTGGTGTTGGCGTCAGACGCGAGGTAGGCGTCCGCGGCCGTCTTGATCGCCGGCTCCAGATCGGGGTCGGCGAGGACACGCAGCTCCAGTGACGGGCGGCAGGGGGCGGAGTCTTCGGTCAGGACCAGGACTCCGTACCCGCCGGCGCCGGTGGCGAGCAACGCCGGCACAACCGTCAGGCCGGTACGGCCGAGCCGGGCGAGGGCCTTCCGGGCGCGGGCGAATGTGCGCCGGGGCCCGGCGAACCAGCGGGCCGGGCGCTCGTCGACCACCACAGGCGGGTCCAGTGAGCCCGCCGCCAGCAGCACGTCCGCGTCCGGGTCCCAGGGGGGAGCCAGCGCCTGCGGTCGCTGCGAGTCGTCGTCCTCCGCCTTGTACTTCCCCTCGGCCATCCGCTGCTTCACCGCGGCATACAGCGTGGAGAGCCACACCTCCGCGCCCCCGTGGAGGACGTGCGCCACCTCGCGGGTGAACGGCGTCGGGGCGTCGGCGTCCCCGCCCAGGATGCAGCGGTTGGGCTGCACGCTCATCAGCAGAAGGATCTTGTGCTTGCGTTGCGGATCGTCGAAGCGGTGCCAGATTCCCGCGGCATTGCCGGCGTAGCAGCAGTCGAGGATCACCACGACCTGCTCGGCCCGGCTCGCCGCCAGCTCGCCCAGCACCTGGCTGAAACTGACCGAGCCGGGCAGCCCGTCGCCGGTGAGCACCCGCGCGGTGCGCATCTGGAGGTGCAGCTCGTTGCCGGAGGTGGAGGTGACGGCGTGCCCGGCGAAGTAGAGCAGCAGCAGCCCCTCGGCATCCCGGCAGGCGCGGTGCAGCGCCCCCGTGAAGTCGTCCGGGGTCGGCGAGGCCAGGCCCTTCACCTCGCCCGCACCGAACACATCGCCCCGGTGCAGCGCGTCCTCGAGTAGCTTCCGGTTGTGCCGCACGGCGGGGAGCTGGCCGTTGACGCCCTGTGGATCCGATGGCGTGGTGTGGTCGTACTCGGACACACCGACCAGCAGCGCCCGGTTCACTCTGCCGCGCGGGTCGAAGCGGCTCACCCGCCTACTCCCCGTCGGGTTCCAGCGGACGGATCTGCGGATCGGGATCGCCGCCCTGCAGCCTGCGGCGGTTGTTCGTCCAGGTCTTCACCGCCCGTGCGGTGTACTCGGTCAGTGCCGCGACCGTGACGACGTCACCCAGCAGCTTCAAAACGAGTTCGAGGTCGGGCCCCAGCCGTCCCTTGGTCCCGTCCGTGCTGCTCCGCACCTCGATACTCAGGCTGTCGCCGGAGAGCAGTTCCTGCAGCGGCTCTTCCCGCTCCAGCCACGTCTTCAAAGCCCTGACATCGTCCACGGTCGCGCCGGTGCCCAGCCGCACGCGCACGCCTAAAACAGCCACTTGGTCCCCCTCTGTCATGCCCGACATCATGACACCGGGTCAGGCCTCCGCGGCAGACCTGTGACACAACCTCCGCAGGCGATCGCACGCCCTCTTCACACCGTCCGCACACGGCGCACGCGTGCTCAGGGCTGGGCCTGCAACTGCCGCAACTGCCGCCGCACATGATCGAGCGCCCCCTCGCGCCGCCCCGGCACCCGCCCGCGCAACGCGGCAAGGGAGGCGCCCAGTTCACGGGCGCGGACGGTGTCGCGGACCTGGCCCCACTGGTGGTGCGCCCGGTCCACGGCGGCCTCGACGGCGGGGGCGTCCGGCGCCTGCCCGGCGTTCAGGCGGGCGGTGGCGATCGACAGCCAGGTGCCGCAGCTGCGGGCGGCGTCCCCGGCGAACATCGCCAGGTCGGCCCGGACCTCGGCCCAGTGCAGGGCCTCCTCGGAGGCGGGCCCGTGCGCGGCGACGGCCGCATGCTCGTGCCGGGCGGCCAGCGCGTCGGCGTCGGAGTGGCGGCCGGACTGGACGGCGGCGGTGATCGCCGCGTGCGGATCACCGGCCGACGGGCCCGGCGTGCTGAGCACGAGGTCCGTGCCCGCGCTCTCCGGCGCGATCCGGGCCAGCGCCAGTTGGTGCAACTGGTCGGCCGACGGCCGGAATCCGCTGCGCAGGATCGTGGCGACGGCCTTCATGTACGCCGGTGTGGCGACCGTGCGTCGGGACGGCGGGGGCGCGATGCGACCGTGAACGGCGTTGCCCCGCCCCGAGTCCAGCGGGGTGCCCCGGAGCAGCTCCCAGGTTTCGGCGTCGGCGTGCAGGTCGAGCAGGAGGGTCGTGGCGCCGGCCGGCCGCAGCCGCAGTTCCTCCCGGAACCAGTGCCAGGGGAACGCCGTGTAGCGGGCGGTGGAGGCGGTGGTGCGGGCCAGCGCCAGGTGGGGCAGGCGCTGGCGGCGGTCGAGCTGGAGCTGGCCCGTGACGTACACGGTGAGCGGGCCGGGGGCAGCGGCGGCGGCGCGGAGCCGGGTGAGGACGGCCTGCGGCTCCAGCGGGTCGGCGAGTTCGATGACGTTCGCGGTGTCCGTGCCGGCCAGCACGGCGGGCGGCACGGCGGCCAGGACGGGAAGGACGGAGGCGGCGTCCACCAGACGCCCCTTGCCCATCGGCGAGGCCGCCAGCAGCAGCACGGTTCCGGGCATCGTCCCTCCCCCTGTGTCGATCACGTACGGCAGCACCGTAACCGCTGCCGCCGCGAAGGGGGGCGTCAGGACCGCGAACGTCCCCCTTCGGGGGTTTCGCTCCCGTCGCCCGGGGCGGCCCGGCGGACGGCGAACACCGTGGTGTCGTCGGCCAGGCGCCCGCCCGCGTGCCGCAGCGTGCCGTCCCGCACGAACGCGGCGAGGCGGGCCGGTTCGGCGGTGCCCGGGTCCTCGGCGACGGCCCGGCACACCTCGTCGGCGAGCGGGTAGAACGTCCCGGTGCCGTCCCGGGCCTCCGTCACGCCGTCCGTCACCAGCAGCAGCGTCTCACCGGCGGCGACCCGCAGCCGCCGTACCTCGGGCGGGCCGGGCGCGAGGTCCCGGAAGCCGAGCGGCAGCCCGGCCCCGGCCGGCAGGCTGCGGACCCCGTCCGGCCCGGCCGCGAGCGGCGGCTCGTGCCCGAACAGCACCACGTCCACCGCCTCCCGGTCGCCGTCGGGGAAGCCGAGCAGGACGGCGGTGGCGAACCGGTCGCCGTCCGAGCGGCCCAGGGCGACCGTGTGCCCGCGGTGCCGGATCATCCGCGTCTCGAGCCGCTCGCCGACCGTCGTGAGGTCGGCCTCGTGGTACGCGGCCTCACGGAAGGTGCCGAGCAGCGCGGCCGCCGCCTCCACCGCCCCCAGCCCCTTGCCCTGCACGTCGCCGAGCAGGACACGGGTGCCGTGCGGGCCGGGCTGGATGTCGTAGAAATCGCCGCCGACGCGGGCGTGGGCGTCGGCGGTGAGGTAGACACCGGCGTGGTCGAGGCCACCCCAGCCCGGCGGCAGCGGGCGCAGCACCGTGCGGCGGACGGTGTCGGTGACGTCGCCCATGTGCAGCGCGCGGCGCTCGTCGCGCACCCGGACCGCACAGGCCAGAACGGCGAGGATGCCGCCGAGGGCGACGAGGACGAAGTCGGCTGGTCCGGCCTGGTACTCGTGCGGCCAGGCACCGTCCACGAGGACGTAGACGACGAGCGAGAGGACCGCGAGCAGAGCCGTGCCCCACACCCCGCAGATCGCGGCGGCGATGCCGGGCACCAGCACGATCCAGGAGATCATGCGGAACTCTCCGGTGGTGTGGTAGTCGCCGAACACGATGGCGACGAGCAGCAGCAGCGGCGGTACCCAGGCCACGCTGCGGCCCCGCACGCGCAGCAGCTCCTGCCGCCGCACGATGTCCCGGCGGCCGGCCCGGGCGTGCCGGTCGAGCGGGCCGTGCCCCGTGCGGTGGCGGCTCACGGCCCCAGCGAATCACGGGGCCGCACCGGCCGCATCCCGTTCCGGGTCCTCCGCCGACTTGCCGGCGGCTCACCGCCGGTGTGCCCTGGAGACCAGGGGCAGGGACAGAGAGGAGAGCTGTCATGGCTCATGCGGCACCCGCCTCGCGCGGGACGACCACGCGGCGACGCAGGCCCGACGTCTTCAGCGCCCGGACCCACGCCGCCGCGAAGGTCGCACTGCCCGTCGTCCTCGGGCTGGTCTACGGCTTCTGGGCCGCGGCGAACCGGCGCCACGGCGGGCCCATCACGGGCTGGAACCTGCTGTTCGGTTTCCTCACCGCGCTCGTCTTCGCCGTCCTGTTCGCCGCGGTCTGGCACTTCGCCCCCCGGCTGGCAACCGGACCGCACGCGCTGGCCTGGTTCGTCTTCACGGGCTGTGCGATCGGCTTCCTCTACAGCCAGAGCGGCGATTCCGTGCTGCGGTCGGCCGGGGTCGGGCTGGCGGTGGGGGTGGGCGTCCTCGCGGTGATGTTCTACCGCTTCTACACACGCAGGGACGCACCGGCCTCCGCATCGACCCAGTAGGGCCTGTCGTCAGGGACGTCGCATCGCGCAGGGTCGGCTGCCTTCTCCCCCGCACGTGGAAGCACCCGATCGGGCGAGCCCTCCACCGGAGCGCGAAGCGCCCTGCTCCGGACCGCTTTGCGCAGGTGGGGGGATCGGCCGGTGTGAAAGACACGGCCGGACGGGCGTCGCAGCGGTCGCGAGGCGAGCCGGCGACGCCTTGCCTGGAAGGGTGCCCGAGCTCCACCGGGCGCCCGTACCCGAGCAGGCGCCCCCACGACTGCGGAACGCCCTGTCGGCCGTTCTGCTCCTCCTCGCGTGCCTGCTCCTGCCGTTCGGCGCGCTCGCGTCCTGGGCAGCCCACGGGCTGACCGACACCGGCCGCTACGTCCGCACGATGGCGCCGCTCGCCACCGACCCGGACGTGCGGCGCGCGGTCGCGGACGCCCTCGGGGACGGCGTCATGCGGGAGGCCGGGCACGAGTTCGACACCGGTTCCCTGCGCGGCACGGTCGCTCCGTTCGTGCACGACGCGGCCCGTTCCTTCACCCGCACCGAGGCGTTCCGCACGGCCTGGGACGCGGCGAACCGGACCGCCCACGACGCGGTGCTGCGTGCCCTGCGCGACGACGGCGCACACGGCGCCCCGGTCACCGTCGACCCGGCCCCCGTCATCGCCCGGGTCAAACAGCAACTGACCGACGACCACGTACCGTTCGCCCGCCGCATTCCGGTCACACACGCCCGGATCCCGCTGCTCCCGGCCGAGGACGCGGACCGACTGCGCAAGGGGTATCACGTGCTGGACACCGCCGCCTTCTGGCTGCCGCTCGCCGCGGCCGTCCTCGCCGTCGCCGGGATCGCCACCGCCGCGTGCCGCCGCCGCGCGGTCACCGCCCTCGGCCTCGGCACGGCCCTGGGCGGAGCGCTGCTGGTCCTCGCCGTCGCGATCGGCCGCCGCCTCACCCTCGCCGACCTGCCCGACGCACTCCACCGCCCCGCCGCGGGCGCGGTCTACGACGCCCTGACGGCCACCCTGCGCACGGTGTCCTGGCTGCTGTTCGTCCTCGGCCTGGCGGTGGCGCTCGGTGCCTGGCTCACGGGCCGGTACGGTCCCCGGCTCGCCGGGCGGCGACGTGCGCGAGCGTCCGCAGAGCCCGTCGCAGATCCGGCTGCGAAGCCGACGCGAGCCCGAGCCTGACGGCGTCGGGCGTGTGCCCGGGAGCGACGGCGAAGGCGGGGCCGGGCGTGACGGCGATGCCGTGCGCCGCGGCGGCCGCCGTGAAGGTGTCCGCGCGCCAGGGGCTCGGCACCTCCCACCAGGCGAAGTAGGCACCCGGATCGGACCGTACGGCGAAGCCCGCGAGTTCCTCGGCGAGGATCCGCTGCCGCCGGGCCGCGTCGACGCGCTTGTCCGCCACCAGCCGCGCCACCGTCCCCTCCGCGGTCCAGCGCACGGCGGCCTCCAGCGCGAACCGCCCGGCACTCCACCCGCCCGACCGCACGGCGTCCGCCACCGCACCGACCCGGTGCGGCGGCACCACGAGGAAGCCGACCGTGAGCCCCGGGGCGACCCGTTTGGAGAGGCCGTCGACGACATGCGTGAGGGCGGGGGCGTGCACGGCGAGAGGGTCGCCGGGCGTCCGCAGGAAGGACCAGATGCGGTCCTCCACCACGGGCAGGTTCAAGTCATGCACTAGCTGCGCGAGGTGCAGCAACCGCGGCCGGCCGGTCGTCAGGGACGTCGGATTGTGCAGGGTCGGCTGCACATAGAGGGCGGACAGCGGCGCCGTACGGTGCGCGGCCGCGACGGCCTCCGGAAGCAGCCCGGCCGCGTCCCCGGCCAGCGGCACCAGCGTGATGCCCAGTCGCGCCGCGATCTCCTTGACCAGCGGATACGTCAGCTGCTCCACCCCGACCCGGCCGCCCGGCCGGACCAGTGAGGCCAGGACGGCGGCGATGGCCTGCCGGGCGTTGCCGGTGAACACCAGCCGCTCCGGGCCGGGTCGCCAGCCCGGCGTGGCGAGCAGTCCGGCCGCGGCCTCCCGCGCGGCCTCGGTGCCGGTGGCGGCCGCCGGTAACAGCGCCTCGGCCAGCACATCGGGCCGCAGCAGCGACGCCAGAACGGGACCGAGCAGCTCCGGCTGACCGGGTGCGGACGGGTAGTTGAGCTCCAGGTTGACGGGGGCGGCCGACGCACCGGCCTCGACGAGCCCCTGCCCCGCCGGTCCCGCCGGGGCGGCCCGTACGAACGTGCCCCGCCCGACCTCGCCGACGACCAGCCCACGCCGGACGAGCTCCCCGTACACCCGCCCGGCCGTCGACGGCGCGATCCCCCGGCGCCGGGCGAACACCCGCTGCGGAGGCAGTCGTTGACCGGGTTCGAGCCGCCCGCCGGCGATGTCGTCGGCGATCCGGTCGGCGATCCGCCGGTAGTCACCCATTGCCCGCCTCCCCCTGCATTGCACCGAGAGCAAAGATCTTATTGCCCCGAGTAGTTGACCCGTCTAGGGTCGACCACATGGCACCCTTCCTCGCATGCGAGGACAAAGGCCCCGTTTCCCCCCGGCAGCCGGTTGTCCCCCTGGTTCCTCTGGTCCTCGTCCACGGCCACCCCTTCGACCGCACGATGTGGGCCCCGCAGATCGAGACGTTCTCGACGGCCCGTCGCGTCATCGCCCCCGACCTGCGCGGCTACGGCGCCTCGCCGACGACCCCGGCCCTCACGGACTTCTCCGGATTCGCCGAGGACATCGAAGCCCTGCTGGACGAGTTGGAGGTCGAATCCGTCGTCCTGGCGGGCCTGTCGATGGGCGGCCAGATCGTCCTGGACTGCTACCGCCGGTTCCCCGAGCGCGTGCGGGGCCTGGTCCTCGCGGACACGTTCGCGTCGGCGGAGACCCCGGACGGCGTCCGCACCCGCGACGCCATGGCGGACCGGCTCCTCGCGGAGGGCATGCGCGGCTACGCCGACGAGGTCCTGGAGCGGATGGTGGCCCCCTACGCGCCCGCCGAGGTCAAGGCCCACGTCCACGGCATGATGACGGCCACCGCCCCCGAGGGCGCCGCCGCGGCCCTGCGTGCCCGCGCCCGGCGCCCCGACTACAACGCCCTGCTGCCCCGCGTCTGCGTCCCGGCCCTGGTCGTCGTAGGGGCCGACGACACCTTCACGCCGGTCTCCGGCGCCCGGACCCTGCACGCCGCCCTCCCCGACTCCACGCTGCAGATCATCGAGGGCGCGGCCCACATGCCGAACCTGGAACGCCCCGAGGTGTTCGACCGGGCGCTGGGAGAATTCCTGGTTCGGGTCGATGCGCGGCAACCTTCCTCCGCCCCACCCCGTCTCTGAGGGGTCCTTGCACTATGAGCGTCCGATCAGGTCGCGTGGTCCGGTGCCGCGCAGCGCAAGGCGCCGGAGTGCCCCGGTAGCGGAGCTGCCCGGGCGCTTCGGCAACGCGGCGAGGCACGGTGCCGGACCACGCGACCCGGGCGGGCATAGTGCGAGGAGCCCTGAGGGAGGATTCGGGCATCCCACCCACGCGACCGGAAGGCCGGGCCTTGGACACCGCCGCTGCCGAGTGGACCGCCACCCACGACGGGCCGGAGCACCGTCCGCCCGGACGGCGGTTCGGCGCCTGGTGCGCCGGCCTGCTGTTCGCCGGCGTGAGCGTGATCGTCGGCTTCCGGGCCGCCGACAGCGACGGCATCACACCCGTCCCGCAGTTCCTCGCCTTCTTCCCCTGGCTGCTCGCGCCCACCGCCGTCGCCCTGCTGCTGACGCTGCTGTCGCGCTGGTGGCTCGGCACGGTCTGGGGCGTCGTCCTGCTCGCCCTGCTGGCCTGGTTCATCGGCCCGTACGGCAAGGTCGGCGACCCCGCGGGCCGCCCGGTCGCCGCGTTCCGGGTGCTCACCTCGAACGTCGAGTTCGGCCAGGGCACCGGCTCCCTGGTCGCCGCCGTCCGCCGCGAGAAACCGGATGTGGTCTTCGTGGAGGAATGCGACTACGAGTGCGACGTACTGCTGAAGCGGGACCTCGCCCAGGACTACCCGCACCGCCGGGCCGTCGAGGGCGGTGGCTCCGAGGGCTCCGTCATCCTCAGCCGCTTCCCGCTCCGGCCCACCGACGGCGTCCGCGCCACCCTGGGCATGCCCGGGGCGATCGCCGACGTCGACGGACACGCCGTACGGCTTCAACTCGCCCACCCCATGCCCCCGCTGCCCGGCCAGGTGGACCTCTGGCGCCGGGAGCTGGGCGCCCTGCGCGACGCGGCCACCACCGACCCCGGCACGCCCCTCGTCCTGGCCGGCGACTTCAACGCCTCCCAGGACCACGCCGCCTTCCGCCGCATCCTCGACACCGGCCTGCGCGACGCCTCCCGCCTGGACGGCGCCGACCGCACGGCCACCTGGCCGGCCCTCACCGCCCCCACCTTGGGCGTGCAGATCGACCACGTCCTGGTGTCGAAGGACTTCGCGGCGGACCGCACCCGCATCCTGGACCTGGCCGACACCGACCACCGGGCGGTGGTGACGGACCTGACGCTGCACGCGGACAGGTAGGGGACGTCGCCCAAGGGCCGCCCCCTACCGCCACTGCTCGTCTCGGCTCGGTCAGACGCCGATGTCGCGGCCGTCGGCACGCCACACCGCCACGACGGCCGGCCGGACGTACGTTCCGGGCCCGTCGGGCCAGGTGCTGGCGGGCTTCTCCACGGACGCCCCGTCGATCTCGCCCGGGTGCTGAACGGCGACCAGGACGCGCCGGTCCTGGATGATCGGACCGCAGGTCTCGGCCCCCTTCGGCACGGTCAGGAACTGCTTGAGCTCACCGCGCCGCTCACCCCGGGTCGCCACACCGAACAGGCCGTCGTGCGAACCGAGCTGGGCGCCGTCGGTGGAGATCCACAGATTGCCGTAGGGGTCGAAGGCGACGTTGTCCGGGCAGGAGATCGGGCTGACGCCGTCCTTCGGGAACCCGGCGAAGTACGTCGCCGGGTCCTCCGGGTCACCGGCGACGAGGAACAGCGACCAGGCGAACCGGGTGCTCTCCGCCCGGTTCCACCGCTCGGTGAGCTCCAGCACGTGCCCGTGCTTGTTGGCGTTGCGCGGATTGGCCTCGTCCGCCTTGGCGTTGGAGCCGACCCCGCGGTTGCTGTTGTTGGTCAGGGCGACGTACACCTTGCCGGTCACCGGGTTGGGCTCGATGTCCTCGGGCCGGTCCATCTTCGTCGCGCCCACCTTGTCGCCGGCGAGCCGCGTGAAGACGAACACCTCCTCGGCACTCATCCCCTCCACGTGCGAGACGGCACCCTCCGCGGTGGCGGTGGCCAGCGGGATCCACTCGCCGCTGCCGTCGAACTCGCCGTCGTTCGGCAGCTTGCCCGTGCCGTCGATCTCGATGGCGGGGGAATCGCCGGTGAGCTTGGCGACGTACAGCGTCCCCTCGTCGAGCAGGGAGAGGTTGTGCTCGCGCACGGCACGCGACGACCCGTTCCGCATCCGCTTGCTGCCGACGAACTTGTAGAAGTAGTCGAACCGCTCGTCGTCACCGGTGTACACGACGGGCCGCCCGTCCGCCGTCATCCTGATGGTCGCGGCCTCGTGCTTGAACCGCCCGAGCGCGGTGTGCTTACGGGGCGTGGAGTCGGGGTCGTACGGATCGAACTCCACCACGTATCCGAACCGGTGCACCTCGTTCGGCTCCTGGGCGATGTCGAAGCGCTTGTCGAACCGCTCCCACTTGCGCTCGGTCGCCCCGGCCCCGATCCCGTACCGCTTGTCCGTCGCCCGCCCGGCGTTGGCGAAGTACTGGTTGAAGTTCTCCTCGCCGTGCAGGGTCGTGCCCCACGGGGTGACACCGCCCGAGCAGTTGTTGAGGGTGCCGAGCACCTTGGTACCGCTCGGGTCGGCGGAGGTCTTCACGAGGTCGGACCCGGCGACGGGCCCGGTGAGCCGGAACTCGGTGGTGGCGGTGACGCGCCGGTTCAGCCGGTGCCGCGCGACGGCGGTGAGCTTGCCGGTCCTCCGGTCCCCCTCCACCACCACGGCGGACAGCCCGTGCGCGGCCCAGGCGATCTCGACCTGCTCGCGGGTGGGGTTGGCGGCGTCGTACCCGCGGAACATCAGGATCTCGTCGGTGTACTCGTGGTTGGCGACGAGCAGCTGCCGCCCCCGCTCCCCGGGCAGCGGCAGCAGGGCGAGGAAGTCGCAGTTGTACCCGAACTGCCCGGCTTGAGCCTTGGCGGTCTGCCTCTCCGGGTCGAAGGCGGGAGCGCCGCGCAGGATGGGCTCACCCCAGCGGATGACGACGTTCTGCCGGTACCCGTCCGGCACGGTCACGGCGTCGGCGGTGTTGGGGGCCACGGGGGCGAAGCGCAGCCCGCGGGCTCCCTTGTGCTTGCGCCGCGCGACCTCGGAGGCGGCGGTGGCGGGGACGGCGGCGGCCTGGGGGGCCTGCCCGGCACCCACGGCACCCGCGCCTGCGGCGGCCACGGTCACGACAGCCGCGGCCCGCATCATCGAACGGCGGCTGAGGGCACCGGCGATCACATCGCCGACGTACTCGTTGGAGCTGGTGTTGGGCACCTCGTGGAAGCAGGCGTCACCACACCGGAAACGACAGGTCATGGCGGACCGGCCGCCGGGATGCGAACCGGACGGCGTTCCGATCAACGGCAGCAGCTTGCGCACTTTGCTCTCTCCTTGGATGCCCGTGGTGTCAGCGTGACCGTAGGGGCACGTATGTGCGGCAGCCGGGCGCCCTGATGAACAACGAGTGAACCTGCGGCTGACGTACGGGGGTTGCGCCCGTTCAGCACGGCGACACCCGCGCAGGCCGGATGCCTCCTTGACAGACCGGGCCTCCCACACCCGCCCCTGCCCAAGATCACCCAGGAGGGCCGCTAACCTTACGTGTCCGTCCTGGCCAGGGATTGACGGGCTTCAACTCACGCGAAGGGTTGCGCGCACATGGGCATTCTCACTCGGTTGCGGAACGCGTTCGGACGGTCCCGCAAGTCACGGAGCACCGAGGCGGAGGGTGCGGCTCGAACGACGACGACCGGCGAGGAGCCGACGCCCAGCACGCAAACCCCTGCGCAGCAGCTCCCCGCCACGGACCCGACCATCCCGTCCCCCTCCCCCGAACCGGACCCAGCGCCGACGGGGAACGTCCCGGAACCCCGCCCGTCATCCGCGGCGTCGCCGTCGTCCCTTCACGACCTCGTGTCGGCGGCGTTCGACAATGTGACCGTCCCGAGGCCGACGCGGTCGACGGAGTCGGCGGAGTCGGCGGTCGCTGAGGGGCCGGGGGCGGAGAAGCCGACGGCTGCCGAGGAGCCGGTGGCGGAGAAGCCGACGGCAGACGAGCCAGAGGTCGCGGAGAAGGCGGAGGTCGCGGAGAAGCCGGTAGCCGATGAGCCGGTGCCCGCGGCGCCGACGGCAGACGAGCCGGAGGTCGCGGAGGCGGCGGCCGAGGAGCCGACAGCCGTCGAGGAGCGGGCCGAGGTTCCGGAGCCGACCGTCGAGGAGAAGGCGACGGAGGCGGAGGCGGAGGCGACCGCGGGGGAGAAGCCGGTCGCCGAGGGGCCGACGGTGCCGCAAGAGGCCAAGGCGGAGGAGACGGCCGAGGCGGAAGCGCCGACCGCCGTCGAGGTCGCCCCCGCGGCAGAGGAGCCCGGGTCGGCGACGCCGGAGACGCCTGAGACGCCGGACGGGCCCGAGCCCAAGGCGGAGGCGAAGACCGCGGCCGAGGCCGACGCCTCGGTGGAGACGCCGGAACCCAGCACGAAGGCGGGAGCCGAGCCGGAGCCCGAGGCCGAGGCCGAGGCCGAGACACCCACGGAGCCGAAGGCGGACGCGGAGCCGAAGGCGGACGCGGAGCCCAAGACCGACCCGGAGCCGAAGGCCGACACGGAGCCCAAGACCGACGCGGAGCCGAAGGCCGACACGGAGCCCAAGGCCGACCCGGAGCCGAAGGCCAAGCCGAAGGCGACGCAGAAGGCCGAAGCCAAGCCCACGCCCAAGGCCGAGCCGAAGGCCAAGGCCACCCCCGACGCGACACCGGACGACGAGCCGAAGGCCGAGGCGAAGCCGAAGGCCGAGGCCGACGCGCCTCCCGCCCCCGCAGCCGCAGCCGCAGCCGCAGCCGCAACCAACGCCACACCCACACCCACAGCCGCCGACGACGACGCCCAGGCGGCCGAAGGCGAAGGCGAAGCCGAGGCCAAGCCCGAGCCCGAGCCCGAGCCCGCCCTCACCCTCGCCCAGGTGAAGTCCCGCGCCCCCGGCCTCACCACCGCCTACAAGGCCGCCGCCACCGCCCTCGAGACCAACCACCTCACCGGCACCCGGGCCAAGGTCTACCTCGTCCTCGACCGCTCCGCCTCGATGCGCCCGTACTACAAGGACGGCTCAGCCCAGGCCCTCGCCGAGCAGACCCTGGCCCTCGCAGCCCACCTCGACCCCGAGGCCACCGTCCCCGTCGTCTTCTTCTCCACGGAACTGGACGGCACCGGCGAGATCAGCCTCACCGACCACGAGAACAAGATCGACAACCTGCACGCCGGCCTCGGCCGCATGGGCCGCACCAGCTACCACGCAGCCGTGGAAGCCGTCCTCGCCCGTCACACCGAAGACACCGAGGACGAGGACACCCCCGCCCTGGTGATCTTCCAGACGGACGGCGCCCCCGACGCGAAAACCCCCGCCACCCAGTCCCTCACGGCCGCCGCCAAGACCCACCCCGCCGTCTTCTTCTCCTTCGTCGCCTTCGGCGACCCGGAGAACAAGGCCTTCGACTACCTCCGCAAGCTCAAGACCCCGAACACGTCCCACTTCCTCGCCGGCGAGACCCCCCGGGAACTCACGGACAAGGAGCTCTACGAGGGCGTACTGGCGAACTGGCGCCCGTAACCCTCCCGGCCCACCCCGCCAACCCCGACCCACCCGACGCCGCCCGCTTCCCACCCCGTAAAAGGGGAGGCGGGCGGCGTACCCGTGTCAGCTACGATTTCAAGGTTCCGTAGACGACCGAGACCACGAGATCGTCACCCCGCGTAGCGACTTGGGAGCAGCCCGCGATGGCTCGACACCTCATCACCAGCGCCCTTCCGTACATCAACGGGATCAAGCACCTGGGCAACATGGTGGGGTCCATGCTCCCGGCGGACGTCTACTCCCGCTATCTGCGCCAGCGAGGCCACGAGGTCCTCTACATCTGCGCGACGGACGAGCACGGCACCCCCGCGGAGCTCGCCGCCAAGGAGCAGGGCGTGCCCGTGGACGAGTTCTGCACCGAGGCACACCACCAGCAGAAGGCGATCTACGACGGCTTCAACCTGGCCTTCGACTACTTCGGCCGCAGTTCCTCCCCGCAGAACCACGAGATCACGCAGGAGATCGCGCGCGAACTGAAGGCGAACGGGTTCATCGAGGAGCGCGCGATCCGCCAGGTGTACTCGAACGCCGACGGCCGCTTCCTGCCCGACCGCTACATCATCGGCACCTGCCCGCACTGCGGCTATGACAAGGCCCGCGGCGACCAGTGCGAGAACTGCACGCGCGTCCTGGACCCGACGGACCTGATCGACGCCCGCTCTGCGATCAGCGGCAGCAGCGACCTGGAGGTCCGCGAGACCAAGCACCTGTTCCTCCTCCAGTCGGCGCTCGCCGGCGAGGTCGAGGCATGGGTCGACGAGCGCGCCGACAACTGGCCGGTGCTGGCCTCCTCCATCGCCCGCAAGTGGCTCACGGAGGGCCTGCACGACCGCGCGATCACCCGTGACCTGGACTGGGGCGTCCCCGTCCCCGCCGACACCTGGCCGGACCTCGCCGCCGAGGGCAAGGTCTTCTACGTCTGGTTCGACGCCCCGATCGAGTACATCGGCGCGACGAAGGAGTGGGCGGACCAGGACCCGGAGAACCGCGACTGGCGCTCATGGTGGTGGGAGTCGGACGCGAGCGTCCACTACACGCAGTTCATGGGCAAGGACAACGTCCCCTTCCACAGCGTGATGTTCCCGGCGACCCTGCTGGGCACCCGCGCCCCGTGGAAGAAGGTCGACGTCATCAAGGCCTTCAACTGGCTGAACTACTACGGCGGCAAGTTCTCGACCTCGCAGCGCCGAGGCGTCTTCACGCACGACGCGCTCGACATCCTGCCCGCCGACTACTGGCGTTACTTCATGATGGCGAACGCCCCCGAGTCGGACGACTCGTCCTTCACCTGGGAGCACTTCACCGCCACGGTGAACAAGGACCTGGCCGACACCCTCGGCAACTTCGTCAACCGCGTCCTGTCGTTCTCCCGCAAGCGCTTCGGCGAAGAGGTCCCGGCGGGTGCCGAGCCGGGCGAGGCGGAGGCGAAGCTGGGCGAGGAGATCGCCCGCCTGCTCGCGGAGTACGAATCCCAGATGGAGGCCATCCAGTTCCGCAAGGCCGCGGCGGCGCTGCGCGCCCTGTGGTCGGCGGGCAACTCCTACCTGGAGGAGAAGGTTCCCTGGCTGGAGATCAAGACCAACCCCGAGGGCGCCGCGCTCACCCTCCGCACGGCGATGAACCTCATCCACCTCTACGCGGTGGTCTCCGAGCCGTTCATCCCGACGTCGGCGAAGAAGATGCGCGAGGCGTTCTCCCTGGAGAACGACACCGCGGCCTGGGTCACGCAGGAACAGGCGCGCTCCCTGACCGCCGTACCCGCCGGCACCCCCTTCACCATCCCGCCGGTCCTGTTCGCCAAGCTCACGGACGAGGACCTGGAGTCGTACAAGGAGCGCTTCGGCGGCGAGTCGGCGTAACCACCGCCGCCCCCGCACCCGCCCCTGGGAGAATCCTCTCCCGGGGGCGGTCCCGTTTCCGGGCCCCCGTTCCTAAGATGACCGAGGGGCACAGCCAACCAAACGGGGGGACACCCATGGCACTGTTCGGCAACGCACACACCGTGAACCCGGCATCCGCCCAGCAGGACTACGCCCGCCTCCTCGGCCACGGCGAACAGGTCCACGCCGCGTTCCTGCTGATCCGCGACACCATCCTCTTCACCGACCGCCGCCTGATCCTCATCGACAAGCAGGGCATCACCGGCAAGAAGGTCGAGTACCACTCCGTCCCCTACCGCAGCATCACCCACTTCGCGGTGGAAACGGCCGGCACCTTCGACCTGGATGCCGAACTCAAGATCTGGATCTCCGGCACCCCGGCCCCCATCGAGAAGACCTTCACCAAGGGCGTCGACATCTACGAGGTCCAGGCGATCCTGACTCAGTTCGTGGCGCGTTAACGGCTTTCCACGACGTAGGGCACGAAGTCCGCCCACGCGCCGGGCGCGATCGCCAGACAGGGACCTTCGACGTTCTTGGAGTCAAGAACGTGCACGGTGCCGGGGGCGACGGCAAGCTCAACGCAGGAGTTGCCGTCGTTGCAGCCGCTGTAGCTGCTCTTGAACCACGTCAGTTCGGAGCGCCTGAGCCTGGATGGTGCCATACCGCAGCTCAAGGACGCGCAGGTGTTTGGGTTCCGAGGTCGGCCGACCATCGAACGCGCCGTCGGAGCGCCCCACGGCCGTGCCATCGGGGAACTTCAGCAACTCGATCCGCCCGTCCAGGCCGGAGTGGGTGTCGCAGTCCATCGGCATTGAGCAGAAGTGCGTGTATGTGAACGAGGGGCGGACGACTTGTACGCGTCCGCCCCTCGTACGTCCGTCAGTTCGCGGATGCCGAGGCCGACGCGCCGGGCTGGACCGAGTCCCCCGTGCCGTCCTGCGTCGCCTCGGGGTCGACACCCATGGTGAGGGTGGCGACGACGCCCTTGGCGATGGCGTTCTTCTTGTACTTCAGCTTCAGCAGTCCGCCCTCGGTGCCGTTGCCGGGGTAGATGGTGTCCTCGTCGAGGGTGGTGCGGGTCGAGGTGTTGGTGGAGTACGGCTCGACCTCGGCCGTGGCCAGCACGGACTCCTCGTCGAAGAAGAGCTGGCCGGTGTGGCAGGTCGTACCGCCCTCGTAGCCGGCATGCGTCCAGGTGCCGTTCACGTGCACCTTGGTGTGGATGTGCACGCAGCGGCCCTGGTACCAGCCGGGGAAGATCGTGCGGAACTCGACGATCCCCCGCTTGTCCGTACGCCACGTGCCGCGCAGGTAGCGCTCGTCGTCGGTGGGCTCCTCGTGCACGCCGCCGCCCCCTCCCGTAGGGGCTCCCGTGGGGGCACCGGTCGGCGTACCGGAGGGCGGCGTACCGCCCCCGCCCCCGCCACCTCCCCCTCCGCCGCCGCTGCCCATCGACTCGTACCCCGAGTAGACGCCCAGCGCGTTGCAGTGCCAGATGTCGACGGCGGCGTTCACGAGGGGCTTGCAGGTGTCGGAGTCGATCACCTTCAGGCGCAGGGTGAGCGGGATGCCCTCCTGGTCCTCGGTGACGTCCCGGCGGAGCTTGTCCGCGTCGATGTAGTAGGGGCCTTCGGTGGTCTCGGAGGTCAGCTTGTAGCAGACCTCGCCGGTGCTCCCGCCGGTCTTGCCCTTGGCGGCGCTCGTCTCCTCGCCGGCGAACGCGCCCGCCGCGAACGTTCCGCCGACGCCCGCCGCCACCACCGCGCCGGCGCCTGCGGCGACGACCTTGCGGCGTGTCAGATCCTGCTTGTGCTTCGGCCCTCGGGCCGTTTCCTGTCCCGTCATGGGAAGGGAAACTAGGGAGCGGGCCTGTCAGGAGCCTGGGTGAGAGCTGGGTGAGAGCCCTGGGTACGAAAGTGGCTCGGAACCGGCGCCGGTTCCGAGCCACTCACGCCTGTACGCCCTACTTCGGCTGCGGCTTGCGCACCGACAGGTGCAGCTCCTTCAGCCGCGCCTCCTCCAGCTCCGTCGGCGCGCCCATCATCAGGTCCTGGGCGTTGCCGTTGAGCGGGAAGGCGATCGTCTCGCGGATGTTGGGCTCGTCGGCGAGCAGCATGACGATGCGGTCGACGCCGGGGGCGATGCCGCCGTGCGGCGGGGCGCCGAAGCGGAAGGCGCGCAGCATGCCGGCGAACTTCTCCTCGACGGTCTCGCGGTCGTACCCGGCGATCTCGAAGGCCTTGAGCATGATCTCCGGCTCGTGGTTCCGGATCGCGCCAGAGGACAGCTCGACACCGTTGCAGACGATGTCGTACTGCCACCCGAGGATGTCCAGCGGGTCCTGGGTCTCCAGGGCCTCCAGGCCGCCCTGCGGCATCGAGAAGGGGTTGTGCGAGAAGTCGATCGCGCCGGTCTCCTCGTCCTTCTCGTACATCGGGAAGTCGACGATCCAGCAGAACCGGAAGACGCCCTCCTCGAAGTGCCCGGCGCGCTTGGCGGCTTCGACGCGGACCGCGCCCATGATCTTGGAGACCTCGTCGAACTCGCCCGCGCCGAAGAAGACGGCGTGGCCGGCCGAAAGCGACAGGCGCTTGGTCAGCTCGGCGACGTTGTCCTCGGTGAGGAACTTGGCGATCGGGCCGGACAGCGAGCCGTCCTCGCCGACGCGGACCCAGGCCAGGCCCTTGGCGCCCTGGGAGACTGCGTAGTCGCCGAGCTGGTCGAAGAACTTGCGGGGCTGGGCGGAGACGTCCGGCACCGGCAGGGCGCGCACGTGCTTGCCGGCGAAGGCCTTGAACTCCGAGCCCTCGAAGATGTCGGTGATGTCGACGAGTTCGAGCTGGGCGCGCAGGTCGGGCTTGTCGGAGCCGTACTTCAGCATCGCCTCGCGGAACGGGATCCGCGGGAACGGCGAGGTGACGTGGCGGCCGCCGCCGAACTCCTCGAACAGCTCCGTCATCAGCTTCTCGACGGGCTGGAAGACGTCCTCCTGCTCGACGAAGCTCATCTCGACGTCGAGCTGGTAGAACTCGCCCGGCGAGCGGTCGGCGCGAGCGTCCTCGTCACGGAAGCAGGGCGCGATCTGGAAGTAGCGGTCGAAGCCGGAGATCATCAGCAGCTGCTTGAACTGCTGGGGCGCCTGGGGGAGGGCGTAGAACTTGCCCGGGTGCAGACGGGACGGGACGACGAAGTCGCGGGCGCCCTCCGGGGAGGTCGCGGACAGGATCGGCGTCGCCATCTCGTTGAAGCCCAGCGCCGTCATCTTGTGGCGGATCGCCGAGATGACCGCCGTGCGCAGCATGATGTTGCGGTGCATGCGCTCGCGGCGCAGGTCCAGGAAGCGGTACTCCAGGCGCCGCTCCTCGTTGACCCCGTCCTCGGCGTTGATCGTGAACGGCAGCGGGGCGGCCGCGCCGAGCAGTTCGACCTCGCCGACCTCGACCTCGACCTCACCCGTCGGCAGGTCGGGGTTGATGTTCTCGGCGCCGCGGGAGACGACCTTGCCGTCGACGCGGACGGTCGACTCCTTGGAGAGTTTGTCGAGGGCCTCGTAGGCGGGGGTGCCGGGACGGGCCACGAGCTGCGTGATGCCGTAGTGGTCACGCAGATCGATGAAGAGGATGCCGCCCAGGTCGCGCCGATTGTGCAGCCAGCCACTCAGCCGGACGTCGGTGCCGACGTCAGAGGAGCGGAGCTCGCCGCAGGTGTGGGACCTGTACCGATGCATCGTCGTTCATCCAGTCTTCGCTGATCGGGGTCTGTGTTTCACGTGAAACTGGTCCCCAGCGTACCGGGCAGGCGAAGATCGACTCTCCACAGTTATCGATCGATCAGGCATCCGCGGTGATCGCGCACACGTCGACGGTGATCGCACATGCGGCCACCGTCGGTGGCAGTGTTCGAGCGCCTCTTCTTAAAGTAGGGCAATGCGCACTGGCGAGCCCCTGCCCGCCGTGGGGGAGGCTCTCGCAGCCCTCGCGACCGGCCTGTGGCACTGGGACACCGCCACCGGGCTGGTCACGGTCGACGCCGAGGCGGCACGGCTGCTCGGGCTGCCCGCCGAGCAGGTCAGCCTCACGGAGGCACAGGCCAGGGCCCGGTTGCATCCGGTCGACTGGAACGAGATCACCGGCGTCACCCAGCTCGCCGTCGCCGAGGGCACCCTCGCCGAGGTGCGGGTCCGGATCATGGACGAGCAGGGCCGGGTCGTCCGGGTCGTCCGCAGCCGCTCCAAGCCGTCCTACGACCGGGAGCGCAAGGCGTATCTGCTGATCGGGACCCTCCAGGAGGTCACAGAGCCGAAGCCGGGCACCCCGGCCGGGCGCAGCGCGGTCACCGGTGACTGGCGCCGCTCGCGGGAGGCGTTCCTGCTGGACGCGGGCCGGGCGCTGGCCGAGGCGCGCTCCACGCAGGAGGTCCTGCGGGTCACGGCCAATCTGTCGATGCCCGGGTTCTCGCCGGACGGGCTGGCGGTGTTCGGCGTGGAGGGCGACCGGCTGACGATCATCGGCCATCACGGGCAGCAGCAGGGCACCGAGAGCCCGTTCTCGGACATGCCGCTGGACACGGACTACCCGGCCGCCGAGGTGGTGCGGACGGGCCGGGCCGTGTACCTGTCCTCCGCCGAGGAGTACAAGTCCCGCTATCCGCTGACCTGGCCGCTTGCCGAGCGCTTCGGCCGCCGCTCCTGGGCGTTCCTGCCGCTGACCGTGGCCGGTCGCACGATGGGCGCGTGGATGGCGGCCTTCGCCTACCCGGTCGCGTTCACACCGGACGAGCGGTCCGTGCTGACGACCGTGGCGCGGATGCTGGCGCAGGCCCTGACCCGGGCGGGCGTGGCCGAGAGCGAGCGGGCCCTGACCGACGGACTCCAGCGCACGATGCTGCCGAGGCTCGGCCCGCAGCGCATCCCCGGCATGAGCGTCGCCGCCCGCTACGTCCCCACGGGCGGCGGGCTTCAGGTCGGCGGCGACTGGTACGACGTGATCCCGCTGCCCAGCGGGCGGTTCGCGCTGGTTATCGGGGACGTCCAGGGCCATGACGTACGCGCCGCGGGGCTGATGGGCCAGCTGCGGATCGCCCTGCGGGCCTACGCGTCGGAGGGCCACCGGCCGGACGCGGTGCTGTCCCGTGCCTCCCGCTTCCTGCACGGCATCACCGACGAGGATCCGTTCGACCCGCGCTTCGCGACCTGCGTGTACGTCGAGGTCGACCCGGCGAAGGGGGTGCTGGACATCGCCCGTGCCGGCCACCCGGACCCGGCGATCCGGATGGCCGACGGGACGGTCCTGACCCGGCCGACGTCGGGAGGCCTGCCGCTGGGCATCGACCCGGACGCCGACTACCCCACGACCCGGCTCGCGCTGGAGCCCGGCGAGACCATGCTGATCTGCACGGACGGCCTGATCGAGACCGGCGGACACGACCTGGACACGGGCTGGCGGCGGCTGCGGGTGATCCTGGAGGAGCACGAGGGGGATCTGGAGGAACTCGCCGACAGCCTCGTGCAGGCGGTGCACGGGCCGTCGTCGCACCACACCACCGGCCCTCTGGCCGACCGCCGCGAGGACGACATCGCCGTGCTGCTGCTGAGCCGGGAGGGCGGGAGCTGCGGCTGCGGCGACACCCTGACCCCGGGGCGGCCGGTGCGGCGCTCGGTACTGACGGTCGCGCAGGCCGAGCCGGAGCGCGTCGCGGTGGCCCGGCAGCAGCTACGGGAGCTGCTGCACGACTGGGCCTCGCCGGACCAGGCCGACTCGGCGGTGCTGCTGCTGTCGGAGCTGCTGACGAACGCCCTCGTGCACACCGACTCCGACGCGCTGCTGGTCGCCGAGATCAGCGGGGCGGCGGTGGGGGAGCGGCGGCTGCGGATCGAGGTCACCGACGCCGGCGACGATCTGCCGCACAAGCGCAGACCCGGTGAGCTGGCGTCCTCCGGCCGCGGCCTGGTGCTGATCGAACTGCTCGCGCACGCCTGGGGGGTGGACCCGCGGGGCGAGGGCAAGAGCATCTGGTTCGAGCTCCACGAGTCCACCGACGGCTCGGGCGACGGCTCCTGGTCGCCGTAGCGGGTCACGACTCCTCGGACGGCGGCGGCTCCTGCTCCCCGTGGCGGCTGTTGACGGCGGTCCGCCGGATCGGCCGGCCGGCGATCCGGGGACAGGCCGGGCGGCCGCGCCCGCGCGACCGCCCCTCCACTGCCCGGAACCGGCCTGGGCGGCACCGGCGGGAGAACGTGCCCACCGGCCGCCCCGGGTGACGCGTCAGTCCTGCGGACCGCTCCCCGTCATCCCGTGCACCGCCGGGACCGTGCCCAGGCGGCCCTTCTGGAAGTCCTCGAAGGCCTGCATGAGTTCGTCCTTGGTGTTCATCACGAACGGGCCGTAGTGGGCCATCGGCTCGCGGATCGGCTGCCCGCCGAGCAGGACGACCTCGAGGTCCGGCGTGCGGGAGTCCTGCTTCTCCTCGGCGCGGACGGTCAGCGAGGAGCCCGCGCCGAAGACGGCGGTCTGGCCCATGTGGACCGGGCGGCGGTCCGTGCCGACGCTGCCGCGCCCGGCCAGGACGTACGCCAGCCCGTTGAAGTCCTCGCGCCACGGCAGGGTCAGCTCCGCACCCGGCGCCAGCGTCGCGTGGACCATCGTGATCGGCGTGTGCGTGATGCCGGGACCGGCATGCCCGTCCAGCTCCCCGGCGATCACCCGCAGCAGCGCGCCGCCGTCGGGCGTGGTCAGCAGCTGGACGTTGCCGCCGCGGATGTCCTGGTAGCGCGGGGCCATCATCTTGTCCTTGGCCGGGAGGTTCACCCACAGCTGGAGGCCGTGGAAGAGCCCGCCGGACATGACCAGATGCTCCGGTGGGGCCTCGATGTGCAGCAGGCCCGAGCCCGCGGTCATCCACTGGGTGTCCCCGTCGGTGATGGTTCCGCCACCGCCGTTGGAGTCCTGGTGGTCGAAGATCCCGTCGATGATGTACGTGACGGTCTCGAAGCCGCGGTGCGGGTGCCACGGCGTGCCCTTGGGCTCGCCCGGCGCGTATTCCACCTCACCCATCTGGTCCATCATGATGAACGGGTCGAGGTGGCGGTAGTTGATCCCCGCGAACGCCCGGCGCACCGGGAAGCCCTCGCCCTCGAAACCGCTCGGAGCGGTCGTGACGGCGAGCACGGGACGTGCCACGGCGTCGGCCGGCGCGGTCACGCGGGGCAGCGTCAACGGGTTCTCGACGGTCACAGCAGGCATGTCGGTTCCTCCTCGTGTACGCCCAGTTTAGTTGAGCGTTGAACTTCCTGCCACCCCCAACAGTGAAAACCGCGAAGGCATTCCCACCCAGGGGACGGCGCAGCGAACCACGGGAAACCGGCATGACGAAAGGCCGTCACCCCGCAGCGGGGTGACGGCCTTCGTCCGTCCGCGTCAGGCGGCCAGCTCGGGCTCCTCGCCCCCGGCCCGGGCGGACCCGGCCTTGCGGTCCCGCATCACCAGCGTGGCCACGACCGCCGCGGCGAGGACACCGACCGCGCTGATCGTGAAGGTCGTCGACATCGAGGCGGTGAAGGCCTCACGGGCCGCCCGCACCAGGCCCTGGTCTCCGCCCGCGACCGCCGGCGCCCCGCCGATGGACTCCCTGGCCTGCTCGGGGGCGCCGGGCGGCATCTCGTCCACGTGACCGCCGGAGAGGAGGGAGCCGAGGATCGCGATACGAGGGCGGTGCAGGACTGGCGCTACGCCTGCCGATGTCGGAGTAGGGTCAGCCGCCGTCTGCGAAGCAATGGCGTTCAGCCATACATCCGGCGCATCGCGAACTCGACCATCTGCTCCACGGCCTTCGCGTCGAACACCATGCGGTGCTCGCCCTCCATGTCGAGGACGAAGCCGTAGCCGGTCGGCAGCAGGTCCAGGACCTCGGCGCCGGTGATCACGAAGTACTTGGACTCCTTGCCCGCGTACCGGCGCAGTTCCTTGAGCGTGCTGAACATCGGGATCACCGGCTGCTGGGTGTTGTGCAGCGCGAGAAAGCCGGGGTTGTCGCCGCGGGGGCAGTAGACCTTCGACGTCGCGAAGACCTGCTGGAAGTCCTCGGCGGCCATCTGCCCGGTGGTGAACGCGCGCACCGCGTCCGTCAGGGAGGGCGGGGACGGCTCGGGGTACAGCGGCGGCTGCTGTCCGTATCCGCCGGACATCGGCTGCTGCGGAGGGGCGTACTGCCCTTGCGGGCCCGCTGTCTGGTCGTAGCCGTACATGAGCGCAAGAGTACCGAGAGCGGCCGGGCGGACGGGCCGGTACGGCAGGCCCGGCAAACCGACAGCGACTCGACAGCGCCGGTTCTGTGGATCGCCGCGCCCGCCGCTCGTAGCGTCGAACCATGAACGGACGCCATGACGAGGGCCCGCACGAGCACGACAGAGGCCTGTCCCACGATCTCCCCGTCCTCGCCCGCCGCCGGATGATCCGGCTGATGGCGGGCGCGAGCCTGGTCCCGCTGATGGGCTGCACGACGGAGGAGAAGACCCCGGCCTCCACCGCTACCTCGGCGCCCTCCTCGTCCGCCGGGTGCGCGGAGATCCCCGAGGAGACGGCCGGGCCCTTCCCCGGCGACGGCTCCAACGGCGTCGACGTCCTGAAGGAGAGCGGCGTCGTCCGCGGCGACATCACGAAGAGCTTCGGCGACTCCGCGGGCGGCACCGCCGAGGGCGTACCCCTGACGATCACACTGACGGTGGTGGACGCGGCCTCCGGCTGCGGGACGCCGAAAGAGGGCGCCGCCGTCTACCTCTGGCACTGTGACCGGGACGGCGCCTACTCCCTGTACTCCGAGGGCGTCACCGAGGAGAACTACCTGCGGGGCGTCCAGGAGACGGACGACAAGGGCCAGGTCACGTTCACGAGCGTCTTCCCCGGCTGCTACCCGGGCCGCTGGCCGCACATCCACTTCGAGGTCTACGGCTCTCTGGCCGACGCCACCGCCGCCACATCGATCACGAACACCTCGCAGCTCGCCTTCCCGCAGGACGTCTGCGACGCGGTGTACGCCACGGACGGCTACGGCGACAGCGTGCGGAACCTGAGCAGCCTCTCCCTGGAGGGCGACAGCATCTTCAGCGACGGCCACGAGCGGCAGCTGGCGACGATGACGGGCAGCGCGGGGGACGGCTACACCGCGGCCTTGACCGTTCCGGTGTGACCTGTCACAGATGACCGGATGGGGTTGCGTCTTATTACTGGCGGGTAGCATCATCTAGCTACTTGTTGGTACGTGAACTAGCGCGAGGAGCCAGTGCCTCGCCGATCTCTCTAGGGAGCCGGGAGCCGTCGCCATGGGGCACTACAAGTCGAATCTCCGTGACATCGAGTTCAACCTCTTCGAAGTACTCGGGCGCGACAAGGTGTACGGCACCGGTCCGTTCGAGGAGATGGACGTCGAGACCGCGAAGAGCATCCTGGAGGAGCTGACCCGCCTCTCGGAGAACGAGCTGGCCGAGTCCTTCGTCGACGCCGACCGCAACCCTCCGGTCTTCGACCCGGAGACCAACACGGCGCCGGTCCCCGCGTCCTTCAAGAAGAGCTACCAGGCCTTCATGGACTCCGAGTACTGGCGTCTCGGCCTGCCCGAGGAGATCGGCGGCACCACCTCGCCCCGCTCCCTGATCTGGGCGTACGCCGAGCTCATCCTGGGCGCCAACCCGGCCGTGTGGATGTACTCCTCGGGCCCGGCCTTCGCCGGCATCCTCTTCGAGGAGGGCAACGAGGTCCAGAAGCACATAGCCAAGATCGCCACGGAGAAGCAGTGGGGCTCCACGATGGTGCTCACCGAGCCCGACGCGGGCTCCGACGTGGGCGCCGGCCGCACCAAGGCCGTGCAGCAGGAGGACGGCTCCTGGCACATCGAGGGCGTGAAGCGCTTCATCACCTCCGGTGAGCACGACATGTCGGAGAACATCCTCCACTACGTGCTGGCCCGCCCCGAGGGCGCCGGCCCCGGCACCAAGGGCCTGTCCCTCTTCCTCGTCCCGAAGTACCTCTTCGACTTCGAGACCGGCGAGCTGGGCGAGCGCAACGGCGTCTACGCCACGAACGTCGAGCACAAGATGGGCCTGAAGGCCTCCAACACCTGCGAGATGACCTTCGGCGACCGGCACCCCGCCAAGGGCTGGCTGATCGGCGACAAGCACGACGGCATCCGCCAGATGTTCCGCATCATCGAGTTCGCCCGCATGATGGTCGGCACGAAGGCGATCTCCACGCTGTCCACGGGCTACCTGAACGCGCTGGAGTACGCCAAGGAGCGCGTCCAGGGCCCGGACCTGGCGAACTTCATGGACAAGACCGCGCCGAAGGTCACCATCACCCACCACCCGGACGTGCGCCGCTCGCTGATCACGCAGAAGGCGTACGCGGAGGGCATGCGCGCCCTGGTGATGTACACCGCCTCGATCCAGGACGCGATCCAGATCAAGGAGGCCGCCGGCGAGGACGCCGCCACCGAGCACGCGCTGAACGACCTGCTCCTGCCCATCGTCAAGGGGTACGGCTCCGAGAAGGGCTACGAGCTGCTCGCCCAGTCGCTCCAGACCTTCGGCGGCTCCGGCTTCCTCCAGGAGTACCCGATCGAGCAGTACATCCGGGACTCCAAGATCGACACCCTCTACGAGGGCACCACGGCCATCCAGGGGCAGGACTTCTTCTTCCGGAAGATCGTCCGCAACCAGGGCGCCGCGCTGAACTCCCTCGCCGAGGACATCAAGAAGTTCCTCGCCCTCGGCACCGGCGGCGAGGAGCTGGCCGGGGCCCGCGAGCACCTCGCCAAGGCCGCCGTCGAGCTGGAGGCCATCGTCGGCCTGATGCTCACCGACCTCGCGGCCACCGAGCAGGACGTCAAGAACATCTACAAGGTCGGGCTCAACACCACCCGCCTGCTGATGGCCTCCGGTGACGTCGTCGTCGGCTACCTGCTGCTCAAGGGCGCCGCGATCGCCGCCGAGAAGCTGGAGACCGCCTCCGCCAAGGACAAGGCCTTCTACACGGGCAAGATCGCCGCGGCCAAGTTCTTCGCCGCCAACGTCCTGCCGGGCGTCACCCTGGCCCGCAAGGTCGCCGAGGGCGTCGAGCTGGACCTGATGGAGCTGGACGAGGCCGCGTTCTGATCCTCGCGTCCTCTGTTCGAGGGCCTGTTCCCCTACCCGGGGAACAGGCCCTCGTCCGTCGTTAAGGTGAAGGCATGACCGAACCAGCGCGCTTCGACCGCGGCCACACCGACGACCTCATGACCTTCCTGGCGGCGAGCCCGTCGCCGTACCACGCCGTGGCGAGTGCCGCCGAGCGGCTGGAGAAGGCCGGGTTCAAGCAGGTCTCGGAGACGGACGCCTGGGACGGGACGAGCGGCGGCAAGTACGTGTTGCGCGGCGGCGCGATCGTCGCCTGGTACGTGCCGGAGGGCGCCGCACCGCACACGCCGTTCCGGATCGTCGGCGCCCACACCGACTCCCCCAACCTGCGCGTCAAGCCGCTCCCCGACACCGGAGCGCACGGCTGGCGCCAGGTGGCCGTGGAGATCTACGGCGGACCGCTGCTCAACTCCTGGCTGGACCGCGACCTCGGTCTCGCGGGCCGGCTGACCCTGCGCGACGGCTCGACGCGCCTGGTCAACGTCGACCGCCCGCTGCTGCGCGTTCCGCAGCTCGCCATCCACCTGGACCGCTCGGTGACGGCCGACGGCCTCAAGCTCGACAAGCAGCGGCACATGCAGCCGGTCTGGGGCCTGGGCCGCGACGTGCGCGACGGCGATCTGATCGCCTTCCTGGAGGAGACGGCCGGCATCCCCGCGGGCGAGGTCACCGGCTGGGACCTGATGACGCACTCCGTCGAACCGCCCGCCTACCTGGGCCGCGACCGCGAGCTGCTGGCCGGCCCGCGCATGGACAACCTGCTGTCGGTGCACGCCGGCACGGCGGCCCTCGCGGCCGTCGCCTCCTCGCCGTCGCAGCCGGCCTCCATCCCGGTCCTGGCCGCCTTCGACCACGAGGAGAACGGCTCCCAGTCGGACACGGGCGCGGACGGACCGCTGCTCGGCAACGTGCTGGAACGCTCGGTGTTCGCCCGCGGCGGCTCCTACGAGGACCGGGCCCGCGCCTTCGCCGGCACGGTCTGCCTGTCCTCCGACACCGGCCACGCCGTCCACCCCAACTACGCGGAGCGGCACGACCCGACGCACCACCCCCGCGTCAACGGCGGCCCGATCCTCAAGGTCAACGTCAACAACCGCTACGCCACGGACGGTTCGGGCCGCGCGGAGTTCACGGCGGCCTGCGAGGCGGCCGACGTGCCCTTCCAGTCCTTCGTCTCCAACAACTCCATGCCCTGCGGCACCACGATCGGCCCGATCACCGCCGCCCGGCACGGCATCAGGACCGTCGACATCGGCGTGGCCATCCTGTCGATGCACAGCGCACGCGAACTCTGCGGCGCCGACGACCCGTTCCTCCTCGCCAACGCGCTGACGGCGTTTCTGCAGAGGTAGAACAGGCCACCACCGCATGGGTGTTCCTCGCCGGGGTACCCGGAGTTCGGGACCGGAACGACCGGACCGTACAGGGAGGCGACACTCATGGGCCTCGGCGGATGCATCATCCTCATCGCCGTGGGAGCCATCCTCACGTTCGCGACCGACTGGGACATGCAGGGGGTCAACCTCGACCTGGTCGGCATCATCCTGATGATCGTCGGACTGATCGGCGTCACCACGTTCAGCAGCATCGCCAGGCGCCGGCGCGTGGTGGTGCCCCCCACGACGCAGGTCGTGGAAGACCCGGCGGCCCACCATCACCGCCGCGACGGCTACAGCGACGGATACGGGGTGTGACGCCCGAGGCGATCAGGCGCCCGTCCCGGCCGGCACGAGGGGCAGCCGGTCCGTCCGCCTCGGTGAGGCGGACGCGCACGCAGTCCCGCTGAAGGACATGGCAGGCCGGGTAGGCATGGGCGGGTCGTCGTAGCAGGAGGCGCCCAGGGCGGAGGCACGCGGCACGCCCTCCCGGCACGGAGGAATCGAGTTCGAGGGCGCGGGGACGGATCCGTCCCCGCGCCCTCGCCGCTGCGCGGCAGCCGCGGCGGCGTCGCCGAGACGAGCAGGCGCGTCGAGGAGCCATGGCGGGTGTCCAGCTTCTGCCCCGCCGGAGCCTGGAGGATGTACGGAACGTCCCCGAGCCGTGGGCGCGGCGGCGACAGCCGGTCACACCCGGGCGATTACCTCCGCCTGCCACCGCGTGGAGCACCGGGTCGGCGACTGCTCCGTCCGGTACCGGCGGTCAGCCCAGCGCGTGCCCCGTCGTGGCGTCCACGTGGTCCGGGATCTCGTCGTGGCGGTCGCCGACCGTGAGGGTGCCGGTGGGTTCGAACATGAGGATCGCCGTGGGGACCGGGGCGTACGGCCTGTGTTCGGTGCCGCGGGGGACCGTGAAGACGCTGCCCTTGGGCAGGACGACCGTGCGTTCGCCGGCCGGTTCGCGCAGGCCGAGGTGGAGTTCGCCGTCGAGGACGAGGAAGAACTCGTCGGTGTGGTCGTGGACGTGCCAGACGTGCTCGCCCTCGACCTTCGCGATGCGGACGTCGTAGTCGTTGACGGCGGTGACGATGCGGGGGCTCCACCGGTCGGTGAAGGACGCCAGGGCATGGTCGAGGGAGACGGGTTCCTGAGTCATGAGGGGATCCTGCGGGGTTCCCCCCGCCCCGCGCGAGTGCTAGGAATCGCACATGTCGCAAGGATCCTCGCAGCGTCCGCACCGGGTCGCCGTGATCGTCGACGAGGGCACCAATCCCTTCGAGGTCGGCGTGGCCACCGAGCTGTTCGGGTTGCCGAGGCCCGAGCTGGGCCTGCCGGGGCCGTTGTACGAAGTGGCGCTGTGCGCGCCCACCCCGGAGATCCGGATGAACCACGGCTTCTTCACGCTCACCGGGGTCCGGGGCCTGGACGCCGTGGCGGAGGCGGACACGCTGGTCGTGCCCGGCCGGCCGGACAACGTCGTACCGCGCGGCCCCGACGTACTCGAGACGATCCGGCGCGCCCACGCGCGCGGCGCCCGGGTCGTGAGCTTCTGCACCGGCACCTTCGCCCTCGCCGAGGCCGGACTGCTGGACGGGCGGCGGGCGTCGACGCACTGGCGCTGGGCCGACTCGTTGCGCAGGCTGCACCCGAAAGTGCTGCTGGAGCCGGACGTGCTGTTCGTCGACGACGGCGACATCCTCACGGCCGCCGGCAGCGCGGCGGCGCTCGATCTCGGGCTGTACCTCTGGCGGCGCGACCACGGCGCCGAGATCGCCAACCAGGTCTCGCGCCGGCTCGTGTTCGCCGCACACCGCGACGGCGGGCAGCGCCAGTTCGTGGAGCGGCCCGTGCCGGAGGTGCGGGACGAGTCCCTGGCGCCGCTGCTGGCGTGGGCTCAGGTGCGGCTGGGCGAGCCGCTGACCGTGGCGGACCTGGCGGCACGCGCACGGGTCAGCCCCGCCACACTGCACCGCCGCTTCCGCGCCCAGCTCGGCACGACCCCGCTCGCGTGGCTGACCGGGGAGCGGGTGGCGCTGGCGTGCCGGCTGATCGAGAAGGGCGAGAAGCGGCTGGACGTCGTGGCGGCCAGCAGCGGGCTCGGCACGGCCGCCAACCTGCGGACCCGGCTGCGCCGCGCGACCGGGCTCAGCCCGTCGGCCTATCGACGGCGTTTCGGAACCGGCGGCGGGGAAGCCCTGGTGACATGAGATTCCTCGTGTACGACCGGCTCCTCGGCTTCGGTGACGACTACTGGATCGAGGACGACCACGGCACCAAGGTGTTCCTCGTCGACGGCAAGGCGCTGCGCCTGCGGGACACCTGGGAGCTGAAGGACGCCCAGGGGCGTGTCCTCGTCGACATCCACCAGAAGATGCTCGCCCTGCGCGACACGATGGTGCTCCAGCGGGGCGGGGAGCCCCTGGCGACGATCCGTCGGAAGCGCCTGTCCCTGCTGCGCAACCACTACCGGGTGTCCCTCGCCGACGGCAACGAGCTGGACGTCAGCGGCAAGATCCTCGACCGGGAGTTCGCGGTCGAGTACGACGGGGAGCTGCTGGCGGTGGTCTCGCGGCGGTGGCTGACCCTGCGCGACACCTACGGCGTGGACGTCGTCCGCGAGGACGCGGATCCGGCGCTGCTGATCGCCGTGTCGGTGTGTGTGATCCACCTGGCGGAGAAGGAGCGGGAAGGCTGACCCGCCCTCGCCGTGTAGACCCGCCCTCGCCGGGGGCCGGGAGCGGGCGCTCAGGGCCGGCGCGGCGGCTGGAGTCCCAGCATCCGGTCCTTCAGCGCCGGGAACTGCTCCCGTGTCGTCGCGACCTGCCCCGGGTCGAACTCCACCGTGAGGACCTCCTCGCCGGCCCCGGCCTCGGCCAGCACCTCGCCCCACGGGTCGACCACGATCGAGTGGCCGGCCTGGGGGACTCCGGCGTGCGTGCCCGCCGTCGCGCAGGCGAGAACGAACGACTGGTTCTCCACGGCCCGCGCCCGGGCCAGCAGCGTCCAGTGGGACCGGCGGCGCTCCGGCCAGCCCGCCGCCACCACGAGCGTCTCGGCACCGGCGTCGACGAGACCGCGGAAGAGTTCGGGGAAACGGAGGTCGTAGCAAGTGGCCACGCCCAGGGTCGTGGCGGGCAGACGCACCGTCACCAGTTCCGTGCCCGCGCCCATCAGGACGGCCTCGCCCTTGTCGAAGCCGAAGCGGTGGATCTTGCGGTAGGCGGCGGCCAGATCGCCGGAGGGGGAGAAGACGAGCGAGGTGTTGTAGAGCGGTCCCTCCGGATCCCGCTCCGGGATCGAGCCGGCGTGCAGCCAGACGCCCGCGTCACTCGCGGCCTTCGCCATCGCCTCGTACGTCGGCCCTTCGAGCGGCTCGGCCTCCCGCCCGAACTCCTCGTAGGCGAAGGCACCCGTGGTCCACAGCTCCGGCAGGACGACGAGATCGCTTCCGGCCTGATCCCGGACCATCGCGGCCGCCCGCCGACGGCGCGCTTCGACCGATTCGCCCTCTTCTACGGCGATCTGGATCACAGAGGCGCGCACACTACCACCGTCCTGGCATTCGAGTCGTCCACACGGGCCTACGATCGTCACACGAAAGCACTGCCGGGGTGCCTCACAGCAGCGTAACTTAGCGTTCAAGACACCCGCTGACAGCCGCCACCTCCCACTGGCAACGCCGCCACCATCTGCCCGTGCACCGACCGCCGAGGGGTCCCGTTCCGTGAGTCTGCATCCCACCCTCCAGCCCTACGCCGACGCCTGGACCCACTCCATCGAAGCGATATCCGAGCTGGTGGGACCACTCGTGGAGGCAGAGTGGAACCGGCGCACGCCCTGCCCGGGGTGGTCGGTGCGGGACGTGGTCTCCCATGTCATCGGCCTGGACTGCGAGATGCTCGGCGACCCGCGTCCCATCCACACCCTGCCGCGCGACCTCTTCCACGTCACCAACGACCACCAGCGCTACATGGAGATGCAGGTCGACGTCCGCCGCCACCACACGGCGCCGGAGATGACCTCCGAGCTGGAGTACGTGATCATCCGCCGCAACCGGCAGCTGCGGAACGACTCGCGTGACCCGGGCATGAAGGTGCGCGGGCCGCACGGCAGCGACCTCACGCTCGAGGAGTCGATGCGGCGGCACGCGTTCGACGTGTGGGTGCACGAGCAGGACCTGCGCACGGCCCTCGGCCGCCCCGGCAACCTCGACTCCCCCGGCGCACTGGTCGCCCGCGACGTGCTGCTCGGCGAACTCCCGCGTGTCGTCGCCGAGGACGCGCAGGCGCCGCGCAGCTCGGCCATCGTCTTCGACGTCCACGGCCCCGTCGAGTTCCTGCGCACGATCCGGGTCGACATCCAGGGCCGAGGCACCCTGGAAACGGCCCCGGCCCTCGGCCCCGCCGCGACCCTCACCCTCGACTGGGAGACCTACGTCCGCCTGGCCTGCGGCCGCGTGACCCCCGACGCGGTCTCCGACCGTCTGAAGACGGAGGGCGACCCGGAACTGACGACGGCGATCCTGCGGAACTTCACGGTCACGCAGTAGGGGGCCGGCAGGGCGGAGCCGGCCCTGCGCTGAGCAGAGCCTGGGCGCGGCGGCACCTCGTCGCGCCGAGCCGCGCACCCACCCGGCCTCGGCGCCGGCACCGAAAACCCCGTGCCGCTGCCCCACCCCGCGCCGTAGCGTCCCCGGCATGACCCCACCGCGTCACACCCGCCTGACCTTCCACGGCCCGCTGTCCGAAACCCGAGCGGACGCCCTCGTGCGACGCCTCATCCGCCACAACCCCACCTCGGTGCTGGATATCGGCTGCGGCTGGGGCGAGCTCATGCTCCGCGTCCTCGCCGCCGCACCGGAGGCGACCGGCACCGGCATCGACGTGAACCCCGACGACCTGGCTCGTGGACGACGGGCCGCCGGGGAACGCGGATCGGCGCCCCGGGTCCGCTTCCTGGAGGAATCCGCCACCGGCACCACCCGCGGCCCCGCCGACCTCGTCCTCTGCGTGGGTGCGAGCCAGGCACTGAGCAGCCGGCTCCCCGAGGCCCTCGCCGAGCTGCGCCGCCTGGTCACCGACCGCGGCCGGGTGCTGCTCGGCGAAGGCTTCTGGCACCGCACCCCGACCGAAGCCGAGTTGTCCCGCATGTGGCCGGACGCCTCCGTAGCCGACCATCACGACCTCGCGACCCTCGTCGGCCTGGCGGTCGAGGCGGGGTTCAGACCGGAGTGGACGGAGACGGCGACCCACGACGAGTGGGAGGAGTTCGAGTCGGCGTACCTCGCGGACACCGAGGTGTGGCTCGCCGGTCACCCCGGCCATCCCCTGGCCGCCGAGACACGGCAGCGCGCAGACCGGCACCGGGCCGCCTGGCTCACCTACCGCGGCATCCTCGGCCTCGCGTACCTCACCCTCGTACCGGTGACCCGGTGACGCGCATCGACGGCTCCGCGCCGGCTCACACCGGCACGTGCACCGTCTCCACGCGACTCGCCACCAGCCGCTCCCGCTCCCGCCGGGCCGCCCGCCCGCGCAGCCGCAGGATCTGGGTGACGCCGGCCGCCTGGAGCACGAACACCACCGAGAACGCGATGCGGTAGTCGTCGCCGGTCGCGTCCAGCAGGACCCCGATCGCGAACAGCGTGGTCATGGAGGCCACGAAGCCGCCCATGTTGGTGATGCCGGACGCCGTGCCCTGCCGCTCGGGCGGGTTGGCCGGGCGGGCGAAGTCGAAGCCGATCATCGAGGCGGGCCCGCACGCTCCGAGCACCGTGCACAGCACGACTAGCAGCCACATGGGGGCGTGCGCGCCCGGACAGGCGAGCGCCGCCGCCCACAGGGCCGCCGTCGTGCCGACCGTGCCGAGGGCGAGGGGCAGCCGCGCCCCGTGGTGCCGGGCGACGATCTGGCCGTAGACGAGGCCGACGACCATGTTCGACAGCACGACGAGCGTGAGGAGTTCGCCGGCCACCGCTCGGGAGAGCCCTTGCGCCTCGACCAGGAACGGCAGGCCCCACAGGAGCAGGAAGACCATCGCCGGGAACTGGGTGGTGAAGTGCACCCACAGCCCCAGCCGCGTCCCCGGCTCCCGCCAGGCGGCGGCGATCTGCCGCCGGACGTAGGCCGCGCCCTGGTGCGGGAGCGGCTCCGGCTCGTGGCCCTCGGGGTGGTCCTTCAGGAACAGCAGCACCAGGACGAACACCACGGCCCCGGCGGCCGCGCTGCCCGCGAACGCCGCCGTCCAGCCGATGCCGTGCAGCAGCCGGGCCAGGACGAGCGTGGAGACCAAGTTGCCGGCCATGCCGACCAGTCCCGCGAACTGGGCGACGAGCGGTCCGCGCCGGGCCGGGAACCAGCGGCTGCCGAGGCGCAGCACGCTGATGAACGTCAGCGCGTCACCGCAGCCGAGCAGCGCCCGGGAGGCGAGCGCCGTGCTGTACGACGGGGAGAACGCGAAGCCGAGCTGTCCGGCCGTGAACAGCACCGCGCCGAGCGCCAGCACCTTCTTGGTGCCGAGCCGGTCGACCAGCAGGCCGACCGGTATCTGCATGCCCGCGTAGACCAGCAGCTGGAGGATGGAGAAGGTGGACAGGGCGGAGGCGTTCACGTGGAAGCGGTCGGCGGCGTCGAGGCCGGCCACGCCCAGGGAGGTGCGGAAGATGACCGCGACGAAGTAGACCGAGACGCCGATGCCCCAGACGGCCAGGGCGCGGCGGCCGCCCGGCGGGTCGTCCGGGAGCGCGGTGGAGCTCATCGGACCTCACCCCGGGCCAGGTGCGAGAACCAGCCGATGTGCCGGTGGACGAGGCCGACCGCCGCCTCCGCGTCCCCGGCGCGCAGCGCGTCGAGGATCTCCTCGTGCTCGGCGAGGGTCTTGGCGATGCGGTCGGGGTGGGAGTGCATGACGGCGACGCCCATGCGCAGCTGACGGTCGCGCAGCTGGTCGTAGAGGCGGGAGAGGATCTCGTTGCCGCCACTGCGGACGATCTCGGCGTGGAAGCAGCGGTCGGTGACGGCGGCGCCCGCGAGGTCTCCGGCGGCGGCCTGCTTCTTCTGCCGGGCCAGCAGCTCCTCCAGGCGCTCTATGAGCCCGGGGGGCGCCGGCACGGCCTTGCGCGCCGCGTGCTCCTCGACGAGCAGCCGGGTCTCCACGACGTCGGCGATCTCCTGCGCGGAGACGGGCAGGACGAGGGCGCCCTTCTTGGGGTAGAGCCGGATCAGCCCCTCGGCCTCCAGCCGGAGCAGCGCCTCGCGTACCGGAGTGCGCGAGACCCCGACGGCCTCGGCGAGCTCGCCCTCGGTGAGGAGGGTCCCGCCCTCGTAGCGGCGCTCCAGGACGCCCTGTTTGACGTGGGCGTAGACGCGGTCGGCGGCGGGGGGTTGCTTCACGGCCAGGGGCATGCCGACAGCATAGATACAACAGGTACGCATGGATGCATCCGTCCAGGATGCGGACCCGAATGTCACACATCTGTGGCAAAGCAGGGGCCCCCCTCGGCAACGGCACAACTTCGTGTGCTAGTTACGAGTCAGACACGTGCGGCCCCTTTCCCCTCGTCCTCAACTCGGCCGCATCGTTGGGGCATTCGACGCAATCGGGGTACTTCACTTGATAACCGGCATTCAGGGCACCCGTCTCCGCAGAGCTGCGGCCGTCGCCGTGACCACCGGCGCCGTGTTCGCGACCGGCGCTCTCACCGTCGCGCCGGCGCAGGCCGCCTCCGCGCCGACCATCGCCGCCAAGGGCGGCTACGTGATGAACAACGCGACAGGCAAGTCGCTCTACACCAAGGCGGCCGACACCCGCCGCTCGACCGGCTCGACCACCAAGATCATGACCGCTCTGGTGGTGCTGAAGCAGTCGAACCTCAACCTGGACAGCAAGGTCACGGTCCAGAAGGCGTACAGCGACTACATCGTCGACAACAACTGGGCGTCCAACGCCAAGCTGATCGTCGGCGACAAGGTCACCGTCCGCCAGCTGCTGTACGGCCTGATGCTGCCGTCCGGCTGTGACGCGGCCTACGCGCTCGCCGACAAGTTCGGCTCGGGTTCGACGCGGGCGGCGCGCGTGAAGTCGTTCATCGGCAAGATGAACACCACCGCCAAGAACCTGGGCCTGAAGAACACCCACTTCGACTCGTTCGACGGCATCGGCAGGGGCAGCAACTACTCCACGCCGCGCGACCTGACGAAGCTCGCCAGCGCGGCGATGAAGAACTCCACGTTCCGCACGGTCGTCAAGACGAAGAAGTACACGGCGAAGACGACCACCAAGTCCGGCGGTACGCGGACGATGGCCCCGTGGGAGAACACCAACCCGCTGCTCACCAGCTACACCGGCGCGATCGGCGTGAAGACCGGCTCGGGCCCGGAGGCCGGGTACTGCCTGGTCTTCGCGGCGACGAAGAACGGCAAGACGGTCATCGGCACGGTCCTCTCCTCGACCAACGCGACCACGCGCAAGTCGGACGCGACGAAGCTGCTCAACTACGGCTTCACCAGGTAGGACGACGCACGAGAAGGGGGCTCACCGCCATCGGCGGTGAGCCCCCTTCCGCTGGTCAGGCAGCTGCTCCCGCAACGGGTGCGCGCAGGTCGGCGCGGCCGGCTCGCCGGGCACGGGTCAGGGCGCGGACGGTGGAGCGGTCGGCCTCGCCGGTCTCCTCGACGGTCTTGCCGATACGGCTGCCGTAGACGGAGTTCACGAATCTCCGGGCTTCGAGCACCATCGCGTCACGCCTGAGGGGAGTTGACTCTCTGTCAAGGGCCGCCCCTGCATGCCGGGCCAGGTCCAGCTCCCGGTGAGAGTGATCGTATGTCCGGCTCACCGCTACCTGTGGGGTCCTTGGGCGGGTCCCAGGAGCTTCTCGGGCTCCTCGGAACACCGCCGGTCAACCTCGCGGGCAGACGCCGGCGGCCCCCCGCCCGGGTGGGGCGGGGAGGCCGCCGCGGTCGGCTCATGCCCAGGTGATCAGACGCTTCGGCTGCTCGAGGATCGCCGCCACGTCGGCCAGGACCTTCGAGCCCAGCTCGCCGTCGACCAGACGATGGTCGAAGGACAGGGCCAGGGTGGTGACCTGGCGGGGCTTCACCTTGCCCTTGTGGACCCACGGCTGCGGCTTGATCGCGCCGACCGCGAGGATCGCGGACTCGCCCGGGTTGAGGATCGGCGTGCCCGTGTCGACGCCGAAGACGCCGACGTTGGTGATCGTCACCGTGCCGCCCTGCATGGCCGCCGGGGACGTCTTGCCGTCCCTGGCCGTCGACACCAGCTCGCCCAGCGACTCGGCCAGTTGCGGCAGCGTCTGGGCGTGGGCGTCCTTGATGTTCGGCACGATCAGGCCGCGCGGGGTCGCGGCCGCGATGCCCAGGTTCACGTAGTGCTTGACCACGATCTCCTGGGCGGCCTCGTCCCAGGACGCGTTGATGTCCGGGTTGCGCCTGATCGCGACCAGCAGGGCCTTGGCGATCAGCAGGAGGGGGTTCACGCGCAGGCCCGCGAACTCCCTGTCCTCCTTGAGCTCCTCGACCAGCTTCATGGTGCGCGTCACGTCGACCGTCACGAACTCCGTGACATGCGGCGCCGTGAACGCCGAGCCGACCATGGCCGCCGCCGTCGCCTTGCGGACACCCTTGATCGGAACACGCGTCTCACGCGTGGTGTCGTACGAGGCCGGCGCCGGTGCGGCGACCGGGGCCGGCTGTGCCGCCGGCTCGGTGGCCTCCGGCACGGCGGCGGCCACCGCCGCGTGCACGTCCTCGCGCGTGATGATGCCGTCCGGGCCGGTCGGGGTGACCGTCGTCAGGTCGATGCCCAGGTCCTTGGCCAGCTTGCGGACCGGAGGCTTGGCCAGCGGGCGGTCCGCCCCGGCCGGGGCCGGGGAGATCGCGGTCGGGGCGGGTGCGGCCGGAGCCGCCGGCGCGTGGCCGTTCAGCTCCGTCTGGAACGCCGGCGAGGCCTGCTGGACCGGGACCTCCGGGCCCTTGCGGGGGCGTCGGCGGGTGGACGAGGTCGCCACCCCGTAACCGACCAGGACCGGCTGGCGGCCCGAGCCCGCGGTCTTGGGCTCCTCGGGCTTGGACTCCTCGGCGGGCTTGGCCGCCGTCCGAGCGGGCGCGGGCTGCTCGGCGACGGGCGCGGGGGCGGAGCCGCCGCTCACGTCCACCGCGATGATCGCCGTGCCCACGTCGACCGTGGTGCCCTCGGGGAAGTGCAGGTCCCGGACCACGCCGTCGTAGGGGATGGGCAGCTCGACGGCCGCCTTCGCCGTCTCGACCTCGCACACCACCTGGCCGTCGGTGACCGTGTCGCCGGGCTGGACGTACCACTTGAGGATCTCGGCCTCGGTGAGTCCCTCGCCCACGTCGGGCATCTTGAACTCGCGCACGGACGCTTCCGTCATCGTCGTCACGACCCTCTCCTCAGTACGCCAGCGAGCGGTCGACGGCATCCAGCACCCGGTCCAGGTTCGGCAGGTACTCCTCCTCCAGGCGGGCCGGCGGGTACGGGGCGTGGTAGCCGCCGACCCGGAGCACCGGGGCCTCCAGGTGGTAGAAGCAGCGCTCCGTGATCCGGGCGGCGATCTCCGCGCCGGAGCCGAAGAACACCGGCGCCTCGTGGACGACGACCAGGCGGCGGGTCTTCTCGACGGAGGCCTGGATCGAGTCGAAGTCGATCGGGGAGACCGAGCGCAGGTCCAGGACCTCCAGGTCCTTGCCCTCCTCGGCGGCCGCGTCGGCGACCTCCTGGCAGAGCTTCACCATCGGCCCGTAGGCGGCGAGGGTGAGGTCGGTGCCCGCGCGGACCACCTGGGCCTTGTGCAGCGGGCCCGGGATCGCCTCCGTGTTGACCTCGCCCTTGTCCCAGTAGCGGCGCTTGGGCTCGAAGAAGATCACCGGGTCGTCGCTCTGGATGGCCTGCTGCATCATCCAGTAAGCGTCCGACGCGTTCGACGGGCTGACCACCTTCAGGCCCGACACGTGCGCGAACAGCGACTCGGGTGACTCCGAGTGGTGCTCCACGGCGCCGATGCCGCCGCCGTAGGGGATGCGCACGACGACCGGCATCTTGACCTTGCCCAGCGAGCGCGCGTGCATCTTCGCCAGCTGCGTGACGATCTGGTCGTACGCCGGGAAGACGAAGCCGTCGAACTGGATCTCCACCACCGGGCGGTAACCGCGCAGGGCCAGGCCGATCGCCGTGCCGACGATGCCCGACTCGGCGAGCGGGGTGTCGATGACGCGGCTCTCGCCGAAGTCCTTCTGCAGGCCGTCCGTCACCCGGAAGACACCGCCGAGCTTGCCGACGTCCTCGCCCATGATCAGGACCTTGGGGTCGGACTCCAGGGCGCGGCGCAGCGACTCGTTGATCGCCTTGGCCAGAGCCATCTTGTCGGCCATCTCAGTTACCCCCCTCGTCGGCGAACGACGCCTGGTACGCGGCGAACTGGGCGCGCTCCTCGTCGACGAGCGCGTGTCCGTCCGCGTAGACGTTCTCGAAGATCGCGAAGTGGTCCGGGTCCGGCATGGCACGGACCGTCTCGCGCACTCGTTTGCCCAACGCCTCGGACTCGGCCTCCAGTTCCGCGAAGAATCCCTCGTCCGCGTGGTTCGAGGCCTCCAGATAGCGGCGAAGGCGCAGGATCGGGTCCTTGGCCTCCCAGGCCTGGCGCTCCTCGTCGCCCCGGTACCGGGTCGGGTCGTCGGAGGTGGTGTGGGCGCCCATGCGGTAGGTGAACGCCTCGACGAGGGTCGGGCCCTCGCCGGAGCGGGCCCGCTCCAGGGCCCACCGGGTGACCGCGAGGCAGCCGAGCACGTCGTTGCCGTCCACCCGGACGCCCGGGAAGCCGAAGCCCTGCGCGCGCTGGTAGATCGGGACGCGGGACTGCTTCTCGGTCGGCTCGGAGATGGCCCACTGGTTGTTCTGGCAGAAGAACACGACCGGGGCGTTGTAGACCGCGGAGAAGGTGAACGACTCGGCCACGTCGCCCTGGCTGGAGGCGCCGTCACCGAAGTAGGCGATCACCGCGCTGTCCGCGCCGTCCTTGGCGACACCCATCGCGTAACCGGTGGCGTGCAGCGTCTGGGAACCGATGACGATCGTGTAGAGGTGGAAGTTGTTGCCGTTCGGGTCCCAGCCGCCGTTGTTCACGCCGCGGAACATGCCGAGCAGGTTGGTCGGGTCCACCCCGCGGCACCAGGCGACGCCGTGCTCGCGGTACGTGGGGAAGACGTAGTCGTCGTCGCGCAGGGCCCGGCCCGAGCCGATCTGCGCGGCCTCCTGGCCGAGCAGCGACGCCCACAGGCCCAGCTCACCCTGGCGCTGCAGGGAGGTCGCCTCGGCGTCGAAGCGGCGGGTGAGCACCATGTCGCGGTAGAGGCCGCGGAGCTCGTCCGGGGTGACACCGGCGACGTACTTGTCGAACTCTGCGTTCTTGACGCGCTTGCCCTCGGGCGTCAGCAGCTGCACGAGCTGGGGCTCGGTGCCCTTCGCGCCGGCGTCCTTCTTGGCGGTGGTGCGGGTGGTGCGCTTGGTGCCGGTGGTGCCGGCCTTGCTTCCGGCGCTGCGTCGCGGTGTGCGCGCGGCAGTGCTCTCCACGGTCACGTGTGCTCCTCCGTCGGTCCGGCTCCCGGGGTTGCCGGTAGGCCTGAGGGTCCCCCTGCTCCTGTTGAGCTCGGGGGAGCGGCTCACCTGAACTCGACCACCGGGCACGGGGTGGGTGCCACTCGACCGGGAACAGGCGTGACAGGTGCCCCGGCGAGCGCCCTGCAAAAAGCACGTTACCCAGTGCGCCACATTTCTGTGAAACCCCATCTGACCTGCGATTTTGCTTGGATATCCAAGTAAAATCGGACAGGTGTGGAAGGGGCCCTGGTCACAGCCTTGCAGGAGGTCGGGGCTACCGCACGTTAACCCGGTGACCCAGGTCACGGGAAGAGTCAACTTGTGGGCGCGGCGAAACGGCACGCGCGCGTGGGGCCCGTTTCCGGGTCCCACGCGCGCGTGGATCATCGGTTTTGTGGCGGCCGTCCGGTCCGGGGGCCGGGCTCGGGTCAGCCGCCGCCCTCGCCGCCCGAGCCTCCGACGACACCGGTCGCACCGCCCGAGTCGGTGCCACCCGTGTCGGCCGGCGGTGACGCCGGGTCCGAGGGCGGCTGGTCCGTCGGCTCGCCGGTCGGCTCCACGGAGGTCTGCGGGTCCGAAGGCTGCCCGGTGGGCGACTGGGGAGCGCTCTGCGACGGCGTGTAGGAGGGCGTGGACGACGGCGTCCAGTCACCGCCGCCGGAACCCGTGCCGGTGCCGTTGTCCGTGGACGTGTCGGTCGGACCGTCGGTCGTGTCGTCGCTCGGCGTCTCGCTCGGCGTCTTCTTCTCGGCCGTCTGCGAGGTGGTCGGCGACTCCTTGACGTCGCGACCGCCGTCGCCGTTGCCCGTGGTTTTCAGTGCCAGGGCGACGCCCACCGCGACGGCGATCACCGCGAGCACGGCGATGATCCACAGCTTGCCGCGACCGCTGCCCTTGTTGCCGTGGCCCTCGAAGCCGCCGTCGTCCCCGTTGCCGTAGCCGCCGGGCAGGATCGGCGAGGGGATCTGCGCGGTGCCGGAGGCGTCCCCCGGGTGGCCCATCACGGCGGTCTGGGCGAAGCCGCCCGAGGGGGTGTGACGGCCCTCGTGCATGTCCACCGGGCCGGTGTTCCAGGTGCCGGTGTGGCCGCCCTGTTCGTAGAGCATCTGGAGCGCGTACTGGACCAGTCCGCGCATCTCCTCGGCCGTCTGGAAGCGGTCGTCGGGCTCCTTGGCGAGGGAGCGCATGACCATGCCGTCCAGCTCCGGCGGGCAGGCGTCGGAGGCCTCGGACGGCGGCGTCGGGATGTCCTGGACGTGCTGGTACACCACCGACAGCGGGGTCTCGCCGGTGAAGGGCGGGCGCAGCGCGAGGAGCTCGTAGAGCAGGCAGCCCGTGGCGTACAGGTCGGAGCGGTGGTCGACGGCCTTGCCGAGCGCCTGCTCGGGGGACAGGTACTGCGGGGTGCCCATGACCATGCCGGTCTGCGTCATCGTGGACTGCGCGCCGTGCAGGGCGCGGGCGATGCCGAAGTCCATCACCTTCACGGCGCCGCTGTGCGTGATGATGACGTTGGCGGGCTTGATGTCGCGGTGCACGATGCCGTGCTGGTGCGAGTAGGCGAGCGCCTCCAGGACGCCCGAGACGATGATCAGGGCCTGCTCGGGGCCGGGGGCCTCGGCGTTCAGCAGCAGGTCACGGATGGTGCGGCCCTCGACCAGCTCCATCACGATGTAGGGCACGGACTGGCCGCCGACGAAGTCCTCGCCGGAGTCGTACACGGCGACGATCGCGTGGTGGTTGAGGCCGGCCACCGACTGGGCCTCGCGCGTGAAGCGCGCCTTGGACACCGGGTCCTCGGCGAGGTCGGAGCGGAGCAGCTTGACGGCGACGGTGCGCCCGAGGCGGACGTCCTCGGCTGCGAACACCTCGGCCATGCCGCCCCGGCCGAGTCTGTGGGTCAGCCGGTACCGGCCGTCCCCGACCAGCCCGCCGTTACCCCAGTTGTCCGGCGCGTCCGACATGCCGCCGCCAGTCGCCTCGGGGTCGGACGGGCCCTGAGCGCGCTGCTGCTGTGCCATCAGTCCTCGCCGTCGTTTCTGCCCGCGGTGCGCGCGGTGTTGTTACGGTCTCCGTCGGCCACGCTACAGCCTCGGCGCAAGCCTCCGGTCCGGGACGGGTGTCGGGACCGGCACGAGACGGACCGGCCATGAAACCTTCACTCCGTACTGTCGTGCAAATTCTGCGTACCGGCCGTACGCCCCCGGTAACGCTTGCGCGACGCTTCTTCCGCGTACGGTCACGGAACGGGCACCGAGCTTGACGTGTCAGTGCCCTGGGGCAGACTTGGCCGGGAACGACGGTTGGATCAACGAGGGAGCAGGCGGCGGTCGGCCGCGCCTGCAGGGGCTACGGGGGGACAGGGACTGAGTCAGGACGGCGCACAAGGCCAGGACACAGGGCGGGCGCTCGCCGGTGGCCGCTATCAGCTGCGTGACCTGCTCGGCCAGGGCGGCATGGCCGCGGTGCACCTCGCGTACGACAGCGTGCTCGACCGGCAAGTCGCGATCAAGACACTGCACACGGAACTCGGACGGGAGCAGGCCTTCCGCGAGCGGTTCCGCCGCGAGGCGCAGTTCGTGGCGAAGCTCACGCACACCAACATCGTCTCGGTCTTCGACACCGGCGAGGACACCCTCGACGGCATGACGACGCCCTACATCGTCATGGAGTACGTCGAGGGCCGCCCGCTCGGCTCGGTGCTCGACGAGGACGTGCGGCAGCAGGGCGCGATGCCCCCGGACAAGGCACTGAAGATCACCGGGGACGTGCTGGCCGCGCTGGAGATCAGCCACGAGATGGGCCTGGTCCACCGGGACGTCAAGCCGGGCAACGTGATGGTGACCAAGCGCGGCATGGTCAAGGTCATGGACTTCGGCATCGCCCGCGCCATGCAGTCCGGTGTGACGTCGATGACACAGACCGGCATGGTCGTCGGCACCCCGCAGTACCTGTCGCCGGAGCAGGCCCTCGGCCGCGGGGTGGACGCCCGCTCCGACCTGTACTCGGTCGGCATCATGCTGTTCCAGCTGGTGACCGGGCGGCTGCCGTTCGACGCGGACTCGCCGCTGGCCATCGCCTATGCGCACGTGCAGGAGGAGCCGCCGGTCGCGTCCTCGATCAACCGCGCGCTGCCCCCGGCCGTGGACGCGCTGATCGCCCGCGCGCTGAAGAAGAACCCGAACGAGCGCTTCCCGAGCGCCGCGACCATGCGCGACGAGTGCCTGCGCGTGGCGGCCTCCTTCCGGGCCGCGCCGCCGAGCATCGTCCCGGGCACGCCCCCGCCGAGCGGCGCGGGCGTCGGCTCGGCGGTGTTCCCGCCGGTCGACCAGGCGACCGCGGCGCCCTCGGGCCAGGTCCGGGCGCCGTATCAGCCGGCCCCGCCCCCGAACCCGTACGGCACCCCGACCCCGTCGGCGGCCTACGGCTATCCGCAGCAGGGCGGGTACCAGACGCCGTACCCGGCCGCGTACTCCCCGCAGCCCGGCCCCTCGACCCCGCCGCCGTACAACCTCACGCCCCCGGCCGCGACCGCCTCCCAGGGCGGCGGCAAGAGCAACAAGCCGGTGATCATCGGCTCGATCGTCGTCTCCGTGGTCGCCGTCGGCGGACTGGTCGGGGCGCTGCTGACGAACGGCGGCAGCGAGGACGGCAAGGGCGGCGGGGGCAGCAGCGCGACCGCGTCGGCCTCGGCGGAGAAGAGGCCCGGCTACCGCGGGCCGGACACGACGAGGACGATCGAGACCGAGGAGTGCACGGAGCCTCAGGAGTCGTACAGCGACCCCGACAAGATCAAGGTCCCGGGCTTCAAGTTCAAGAACATCCAGTCGGTCAAGGCCTGTGCCCAGGCGGCCGGCTGGCAGATCAGCACGGACTCGATGGACGAGAACACCTACGGCGAGGGCACGGTCATGAACCAGTTCCCGGCCAAGGGCACCGATGTCGACCCGAAGGACATGCCGACGATCGAGCTCGACGTCTCGACGGGCAACCCGCCAGGCTGACGTTCCGGACATGGGGAAGGGCCCGGTGGCTTCGGCTTCGGCCGCCGGGCCCTTTCGTCGTATGAGGTCCGGTGGTGGTCTAGAGGTAGGGGCCGCCCGACCGGCCGCCCGACCGGCCGCCCGGGTGCTGCTCGTCGAGGCCGTCCCCGACGCCCGGCGGCAGGGCCCGGCGCATCTGCTCCAACTGGGCGCGGGCCGCCATCTGCTGGGCGAACAGCGTCGTCTGGATCCCGTGGAACAGCCCCTCCAGCCAGCCGACCAGCTGGGCCTGCGCGATGCGCAGCTCCGCGTCGCTCGGGGTCGCCTCGTCCGTGAAGGGCAGGGAGAGCCGCTCCAACTCCTCGACCAGCTCGGGCGCAAGACCGTCCTCCAGCTCCTTCACCGAACTGGCGTGGATCTCCTTGAGCCGGACCCGGCTGGCCTCGTCCAGGGGAGCCACGCGCACTTCTTCCAGAAGCTGCTTGATCATGCTGCCGATGCGCATGACCTTCGCGGGCTGCTCCACCTGCTCCGTGACCGGGGTCTCTCGGGAGTCCTCGTCCCCGCCGCCGCTGAGCGCCATGCCGTCCTGGCCCACGACCAGGATCTGCTGGTTCTCCGGCGACCTCTCGTTCCTCGGCATCTCCATGTCGCCATTCTCTCGCACGCCTGCACCTCACCTTTGTGGTGCCCCCGCGGGAGGCTGATCCACCGTGATGGAGGAGACGAGTTGCTCAGGCCGCGGGTTGCTCCGCGGCGGGTGGCTCCCCCCCCCTCCCGGGTGAGTCTCGGCAGCCGGGCCCCGCACGCCCCGTCCGGCCCTCTCGACGCCGTCACGGTCCACCGTGCCGTCCCGTTCCGGGCGGCCGTAGGTGTGCAGAGCTGCCCCGGATCGTGCAGCGATTCCGCCCCTCGGCCGAACCCGGAGTGCCTGACGACGGGGGTGGTGTGAGGCTGATTGCCTCGATATGACCGAACTTGCCGTTTCTGCCCTACCGGGCACGGCGGGAGGGGGTCACCCACGTGACTCCATGGCAACGCGCACTGCGGGCGGTGGGACTGGTGGTCGCCCTGGGGGCGGGTGCGGTCGTCTCACCGTACGGGGTTGCTCCGTCCCACGGTGCTGTCCTCGCGTACGACGAAGAGGAGGGAGCCGGGGCCGGCGCAGCCCGGGCGGCCCCGTCCGTCCCGTCCGTCCTGTCACCCCCGTCCGCCGCGGGCGAGCCCTCGCGGGCCGGGAGCCGGGCCGGGCAGGGGCGGGAGCGGCCGGGACGGCCGGAGGGAGCCGAGGAGAAGCCGGGCGTCGCCGACGCGAGCGCGGTACCCGAGGCGCCCCGGGAGGCCGCCGTGGTACCCGAGGCGCCCCGGGAGGCCGTCCCGGAGCCCCCGGCACCGATGGACCAGCCCGTACGCCGGGCCGCTACCGCCGAACGCCCCACCGGCCCGGTTCCGCGCATCCTGCCGCTGGGCAGCGGCCTGGTCCTGATCGGACTGGGGCTGGGCCTGGCCTTCGTGGGACTGCGGTTGCGGCGGGTCTGAGGCCGGTCACACGGCACCACGAATCCGGCCCCGGACCTCAGGCGCCCCGCGGCGCGATCAGCAGCACCTTGCCGACGTGGCCGCTCTCCTCCACCACCCGGTGGGCGGTGGCGGCGTCCGGCATGGGGATCGCGCGGTCGACGACCGGGCGCAGCCGGCCGCCGGCGAACAGGGGCCAGACGTGTTCGCGTACGGCCGCGACGATGGCCGCCTTCTCCTGCGGCGGCCGGGCACGCAGGGATGTCGCACTGATGGCGGCGCGCTTGGCCAGCAGGGCGCCGATGTTCAGCTCGCCCTTCACACCGCCCTGCATCCCGATGATCGCCAGCCGGCCGTTGACGGCGAGGGCCTTGACGTTGCGCTCCAGGTACTTGGCACCCATGTTGTCGAGGATCACGTCGGCACCGGCGCCGTCCGTGGCCTTCCTGACCTCTTCGACGAAGTCCTGCTCGCGATAGTTGACCAGGATGTCGGCGCCCAGCTCGGCGCACCGGTCCAGCTTCTCCTTCGTACCGGCCGTGACCGCCACCCGCGCGCCGGCGGCCTTGGCCAGCTGTATGGCCATCGTGCCGATGCCGCTGGAGCCGCCGTGCACGAGCAGCGTCTCGCCGGGGCGCAGATGGGCGACCATGAAGACGTTCGACCAGACGGTGCAGGCCACCTCGGGCAGCGCCGCGGCCTGCTTCAGGTCCACGCCCTCGGGCACCGGCAGCAGCTGCCCGGCAGGGACGACCGCCTTCTCGGCGTAGCCGCCGCCGGACAGCAGCGCGCACACCTCGTCGCCGATGTTCCAGCCGGCGACCCCGGGGCCGAGTTCGGCGATCCGCCCGGAGCACTCCAGGCCGGGATACGGGGACGTGCCGGGCGGCGGGTCGTAGAAGCCCTGTCGCTGCAGGATGTCGGCCCGGTTGACCGCGCCGGCCGTCACCTCGACCAGGACTTCGCCCTCGCCGGGCACGGGATCCGGGACCTCGTCCCAGACCAGCGCCTCGGGCCCACCAGGTTCGGGAATCGTGATCGCATGCATGAAGGGGACCGTACCCCCCGGTCCCCGGGCCGAGTCCGCCTCCGTCCCCGGGACCGCTTCCGCTACGTCGTCGGTCCGGTCCTGGCGGAAATCCATGTGCGCGACCGATGAGTTTGGGCGACGGTAAAGGTCTCCCCATGCGTAGCCCACGTACTCGGAAGGACCCGAAGCATGAGCACGCAGACGTCCGGCCTTGCCATCGAGACCGCGGGCCTGGTGAAGAGGTTCGGCGAAACCCGGGCCGTCGACGGAGTCGACCTGTCCGTGCCCGCCGGCACGGTCTACGGCGTCCTCGGCCCGAACGGCGCCGGCAAGACCACCACCGTGAAGATGCTCGCCACACTCCTGCGGCCGGACGGCGGCGAGGCGCATGTCTTCGGCCACGACATCGTCCGCGAGGCGGACGAGGTGCGCAGCCGGGTGAGCCTCACCGGCCAGTACGCGTCGGTCGACGAGGACCTCACCGGCACCGAGAACCTGGTCCTGCTGGGCCGGCTGCTCGGCCACCACAAGAGGGCCGCCCGGGACCGTGCCGCCCAGCTCCTGGAGGCCTTCGGGCTCACGGAGGCGGCCGGCAAGCAGGTCAAGCACTACTCGGGCGGCATGCGGCGGCGCATCGACATCGCCGCGTCCATCCTCAACACCCCGGACCTGCTGTTCCTCGACGAGCCGACGACCGGCCTGGACCCGCGCAGCCGCAACCAGGTGTGGGACATCGTGCGGGCCGTCGTCGCCCAGGGCACCACCGTGCTGCTGACCACCCAGTACCTGGACGAGGCCGACCAGCTGGCATCCCGGATCGCCGTCATCGACCGCGGCCGGGTCATCGCCGAGGGCACCAAGGGCGAGCTGAAGTCGTCCGTCGGGGCCGGATCCGTCCATCTGCGGCTACGAGATCCCGACCAGCGCGAGCCGGCGGCCGGGCTGCTGCGCCGGGCCCTCGCCGCGCAGGTGCAGATGGAGTCCGACCCGGTGGCCCTGACCGCCCGGCTCGGTACGGCGGCGAGCGACGACTCCGCGGCCGAGCAGGCCTCCCGCGCGCTGAGCGAGCTGTCCCGGGCCGGGATCACCGTCGACAACTTCTCGCTGGGCCAGCCCAGCCTGGACGAGGTGTTCCTCGCCCTCACCGGCCACGACACGCACGACTCCGCCGACCACTCCGACGACAGGAAGGACGAGGTGGCGGCATGAGCACCGCGACGACCACCGAGAGCAAGGACCTCGCCCCGGTCAGCGCCGAGTCCCTCGCCGCTCTGCTCATCGCCAGGGAACGGCCGCCCAGGCCCAGCGCCTGGTCGGCCTCGATGACCTTCGGCTGGCGGGCGATCCTCAAGATCAAGCACGTGCCGGAGCAGCTCTTCGACGTCACGGCGTTCCCGATCATGATGGTGCTGATGTACACGTACCTGTTCGGCGGGGCGCTGGCCGGCTCGCCGAAGGAGTACATCCAGTTCCTGCTGCCGGGCATCCTCGTGATGTCCGTCGTCATGATCACGATGTACACGGGCGTCTCGGTCAACACCGACATCGAGAAGGGCGTCTTCGACCGGTTCCGCACCCTGCCGATCTGGCGGCCGTCGACGATGGTCGGCTATCTGCTCGGCGACGCCCTGCGCTACACGATCGCGTCCGTCGTGATGCTCACCGTCGGCATCATCCTCGGCTTCCGGCCGGACGGCGGGGTCGCCGGGGTGCTGGCCGGGATCGCCCTGCTGGTGCTGTTCTCGTTCGCGTTCTCGTGGATCTGGACGATGTTCGGGCTGATGCTGCGCACCGAGAAGTCGGTGATGGGCGTCAGCATGATGGTGATCTTCCCGCTCACCTTCCTTTCCAACGTGTTCGTCGACCCGAGGACGATGCCGGGCTGGCTGCAGGCCTTCGTCAACAACAGCCCCATCACGCATCTGGCGTCGGCGGTGCGCGGTCTGATGGGCGGCGACTGGCCGGCCGAGGAGGTCGCCTGGTCGCTGGGCTGGGCAGGGCTGTTCGTGCTGGTCTTCGGGCCGGTCACGATGCGGCTGTACAACCGGAAGTAGCCCCCCGGGGCCTTGGTCGGCCGCCGCGCACCCGGGTGGGTGCGCGGCGGCCGGTGTGCTGTCCGCCCCGCCGGTCAGTTGCGCGGCATCGGGGGCATCGGGCGGATGTCCGGCGCGACCTGGGTGGCCGGTGTCTTCCGCACGATGGTGATGAGCCGGTCGGTCAACTCCAGCGTGCCGACGGCCGGGTCGTCGTAGCCGAGCACCCGGTGACCGCGTATGACGCTCACCACCAGGTCGGCGACCTCGCGCGGGGTCTTGCCCACCTCGGCCTTGACGACCGGCCGTTCGACGATGTCGAGCCCGCTGCCCTGCTGGATGAGGTCCTCCATCACCATGCCGGCCGAGGGGCTGAGCACGGACAGGCCGAGCAGCCGGCCGGCGGCGCTGGCGCTGGTGATGACCGCGTCGGCGCCGGACTGCTTCAGCAGCGGCGCGTTCTCCTCCTCGCGCACCGCGGCGACGATGTTCGCCCCGCGGTTGAGCTGCCGGGCCGTCAGCGCCACCAGGACGGCCGTGTCGTCGCGCTGGGTCGCGATGATGATCTGACGCGCCTTGTGGACCTCGGCCCGCTTGAGCACCTCGCTGCGTGTCGCGTCCCCGACGATACCCGCGTAGCCCTCTGCGGTCGCGGCGTCGATCACCTTGGAGCTGGGATCGACCACGACGACCTGTTCCTTCTTCAGCCCCGTCGCGCAGACGGTCCGGATCGCCGACCTGCCCTTCGTGCCAAAGCCGATGACGACGGTGTGATCGCGCAACGTGGACCTCCAGCGGGTCAGTCGCCACTCCTCCCGAGTGCGTTCGGTGAGGGCTTCGAGCGTGGTGCCGACCAGGATGATCAGGAACAGCACGCGCAGGGGCGTGATGACGAGGATATTCGTCAGCCGGGCGCCATCACTGGCAGGGGTGATGTCGCCGTAGCCGGTGGTGGAGAGAGTGACGGTCGCGTAGTAGAAGGCGTCGAGGAGATCGAGACCACCGCCCGCGTTGTCGTTGTAGCCGTCACGGTCGGCGTAGACGATCAGCGCGGTCACGACAAGGACCACCAGTGCCATCGACAACCGCCTGGCGACCTGGCGGATCGGATGCTCCACCACTGTCCTCGGGAGCTTCACCCGATGGGTCACCAGATGCTCGTCGGCCTGACGGGCGATCACGTCCTGGCCCGGAAGTTTCACGTGAAACACACCCCGATTCCTGCGGACGCCCAGGGCAGGTCGAGCAGCTCCGCCTCCTGCCCCGGACCTGCGCCGCCCGGTGGGACGACGGCCAGCGCGTCGGCCGCCGCGATGCCGCGCAGCATGGCGGGGCCGTTGTAGTGCAACGGAACAGCCCGGTCACCGCGCAGGACGACCGGGACGAGCCGGGTGTCGTACGGGTGCCCCTGCACGGCGTCCCCGAGCGGCAGCGTGTAGGGCTCCTGGGCCGGGCGGGCCGCGAGGATCCGCAGCAGCGGCTCGGCGAGCGTCAGCAGGCCCGAGACGGCGGCGAGCGGGTTGCCCGGCAGGCCGACGAGGTGCTGCGCCTCACTGATGCGGGCCAGCAGCATGGGGTGGCCCGGGCGGACCTTGACGCCGTCCACGAGGAGGTCGGCGCCGATCCGGCGCAGGGTGGGGTGGACGTGGTCGACCGGGCCCGCGGCGGTGCCGCCGGTGGTGACGACGACATCGACGCCGGACGTGGTGATCGCCTCGTGCAGGGCGTCGGCGTCGTCGTGGATACGCCGGACGGCGGTGACCTCGGCGCCGAGCGCACGCAGCCAGGGCGGCAGCATCGGGCCGAGCGCATCCCGGATCAGGCCGTCGTGCGGCAGCCCCTCGGCGAGCAACTCGTCACCGAGGACCAGGACTTCCACGCGGGGGCGGGGGACGGCGGTCACGGTGTCGTACCCGGCCGCCGCGGCCAGCCCGAGGACGGCGGGGGTGACGAGCGTCCCGACGGGGAGGAGTTGGTCACCGGTGCGGCATTCCTGGCCGCGCGGGCGGATGTCCTGGCCGTGGACGACGTCCCTGGTCGCGTACAGGCGGCCCCTGTCGTCGGTGCGGCCGTGCTCGCTGCGCAGGACGGCGGTGGTGTCCGCAGGGATGCGGGCGCCGGTGGCGATCCGGACGGCCTCGCCGTCGGTGAGAGCCTCGTGCGGGACGTGCCCCGCGAGGACGCCCTCGTCCCGGACGTCCCAGGGGGCGGGGCCGGCGACCGCCCAGCCGTCCATCGCCGAGGTGTCGAAGGAGGGAAGGTCGGTGAGGGCGTCGAGCGGACCGGCCAGGGTGAGGCCGAGGGCGGCGTCGAGGGGGACGGAGACAGGGGCGCGGCGGACGGCCCGGACGGTGTCCCGCGCGGCGCGTTCGGCGAGGGAACGGGCCTCGGGCCAGGGGGTGGCGTGGTGGCGGCTGTCGGGCGGGGGGGAGGGGGGCCGGGCGTCGGCCTGTGCGGAGGAGCCGCCGGTTCCCCGGCCGCCCGGGGAGTGGCCGTGTGCACCGGGTCCGTGACCGTGATCGCCGAGGGTGCTGTCGTTGCTGTTCTTCACGAGGGCGAGCACCTCCTCGACGTCGAGGTCCTCGGCGTCCTCACCGGCGCGGGTGCCGTGCGGGGTCATCAGGCGTCCGGGCGGGTGTCGGGGGTGGCGTCGGGGGCGACGTCGCCCTGGGCTCGCGGGGCTTGCGCGGTGCTCTCCTGTGCCCAGCGAGCCGCGAGCGCCGCCGCCTTGCGGGCGGCCTCGGCGACCGCCTCGGGGCCGCCGCCGGCCTGTGCGGCCGCGTAGCCCACGAGGAAGGTGGTCAGCGGCGCCGCCGGCCTGGCCACGCCGTGGGCGGCGTCACGGGCGAGGTCGAGCAGGCCGCGGGTGTCGACCTCGAGGTCGATGCCCAGTTCGTCGTTGACGGCGGAAATCCATTCATCCAACACGTGTCCATGCTCCCTGATCCGTGCCCTGGCCGTGGCGATGTCGTCCCAGGTGTCGCAGTCGAAGGACGCGACGGGGTCCAAGACGCGGGTGAGGTCCAGCTCGGCGACGAGACGCCGCAGGGGGAGACCGGCGAGGCCGCCGTGCCGTCCGTCCAGGAGCGCGAGCGTCTCGCGCAGCCGCGGCGCCCGGTACGCGGCCACGAGCGGCTGATCACGGCCGTCGGGGTCGGTCAGCAGCACGCCGTCGGCGCCGCTCGTCCGGAGCGTGCTCAGCAGCCGGCCGACGGTCGGCTCCTCGATGAACGGCAGGTCGGCGGAGAGCACCACGACATGCTCCGCCGTGGTGTGCCGGAGTCCGGCGTCGATGGCGGCGAGGGGCCCGCCGCCGGGCGGGTCCTCGCGGGCCCAGGTCACGGGCCGTGCGGTCGGCCTCGGCGAGGCGACGACGACGGTGGTGCGGGCGCCGCGGCACGCGGCGAGGACGCGGTCGAGCAGGGCCCGGCCGCCCACGCGCACCCCGGGTTTGTCCGCGCCGCCGAGGCGCCGTGCGGCACCGCCGGCGAGCACGACGGCGTCGTGGAGGGCGGGATGCGCCCCCTGCGCGTGGCCGGTACCGGCCCGGGGCTCGCCGGGGGGATCGTTGGCGGTCATCCACCGAGTATGCGTGCCCCCGCGATCACACGGAACGCGGGGGAAGCGACACGATCACGAGTCCCAGCTCGCGGGCCGAACAGGAATCAGAGCGTCCGCAGCAGCACCGCCGGCTGTTCCACGCAGTCCGCCACGTACCGCAGGAAGCCGCCCGCCACGCCGCCGTCGCACACCCGGTGGTCGAAGGTGAGGGAGAGCTGGACGACCTGGCGGACGGCCAGCTCGCCCTCGTGCACCCACGGCTTGGGGACGATGCGGCCGACGCCGAGCATGGCGGCCTCGGGGTGGTTGATGATCGGGGTGGAGCCGTCCACGCCGAAGACGCCGTAGTTGTTCAGCGTGAAGGTGCCGCCGGTGAGTTCCGCGGGTGTCAGCGTCCCGGCCCGGCCCGCCTCGGTCAGCCGGGCGAACTCCGCGGTCAGCGACTCGGCGTCCCGTGCGTGCGCGTCCCGCACCACCGGGACGACGAGCCCCCGGTCGGTCTGCGCCGCGAAGCCCAGGTGGACGTGGTCGAACCGGACGACCTCCCTGGCCTCCGTGTCGACGGTGGAGTTGAGCTCGGGGAAGCGCGCGAGAGCGGCCGTGCAGATCCGGGCCAGCAGGGCCAGGAGGGAGATCTTCGGCCCGCCGGCCGCGTTCATGGCCGTGCGCGCCCGCATCAGCTCCGTGGCGTCGGCGTCCACCCAGCAGGTCGCGTCCGGGATCTCGCGGCGGCTGCGGGCCAGCTTGTCGGCGACGGCGCCGCGGACGCCCTTGAGGGGCGTGCGGATCTCGCCGGGGGCCGCGGACACGGAGGACCGGACGGCGGAGGAGTGGGGCGCGAAGGCAGCCGCTTCCGCGGTCTGCGGTGCGGTGGCCGCGCTCGGCGTCCGCGGCACGCGCGGGTGCGGCTCGGCCGACGGCGCCGTCGTGGTGCCCTGGGCCGCCGCGCGCAGGGCGTACTCGACATCCGCCCGCAGGATCAGCCCGTCGGGTCCCGAGCCGGTCAGCTCCCGCAGGTCGAGGCCGTTCTGCCGAGCCAGACGGCGAACCAGGGGCGAGATCACCGGGACGGGGCCGTCCTCGATCCCGGGGGCACCGGTTCGGCCGTCCACTGCCGCCGGGGCAGCGTTCCGTCCGTCCACGGACGCACCGGCCCGTCCTGCTGTCCCCGTCGCCGGCCGCGCCTGACGCACCCTGCGCCGCCGCGCCGGTGCCTCGGACGTGCCGTACCCGACCAGGACGTTCCCGGAGCCCCCGGCACCGGCGCTCCCGGCGTCACCGTCACCGGACGGCGGCCGCTCCCCCACCGCCACCGTGATCAGCGGCGCCCCGACGGGCAGCTCCGCGCCCTCCTCGCCGAAGCGGGCCGTGACCACACCTCCGTAGGGGCAGGGGACCTCGACCATCGCCTTGGCCGTCTCGACCTCCACGACCGGCTGGTCGACGGCGACCACGTCGCCGACCTCGACCAGCCAGCGCACGATCTCCGCCTCGGTGAGCCCCTCACCGAGGTCCGGCAGCTTGAACTCCAGCACCTGTGCCATCAGCTCTCGGCCTCCCACTGCAGACGCCCGACGGCGTCCAGGATCCGGTCCACACCGGGCAGGTGGTGGCGCTCCAGCATCGGCGGCGGGTACGGGACGTCGAACCCGGCCACGCGCAGCACCGGCGCCTCCAAGTGGTGGAAGCAGCGCTCCGTGACCCGGGACGCGATCTCCCCGCCCGGGCCCCCGAAGGAGCCCGACTCGTGGACGACGACCGCGCGGCCCGTCCGCCGCACCGAGGCGCACACCGTCTCGTCGTCGAACGGCACCAGGGAACGCAGATCGACGACTTCGAGGTCCCAGCCCTCGGCCCGGGCCGCCTCGGCCGCCTCCACGCAGACGGGTACGGACGGCCCGTACGTGATGAGCGTGGCGCTCCGGCCGGGGCGCCGCACCACCGCGCGGCCGATCGGCTCAACCGGCGACGGCTCCTCGGGGTTCCAGGAGTCCTTCGACCAGTACAGCCGCTTCGGCTCCAGGAAGACGACCGGGTCGTCGGAGGCGATGGCTGCGCGCAGCAGACCGTAGGCGTCGGCGACGGTGGCCGGTGTGACGACATGGAGCCCCGGAGTCGCCATGTAGTACGCCTCGGAGGAATCGCTGTGGTGCTCGACGCCGCCGATGCCGCCGCCGTACGGAACGCGGATGGTGATCGGCAGGGGCATGGCGCCGCGGGTGCGGTTGCGCATGCGGGACACGTGCGAGATGAGCTGCTCGAACGCCGGGTAGGCGAACGCGTCGAACTGCATCTCCACGACGGGCCTGAGGCCGTACATGGCCATGCCGACCGCGGTGCCGAGGATGCCCGCCTCGGCGAGCGGGGTGTCCGTGCAGCGGTCCTCGCCGAACTCCTCGGCGAGTCCGTCGGTGACGCGGAAGACGCCGCCGAGGGTGCCGACGTCCTCGCCCATGACGTGGACGCTCGGGTCGGCGGCCATGGCGTCGCGCAGCGCGCGCGTGAGGGCCTGAGCCATGGTGGCCGGCTTGACGGCGACGGTGGTCATCGGTGCGTGCCCCCTTCCGGCTCGATCTCGGCCTCGGCCTCCAGCTCTGCCCGCAACTGCTCCTGCTGCTCCCGCAGTTGCGGGGTGGGCTCGGCGTAGACGTGGGTGAACAGGTCCATCGGGTCGAGGTCCGGGTCCTGGTTCATCTGCTCGCGCAGGGCCGCTGCCATGGTCTCGGCGTCCTGGCGGGCGGCCTCGATGCCGGCCTCGTCGAGCAGGCCGCGCGCGGTCAGCTCACGCTCCAGCAGCCGGATCGGATCGTGCTCGCGCCAGGTCTCGACCTCGGCGTCGCCGCGGTAGCGGGTCGCGTCGTCGGCGTTCGTGTGGGCGTCGACACGGTAGGTGATCGCCTCGACGAGGGTGGGGCCGCCGCCCGCGCGTGCGTGGCGTACGGCGTCCGAGAGCACCTCGTGCACGGCGGCGGCGTCGTTGCCGTCGACCAGGCGGCCGGGCATGCCGTAGCCGACGGCCTTGTGGGCCAGCGACGGGGCCGCGGTCTGCTTGGCGAGCGGGACGGAGATCGCGAAGCCGTTGTTCTGCACGAGGAAGACGACCGGCGCCTGCCAGACGGCTGCGAAGTTCAGCGCCTCGTGGAAGTCGCCCTCGCTGGTGCCGCCGTCGCCGACCATGGCCAGCGCGACCACGTCGTCGCCCTTGAGGCGGGCGGCGTGCGCGAGGCCCACGGCGTGGGGCAGCTGGGTGGCGAGCGGGGTGCACAGGGGGGCGACCCGGTGCTCGTACGGGTCGTAGCCGGTGTGCCAGTCGCCGCGCAGCAGCGTGAGGGCCTCGACCGGGTCCACGCCCCGGGCGACCACGGCGAGCGTGTCGCGGTAGCTCGGGAAGAGCCAGTCCTGCTCCTGCAGGACCAGTGCGGCGGCGACCTCGCAGGCCTCCTGGCCGGTGGTGGAGGGGTAGACCGCGAGACGGCCCTGCTTGGTGAGGGCGGTGGCCTGGGCGTTGTAGCGGCGGCCCTTCACCAGCTCCGCGTACAGCGTCCGCAGCAGCTCCGGGTCGGCCTTCGCGGCGGCCTCGGTGCCGAGGACGCGATACGGCTCCGCGTCGGGCAGCAGCGGCGCGGGGTCCGTGCGGGGCTGCCAGGCGGGCGGCGGGGTCGGCCGGTACGCGCCCCGCTGCTCCATGACCGTCATGACGGCACCTCCTCGTGGGAGCGGCTTGGAGGCACATCGGCTGTGATGCGCCTCACCTACCGATTGTTCGGTCGCCGGCACATTTTGGCTACGGGTGACCTCAGGCTGTGGACAAACGGTCCCCCCCGACCTGAGATGGACGCAGTACGTCCATGACCGGGAGGCGGGCGCAGGTGGCATCTGAACAAATGGCCGACAGCCAGGACGACGGCGCGATGCTGCCGCCGGCACGGCCCCTGGACGCCGTCGATCAGGACATCCTGCGCATGCTCCAGGCCGACGGCCGCGCCTCGATACGTTCGGTCGCCGAACGCGTCCACGTCTCGCGCGCCAACGCCTACGCCCGGATCAACCGGCTCGTCGAGGACGGGGTCATCCGCGGCTTCGGCGCCCGCGTCAACCACGAGCGAGCAGGTCAGGGGACGTCGGCGTACGTCACCCTGAAGATCGTGCAGAACTCCTGGCGCACGGTCCGCGAGCAGCTCAGACAGCTGCCCGGCGCCTCCCACATCGCCCTGGTGGGCGGGGACTTCGACGTGCTGCTGCTGGTACACGTGACCGACAACCGGGCGTTGCGCGAGTTGGTGCTGACCCGGCTCCAGGCGATCCCGGAGGTACTGAGCTCGCGCACGCTGCTGGTGTTCGAGGAGGAGGACCTGGAGCCGCAGGGCTGAGGGGTTCGGCGGAGCCCTCAGGGCCCCTCGCACCATGCCCGCCCGGGTCGCTCGCAGTGCAAGGACCCCTCAAGGTCAGCCGGCCTTGCGCAGGCCCCCGAACGCCAGCTGCACCACCGCTTCGGCGACCTCGCGCTCGCCCATCCCCCGCCCGTCCGGCCGGTACCACTCCACGATCGAATTGATCATGCCGAAGACCAGCCGGGTGACCAGCCGGACCTCCACGTCACCGCGCACGTCACCGTCGGCCGCCGCGGCCTTGAGCAGGTCGGCGACCCGGTGGTCGAAGTCGCGGCGCCGCTCCAGGGCCCACCGCTCGGTGTCGGTGTTGCCGCGCACGCGCAGCAGCAGGGTGACGTAGGGCAGTTCGGCTATGAGCACCTCGACCATGCGCCGGACGACGTACTCCAGGCGCTCCGCGGCCCGCCCCACGCGTGCGTGCTCCTCGTCGAGGATCCCGAAGAGCTCGTCCAGGGCCCGGCTCACGGCCCGGCGCAGCAGCTCCTCCTTGCCGGTGACGTGGTGGTAGATCGACGACTTGGAGATGCCGGCCGCCTTGGAGAGGTGCTCCATGGAGGTGCCGTCGTATCCGCGCTCGTTGAACACCCGGACGGCGACGGACAGCAGCGTGTCCGGGGTGTAGGCGTCGCGCTTGGCGGTGGTCATGAGGCGGTGCCCTCCCGCTTGTCGGAGGCGTGGGCGTGGCGGTACAGCGCGAGGGACGGCGCGTAGCGCCCCGAGGGGTCGCGCAGGTGCAGGTCGTCCAGGAGCGCGTAGGCCCAGAAACGGCCGAGCCGGCGGCTCCACTCGAACGGCCCCAGGGGGTAGCTGACGCCGAGGCGCATCGCGGTGTCGATGTCCTCCTCGGTGGCCACGCCCTTGGCGACGGCGTCGTGCGCCAGGTCGATGATCCGCGCGACCGTGCGGGCGACGATCATGCCTGGCACGTCGCCGATGACGCTGACCTTCTTGCCGAGCGCCTGAAAGAGGCCGGTGGCCTCGGCGAGGGTCTGCGGGGAGGTGTCCTGGGAGGCGGACAGGGCGATCCGGGTGGCCTTGCGGTAGTCCAGGGCGAGATCGAAGTAGACGACGTCCCGGAACTCCACGGAGGTCTGCCCGTCGGCGAGGGCGAGCCGGCCGCCGCTGGGCAGCACCAGGCGGGTGCCGTTGTCCTCGTCCTCGTCGCGGACGGGGATGCCCGCCGCGCGGATCAGCGCGAGCAGGTCACCGGCCGGGCCCAGGTCACCCTCGGCGACCACGTACGCGGGCGGCTGCCGCCGCTCGGCGGTGTCCGGCTCGGGGCGCTCGGCGCCGTTGCGGTGGTCGTACCAGCCCTGGCCGGTCTTGCGGCCCAGCCGGCCGGACTCGACCAGGCGTCGCTGGGCGACGGACGGAGTGAAGCGCACGTCCTGGAAGAAGGACTGCCAGACCGACCGCGTGACGGACTCGTTGACGTCCTGGCCGATCAGGTCGGTCAGCTCGAACGCGCCCATCCTGAAGCCGCCCGACTCGCGCAGCACCGCGTCGGTGGTGGCCGGGTCGGCGCCCTGCGCCTCGTACACCGCGAAGGCCTCGGCGTAGAACGGCCGGGCGATGCGGTTGACGATGAAGCCGGGAGTGTCCGCGCACGCCACCGGCGTCTTGCCCCAGGCGCGGGCGGTCTCGTACGCGCGCGTGGCCGACGTGACGTCCGTGGCGAACCCGGAGACGACCTCCACCAGCGGCAGCAGTGGCGCCGGGTTGAAGAAGTGCAGGCCGACGAAGCGGCCCGGGACGCGCAGGGCACCGGCGACGGCGGTGACGGACAGGGACGAGGTGTTGGTGGCGAGCAGGCAGTCGTCGTCGACGATGCCCTCCAGCTCGCGGAACAGCTCCTGTTTGACGTCCAGCCGCTCCAGGACCGCCTCGACGACCAGGGAGCAGTCGGCGAGCTCGCCGAGGGTCCCGGCGGGATGCAGCCGGGCACGGGCGGCGTCCCGGTCGGCGGCCGTGAGCCGCTCCTTCTCGACGAGCCGGTCCAGTCGGGCACCGATCGCGTCGGCCGCCTCACGCGCCCGCCCGGGAACCGCGTCGTACAGCCGTACGGGATGACCCGCGACCAGCGCGACCTGGGCGATTCCCTGGCCCATGGTGCCGGTGCCGACGACGGCCACGGGGCTGCTGAGGTCGAGTGCTGTCATGTGCGCGATCCTCCCGCACGGGGTTTTCCACAGATGCGGCGGACCCCCTTGAACCGACCGATCGTTCGGTTACTCTAGCTCTGTCCGAGTGTTCCTGCCCAGGTTTCTGCCCAGGTCATGAACTCGACGAAGAGTTCTTGAGACGAGGAGTTGGTCACCCATGACCGCCGCACTCTCGGCGCACGAGCTGATCGCCCGGCACCGGTCCACCCTCGACCAGGCGCTGGAAGCGATCCGCACACGCGCGTACTGGTCCCCGCACCCCGAGCACCCGAAGGCCTACGGGGAGAACGGCAGCCTGGACGCGGCCGCGGGCAAGGCCGCCTTCGACGCCCTCCTCGGCTCCCGCCTCGACCTCGGCCAGCCGGGCACGGACGACTGGGTGGGCGGTGAGACGTCCCCGTACGGCATCGACCTGGGCGTGACATACCCGCACGCGGACCTCGACGTGCTGCTGCCCGCCATGAAGGCCGGGCAGCGGGCCTGGCGGGACGCGGGCGCGGAGCAGCGCGCGGTGGTCTGCCTGGAGATCCTCAGGCGGATCAACGACCGGACGCACGAGTTCGCGCACGCGGTCATGCACACCTCCGGCCAGGCGTTCATGATGGCGTTCCAGGCGGGCGGACCGCACGCGCAGGACCGCGGCCTGGAGGCGGTGGCGTACGCCTATGTGGAGCAGGTGCGCACGCCCGACAACGCCGAGTGGACCAAGCCGCAGGGCAAGCGCGACCCGCTGGCCATGACCAAGCAGTTCACGCCGGTGCCGCGCGGCATCGGCCTGGTGATCGGGTGCAACACCTTCCCGACGTGGAACGGCTACCCGGGCCTGTTCGCCTCCCTCGCCACCGGCAACGCGGTCCTGGTCAAGCCCCACCCGCGCGCGGTGCTGCCGCTCGCCCTCACCGTGCAGGTCGCGCGCGAGGTGCTCACCGAGGCCGGCTTCGATTCGAACCTGGTCGCGCTGGCCGCCGAGCGCCCCGGCGAGGGCATCGCCAAGACGCTCGCGCTGCGCCCCGAGATCCGGATCATCGACTACACGGGATCGACCGACTTCGGCGACTGGCTGGAGGCCAACGCCCGCCAGGCGCAGGTCTACACGGAGAAGGCCGGCGTCAACACGGTCGTCGTCCACTCCACGTCCGACTACAAGGGCATGCTCTCCAACCTGGCGTTCTCCCTGTCCCTGTACAGCGGCCAGATGTGCACGACGCCGCAGAACCTGCTGGTCCCCCGCGAGGGCATCGGCACGGACCAGGGCCCCAAGTCCTACGACGAGGTGGTCGCGGATCTCGCGAAGTCGGTGGACGGGCTGCTGGGCGACGACGCCCGGGCGAACGCACTGCTGGGCGCGATCGTCAACCCGGATGTGAAGGCTCGGCTGGAGGCCGCGGCGGGGCTGGGCGAGGTCGCCCTGGCGTCCCGTGAGATCACCAACCCGGACTTCCCGGGGGCGGTCGTCCGTACGCCCGTGATCGTGAAGCTGGACGGGGCCAAGCCGGACGCGGAGGCCGCCTACATGAGCGAGTGTTTCGGGCCGGTGTCCTTCGCCGTCGCCGTCGACTCGGCCTCGGACGCGGTGGAGCTGCTGCGACGGACCGTCCGGGAGAAGGGCGCGATGACCGTCGGGGCGTACACGACCGACCCGGACGTCGAGCAGGACGTGCGGGAGGCCTGTCTGGAGGAGGCGGCGCAGCTGTCGCTCAATCTGACGGGCGGAGTGTATGTGAACCAGACGGCCGCGTTCTCCGACTTCCACGGTTCGGGGGGTAACCCGGCGGCCAGTGCGGCGCTGTGTGACGGGGCGTTCGTCGCCAACCGGTTCAGGGTGGTCGAGGTGCGGCGGGAGGCCTGAGGGAGCGCAAGGACCCCTGAGGGGTCCTTGCCCTATGAGCGTCCGATCAGGTCGCGTGGTCCGGTGCCGTGCATCGCAAGGCGCCGGAGCGCCCTGGTAGCGGAGCTACCTGGGCGTTTCGGCAACGCGGCCAGGCGCGGTGCCAGGCCGCGCGACCCGGGCGGGCACAGTGCAAGGACCCCTAAGCCGCACCGCAGCTCCAGTGGTACAGGGTCATGGCCACACTCGTCGCCAGGTTGTAGCTGCTGACCTGGGGGCGCATCGGCAGGGACAGCAAGTGGTCGGCGCGGGCGCGTAGTTCCGACGACAGGCCGGTGCGTTCGGAGCCGAAGGCGAGGACGGCGTCGTCCGGGAGTTTGACGCCCCGGATGTCATCGCCCTCCGGGTCGAGGGCGAACAGCGGCCCGGGCGGCAGCTCATCGACAGTCAGTCGCTCCACGGCCGTGGCGAAGTGCAGGCCCGCCCCGCCACGAACGACCGTGGGATGCCAGGGGTCGACGGTCCCGGTCGTCACCACGCCGGTCGCTCCGAAACCGGCGGCCAGGCGGATCACCGCACCCGCGTTGCCGAGGTTGCGCGGGTTGTCGAGAACCACGACCGGGGCCGTGCGGGGCGCGTGCGCCAGCTTCTCGAGGTTGGACGCCCGGGCGGGACGGACGGCCAGGGCTGCCACGGCCGTGGGGTGGGGGCGCGGCACGAAGGACACGTAGGTCTCGTGCGGCACCTCCGTCAGCAGCGCGGCCAGGGCATCCCGTACGTCGGGCGCCAGCTCGTCGGCGAGGGCGAGGGCTGCCGCCCGGTCCGCGGTGACCGCGACCGGTACCTCGGCGCCGAACCGCAGCGCGTGCTTGAGGGCGTGGAAGCCGTCGAGCAGGACGGTGTCAGCGGCGAGCCGGTGCCAGAGGGTCACGGGGTCGGTCATGCCCCGAAGCCTACGTGCGTGGTCTCGGGGCTCTCGTGGGCGTGCGGCTCGGGGACTGGGGCCCGCCGGACGCGGCTCAGGAGGCGATCCCGCGCGCGGGCCGCCCGGCCGCCGAGGCGCCGCAGGAAGGCCGTCGGCAGGAACACCGCGTCCGCCGCGATCATCGCCAGCGAGAAGAACGGCAGACCGAGGACGACCGCGATCACCACGTGCTCGGTGATCATGACCGCCAGCAGGACGTTCTTCACCCGCCGGTTGAACAGCGTGAACGGGAAGGCGACCTGCACGAGGACCGTGCCGTAGGTCACGAGCATCACCATCGTGCCGCTGGCGGACAGCAGGTCGGCGAGCGCGGGCCAGGGCGAGAAGTACTCCAGGTGGAGCGGGTAGTAGACCGCGGTGCCGTCCTGCCATCGCGATCCCTGGATCTTGTACCAGCCGGCCGTCGCGTAGATCAGGCACGCCTCGGCCATGATCACGAGCAGGGCGCCGTTGTGCACGATGTTGGCGACGACGTCCAGCAGGATCCGCGGCTCGCCGGTCCTGGCGCGGCGCCCGACCAGCCACCACAGGGCCTGTGCCGCCCACACCGCCCACAGCAGCGCCGGTATCAGCCAGTCGCCCCCCATCCGGCCGATCAGGGTCACCGCGACCAGCACGAAGCCGAACACGCCCCACAGGGCCGGGCCGGTCCGGTCCGTGATCCGCTCGCCCCGCACGCGGGCCGCCCTGGTCCGCGCGGCTCGCCGGGCGTCCAGCGACCACACCTGGGCGCAGCGCGTGAACACCAGGTAGATCGACATCAGGTGCAGCACGTTGTCGCCGCCGTCGCCCATGAAGACGCTGCGGTTCTGCAGCGACAGCACGCCGACCATGAACAGCACCGACATGGTGCGGGTCCGCCAGCCCAGCATCAGCAGGGCACTGGCGAGGATCGCCAGGGCGTAGACGATCTCGAACCAGATCCGGCCGTCCGACCACATGAGGGTGGTGAAGGCGCCGTTGGACCCGATCAGCTGCCGGGCGAGGTCCCAGCTCCAGGGGCCGTCGGGGCCGTAGAGCTCCTGGCGGTGGGGGATCTCGCGGAGCAGGAACAGCAGCCAGGTGGCACTGAAGCCGATACGGACGACGGCGGTCTGGTACGGGCCGAGGGCGGCCTCCGTGACCCGGGCGATGCCGCGCGAGACGGCCAGGGACAAGCGGTTCACCGCACGCCTCCCTCGGCCTCGTCCCGCGGCAGCTTCCACCACGGCAGCTCGCGGGAGGACGGCGCCGTGGAGACCTTCTCCCGGCTCCACTCGGGCGGCGGCACGTTGCTGGTGCGGGAGCGGAACTGCACGCGCTCGACGACGCCGCCGCCCCCGGTCGCGGTCCGCACCGCGTCGGCACGGTCGAGGCGCAGCACCGCGATCCGGCGCAGATACGACTCCGAGAGCGAGCCGCGCAAACCCACCGGCCGGTTCTCGCTGTCGTGCGTCGCGACGAAGAAGTCCCAGGCGCGGCGCAGCTCGTTCTGCTGGGTGTGACTGGGCAGCAGGTTGCCGTCGATGGCCCGGCCGTCCTCCGCGGACAGGTCGTACCAGCCGGTGGTCAGCGTCATGCCGTCCGGCCCGCGGACCTGGGCACGGACCTGGACCGAGACGTTCTGCTGAAGCGGGTTCGGCGCGAAGAGCTTCCAGTTCTGCTCGAACTCCGGGTAGATCCACTCGTCCACGGCCTTGCCGTGCTCCCGGGTGACCGTGTTCGCCGGCGCGACGTGCAGGAACGTCATCCCGAGATGCGCACAGACCCCGATGGCCACGACCGCGAGAGCCACCGCGACGGCGATCCGGTAGCCGAGGGAGAGGGCCGCGATACCGGTGGGGGACTCCAGGGGCTGGCCGTGCTCCGCGAGCGGGCCCGGACCGGTGGGCGGATGAGAATCAACGGGCGGGCGCGGGCCAGCGAGCGGATGAGGATCAGCGGGCGGGCGCGGGCCAGCGAGCGGATGAGGATCGGCAGGCGGGCGCGGGCCAGCGAGCGGATGAGGATCGGCAGGCGGGCGCGGGCCAGCGAGCGGATGAGGATCGGCAGGCGGGCCCTCGCCCGGCCCGCCAGGCTCGCCCGGCGCGTGCCGGGCTTTCGAGCCCTCGTCGTGCGCGTCCATTCCGCCCCGTTCCCGATCCCGGTCCGTCGTTGTGCCCACCCGGCCGCGAGGGCGTCGTACCGCCCCACGCACCGCCGCGCGGCACCGGCACGCTACTCAGGCCGTCGGCCCCGGGCACAGCCTCTGTCGCCGGTCCGGGCCGTGGCCGTCGCCACATCGGGCATGCCGACCGTACGGCGACCGCGACCGCCCGGAGTGCGGTCCCCCTGGTCCACAGGGGACCCCCGCAGGTTATCCACAGGGTGCCCGGGGCGGTCGTCCACAGGAGGGACACCCTACGGCGCCTTCGCGTACGCCCATTCCTTCTTCTAGAACATGTTCTATTGAGGCCTCGTCAGCTCAATGGGGTCCCCGGAAGGACAGGCACCGCGGACTTCGCTTCCACCGAGGAGCAGCGGGCGGCGGCCGAGGCGGCGAAGGGCGTGCTCGCCCGGGTCGCCCCGGACGCCGTGCCCAGCCGGCCCAACGCCGTGCCCAGCCGGCCCTCACCCGGGCGCCGTCGCCGAGACGTACGACCGCGCCCTGTGGGCCGCGCTCTCCGACGCGGGCCTGCTGAGCCTGCATGCTGCTCTACGCGAGGTACGGCGGGGTCGGCCTGGACGCCGTCGCGCCTGCGCCTGGTGCTGCGGGAGTCGGGGCAGGTGCTGGCCCGGGTGCGCTGCTGGAGAGCACCGCGCCGCGGCGTGCGGAGGGCGTAGGCCGGTCGTTCGGGCCGCGCGGCACCTGCACGGCGGGTTCGGCGCCGACGTCGACGACGCCGGCACTGCCGATACGCCCCGGGCCGAGCACCTGGAGCTGTCGCTCGGCCCGGCCGCCGCGCACGAGGAGGCCCTGGGCGACCTCCTGGCCGCCCACCCGCCGGCCTGACGGCTTCCAGGCGAGGGGCGGCCCCGCACCCGCCGACTCAGCCCATGGACGCGAGGGACGCTAGAGGACGAACCCCTGCTGTCCGTCATCCGTCACCACGGGACGACCCGCCGCCTCCCACACCTGCATGCCGCCGTCGACGTTCACGGCGTCGATGCCCTGCTGGGCCAGATACATCGTGACCTGGGCGGAACGGCCGCCGGACCGGCAGATCACATGGACCCGGCCGTCCTGCGGGGCGGCCTGGGTCAGTTCGCCGTACCGGGCGACGAACTCACTGATGGGGATGTGCAGCGCCCCTTCGGCATGACCCGCCTTCCACTCGTCGTCCTCCCGGACGTCCAGCAGGAAGTCGCCGTCCTTGAGGTCCGCGACCGCGACCGTGGGCACACCAGCTCCGAAACTCATGCATCCGACGCTACCCGAACCGCCCGATGAGGCACCCCGGGCACGGCTCAGCCCTGGCCCCGGCCCTCGCCGAGCAGCACGGCCAGCTCCGTCTCACGCTCGCCGACCTGGGTGAGCAGCTGACGGCCGATCTCGTCCAGGAGCCGGTCCGGGTCGTGCGGGGCCAGCTGGATCATGTGGCCGATGGCGCTGTCCTCCAGCTCCTTGGCGAGCAGGGCCAGCAGTTCCTTGCGCTGGGCCAGCCATTCGAGGCGGGCGTAGAGCTCCTCGGCGCGGCTCGGGCCGCGCTTCAGCTCGGGCCCCCTGGCCCACTCCTCGGCGAGCTCGCGCAGCTCCGCCTCGTCGCCCCGGGCGTAGGCGGCGTTGACCCGCGTGATGAACTCCTCGCGCCGGGCGCGCTCCACCTCTTCCTGCGCCAGGTCCGGATGGGCCTTGCGGGCGAGGTCGCGGTAGAGCTTGCGGGCCTCCTCGCTGGGGCGGACGCGCTGCGGGGGCCGGACCGCCTGGTCCGTGAGCATCGCCGAGGCCTCCGGGAACAGGCCGCTGCCGTCCATCCAGCCGTGCAGCAGTTCCTCGACGCCGGGGATCGGGGCGAGGCGGGCCCGGGCCTCCTCCGCCCGCCGCCGGTCCTCGGGGTCGCCACTGCGGGCGGCCCTGGCCTCCAGGATCCGCGCGTCCAGCTCCTCCAGGCGGGCATACAGCGGACCGAGCTTCTGCTCGTGCAGCCGGGAGAAGTTCTCGACCTCGACACGGAAGGTCTCGACGGCGATCTCGTACTCGATCAGCGCCTGCTCGGCGGCCCGCACGGCCCGCTCCAGCCGCGCCTCGGGCCGTGCGGCGTCGCCACCATCCTGGTCAGCTTCCGGGGTCGTCACCCGACCAGCGTAGGCCACGGGCCGACTCCGTCGGCGCCCCTGCCCTCCGATGAGCCATGCCCCGCTCCAGCCCGAGCCGGGGCATTGCACACCCCGGCACCGCGGGTGATCCTTGCAGCCCCACCCCTGCCGCCCCGGACGGCACGCATGCCGGCAGCCGACGGACTCGGCGCCGGGCTACGGCCCGGCCCAGCCCGCAGCTCACCGCCCCACACCCCGTCTCCGCCCGGACTCCCCAAGCGGCACACATGTCCCCAGCCGACCAACACCGGCGCCGGCCGACGGCACGGTCCGCAGCCGTGCCGCCCGGCGGGAGACGGCGCCCCCCGGCTCGGCCCCGTCACACCCCCGTCTCCGCCGCGACCTTCCCCGCCCTCACCCCCGCGACCAGATCCGCGTGGTCCGCCTCCGTGCGGTCGGCGTAGGCGACCGCGAAGGCCGCCATCGCCTCGTCCAGCTCCTCGTTCTTCCCGCAGTACCCGGCGATGAGCCGCGGATCGGCGCTGTGGGCGTGGGCCCGGGCCAGGAGCGCGCCGGTCATGCGGCCGTAGTCGTCCATCTGGTCGGCTTCCAGGGCCGCCGGATCGACGCTGCCCTTGCGGTTGCGGAACTGGCGGACCTGGAAGGGGAATCCGTCGACCGTCGTCCAGCCCAGCAGGTTGTCGCTGACGACCTGCATCCGCTTCTGGCCCAGCACGACCCGCCGGCCCTCGTGGCCGGCCTGCGGTGCCTCGAACCCGGCCGTCACCAGATGCGGCACCAGCGCCGAGGCCCGCGCCTCCTTCACCTGGAGCACCAACGGCTCACCGCGGTGGTCCAGGAGCAGCACGACGTAGGACCGGGTGCCGACGCTGCCGGTGCCGACGACGCGGAACGCCACGTCCTGCACGGCGTACCGGGCGAGGAGCGGCAGGCGGTCCTCCGGCAGGGTGCCGACGTACTCCTCCAGGGACGCCGCCACCGCCGCGGCCTCCTCGTCCGGGACGCGCCGCAGCACCGGCGGGGCGTCGACGAAGCGGCGCCCGCCGTCCTCGGTGGCCTCGGTCGACTTGGCCGCGAAACGGCCGCTGGTGTTGTGGCGGGCCTTCTCGGAGACCCGCTCCAGCGTGCCGAGCAGGTCATGGGCGTCGGCGTGGGAGACGAGCTCCTCGTCCGCGATGGCGTTCCACGCGTCCAGCACCGGGAGCTCGGCCAGCAGCCGCATGGTCCGGCGGTAGGCGCCCACCGCGTCGAACGCCGCCTTGCGGCACTGGTCCTCGTCGGCCCCCGCCACCCGGCCCGCGAGCACCAGGGAGGTCGCGAGGCGCTTGAGGTCCCACTCCCAGGGCCCGTGCACCGTTTCGTCGAAGTCGTTCAGATCGATGACGAGTCCGCCGCGCGCGTCGCCGTACAGGCCGAAGTTGGCCGCGTGGGCGTCGCCGCAGATCTGCGCCCGGATCCCGGTCATCGGCGTGCGCGCCAGGTCGTACGCCATGAGGCCCGCCGAGCCTCGCAGGAACGCGAAGGGGGTGGCGGCCATGCGGCCGACCCGGATCGGGGTGAGCTCGGGCAGCCGGCCGCGGCCCGACTCCTCGACCGCGCTCACCGCGTCGGGCCGGGACGCGTCCAGGTCGAGCGCGGCGTGCGCACTGCGCGGGGTCCGCTTGCGCAGGGCCTTGCCGTCGTCCTTGGGCGAGCCTTCGGCCGGCCACTCGGCGAAGCCGCGCACCCGGGGCAGCCGACGCCCCGACCCGTCCCCAGCCGTCGTCCCGCCCTGAGCCGAAGCCCCGGTTCCTCCGTCAGCCCTGGTCATCCCGACCGCCTCCCCCGCACGCACACGAACATCAACTCGTGCCGACCGTACAACCGGTGGCCGAAACTCGTCAGACCCTGTGGACAACTCCACAGCTGTGGGCAATCCGTACGGGCGCCCGGCCAGGAGGTCCCGAGGCGCTGTCACTGCGGCAGCCCCGCGCCCCGACCGCCTGAGCCCGCACGCCGCGACGCCCTACACGCCCGTAAGCCCCGTAAGCCCCGTAAGCCCCGTAAGCCCCGAAACCTTATGCCTCTACGCCCCGGAGGGGGCCTGCACCGGCACCGCCGCCGTCTCCCCGCCCCGCCCCTCCGCCAGCACCCGCTCGCCCCGGTCCACCGAGATCTCGAGCCGGGCCAGCACCGCGGGAACCGCGATGCCGGACAGGAAGTGCTCGAACAGCACGACGACTCGACGCTCCAGATCCTGCCGTTGGCAGCGCAGCTGGGACAGCAGCTGCACGCCCGAGAAGCTGCCGACCAGCAGCTCCGCCGTCTCCGCGACGTCGACGTGCGGCAGCAGTTCGCCCTGCGTCTTCGCCTTGCCCAGCGTCTGCACGTTCTGGTCGATCCACATGCGGAAGGCCGGCGTGCGGTCGAGGTCCATGGCCCTCTGGTCGAGGGCGAGACCCACGCTGGCCCGCACCAGCGGTTCGGAACGGAGCCGGCGGGCCAGCACCAGACCGGAGTCGACGAGTTCCTGGAGCTTGCTGGACTGCGGCGGGAGCGTGATCGCGAGCTGCTCCTCGAAAACCCCTACCGCCAGCTCCTCCTTGGAGCCGAAGTGGAAGTACAGCGCGCCCTTGGTGACGCCCGCCCGGTCCAGGATCTCCCCGATGGTCGCCGACGTGTAGCCGCGTTCGTCGAAGACGGCCGCGGCCGCCTCCAGGATGGTCCGCCGGGTGCGGATCGCGCGCTCCTGTCGCGCCATCGGTGCCTCCTGATCTCTGTCGATCCCTGTGAAGTCGCTGTGCGGCGGGGGCGCGAGAGCCTGTCCCAGCAGCTTGGCTCACCCTTTGAAAAAAACCGGCTCGTCCGTACCTTAGTCAAACGCCGACCGCAGCCAGGCAGCCGATCCCCGGGGGTTCTCATGCCGCAGACAGGCCCGTCAAGCGCGCTCACGGACGATCAGACCGGACGCGCGGGCCGTCCGGCGAACAGAACGCCCGAGGCCGTCGAGAACACGCCACACCCCCCTGGTCACCCCTCGCAGGCCCCCGTCTCCAAGGAACTCGCCCACCGCACCACCGAGACGGACGTCTTCCCCACCCGGTGGAGCCGAATCTCCGGAACGCGTTTCCGTCTCACCGCGCACTGGCCCGCCGCCCACCCCTTCTTCGAACCCGTGGACGAGCGTCACCAGGACCCGATGATCGTGGGCGAAACGTTGCGGCAGGCCTCGATGGTGCTCGCGCACGCCGAGTTCGGCGCCCCCGCCGACACCCACTTCGTCATGTGGGACCTGACCGTCTCGCTCGACCCGTCCGCACTCCTGCCGGCGGACGCCGCCGAACCCGTCGACATCGACGTCGTGTGCTCGGAGATACGCCGTCGAGGACGCGTCCTGGCGAGCATGCGGACCACGATGGAGTTCCGCCGGGCGGGCCGCTTCGTCGCCCGCGGGACCGGCAGCACCGGCTGCACCTCGCCGCTCGCCTACCGCCGCCTGCGCGCGGGACGCCTGGACGCCTGGGACACCCCGGTTCCGCTGCTGCCGGGCGTGGCTCCCGAGGTCGCCGGCCGCTCCCGCACCGAGGACGTCGTCCTCGCCCCCGCCGACCGCACCGGCGTCTGGCAGCTGCGCGTCGACACCGGCCATCCGGTCCTCTTCCCCCGGCCCAACGACCACGTCCCCGGCATGGTCCTGTTCGAGGCGGCCCGCCAGGCCGCGACCGCCGCGTCCGGGCAGCGCCCGTTCCTGCCCCGGACGATGACGGCCGCCTTCGCCCGCTACACCGAGCTGCACAGCCCGTGCCGGCTCGAGACGGAACTGTTCGATCAGGACCCGGGGGAGGTGACCGTACGGGTCACGGGGCGCCAGGACGGCGAGGTCGTCTTCACGGCCACGCTGACCTCCGCCCGGCCGGCGCGGGTACGGTCCCTGTCGTGACGATCAACCTTCTGATCTCGGGCGCGAGAGGCTTCGTCGGCAGCCGGGTCGCCGCCACGGCCCAGCGGCAACCGGGCGTGCGCGTACGCCTGTTGTCCCGGCACGCGCCGCCCGGACCGGAGTTCGTCCACGGTGACCTCTGCGCCCCGCCCTCCCTGCGCGGCGCCTGCGCCGACACCGACGTCCTGGTGCACTGCGCCACGCAGATCGGCGGTGACGCCGAGACCGCCGAGGCCGTCAACGACCACGGCACCCGCGCCCTGGTCGCGGAGGCCCTGCGCGCCGGAGTGCGGCGGATCGTGTACGTGAGCACGGCCGCCGTCCTCGGCCGGGGGCCCTTCCGGGGCGTGCGCCCCGGGGAGGTACCGGTCGCGCCCGCGTCGGCCACCAGCCGCACCCGGGCCGCCGCCGAAGGGCACGTCCTCGACGCGGGCGGTCTGGTGCTGCGCCCGCACCTCGTGTACGGCGAGGGCGACCGCTGGGTGATCCCCGGACTGGTGTGGCTGATGAACGAGCTGTCGGCCACCCTGACCGGCTGCGAGGCACTCCAGTCGATGATCGACGTCGACACCCTGGGCCGCGCGGTGGTGGCCGCGGCCCTCGCCCCGGAGCACGGCGGTGGTGTGCACCACGTCAACCACCCCGAGCCGGTGCCCGTTCCGGACCTGCTCGCGGCCGTGAGCGCGCAGGTGGAGAAGCCCGGCGGCGATGCGGCGGTGGATGCCACCACGGCTCTGGAGCGGGCCGCCGGGTCGCCGCTCGCGCTCCATCACCTGGGGATGCTCACGGTCGACCACTGGTTCGTGGACGACGCTTTCTGGAGGGACCTCGACTGCCCGCCCGGCGACGGGTTCGAGGCCGCGTTCAGGCGCGCGGCACCCTGGTACCGCGCGTTCCTCCGGGGCCGGACAGCTTCCTGATCGCCTCCGCCTCCTCCGGGCGCGGGCCCGGGTCCCGGCCGTGCAGCAGCACCGGCAACTCCTCGTGCCCCGTGGAGATGATCGACCGCAGCCGCTTCGGCGGACACGAGGGATCGGCCAGGGCCAGCCGCGGAAAGCGCGCGAACAGGGATGTCAGCGCCAGCGTCGCCTCGGCCATGGCCAGAGGCCGGCCCAGGCAGTGGTGCACACCATGGCCGAAAGACACATGGTCGCGACTGGTCGGGCGAGTGACGTCGAACCGATCGGCGTCCGGCCCGTGCCGCTCGGGATCGCGCCCGGCACCGGCGAAGGAGACCACCACCGGGTCGCCCTTCGGGATGGTCAGCCCCGGCTCGATCTCGATGTCCTCCACGGCGTAGCGCAGGCCCGACATGGCGCCCGGCGCCTCGTGGCGCAGCGACTCCTCCAGGGCGTCCTCCCAGGTCGCCTGCCCGGAGCGGACGAGTGCGAGCTGGTCGGGGTGGGCGAGCAGGCTGTGCACGGTGTTGTCGATGAGGTTGACGGTCGTCTCGAAACCGGCGGTGAGCAGCAGGATCAGGTTGTCCATCAACTCCTGCTCGCTGAGGCTGCCTTCGTCGCGGACGGCGATGAGCGCCGTCGTCAGGTCGTCGGCCGGGTGCTCGCGCTTGTGCTGCAGGAACGCGGTCAGCGTCCCGTAGAGGTCGACCGCGTTCGCCTGGGCGTCCTCCAGGGAGATCTCCGTGTCGAAGAAGCGGTTGATGACGCGGTACAGCGCCCCCCGCGGACCGTCCTCGCCACGGGGTACGCCGAACAGCTCGCACACCACCTCGTGCGGCACCGGCGCCGCGAACGCGGCCCGCAGGTCGACGACTTCCCCCTCCGGGATCCGCTCCAGGCGGTCCAGTGCCCGGTCGACGATCTCCTGCACGCGAGGCAGCAGCGCGTCGACGCGGCGTTTGGTGAACGCCGCGGCCATCGGCTGGCGCAGCCGGCTGTGGTCGTCGCCGTAGGCGGTGACCATGTTGCGCACCGAGACCCAGATGGCCAGCGGCCAGGTGCGGGAGATGTCCCCGCTGATCCAGGCCGGCCAGTGCCGGTAGGCGTCCTTGCTCGTCTCGGGCCCGGACAGGAGCCGCTTGTTCAGCTCCAGGCCGTTGATCCACCACGCGTGTACGCCGCCCGGGAGTTCGACCTCGACGGCCGGGCCCCGGGCACGGATGCGGGCTATCTCGCCGTAGAGGTCCTGACCGGACGGGTCGATCGCCAGGAAGGGGCAGGCCTGCTGCGCCATGACTCGTCGCTCCTCGTTCCAGGGGCTGGGGAACCATGGTGCGATTCGAACGCCTGGAAGACTTGTCATCCGGTTTGTTTCGGCCACCGCCTCACTCAGGGCTCTGATGCGACGCGATGACATCAACTCGCCGGTTCTCATACAACGGGTCGACAGCGGCCCGCCGTTGGGGAAGCCCTACGCCCTGAGATAGGCCAGCACCGCCAGCACCCGGCGGTGGGTCTCGTCCGCCGGCGGCAGGTCCAGCTTCGTCAGGATGCCGGAGATGTGCTTGCCCACGGCCGCCTCGGAGACGACCAGTTCGCGGGCGATGGCACGGTTGGACCGCCCCTCGGCGATCAGCGCCAGCACCTCCCGCTCGCGGGGGGTGAGCCGCTCCAGCGGGTCGCGGCGGCGGCGCAGCAACTGCCGTACGACCTCGGGGTCGACGACCGTTCCGCCGTCGGCCACCTTGCCGAGCGCCTCGACGAACTCCTCGACCTGGCCGACGCGGTCCTTGAGCAGATAGCCGATTCCCGTGCCGTCGCCGGAGTCCAGCAGCTCGGCGGCGTACCGGCGCTGCACGTACTGGCTGAGGACCAGGACGGGCAGCCCGGGCCGCTCCTGACGGAGTGTCACAGCGGCGTGCAGGCCCTCGTCCTGGAAGCCGGGCGGCATCCGCACGTCCGTCACCACCACGTCGGGGCGGTGTTCGCCCGCGGCCGCGACCAGCGCCCCGGCGTCCCCCACGGCCGCGGCGACCTGGTGCCCGCAGCGTTTGAGCAGCCCGACGAGCCCGTCCCGCAACAGCACGCTGTCCTCGGCCAGGACGACCCGCAGCGGTCGCTCAACTCGCAGGGTCACAAGGGATCTCCACACGCAGCAGGGTCGGTCCGCCGGGCGGACTGGACAGGGTGAGTCTGCCATCGAGCACCGACACCCGGTCGGCGAGCCCGGTCAGCCCGCTGCCCTCGCCGGCCCGCGCACCCCCGCGACCGTCGTCGCGTATCAGCAGGCACAGCCGTCCGTCGCGGTACCCGCCGCTCACCTCCGCCCGGCTCGCCTCACTGTGCCTGCCCACGTTGGCGAGCGCCTCGCACACCACGAAGTACGCGGCGGCCTCGACCGCTTGGGAGAACCGCCCGGGCAACTCCAGGTCGACGTCCACGGGCGCGGCCGAACGGTCGGCGGCGTCGGCGACGGCCGCTTCGAGGCCGTAGTCGGCGAGGACCCTGGGATGGATGCCGTGGATGAGCTCGCGCAGTTCCGCGAGGGCGGACCCGGCCTCCTGGTGCGCCTTGGCCAGCTGCTCGGCGAGCGGCCCGGGCGGGGCGTCGAGGCGGGCCAGCCCGAGCGTCATCGTCAGGGCGACGAGCCGCTGCTGCGCCCCGTCGTGCAGGTCGCGCTCGATCCGCCGCCGTTCCGCCTCGAAGGCGTCGACCAACCGCACCCGGGAGTGGGCCAGTTCGACCACCCTGGCCCCCAGGTCGGTCTCGCGCGGGGCGATCAGCAACCGGGTCAGCCCGGCGCGGGCGCCGGCCGCGACGCCCAGCAGGTAGGTGCCCGGGACGAGCAGGAGCAGCCCGAGGACGGCGAAGCCGGCAGCGGCCGGCCAGGTGGTGACGAGCCACACCTTGAGAACCTTCGCCTCGCCGAGGGCGGCGGTCGGCAACGGAGTCGCGACCATGGACAAAGGGCCCCCCAGGAAGACCGCGACCGCGAGCGCGTCGACCGGCCACAACAGCCCGGCGAACAGCAGGGCGTGGCCCAGCTCCCGCCAGGTGGCCCGCTCCCGTAACCGCGTCGACAGCCATGACAGCAGCCCCGGCTCCCCGGGCGGCTCGTGCGGGTCGGACGCCGGCTCCGTGTCGACCAGCCGCAACCGGAACCGCTCCAGCGCCGCCACCGGAATGCCCGCCAGGGCACTGACGAGCAGCAGGGGCAGCCCGACCAGAGAGATGGCGAGCAGCCCGCCGGCCGCCACCGAGGTCAGGATCCCCACGAGCACGACGACGCCGACGACCGCGCCGGTGACCAGGTAACAGGCCGACCGCCACGGCCAGGCCGACAGCAGATAGCCGGGGCGGGACATGGCCTGCCAGACGTTCCGAGGGCGCATGGGGACCACCGTAGAAGCCCTCCGAGCCCCCGGCCATGGGCCCGGAAGGAGGCCCGAGGGTATGCCTGGCCCTACCCCGGATCTAGCTCCCGCCTCACTGCGCCGCCCCCTCCCCGACCGGTTTCGTGGAGGCAGCCAGAAATCGACTAGAGGTGGGGCAGATGACGAACGACGCCGTCCGGCTGGACTCGGTCACCAGGAGGTACGGCCCCGTGACCGCACTCGACGGGGTCTGCCTGGCGTTCCCCGCCGGGACCTTCACCGCCGTCATGGGCCCCTCCGGCTCCGGCAAGTCCACACTGCTCCAGTGCGCCGCCGGTCTGGACCGGGCCACCTCCGGGTCGGTCACCGTGGGCGGCACCGAGCTGACCGGGCTGAGCGAACGGCGGCTGACCCTGCTGCGCCGCGAGCGCGTCGGGTTCGTCTTCCAGGCGTTCAACCTGCTGCCCTCCCTGACCGCCGAGCAGAACGTGGCCCTGCCCCTGCGCCTGTCCGGCCGCCGGGTGCCGAAGGCCCGGGTGCGCCAAGCACTCCGGCAGGTCGGCCTCGCCGAACGGGCCCGGCACAGACCGGGGCAGCTGTCCGGCGGTCAGCAGCAGCGCGTCGCCCTGGCCCGGGCCCTGATCACCCGCCCCGACGTGCTGTTCGGTGACGAGCCGACCGGAGCCCTGGACACGCGGACCGGACGCGAGGTGCTGGGGCTGCTGCGCGGCATGGTCGACCGCGAGGGTCAGACGGTCGTCATGGTCACGCACGACCCGGTCGCCGCCTCGTACGCGGACCGCGTGGTCTTCCTCGTCGACGGGCGGGTGAACGGGGAGTTGTCCGGGGCGAGCGCCGACGCCGTCGCCGCGCGCATGACCCGGCTGGAGGCAGTGCCGTGCTGAGCGTCGCCCTGCGCACCCTGCGCACCCGCTGGGCAGTCTTCACCGGCAGCTTCGTCGCGCTCTCGCTGGGCGTGGCACTCCTCACCGTGATGGGCCTGACCCTGGCCTCGTCGGCCACCGCCCCCGAGCGTGATCCGGAACGCTTCGCGGCCGCGCCGGTCGTCGTCAAGGGGCCGGACTCGCTGCGCGTACCGACCCCGATCGGCGACCGCGTGAGCCCGCTCGCCCACCCGCGACCGGTGCCCGCCACGACCGTCGCGGAGTTGAGGAAGCTGGGCACGGTCGTGGCCGACCGGTCCTTCCCGGTGCACGCCGAGGGCGGGCCCGCCGGCCTGGTGGGCCACCCCTGGTCCACCGCCGCGTTCGCTCCGTACGACCTCGCCGCCGGGCGGGCGCCCCGTACGGCCGGCGAGGTGGCCGTCACCGGCGACTGGGCGCGGCCCGGCCGGTGGCTGCGCACCGACCGGGGCACCGTGCGCGTCACCGGCACCCTGGCCTCACGCGGTTTCGAGGACGCCGTGTTCTTCACGGATGCCCGTGCCGCGCAACTCTCCCCGGTGAGCACCCAGTTGGTCGTGGACGCCGGTCCTGCGGCCGTACGGGAGGCGGTCGGTGACAGCGCGCGGGTCCTCACCGGCGACGCGCGCCGCCTCGCCGACGCCGCTCCCGGCCGGGATGACGAGGCGCTCACCGCGATGAACGCCCTGTTCGGCACGGCCGGCGGCGTCACCGCCTTCGTGTCGGTGTTCGTCGTGGCGTCGACCTTCGCCTTCGCAGTCGCCCAGCGACGCCGGGAGTTCGCCCTGCTGCGCGCCGCCGGGGCGACCCCGGGCCAAGTCCGCCGGACGGTCCTCGCCGAGGCCCTGGCCGTCGGCGCGCTCGCCTCGGCCGCCGGGTGTGTCCTCGGCTCCCTCGGGGCGCCGCTGCTGGCCGAGTGGGTGGTCGACGGCGGTCTCGCCCCGGCCTGGTTCACCATCGGCGACCACGCCTGGCCGTACCACGCGGCCTTCTGGACCGGTCTGCTCGTCGCGCTGTGCGGAGCGGCCGCCGCCTCCTGGCGGGCCGGCCGTACCGGCCCCACGGAGGCGCTGCGCGAGGCGTCCGCGGACAGCGGCCCGATCACCCGGGGCCGGCTGCTGAGCGGTACGGCCCTGCTGCTGACGGCCGCCGTGACCCTGCTCCTCGCCCTGGCCGACGACCCGGGCGACCTGCTGCACCGCAAGACCTACATCATCCGCCCGCTGCTACTGATCACCGCGGCCGCTCTGCTCGCGCCGCTCGTGCTGCGCCCTCTGACCCGGCTGCTGACCTGGCTGCCCGCGCTGCTGCCGGGCGCCGGCGGCATGCTGGTCCGCGAGAACGCCGCCGCCGGGGTACGCCGTACCGCCGCGCTCGCGGCCCCCGTCCTCGTCACGGTAGCCCTCGCGGGCTCGCTGCTCGGCGCCACCGCGACCCTGAACCGGGCGAAGGCCGCCGAGACGAGCGAGCGCACCACCGCCGCCTTCGTCGTGACCCCGGCGGCCGGCGCGGGTTTCGACGACGCCACCCTGCGCCGGCTGCGGGCGGTGCCGGGCACGGTGGTGTCGCCGACGTCCTCGACGGCCGTCCACGTCCTGGAGGACGGCGTGGCTCTCGTCAGGTCCGAGGCACGCGCGGCGGCCCCCGGGGCCCTGGCGGCCACCACGCGCCTGCCGCTGGCCGCCGGGAAGGTGAGCGGCCTCGACGACGGCTCGATCATCGTCAACGAGGAGTGGCCGCGGCACCGGGTGGGCGAGCGGGTGCGGGTGTGGCTCGGCGACGGGACGCCGCGGACCCTTCGGATCGCCGCGGTGATGAACAAGGGCACCGGCGGCAACGGCGTCTACGTCACCCCGCGCAACGCCCCGGGCTCCACGGTCGACCGGGTGGACGTGTCCCTGGCCGGCGGCGCGGACCCGCGTGCCGTGGCCGCCGCCCTGCGCGACGTCGCCGGCGCGCGGCACGGCCGGGTCCTCCCTCGGGACCAGTGGATCCGGGCCACCCACCCCGAGACGAACCGCACGACCCGCCTCGGCCTTCTGCTCGTGCTCGGCATCGCGCTGCTCTACACGGGCATCTCCGTGGCCAACACGATGGTCATGGCGACGTCCGACCGGACCCGCGACCTGGCCGTGCTGCGGCTGGCCGGAGCCACCCGGTGGCAGGTGCTGTGGCTGACCGGCGCCGAGGCCCTGACGGTCGTGACGGCAGGTGCGCTCCTCGGTCTCCTGGTCACCGCCGTCAACCTGGCCGGGATGGGGGGCGCGCTCGCCCTGCTGTCGGTGCGGCCCGCCCTCGTGTTCCCGTGGCAGGCCCTCGGCACGACGGTGACGGCCTGCGCCGTGCTCGCCGTGGTCTCGGCGGCCACCCCCGCCGCCCTCGCCCTGCGGCGCCGGGCGGTGGAACTGGCGGGCGTACGGGAGTGAGAGGCCGGAACCGGTCCGTCTCACGACGAGACCGATGACCAGGTGGCCGCGCAACGGACCTCCTGCCGACGAACGAGGGCCGCGACTTCCTCGGGGTGCTCGCCGCGCTCGACGCCTGGGGGAGGACTGAGGACCGCCGGCCGGCCGGCGACGTGGGCACCCCGGTGGTGCTGCACCACCCGGCAGGGCGCGCAGGCCGCCGGCGGCGCCTCCGCCGGCGGTGCGCCATGAGCGGAATGCGCTCCGGGCGCACCCTCCGGGCCGATGGAGGCGGTCCCTATCGCTCCCGGACCACGCCGCACTCCCACGCCCAGGCGGCGATCTCGACCCGGTTACGAGCGTCGATCTTCTGCTGGATGTTGGCCAGGTGCGTCTTGACGGTGGACAGTGACAGCACGAGCCGGTCGCAGATCTCCTGGTTGGTGCGGCCCACCGCGACGAGCCGGGCCACGTCCAGCTCGCGCTCGGTCAGCGGGCATGGGGCATCCGGATCGCGCCGCGTGGAGGACAGTTCCTTCAAGAGCCGGACGGTGACGGCGGGGGAGACCAGCGCGTCGCCGCGGGCGGCGGCCCTCACCGCCTCGATCAGCAGGCCGGGCGGGGCGTCCTTGAGCAGGAAGCCGCAGGCCCCGTTGCGCAGCGCGGTGTGCACGTAGTCGTCCTGGTCGAAGGTGGTGATCACGACGACCCGCATCGGTGCGTGAACTCCGGGGCCCGCCAGGGCCCGGGTGACGTCCAGTCCGTCCAGTCTCGGCATCCGGATGTCGACCAGGCACACGTCCGGCCGCAGCCGGCGGGCGAGTTCCACGCAGGCGGCGCCGTCGGCGGCCTCACCGACCACCTCGATGCCGGGCTGGGCGCCGAGGATCAGCCGGAAGCCCATGCGGACCAGCTCCTGGTCGTCCGCGATCAGCACCCGGATCGCCGCGTCGTTCACGCCGGTGATCCTGCCACAGCGGCCAGCACCGGGAAGGCGGCGGTCACCCGCCAGCCGCCGTCGTCGGTGGGGGCCGCGGTCAGCGTGCCCTCCACCGCCTCGACGCGTTCCCGCAGGCCGACCAGGCCGAAGCCGCCGCGCCCGCCGACCGGGGCGGTGTGGCGCGCGGCCGGTGCCGTGTTGTACGCCTCGACCCGCAGCCGGTGCCCGTCCACGTCGACCCGTACGGCGACCACGGCGCCGGGCGCGTGCCGGCGCACGTTGGTCAACGCCTCCTGCACCACGCGGTGCACGGACGTCTCCACCTCGGGGGCGAGCCGCACCTCGCGGGCCGCCGCCGCCACGTGCAACTGGGCGTCCTCTTCGTCTCCGGAGAACGCGGAGACCAGGCGGGCGAGTTCCGCCCACACCTCGCCGGGCCGCACGCCCGCGTGGTCGTCCTCGCGCAGGACCCGCACCAGACGGCGCATCGAGTCCAGCGTCTCCGATCCGGAGCGGGTGATGTTCTCCAGCAGCGGTCCGACCTGTTCCGGTGCGGTGTGCTGGAGGGTCAGCGCGGCATTGGCCTGCACGATGATGCCGGTGACGTGGTGGGCGACGAAGTCGTGCAGGTCGTGGGCGAGTTCCAGGCGCTGGCGCTGGCGTACGGCGGCGATGTCGCGGGCCCGCCGCTCCTCCATCAGCCGTACCCGCGAACCCCAGGCGAGAGCCAGGCCGACGGCGAGCGTCATCAGCAGAGACCCGCTGAGGGCGGACTGGCCGTCGTTCCGGATGTCGTTCGGCAGCAAGCGCTGCGGGATCGCGACGACGGCCACGCTCAGTGCGGCACAAACGGCCACCGCGGTCCTCGAGCCCGGTACCGCCCACACCGCGCGGGACAGCAGCACCAGCAGAGCGACGCTCTCCAGCGCCCCGAACGTACGGGCGATGTCCGGGCCCGCCCACGTGGCGATCACAGCCGTGAGGACCAGCGAGCCGCCCGCGACGAGCACGGCACGTACCGGCACGCTCGGCCGACGAGCGGGCCACAGCAGCGCCATGCATGCGAGCGGGCCGGACACCATCGGCAGCAAGCTCGGCCAGCGGTAGTCGGGCGCCCCCTTGGCGAACACGTCGAACAGCCCCATCAGGCCGAGGATGATCCAGCCGACGGCGGTCAGCGCCCGGCGGAGCAGCGGATTCTCGGAGTACACGCCCGGAAGGATACGGAAGCGGCGATTCCCCGCGGACTCGGCCGAACGGCCGATGTCCGGCCGCCACAACCGGCCGTCCGGCCGAGCCCGCCGGGAACCGTGCGCCCCGATCGTGGACGGCATGCACCTGATGATCACCGTCCCCGCCGGGGAGACCGCCCGATGAACACCCCCTCCGCCGTCCTGACCGGCACCGGCCTGTTCAAGTCCTACGGCATGGCCCGCGCCCTGGCCGGCGTCGACATCGACGTGACGGCCGGCGAGTCGCTGGCCGTCATGGGCCCGTCCGGCTCCGGCAAATCCACCCTGCTGCACTGCCTGGCCGGGATCGAACGACCCGACTCCGGTGAGGTCCTGCTGGACGGCGAGCGAAGCGAGATGGGGGTCCCCCCGGACGAAGTCTGGGGGAGGATCGACCAGCTCCGCGAACCGGCCCGCAGCGAGCTGCGCCGCACCGCGTTCGGCTTCGTCTTCCAGTCCGGCCAGCTGCTGCCGGAACTGCCCGCCGAGGAGAACGTGGCCCTGCCGCTGATGCTCGGCGGCACGGCGCGCCGGGAGGCCGTCGAGCAGGCCCGCCAGTGGTTCGGGCCGCTGGGCCTTCAGGGCCTGGAGAGCCGGCGTCCCGGGCAGCTGTCCGGGGGCCAGGCGCAGCGGGTGGCCATCGCCCGGGCCCTGGTCGGCCGTCCGAAGGTGATCTTCGCGGACGAGCCGACCGGCGCGCTGGACCAGGCCACCGGCATGGACGTGATCCACCTGCTGGTGGAGGTCAGCCGCGACCAGGGCGCCGCCCTGGTCGTCGTCACCCACGACGCGAACGTGGCCCGCTGGTGCGACCGCACGGTGCAGGTCCGCGACGGCCGGCTGACCGGGGACCGGGCCGAGACGGAGACCGGAACCCAGGCCGGGACGGAGACCGGCGCCGAGGCGAAGGCGGGGTACCGGCCATGAGGGCACCGGACCGCACCACCTGGGCGCTGACCTGGCGGCTCACCCGGGCCGGCGGCCGCACCGGCCTGCTCGCCACCGGGCTCGCGGTCGCGGCGGCGGCCGTGTCCACCGCACTGCTGCTGCTGTGCGTCGCGATGAACCTGGGCTTCCAGCACCGCTCGGACCGCACCGACTGGCGCAACCCGGTGGAGTCCTCCCGTCCGGTGGCCGTCGAGGCGGTCGGCACGACGTTCAGCCGGGGAGTGCCCGTCACCGTCGTGGACGTCGCGCGGCTGCCCGGGCGCACCGCCCCCGCCCCGCCCGGCCTCGACCGCTTCCCCGCCCCGGGCGAACTGTGGGTCTCCCCGGCGCTCGGCGCCCTGCTCGACCGGCTGCCCGCCGACCGCCACCCCGTCCCCGGCACACCCACCGGAACGCTGGGCCGCGCGGCGCTGGCGCACCCCGGCGAACTCGTCGCGGTGGTCGGACACCGCTCCACCGACCCGGCGGTCACCGCCCCCCGCGCGCCCGATCCGCGCCGGGTCGGCGACATCGCCTCCCCCACCCGCGTCGCGTCCTTCACCGGCGCACAGCTCGCGGACGGCACGGGCAGGATGTACGAGTTCCTGGCCCGGCTCGCCACCGTCCTCGTCATCGTTCCGCTGCTGGTGCTGGGGGCCTCGGCCGCCCGGCTGTCGGTCTCCCGCCGCGACCAGCGGCTGGCCGCACTGCGCCTGATCGGCGCCACGCCGGGCCGTATCGCCGGGCTGACGGCCGCCGAGGCGCTGCTGACCGGGACGGCCGGGGCGCTGCTCGGCGCCGTGGGGTACGCCGTGCTGCTGCCGGTGGCGGCGAGTCTGCCGCTCGCGGGCGGCGCCTGGTACACGGCCGACCTGTGGATCGGCGCACTGCCGCTGCTCGCGGTGACGGCAGGGGTGGTCGCGCTGGTCGTGGTCAGCGCGCTCGCGGGACTCCGTCAGGTGGTCGTCGGCCCGTTGGGTGTGGCACGCCGCTCGCGCAGCCGGGGAGCGAGCGCCGTACGAGCGGTCGTCTTCGTGGCCGTCGTCGCCGGATACGGCTGGATCACCAAGAAGTACGGCAGCGACGACTCCATGGCGCTGTACGCGTTCGCCGCGGTCTTCCTGGCGCTGGCCGTGATCGGGCCCTGGGTGGTCCGGCTGCTCGGCAGGATCGTCACCGCCCGGGCCAAGCGGCCGGCGACGCTGCTGGCCGGGCGCCGGCTGCTCGACGATCCGAAGGCCGCCTGGCGGATCGTCTCCGGGCTCACCCTGGCCGGGTTCGTCGCCGGGTTCTTCGCCCTGCTCACCCTGGACGCCGCTCCCCCGTGGGGAGGACGGCCCGACCAGCTCGCCATCGCCGTCCCGGTCAACAAGGTGACGCAGGTGCGCACGCTGGCCGAACAGCGCCTGCACGCCGCCGGGGTGACCGCGGTGATCGGCGTGGACGACGGCTTCGTGGCCCAGGCCCCCTACGACAGCCGCCAGGTCACCGCCACCGTGTCCGGCGGCCCGGCCGAGCTGGACCGCGCCCGTACCGCGCTCACCGGCCTGACGCCCGACCAGTACCCGGTCACCGGCACCGACGTGAACTGGTCCGAGGCCCGGTTCACCCGGGACTTCACCACCATCACCCGAGTGGTGCTCGTGGTGACGTTCACGGTCGCCATCACCTCGGCCGGGATCACCGCGGCCGCCGCCGTCCTGGACCGCCGCCGCACCTACGGCCTGCTGCACCTGGCCGGGACCCCCTTGCGGGTCCTGGACGCCGCCCGGAACCGGGAGACGCTGATCCCGGTCACGGTGCTGGCGGGTGGGGCTGTCGCGACGGGGCTGCTGTGCGGGGGATCGCTGACGCTGGCCGGCGGCGACTCGTCCTTCGACGCACGCGGCCTGATCGTTCTCGCGGTCTGCTGCGCCGCCGGGTTCGCCGGAATCCTGGCGGCCGGCGGGCTGAGCCGTCCCCTGCTGCGCTCGGTCACCCGGCAGGCGGGGGCGCGGGGCGAGTGACACCGCGGGGGCCGGGTAGAACCGGCCCTGCCGGAGCCGCCTGCGGGAGAGCTCACTGCCGTTCCCCGCTGGACCCCGACCGGCCACCTGGTGCCAACGGCACAGATCAATCCGAACCCGGCTCTGACAGCATGACGAGGGACAGGCCCCGTCCGTGAGTTGGCTCACGCGTCGGGGCCTGTCGTACGGCGTGACCAGGCTGTGTGATGTCTCACGACGAACCCGGTGGGGCCGGCTGGTGGCCTCCCGCAGGCGGCCGGCCTCCCAGGGACTCCTGGCGATCAGAAGCGGCTGACCATCCCCGGGATGCCCGGAGGTGTCGGGAGCGGCAGCCGGTTGGGGGCGTCGCGTTCGTCTGCGGCCGGTGCGGCCTCGCAGGTCATGTCCTTCGTGGGGAGCTTGCCGGTGGTCAGGTAGGTGGTGGCCGTCTTGTCGGCGCACGACTTGGTGCCGTAGATGCCGTGTCCGACACCTCCGGCGACCGTGACCATCCTCGAGCCCTTCATGGCGCGGCGCAGGCCCTGGCCGCTGGTCAGCGGCGTCTGGGAATCCCACTCGTTCTGGAGGATCAGCGCGCGCACCTTGTTATCGATCCTGGTGGCGGGCTCGCTGCCGTTCTTCTTCCAGAAGGCGCACGGCTTGATGTGCGAGGCGAAGTCGCCGTACAGCGGGTACCTGGCCTTGTCCCGGATCGCGTCCTTGCGGTACTGCTCGGGATCACGCGGCCAGGCGCGGGTGTCGGCGCAGACGACGGCCCAGAAGCCGGCATCGCCGTTGTCCTCGGGTACGGTCCGGCCGAAGGACGGCGGAACCGGCTCGGGTGTCCTGAGTTCCCGATCGGCGGTCGGGCGAGGTCCGGCTGCGGCCTTCTTCAGCTCGGCGACCGCTTCGGCGGCGTCGCGTGTGCTGAAGAACAGGCCCCGGAAGCCGTGGCGGATGTCGTCTCCGGTCAGCAGCGTGCCGTCGAGGTCGATCGGCTTGCGGTCGGCCTGGGCGACCAGGCCGTAGAAGGTCTTGCGGACCGCCTCGGGAGTCCGGCCCAGCTTGTAGGCGGCATGCCGCGCGGCGGTCCACTCGGTCCATCGGGTGAAGGCGGGCTCGGCGCCCTCCGCCCAAACCTGGATCATCCCGCGCCAGACCCGGGCCGGGTCGACGGCGCTGTCGAGCACGAAGCGGTCGGTGCGCTTCGGGAACATCTGCGTGTAGACGGCGCCGAGGTAGGTGCCGTAGGAGTATCCGAGGTAGGAGATCTTCTTCTCGCCGAGCACGGGGCGGATGACGTCCATGTCCCGGGCGGTGTTGCGGGTGGTGATGTGGCGCAGCTTGCCGCCCTGCCTTTTGTCGCATTTCTCGGCGACGGTCCGGGCCCACTTCACGTCCTTGGTGAACGTCCCGGCCTTGTAAGGCCGTTCCCAGTTCCGCTCCTCGGGCGTCAGGCCACAGCCGACGGGTGAGCTCCGGCCGATGCCTCGCGGGTCGAAGCCGACGAGGTCGTACTCGTTCTTCACGGACTTCGGCAGCTCGCCGGCCATGTACTGCGGCATGTCGACGCCCGGCCCGCCCGGGCCACCCGGGTTGAGCAGAAGCACACCGCGCCGTTCCTTCTTGGTGCTCGTCTTCATCCTGGATATCGCGAGGTCGAGCTTCTTGGCGCCCGGTCTGCCGTAGTCGAGCGGCACTTTGATCATGGCGCACTGGAGGGAGGCGGGCAGCGCCGTGTCGCAGCGGTGCCAGACCGGTTTCTGCTGGAGGTAGGGGCGGAGGGGGTTCTCAGCGGCGGATGCCGTGGCGGGGGTCAGCGCGGGGACGAGCGTGGTGACGGCGCTGACCGCCAGGAAGAGGGGTATTCGACTGCTGCGCACGTGCGTTGGGTCCTTGGGTCGATGCGTACGGGACGCACCCACCCTGCCGCGCACGGAATGCGGATTGATCACTCCACGGGGCAGTGTTTCTCCCACCGTGGCCGTACGGGGAGTTGGGGCGGATCGTGCTGGAGTCGGACAACCGCGACTGGCTCATTGCCATCTGCCTCAAGTGGCCTGCTGAAATGCAGTTGAGTGTTGTACGATTCCAAGTGATCCGCAATCCAAGGACTTTCTTCGCTTCCTCGCGATGCCAGTTGTGATTCCACCGGCGTCTTCGACAAGAGGCCTGATTCGAGCGGGACGTTCCGGTCTGTAGTCGTGATCCTTTTCACGCGTCTTCTCTCATGTCGGATCTCCCTCGGGATGTCAGAGTCTCGTCCGTGATCACCTCCATGACCTGCAGGTGAGGACCACGGAACCGTCTCCCCTGACCTGGAGACGGATGAACGACTACTGGGGAATTCAACATGCGTAAGACCACCACGCGCCGCGTCTCTCTGGCCGGAATAGCCGCCGTCACCAGTGCCGCCCTGCTCGCCACCGCGGCTCCCAGCGCCACGGCCGCCGACGACAGCCGGGGAACGGCTCGCGCCGTGGCTGACTCAGCCGCGACGCAATCTCCTGAACTGACCGCGGATCAGCGCCAGTTCATCGAGCAGGAGATGGGTCCGGAGGCGCTGGCCGAGATCGAGAAGGCCATGAGCCGGTCCGGTGGCTTCGCCTTCCCGATCGCCGCGGCGGCCATCGGTGCCGCGGCATGGTGCGCGAAGGGGGCGCTGGCCAGCATTCCCACCTCGGTGCTCAGCGACATCGCGGCGGGCAAGGCGTCCAGCAAGAAGACCTACGTCAGGAATGCCGTCATCGGCTGCCTCGGGGGCGAGATCGGGGGCGTCGTCTGGAAGTTCCTGCCGGGCTGGGTCAAGAACAAGGCCGTCAACATGGTGATCGCCTTCATCATCAAGTACATCCGCTGAAGTTGCCCGGCACCGCGCGAATCCTGGGGCATTCATGGCCTACATCTTCATCTTCGGTTGTTTCCTCCTGCTGGGCGTGGCCAGTTCGCTGGCCGCACGCACCGGGTACCGGGGCAAGGTCTGTGACCGGTCCGACGGGTACGAGGTCCCTGCGGAGGTGAAGTCCGACCCGAGGCTGAGGAAACGGGCGAACGACCTGGTGGCCTTCTGGTGCACCGGGGCCGCGGTGCTCAGCTTCGCCCCGTTGGGGCCGATCGGCACGGTCATCATGAGCGGCGGCGGCCGAACGGTCGGCACCTGGGGACTTGTGGTCCTCGCCCTCTACGGCCTGGCCGTGGTGATCGTGGGTGCCTACCCGTTCGAGAAGATCAAGAGCCTGGGGCGGTCCGCCGAGCGGTGAACACGGCCAGGGCTGCTGCGTCGTGCGGCCGTCCTGAGCGCAACCCCAGCACCGGGCCGGGGCGGCCGACGGACCTGACCCGTGTCGAAGACCGCGATGGTGCCCGTGTGTGCCGTCGGGGAGCTCGGCGGCACCTGTTCGCCGGCGCGGGCCCCACAGGCGGTGGACCGCCACGACGTCATGAGGGCGGATCAGGCCGGTCCACGGTTTGTGGGTGGAGCGCACGCCAGCGCGCGGAGTTGAGCCGCATCACGGACAATGCGGCCCGTGCGGCGGTTCGGTAGCCGGCCCGGAGTCAGCAGCAACAGGGCGGCCCTGTGGTCGGTACCGCTGGGTGCCGGCCGCCCTTCCGTGTGCTTCCTGTCCCCTGTGCCTCCTGGGCTTCCGTGTGCCGGCCTACTGGTGGCCGGCCGCCCGGGCAAGGCTCTCGCCGAGGCCTTCGCGGCGGATGCGCTGGTCGATGTAGAGCAGAGTGCTGACCAGCTGTGTGAAGGCGATGGCGAGCAATTGGACCACCAGCGTGGCGACGACGGTGAGCACCAGATAGGTCCACAGGCCGGGCAGCGCGTCGCCGTACACGTCGGTGAAGAACTCGCCGACGTTGGCGGGCGGTTCCTCGTACGGGCCGTAGGCGTCGTACGAGGGCTGCGGGCCGGTGAACAGCAGCGGGATCTGCACGATCCACCCTCCGACGGCCACCATGCCCCAGGTGAGCAGCAGGATGCCGAACATGCGCCACCAGGCACCGCGGACCAGCCGGAACGAGCGCTTCAGGGCAGTGATCGGGCCGGCCGACTCAAGGACCGCGGCGGCGGGCGCGAACGAGAAGGACACCAACAGCCAGGTCACCAAGGGCAGCATCAGCAGCCCGAGCAAGAACACGAGCCCCGGCGCCATCAGGGGGCTCTCGGCCGTCACCAGCAGGGCGATCAGGCTGATCCAGACCAGGAAGAAGAGGGCGACCGGGATCGCGATCAGCAGATACATGAGGAGTGTGACGCCGAGCACCGACGGTGTACGGGCCCAGGCGCGGCGCCATACCGCACCGAAGGTGGTGCGCCGGCCCAGCACGGCGTGTTCCAGGACCACCGGGCTGACAGCGGAGAGGAACGAGTTCACCAGCAGGGTGAGCAGCATGAGCACCACGTACGCCACCACGACGGAGATCACGATCGGGCCAGCCATGGCCCAGGTCGGTTCGTCGGCGTGGATCAGCACCTGCCAGTCGTCCTCAACGCTGAGGTAGGCCACCGCGAACGCGCCGGCCGTCGCGGCGAAGAGCAGGGCGAGGCCCGCGCCCATCGCGCCGAACAACTGCCGCGCGTACCGCCCCATCGTCGAGAACGCACCGTTGTAGACGGCACCGAGCCCGAGCGGTGCCAGCGGTATCACGCCCGGTCTGGACGGTGGCGGCTGCCAGCCGCCCCAGCCGTAGGGACCGTACGGCCCCTGCGGACCGTTCGACCCCTGTGGTCCCCACCCCTGGTACGCCATGCCGTGTTCCGTTCTTTTGTTCGGAACGGCATACGTTAGCCCGGCGGGGGTCAGCGGGGGAGGTAGGCGGCTTCGGCCAAGGCGGCCGCGAGGCCTTCGCGGCGGATGCGCTCAGCCGGGAAACCTGGAAGTCCGGGACGCCATGCACGAGGTGTTCCTCCAGCTCGCCCACTGCATGACCCTCGCCGGCAAGAACCCAGGATTCTGACAGGACCCGTGAAGCGGGCGGGCAGGCCCCAGCACCCCCCGGCGCGCACAGCACGCCAAGGGCGACGGCGGAACCGGACAGGCCTCCGACGGCACGGAGTACGGCCACCACAGCAAGCCGCCGAAGAAGGCGGCTGCCCAGACGAAGGGGGTCGCCACCGGCTCGGGCACGGGCCTGACGGAGGCGCTGCGCAGCGAAGGACTACACCTGGTAGGTCTTGCGCCAGTTCTCGATCAGTGTGGGCATCTCCCGTGCCATGTAGGCGTAGAAGTTTTGCATCTCGTGCAGACGCCGTGCGGTGGAGGAACCATCCCGCGCGACGTCGATGCCCTCCCGAGCCGCGCCGAGCATCACGTCCAGCATGACGTTCTGCTGGGACATGAGGGTGGCCCAGGCGCCGTCGCGGAAGCGGTAATGGTCGCGGCGACTGCCGGGCGCGGGGACGCGCTCGACGAGTCCGACAGGGATGAGCTGTTTGATCGCGGTGGAGACGGCTCCTGAGCTGATCGACAGCTCCTCGCACAGGTCAGCGGCGGTCATTGTGTCCTGCTCCGTGTAGAGCAGGGCGGTCATCACCCGGGCCGTGGTCTTCTGCATGCCGTTCTGGGCCAGGGTCAGGGCCAGCTTCTCCGCTGCGTGGCGCAGCTGTTCCTTCGCGTCCATGCCTCTCAGGGTAGCGACCATCTTCGAGCGTTCAATATATTCCGAGTATTTACAGATCTCTGAAAGCTCGATACATTCCAAGTCATGGAGAACGCGATCGAGCTCCGTGAGCTCACCAAGACGTACGGCTCCCGTCGCGGCCTGAACGGCCTGTCCCTCGACGTGCGCGTCGGGGAGGTCTTCGGCTGTCTGGGGCCGAACGGCGCAGGGAAATCCACCACGATCCGGCTGCTGCTCGACCTGATCCGCCCCACCTCCGGCCACGCGACGGTCCTCGGTCTGAACCCGCGCGCCGACGGTGTCGAACTGCGCCGCCGCGTCGGCTATCTCGCCGGCGACTTCGTCGTCGACGGACGCCAGAAGGTGCGTGATTGCCTGCGCTTCCTTGCCGATCTGCGCGGCGGCGTGCCTCGGCAGCACATCGACGACCTGGCCGACCGGCTCGGCCTCGACCAGAGCGCACCCATCAAGAAGTTGTCCAAGGGCAACCGGCAGAAGGTCGGGCTGGTGCAGGCCTTCATGCACACCCCGGAGCTGCTGATCCTCGACGAGCCCACCTCCGGACTCGACCCGCTGGTGCAGCAGACGTTCCTGGAGCTGGTCGCGGAGGCCGCCGCGAACGGCCAGACCGTGTTCATGTCCAGCCACATCATGGACGAGGTCGAGGCGGTCGCCGACCGGGTCGGCATCCTCCGGGACGGGCGTGTGGTGGCCCTGGACACCGTGGCCCGGCTGCGGGCCGGAGCGGTCCGCGAGATCGAGATCAGCTTCGCCGAGCCGGTCACCGCCGAGGAATTCGCCCAGCTGCCCGGCGTAAATGACCTCGTGCTCGGCCCGGACGGGACCACCCTGCGCGGACAACTCACCGGCGAGCCCGACGCCCTCGTCAAGGCCGCCGCCAAGCACCACGTCACCGCGCTACGGACCATCGAACCCGCCCTCGACGACCTCTTCCACGCGTACTACGCCGACGCGGAGGCCGCGCCCCGTCCGACCGCCGCGACCGTCTGACCTGCCGCACCATCACCTGCTCAACTGCTCAGATGCCTCACCGAGGAGCCAACCCGCCATGCACGCCACCGTGTTCACCCAGACCCTCCGCGACAGCCGCCGCCCGCTCATCGCCTGGACGATGGGCACGACCCTGGCCGCCGCCATGTACGCGAGCTTCTACCCCCAGATGGCCACCGGCGGGGCCGAGTCCGTCCAGGACTTCCCCGAAGCGATGCGCGAGGCTTTCCACCTCGACGATCTGACCTCGGCCGCCGGATATCTGCAGTCCTCCGTCTTCGGCCTCATCCTGCCGCTGCTCGCCCTCTTCTACGGGGCGGCGACCGGGGCCCGCGCCACGGCGGGAGACGAGGAGACCGGCACCCTCGACCTTCTCCTCGCCCACCCGGTCACCCGGACCCGACTGATCCTGCAGCGGTTCGGAGCCCTGACCGCCGGGGCCTGCGCAATCGCCGCCGCAGTGTGGGTCGCGATGCTCGCCGTCAGGGATAGTGCCGACCTCACCTCCATCAGCCCGGCCGAGTTCCTGGCCCAGTGCCTCAACCTTGCTCTCCTGGCTGTGGCGTTCGGGGCGCTCGCCATGGGCCTCGGCGCCGCCACCGGCCGCCGTGCCGTCGTCTTCACCGCGACCGCAGGCATCGGCGTCCTCACCTACGCCGCGCACACCTTCGCCGACCAGCTGGGCGCCGACTGGGCCGCGTACCTGTCACCGTTCCACTACTACATCGGCGGAGAGCCGCTCAAGCACGGCTTCCAGTGGACCGACGCGGGCATCCTCGCGGCAGCCGCCGCGGTGCTGGTGGCCGCAGGGACGTACCGCTTCAACCACCGCGACATCAACGGCTGACGGGCCGGCGGATCCGCAGAGCCGCCGCACCCACGTGCGGGATAGCCTCCTTGGTCACCGGCCCCGACCAGGCGACGGCGACCGGTCTCATCTGCTGGCGGTGCGGATTCGTGCACCTCTTCGTGAACAGGGACCTCAAGCTCTGTCGCGCGGACAAGTAGCCCCCGGACGGGGCTTCAGCTGAGCTCGGCGAACGCCTCCACCGCGCGGGTCCTGCCGGTGACGACGATGACGTCGCCCTTCTGGACGACCGCCTCGGCGGTGGCGTAGGAGAAGCCCTCTCCGGCGAGCAGCGCTCCTCCGACACCGTGCCACCTGGTCATACTGGAGACGTCCGGCTGTACGACCCGGCTTCCGGCCGGTTCCTGCAGGCCGGTCCCGTCGCGGGCGACAGTTGCAGCAACTGCGACGACGTCTGCGGCGACCCGGTCAACGCCGAGGGCTGGGGTCACTCATCGTCCGAGGCACCTCACACGGCTGCCCGGTCCGCCGGACCTGGCAGCCGTCAGTATCCGTCCGAAGCCCGCACAAGACAGGAGAACCGTGTGTCCATGTCCTCTCTCGGCGTCGCACTCATGTCGATCGGTGGTGCCACCACAGTGACCGGAGCTCTCATGTACGTCCTCCCGGGACCCGGCCTTCCGGTTCTCGTCCTGGGCCTGATCCTCACCGCCACGGGCGCTGTCGTACGGACCGCCGGTCGCCGACGCCGCACCTGAGCGCCCGCGACGACAAACCCGCTGCCGACCGCCTGCAGCGGCCGGCAGCCGACTGGTAGCCCGTGGTGTGCCCCTGGTGCTCTGTCACCGTCCAGCGAACGCTGCGCCTCGCCCCGGCTCTGAGCCGGCAGTCTCCCGCCCGACGGGCAGGTGTCCGGCCCTGGCGGGTGATCAAACCGCGCTCGACTCGGTTCCGATCCGCTATGGGGTCCCGGCCGACGCCGCGTTCCGCCGGAGGCGCTCGCGCAGTGTGGCCGCGAACTCCTCCGCCCGGGCCAGTTGAGTGCGAAGGTCGGCCACGCGCTGTTGCGCGGCCTGTTCGTAGCCGCGCACCCGGTCCAGTAGTTCCTCTCGCTCCTCGAGCAGCAGTTCCCCGCCGGAGTCCAGGCGGTCGGTGGCCTCCAGCAGCGAACGCATCTCCTCCAGAGTGAAGCCGAGCGGCTTCATACGGCGGATGACCATCAGGCGGGCGACGTCGGCGTCGGTGTAGAGGCGGAAGCCTCCCTGCGAGCGGGCCGAGGGGACGACGAGCCCGGTCTCCTCGTAGTGCCGGATGGTGCGCAGGGACAGCTCGGTTCGAGCGGCGACCTCACCGATCTGCATGTGCTTGCTGTTCACGTCCCCGACCTGGCCCTTCTCGCTGTCGACGGCGCTGCGTCCCGTCCAGCTCGCCGATCCCTACCCTAACGTTAGGGTAGAGTTTCCGTGGCTGAGGGCGGGCCTTGATCGCCGTTCCTCCTCCGCGTGTGGGGCGGGCATCCTGGCCGGGCCGTTGCCGTGCCGGGACCGACGTCGCCCCCGGCGATGAATCCGAGTGTTGCAGGAGAGACCGTGCGCGAGTCCGTGGTGCCCGGCACCGCCGCCTGTCCGCCCTGATCCTTCGACCCTGACCAGAGCCCGACGCGCATTCGATCGCGCCCTCGGCTCTGCCCTGACTTCCGGCCCCTGGTGGCCGATCGCGGGACGCCGGCCTGGCCTTCCGCGCCGTCCTCCGCGCCCCGTCCGCCCCCAGGGGTGCCCCCGAGCACGACAGGTTGCTGCTTCGTTGTCTTCTTCCGTACTGTCCCCCGGCACATGGCTGCGCTCCCTCAAGCCCGGCTGGCTTCGTGACCCGAAGGTCTGGCGCACCGAGGTACTGGCCGGCCTCGTGGTCGCGCTCGCGCTGATCCCCGAGGCGATCTCCTTCTCGATCATCGCCGGTGTCGACCCGGCTATCGGCCTGTTCGCCTCGTTCACCATGGCCGTCACCATCGCCGTCGTCGGCGGCCGCAGGGCGATGATCTCCGCGGCCACCGGCGCCGTCGCCCTCGTGATCGCGCCCCTGAACCGCGAGCACGGCCTCGGCTACCTGGTCGCCGCCGTGGTTCTCGCCGGCGTCTTCCAGGTGATTCTCGGCGCGCTCGGCGTGGCGAAGCTGATGCGGTTCGTCCCCCGCAGCGTGATGGTCGGCTTCGTCAACTCCCTCGCCATCCTCATCTTCATGGCCCAGGTGCCCGAGATGATCGACGTGCCCTGGCCGGTCTACCCGCTGATCGCGGCCGGGCTGGCGCTGATGGTGCTCTTCCCGAAGGTCACCACCGTGATCCCCGCGCCGCTGGTGTCGATCGTCATCCTGACCGTCATCACAGTGGCGGCCGGGATCGCCGTACCAACGGTCGGCGACAAGGGGGAGCTGCCGTCCGCGCTGCCGGTGCCCGGCCTGCCGGATGTGCCCTTCACTCCCGACACCCTCACGACGATCGCCCCGTACGCCTTCGCCATGGCGCTGGTCGGCCTGATGGAGTCGCTGATGACCGCCAAGCTGGTCGACGACATCACCGACACCCACTCCAGCAAGACCCGCGAGTCCATCGGCCAGGGCATCGCCAACATCGTCACCGGGCTCTTCGGCGGCATGGGCGGCTGCGCCATGATCGGCCAGACGATGATCAACGTACGGGTCTCCGGCGCACGCACCCGCCTGTCGACCTTCCTCGCCGGGGCGTTCCTGATGGTGCTGTGCGTCGTCTTCGGCCCGGTCGTCTCCGACATCCCCATGGCCGCCCTGGTCGCGGTGATGGTCATGGTGTCGTTCGCGACCTTCGACTGGCACTCCATCGCCCCCAAGACCCTCAAGCGGATGCCGACCGGGGAAATCACCGTCATGGTGATCACCGTCGCCGTCGTGATCACCACCCACAACCTGGCCATCGGTGTAGTCGTCGGCTCCGTCACCGCCATGGTCGTCTTCGCCAAGCGCGTGGCCCACCTCGCCGAGGTCACCGCCGTCACCGATCCCGACGGCAGCACCGTCGTCTACCAGGTGACCGGCGAGTTGTTCTTCGCCTCCTCCAACGACCTCGTCGGGCAGTTCCACTACGCCACCGACCCGGACAAGGTCGTCATCGACCTGTCCGCCGCCCACATCTGGGATGCCTCCTCCGTCGCGACACTGGACGCCATCGAGACCAAGTACGCCCAGCGCGGCAAGACCGTCGAGATCATCGGCCTGAACGACCTCAGCGCCCATCTCCACGGCAAGCTCAGCGGCGAATTGTCAGCCGGCCACTGACCGAGCCGCATCGCGGAGTATCGCCGGGGTGGGAGCCATGTCTGTACCCGCATCGGCACGTCGCCGAGTTCTGTGGCGTATCCGCTTGGCGCTGCGCAAGCTGCTGCTGCTCAGCGAGCACTCGCCGTTCGTGACCCTCCGACCAGGGGGGTCCGCCGCCTTGCGTGCTGGATCAGCGGCGAGCCGGTTCGCACGGCCGGCGCCTGCTCCAGTGCCCTTCAGGCGCTGGCGCTGTGCTCTGAGTGGCTGTCGCCGCCCCTGGCCGATGCGTGAGCAGTGGCGGGACAAGGGAAGGTCGCGCCACTGGCAGGGCCCCTGACGGCAGCCGTAGCCGGGGAATCCTGCCGGGATGCGGAAGCGTGCCGCCGGCGACTTCCGCGGCCACCAACTCCCGTTCGTGGAGAGGTGATCGGAAGAGGTACGGTCGATGCCCGCCGGGTGAGGTGGGTCGTCCTGCCTTGCCGATACCCACAGGATGTGGACAACGGGGGCGATGGGTATGGACGAGTTCTGGCAGCAGTTCCTCCGGGACAGCGAACGGGCCATCGGGGAATCCGCCCCCAAGGAGCCGTCCGCACAGGAACGGATGGAACGGGCCGAGCGGCTTCGAGCAGGCGATCGTGATGCCTTTCACCTGCAGGACCGGCAAGGGCAGATCGAGGCTGTCGGTGAGCTGTATGACCCGGAGGACCCCTGGCGGGGGCCGGCGTGGCAGGACATGGATGCCCGAGCCAGACGCCGACGCATCGGCCGAGTCGTCGGGCTGGCTACGGCGGTCGTCGTGGTCCTGGGAGCGATGTCCCAGCTCTCCAGCGGCTCCGGCAGCGGTGTCGACAGGCCCGGAGACACGGTCTCGACGCAGTCGGACGATGTCTTGGACCAGCTTCCCACGGGGACTGCCGCCCCGGTCCCGGGACGGCCCGCATCACCGCCCGTCACCAAGGGGTGAGCGCTTGTGCGACGGTGCAGCCGGCGAAGGAACGGGCCCGTGCCCACCAAGGCGCAAGGTGTGCACGGGCCCGTTCAGGAGCCGGGCCGCCCGGGGGGACGGTCAGACGGTGGTCTTCACCGACTCCTGGTCTTCGTCGCCCCCGATGGCCTCACCGGCGTTACGGGCGCGGACGAACTCCATGAAGGAGTTGAGCTCGCGCTTGACGACCGGTGCGAGGAGGTACAGGCCGATGATGTTGATGACGGCGAGCATGAACAGCACCGCGTCGGCCATGTCGATCAGGGTCTGGAGCGTCAGGAGCGAGCCGGTGATCGCGAACAGGGTGTAGACGACCTTGTAGGTCAGCTCGCTGATCCTGCTGCGGCCGAAGAGGTGGGTCCACGCCTTGAGGCCGTAGTAGCCCCACGTCAGCACGGTGGAGATGGCGAACAGCAGCACCGCGACGGTGAGGATGTACGGGAACCAGGGCAGGACCGTCTCGAAGGCGTCGGAGGTGATCGTGACGCCGCCGATGGAATCGGGGTCCTTGCGGGCCTCGGCCCAGCTGGCCGGGTTGGCGATGACGATGGTCAGCGCGGTCATGGTGCAGATGACGACGGTGTCGATGAACGGCTCCAGCAGGGCGACGAGACCCTCGCTGGCCGGGTGCTTGGTCTTCACCGCGGAGTGGGCGATCGGCGCGGAGCCCAGGCCCGCCTCGTTGGAGAACGCGGCCCGCTTGAAGCCGATGATCAGCGCGCCGAGCACACCGCCGGCGACACCTTCGGGGTTGAAGGCGCCTTCGATGATCGTGCCGATGGCGGCCGGGACCTCGGTGACGTGCACCAGGATGACGACCAGGCAGGCCGCGATGTAGATGCCGGCCATGGCGGGCACGAGCCTGCTGGTGACGGTGGCGATGGAGCGGATGCCGCCGAGCAGCACGATGCCGACGAGCGCGGCGACGAGGATGCCGAAGAACAGCGCGCCGGCGGAGGAGCCCATCAGGCCGTCCTCGCCGCCGGTGACGGAGACCAGCTGCGCGTAGGACTGGTTGACCTGGAAGAGGTTGCCGCCGAAGAGGCCGAAGAACAGGATCATGAAGGAGGCGAGGACCGCGAGGACCTTGCCGAGCTTCTTGCCGTTCGTGCCGAAGCGGTCGGCGAGGCCCTTGGGCAGGTAGTGCATCGGCCCGCCGGAGACGGTGCCGTCGGCGTGCACCTCGCGGTACTTCACGCCGAGGGTGACCTCGACGAACTTGGTGGCCATGCCGAGCAGGCCGCAGAGGATCATCCAGAACGTCGCGCCGGGGCCGCCGATGGAGACGGCGACGGCCACACCGGCGATGTTCCCGAGGCCGACCGTGCCGGAGACGGCCGCGGTCAGCGCCTGGAAGTGGTTGACCTCACCGGCCGACCCCTTCTCGTCGTACTTCCCTCGCACCACATCGACGGCGAGTCTGAACTTGCGGACCTGCACGAACCCGAACCAGCCGGTGAAGACCAGACCGGCGACGACAAGCCAGGCGACGATCAGGGGAAGTTCCGTTCCGCCGACGGGAACCGCGTAGAAGACGACTTCTCCGAGCCACTTGGCTATCGGTTCGAAGAAATCGCTGACGGCTTCGTCGACGTTTTGGGTGACGGAGTCGAGTGACACAGTGGCTACCTCGATGGCGCAGAACCGGAACACGGGGTGAGTGCTGCCGGTTGATGTGCGGTTGGTGGGAGTGGACGCCGACGGCTGACGCCGACCTCGTGAACGTGGCCCCACGGACGCGGACCGTGATCGCCTGAGCGTGTTGCCGGTGCACGCCGACCGCTCCGCAATGCGGCGACGAGTCGCACCACCTGCGGAGTTGGGTTGTTCTATCACGGTCTTTGCAAGACCATTAGTAATGCAGATCACATAACCGTCGGTGATGATGGAAAGCGCCAGCGGGCGATATCAAGCCGTTATCCGGAGACCCGGATACGTTCATCGGACACCTGCCTGAGCCGATGCCCAGGCCCCCGGGCCAACGCCCTCCCTGAAACCACGCGTGGGGGACCGTGCCCCCGGGCTCGCGCGGCCACTACATCGATCGGGTGTCGCGGAGCCGGTCGAGCCGTGCGATGACCGGGCCCGCCGTGATGCCGTGCAGCACGACCGAGGCAAGCACGGTGAAGGTCACCACTGCCCACAGCTCCCGCTCCGGGACGACAAAGCCGTGCCGGCCCAGGGCGTAGGCGAGGTAGTACAACGAGCCGATCCCCCGGACGCCGTATGCCGCGACGACCCAGCGTTCCCGGCTCCCCAGGGAGCTCCGCAGCAGTCCGGCCCACCCCGACAGCGGCCGAATCACCAGCAGCACCACGCACGCGGTGGCCGCGCCCCGCCACGAAAGAGCAGAGAGGCCGCCCAGCGCGACGAAGGCGCCCAGCAAGAACAGCACGGCCGCCGTCAGCAGGCGCTCCACCTGCTCCGTGAAGTCGTGCAGGACGTTGTGGTAGCCGTGGGCCCGTTCGGCGGCCCGGATGGCGCACGCGGTGACGAACACCGCCAGGAAGCCGTACCCCCCGGCGACTTCGGTCACCCCGTACGACAGGAAGGTGGCGCCCAGCGCGACAAAGCCCTCCCGGTGCTGAGACAGCCTCAGCACCGTTGACCGCGTCCGGAAGAACAGCCAGCCGAGCAACCTGCCCACCAGCAGTCCGCCCAGCACACCGACAGCGCACTTGTATGCGACGTCCTGGGCGGCCCACGTACCGATCCACGCAGCCGACCAGCCGCTGCCCGCGGCGGCGGCCAGTGCCACGGCCGCGTAGGTGAGCGGAAACGCGAGTCCGTCGTTCAGGCCCGCCTCACTGGTGAGAGCGAACCGCACCTCGTCCTCATCGTGTTCGTCGTCCGTGGGCTCGCCCACCCGCACTTCCGCGGCGAGCACCGGATCGGTCGGCGCGAGGACGGCTCCCAGCAGCAGCGCGGCGGCCGGCGGCCAGTCCAGCAACCACCAGGCCACCAGCGCGGTGATCACGAACGTCAATGGCATGGTGACACCCAGCAGTCGCCAGGTGGCACCCCACCGATGCCGCCCGAAGGGCCGGTTCAGCGCAAGCCCCGCACCCATCAACGAGATGATCACCACGACCTCGGTGACATGCTCGGCCACCACCCGGTCCTCCACCGGATCGATCACGGGCAACGGCAGAGGCAGCAGATACACCCCGATGCCGCACAGCAGGAAGACCAGCGGTAGGGACAGCGGTCGTCCGGACAGGACCCGAGGCAGCACGGCCGCGAGCAACGCACCGACCCCCAGCCACGCGAAAACCGCGTCCGCGCTCGTCACCGGTATGGCCCGCCCTTCTTGCCGCCATCGATCATTGGGTGTGCCCGCTGGGGCCCCGGCCGAATACCCCACATCCCACAGGTCATGGACGACAACGAGCGGAGGCCCAAACCGTCGTCGGCTGGGGCATGGGCGGATTTCTCGACAGGGGACCCGCCTCCGGTCGGCGACGGAGATGTAGCACCCCCTCCGCGCGGTGGCATCGCGCAAGTCGAACCGGCGTGCGGATGCCGAGCGGACACGCGCACGACCTGGTTCTGGCGCCGGTGCCCGCCGGGGCGTTGAGCAGTGTCACCGGTCCGATCGAGGCGGCGACTGCGGAGCGGCGACCGGAGCCGGCCGAGGGCTCGGTACGGTTCATGGCGGCCTGAATCCGGGGACTCTGGCCGCCAGTTGGCCGACTGTGGAGAGCCCGGCACTAAAAGCCGCGTAAACATTGCCGGAAGCAGGCAATGCTTTGCAGAAGGTCGACATGTGACGATGCAGCTACCGACGGGGGTAAGGCAAGGAGAGGCGGTGTCCGCGGGTGGCCTGGTTTCTTGGACTCGGCATTGCGGGGATCGTCCTCCTTGCCCTGTCGTTCGTCCTCGACGGCCTGCTTGAGGGGCTGTTCGACGGCGTAGCCGTTCTGGACGGCATCGTCGACGGGTTGCTGTCGCTGCCGGTGATCGCCGGGTTCCTGTCCATGCTCGGGTTCTCCGGGGCGATCGTCATGGGGACCACCGGGCTGGGAGCGGTGGGGGCCGTGGTGATCGGGGTGCCGGCCGGCGTGCTCACCGGCTGGTTCGCCTACCGCCTCAGCCGGGAGCTCATGCGCGACTCTTCCGGGGCCCCGCGTGAGGACGACCTGATCGGCGCATCGGGGTCGGTCGTCACCTCCATCCCCGCCCATGGCTACGGCGAGGTACTCGTCCACCTGGCCGGAGCGCCGGTGAAGCTCTCGGCGAAGAGCCCGGTTCCGGTGGCCCGGGGAGCCGAGGTCTGGGTGGAGCGGGCGCTGTCGCAGTCGGCGGTGTCCGTCCGCCCGGTAGAGCGCTGAATCACGCGGCCTGTCGGGCTTCCGGCACCCGTACAGCGGTGCCGTTCGAATACGCACACATCCTTATCGAATGCCGTCCTCAGGGAGGGCTGAGGGGACAACACCATGAGTTCCGTCGTCATCGCGGCAGGGGGAGTCGTCGTACTCCTGGTGCTGATCGCGCTGGTCGTCGTCAGCCGGTACAAGGTGGCCGGTCCGAGCGAGGCGTTCATCGTCACCGGCCGACGTGGCAAGCAGTCCACCGATCCGGAGACCGGCCGGATCTTCACCGACAACAGCGGGCAGAAGGTCGTGGTGGGCGGCGGTGTGTTCGTCGTGCCGTTCGTGCAGCAGAAGTTCACCCTCGACCTGTCGTCCCGGCACATCCCGATCGCCGTGCGCGGCGCGGTCACCCTGCGCGGGGTGAAGGCCAACCTCGAAGGTGTCGCGATCGTCAAGGTCGGCGGCACCGAGGACGCCATCCGCGCCGCCGCCCAGCGGTTCCTCATGCAGCAGGACGGCATCGTCGGCTTCACCCAGGAGGTGCTCTCCGGCGCGCTGCGCGCCATCGTCGGCCGGATGTCGGTGGAGGACATCATCCGGGACCGGGCCGCGTTCGCCGGACAGGTGGCGGAGGAGGCGGAGGCGAGCCTGTCCGGGCAGGGCCTGGTGCTGGACGCCTTCCAGATCCAGGACATCACCACCGAGGGCTCCTACCTGGAGGACCTCGGCCGGCCCGAGGCCGCCCGCGCCAAGCAGGAGGCCGACATCGCCGAGGCGGTCGCCCGGCGGGCCGCCGAGCAGGCGCGGCTCAAGGCCGAGGAGGAGATCGCGATCGCCCAGCGGACCTTCTACCTCAAGCAGGCCGAGATCAAGGCCGAGACCGACGAGGCCGCGGCCCGTGCGGCCGCCGCCGGTCCGCTGGCCGAGGCGGCCCGGGAGCAGGAGATCCTCGCCCAGCAGGAGAAGGTCGCCGAGCGGCAGGCCGAACTGACCGACCGTCAGCTCGACACCCAGGTCCGCAAGCCCGCCGACGCCCAGCGGTACGCCGCCGAGCAGGAGGCGGAGGCCAAGCGCGTGGCCCGCGTGAAGCAGGCCGAGGCGGAGCGGCTGGCCGCCATCGCCGCCGCGCAGGCGGAGGCCGAGCGGTCCCGGCTCACGGGTGAGGGCGAGAAGCAGCAGCGCAGCGCGCTGGCCGAGGCGCAGGCGATCGAGGGTCTCAAGCAGGGCGAGGCCGAGCGGTCCCGGCGTGCGGCGATCGCCGAGGCGGTGCGGCTGGAGGGCGAGGCCGAGGCGGCGGCGATCGGCGCGAAGGGTGCGGCCCAGGCCGAGGCGATGCGGAAGAAGGCCGACGCCTTCGCCCAGTACGGCGACGCCGCCGTGCTGCAGATGCTCGTCGAGGTGCTGCCGCAGGTGGTCGCGAAGGCGTCCGAGCCGCTCAGCGCGGTGGACAAGATGACGGTCATCTCCACCGACGGCGCGAGCCAGCTGTCCCGTACCGTCGCCGACAACGTGGCCCAGGGCGTCGAACTCCTCAGCTCGACCACGGGAGTCGATCTCGCCGAGCTGCTGAAGAGCATCACCCAGCGCAACGGCGACGTCCAGCCCTCGACCGCGCCGGCCGCCGGCGAGGCCAACGGAAAGATCCAGATCGGCTGAGAGCAGGCAGAGGGCACAAGGGCCCGCGCGGCATCGAGCCGCCGGGCCCCGCCCTGGAGCGATTGCGGCAGACGGCGCTGCCGGTCCCGGCAGCCGGTCCGTTTCACCGGCTGCCGACTCCTCGCGCGGGCGCGTCCGAAGGTCTGTCACTCTGGTGCGCTGTGCGTGGCGGAACACCGGCGGAGCAGCATCATCGAGGAGGACGCGTGACGCGGTCAGCCATACCCGACGAGTACCTGGAGGGCTATGCCGGGATCCTGTCCGACGTCTGTGCCACGGGCCGCCGCCTCACCCGGAACGAGCTGGAGTCCCTGCGCGCCCGGGGAGAACGCGCCGCGGAGGCGGGCCTGGGACTGCGTCTTCTGGTCCGCCGGCATCTGTCCGCGGCCCGCGAGCTCTCGCCCGCCCTGTCGCCCGCCGGGGCCGACCGCGTGCTCGCCGCCGTGGAGCAGGCGGTGGACGCCTTCGCCGAAGGATACGAACGTTCCCAGAAACTCGCCGTACGCCAGGAAGAGGCCGCCCGGCGGGAGTTCATCGACGACCTGCTCTACGGCCGCAGCGACCTGGGCCGCCTGGCGGAGCGCGCCGAACGCTTCGGCCTGCTCCTCTCCCGCGCCCACGCGGTCGCCGTCGCCCAAGGTGCCACGCCGGTCGACGACACCCACCCGGCGACCCGGCAGGTGGAGAGCGCCTTGGTCGCCCGGTTCGGAGAGCGCCGCATACTGCTCACCACCAAGGACGGCCGCCTGGTCTGCATCGCGCCCGGCGACCAGGACGACGTGCTCGCGTTCTTCGCCAAGCAGGCGCACGCGGCCACCGACGGCGGCCGGGTCGCCCTCGGCCGCGCCCATCCCGGTGCCGGCGGGGTCGTCCACTCCTACGAGGAGGCCCTCAACGCCCTCGACCTGGCGGACCGCCTGGAGCTGGCGGAGCCCGTGCTGCGCGCCGCCGACCTGCTCGTCTACCCGGTCCTCACCCGTGACCGGCAGGCCATGGCCGACCTCGTACGCAGCGCCCTCGGCCCGCTCCAGGCCGCACGCGGCGGCGCCCAGCCCCTCCTCGACACCCTCACGGCGTACTTCGACTCCGGGTGCACCGCGGCCGAGGCGGCACGCCGCCTGCGCCTCAGCGTGCGGGCCCTGACCTATCGCCTGGAACGCATCCACAAGCTCACCGGCACCAACCCGGCCGACCCCGTCCACCGCTACACCCTGCAGACCGCCGTCATCGGCGCCCGGCTGCTCGGCTGGCCCGGTCACGAGGTCTGACCTGGGCGCAAGGCGCCGCCCGCCTGCTTCCCGCACGTCACCAAAGGGCCGGGCAACCCGCGCACGTCGCGGTACCGCGCGCGCAGTGCCGCGGTACCGCCCCGTGCGCGGCGAACGGCCCGGCGGAAGGAACGGCCAGTGCGAAGGCCGTGACGATCTGCGGCTCGCCCATCGGAGAGCCGTTCTCCGGGCACCTGGACCCCCAAGGGCCACATCACCCAGGCTGAGACCTTCCTCACAGGGGCCACGCCCCGAGAGCTGCTCAAGCAAGATCCACACACGAACGCGGACCGCCGACGGCCCTCAGCCACCGACGGTCCGCTTCACCGTGCCCAGAGACACACATCACACCGCAGAAACAGGAATGGGCGGCATCGCCATCGCGATGCCGCCCATTCCGTCGGTGCAGCTAGAGCACTTTCGTCGGTGCTCCATGGTGGGGCACCGACGGAACTCGCTGGTCAGGACCTATGCGGCCCTGCCAGAAGATCGTTTCCCACGCTGTGCCGCCGATTTTCCCACGGTCCAGGCTAGAGGATGGGACAGAGGTTCAGGGGTGGCGTCGGATCCGGGAGGGGTCGAGGATGTCCAGCCACACGTCGAGCTGCTTGGCCTCGTGAAAGAACACCTTGGTGTCCTTTCGGACTCGCTTGTATCGCTCGACAAGATCATGTGCCACCTCCGCGACGTTCCCGGCGAACGGCCCATGGACTTCCCTGCTCCAGTCCACGGCGTGCCGGTCGGAGCGGTGCAACTGGTCCAGGGGAAGCTTGCGGCAAGCGGCCCAGGCCACCAGCTCAGGGGCGTACCGGAGGAGTCGCTGGTGTCCCACGGGTGAAGAACCGCACAGGCCTTTCACCACCTTGAGCGCGACTTCCCTCGCCTCGACGGCCCTCTGGACGCTGAAGGAGTGGACGTCCTCATGGATGAGGGTGCGGTACTCGGGTCCACCCACGTCCGCCTACAGAGCGTGCAGGCCTTCCTGAACGCTCACCTTGTGGGTCAGCGTGGGCCAGGGTGACTCGGCCGTGCAAGCCAGGGCCCGAGTTACGTCCTCCATGGTGTATCCGCAGGGATGCGGGCCGGAGACGACGCCCCGGCGGCAGTCGAAGAAGCCGCCTTCTTCCCGGAACTCCCCCGCGATGCGTTCGAGGTGGGGACAGCGGGAAAGCCAGTCCTGCGGATCTACGACGTTGGTGTACTGGCCGGCTTCCTCGCTCAGGCGCCGGATCCGTGCGCGATCCGCTCCCGTGACGATCTCCAGGCGTACGTCGGCATGGTCAAGGTCCGGTTCCGGCCGCTCGCGGGCGACTTGCGAGAGGACGACCAGCCTCTGGAATCCCTCGGTGCACTCGACACCAGACAGTTCGACCCGCCGTCCGCGTGCGGCCGGACCGCCTCCGCTCCGAGGACCAGCGGAGCACACGCGGCTCCAAAGTCCCAGGGCCGGACGCGCAGCATCTCCGCCAGCCGGTGGTTCTCGGTACTGTCCGCAAGGTAGCCGCATGTGCCGGCGAGGCGGATCGCTGCGTCGGGCCCGCCAGCCGCGTCCCTGACCTGACGGGTCAGTACCCCTAGCACACCACAGCGATGGCGGCAACGGCGACACCCTGGCCAACCTGCCACCGCCCCGTGAACCCGTCGCCGGGTACCGCGGGATCGTGATCCAGGATGCGGGCGGAGAACTTGCCATCGCACTCGACCGTGATGTCCGCCTGGGTGAAGTCCAGCCAGCGGTGGGTGAGCGGGAACCATGCCTTGTAGACGCATTCCTTCATGCAGAACAGCAGACGGTCCCAGTGGATGCCGGGCGCCAGGCGGCGCAGTTCCGCGTCCCGCCGCTGCTCGGCGGGCAGGGCTATGGACGCGAACACTCCCTCGGGGAGCGGGAGGTGGGGCTCGGCGTCGATCCGACACCGCGCACCTCACCGGCGTGTGCCACCGCCGCCGCCCGGTATCCATCGCAGTGCGTCATGCTCCCGACAACACCGTCCGGCCACGCGGGGGCACCGCCTTCGCCGGTGAGGATGGGGACGGGTGCGATGCCCAGGTCCGTGAGGGCCCGCCGGGCACACCAGCGCACGGTGGCGAACTCCCGTCTGCGCTTCCCGACGGCACCCGCCACGATCCCGGACTCGGCGCCGAGCAGCGGGGCATGGGCCGGATCACCGAACGACTCCGCCACGGCGACCAAAGGCGGCAATAGCTTCTCGATCATGGTCTTCGTTCCCCCGGGCGCTCCGCCCCGGGGGAATCAGCCGCCCGCCACCGAGGCGATGGACACGACCGCGGAGAAGATGTCCCTGTCCTGCTGCCGGCCGGTGACCAGCACCCTGCGGTTGCCGTTCAGGTCGTCCGGGAGCGAGGCGGACTCGATCCAGCAGGTGGTGTCGAACTCGGCGTAGCGGGCGAAGACGACGCTCATCCCCACCACCACGGCGGAGTCCGGGTGGACCATGGCCTGCGCCGCCTGGCGCGCGGCTTCGAGCAGCAGCATGCCGGGCACGTGGTCCACGGGGTGGTCGAAGAGGATCGGATGCGCCCGGTCGACGCGCAGCTGCCAGCGGGTGCTGGAGTCGGTGGGCGAGAGGACCACGTCCTCGAAACTGCTCCGCCCCACGCGCTCGGGTGACGCGGGGGAAGGCAGGGGAACCGCGTGCAGGCCGGGTATGTCGGCGTAACGGCCCCGCAGACGTTCGTAAACGGTCCCGTCCTGGATCGTGAAGCGGGTGCGCGCGACGGCGAGGACCGTGCTGTCCCGCACGACCTCGAAGCGCAGCGCCAGAGCAGAGGCGCGTGCCTTGCGGCGCTTGACGTCCGTGCACGTGATGCGCAGGTCTATGCCGACCGCGCCGCCGTCACTGCGCAGGGCGTCCGCGTCGAGTTCCCAGGCGAAGTCCTGCCAGAGCAGCTGGTGTCCGAGCGGTACCTCGTAGGCGCCGTGGGACAGCAGCGGCAACGTCTGGCGCACCGTCTCGCAAAGCAGCATCGGGTCGTGCATGCCGAGCCGGGTCTCGTAGAAGGCATGCTGCCCGGGCCAGCCGGCCTCCACCGCGTAGGAGTCCACCCCCCTGCGGCACCAGTTGCTCAGCAATACCTCGGACGCCTCGCGCTTGTGCGTGTACGACCGAGGAATGGCAGTGGGCATGGCCGTCACAGGCAGTTGAGCAAGCTGAAGCGACACGGCAGTCCTCCCCTTGGGCTGCTGGCGAATGCCAAAGCGATAACGAACGGACACTCATGCGTGCCGCCCGGATAACATAGAGGTCGTTCTTTTTGTTTGTCGAGAGGTTGAGGCGGTCAGTGATGGCACAACGCAGGCAGGAACGTGCCGTTCGTACCCGAGAAGTACTGCTCAGGGCGGCGGCCGAGATCTTCGACACGGCCGGGTACTCCGGCGCGAGCGTCAACAAGATCCTGGAACGGGCCGGGCTGACGGCCGGGGCCATGTACTTCCACTTCAAGAACAAGGAAGCCCTGGCCAGAGCCGTCATCATGGAGCAGGCCGCCGATCTGGAGTTCCCCCCGAGCGAGCCCGGCCTCCAGCAACTGCTCGACATGACGGGGTACCTGGCGCGCGAACTGAAGACCAACACGCTGCTGCGGGCCGGCGTCCGGCTGGCGGTGGAGCAGAACGAATCGGGGCTTCAGGAGTACTCGATCTACGAGTTCTGGATCGACCACTTCCGTGAGACCCTGGTCGAGGCGCGCACGAGGGGACAGTTGCGCCCCTCCGTCGACGAAGCGGACTTCGCGCGCGTGATCGTCGGTGCGTTCACCGGTACGCAGATCATGTCCCAGATCTCCAGCGAGCGGGCCGACCTGCCCGAGCTGATCGCCGCCATGTGGCGCTGCATGCTGCCCGCTCTGGCGCCGGACGAGGTCGTCGCACAGCTCGTCATCCCCAACGACGAGTCGGCGGCGACCGCGTGAGGCCGCCCCGCGTGGCGATCACCGGAGCCACGGGCTTCGTCGGTTCGGTGGTGCTGCGCGGGCTCCTCGAAGCGCGCGCCGACGGCCGCGTCGACGACGTGCGCGCCCTGGTGCGCACGCCTCCCGGAGGACGGCTCCGGGACGAGTCGGGCCCGTCATGGCGGCCCGTGGACCTGACCGATCCGTCCTCGCTGTCCGGAGCGCTGGACGACGTGGACGTCCTGGTGCACCTCGCGTCCCGGGTGTCCGGCGAGGCGCGCGCGTGCGAGGCCGTCAACGTCCGGGGGACCGCGACGCTCACCGAGCAGGCCCGCCGCAGCGGTGTCCGACGCGTCGTCCAGCTCTCGACGACCGCGGTGTACGGAGCCGGGCCGCACCGCGGGCTCGGAGTGAACGAGATCGCGCCGGCGCCGGTCTCCGCGGCCAGCGCCACCCGGCTCGACAGCGAGCGGCACGTGCTGACGACGGGCGGCACGGTGCTGCGGGCCGGTCTGATCGTGGGCCAGGGCGACCGCTGGGTTGTCCCGGCGCTGGCCGAACTGCTCGCGCGGGTTCCGGCCCTCTGGGACGGCGGGCGCGGCCTGCTGTCCCTCATCGACGCCGAGGACCTGGCACGTCTGATCACGACGACGGCCCTCATGCCGGACGCGCCGCCCACGGGCGTTCATCACGCCGCCCACACCCGCCCCGTACGCGTCCGCGACCTCCTGACCACACTCGCCTCCCTCGGCGTACTGCCCAGGGTGACCGAGTCATGGCCCTGGGACGCCTGTGTACGCCGACTGCGCGAGGTGCCGGGCCTGATGAGCGAGCGCCAGTTCTCCCTGCTCGCCCTCGACCACTGGTACCGCGGCGAGGAGATCTGGCGCCTCACCGGCTGCCCGGAGGGCCCCGGCCCGCTCGCCCGCCTCGCCTCCGCGGCCGCGTGGTACAGGTCGTTCCTCGCCGAACGCCCCCAGGCGCCTCAGGCGGTGCGGGGCAGCGGGTCCGGGACCTCGGGCGCGGCGGGGGCGGTGGAGGCCGGGGAGTAGAGGCGGCTGTAGGTGTAGGCGGCGGAGACCAGGGTCATGTGGTGGTGCCAGCCGGGGTAGGAGCGGCCCTCGAAGTCGAGGAGGCCGCAGTCCTCCTCGAGGCGGCTCACGGTGGCGGCGGCGCCGGAAGTCAGGTGGGCGAGCGCGGCGATGCGCCCGGCGCGCTCGTCGAGGAGGGTGGAGAGCCATGCGCGCGGGGTCCCCTGCCGGGTGGGGTCCCACTCGGCGAGGAGGCGGCAGGTCTGCGTGCTGCCGGGCAGCCGGACCCGGGTGGACAGCATCCTCACGTCACCGCGGCCCGGGGCGTGCACCGTGGCGTATGTCTGCCGGGTGCCGTGCCGGTGCAGGAACTCCTGGACGGACAGGGCGCCTTGGGCGTCCCGGGGGTCGGCAGGGGCGGCGCGAGGGCCGAGCGGGAGTATTCGCAGACCGGGCGGCACCGCCACGACGAAGCCCTGCCCGCGCCGGCTCAGGGCGTTGACGAGGAGGGGCGCGTCGGGGCACTCGCTCATGTCCACCACCGCGGGGACCGCGGTGAACCCCGGGCGGGACGAGACCACGTCGAGCAGATCGAGGATGTGCTCCCAGTACGGGCGATGGCGGGCTGTTCCGGGAATCCTGGCCCGCTCACGCAGGTCCGCGTCGTCGCTCCACCGCTCGGGAAGCATCAGACGCCAGTCCACCGGCAGGTGCATGTCCCCGGAGGAGAGGAACAGCCCGACTCCCATCTGGCAGTTGATGGTCCGGCCCAGCCGTGGCACGAAACGACGGTGCACCCCGCACGAGTGCGCGCCGCGCTTGGGCAGGAACGCCGTGACGACCGTCAGGGCCAGGGGCGCGGTGCGCCCCTGTACGAATCGGGTCAGTTCCTGACGGGCCGGTTCCCAGTCCCAGGGGCTGGTGTTGATGAACTGCTGCAGGGACTGCGACGCCGTCGGCGACGCCGAGATCGCGGCGGCAAGGCGGCGTATGGACTTCTTGCCCGGCGTCGTGAGCAGCCCGCGCAGGTAGCCCAGGGCCCATCGTCTTTGGTCGGCCCGCGGGAGATGTCCGAAGAGTGTGTCGCTGAAGGTGTTCAGCGAGGCCATACTCCACTGCGGCGACAGAACCAGGTGCTGCCCGGCCATGGTGCGCTCCCTCCAGGTGCCTGCCCGACGAGAAAACAATAGCGAACGTTCTCTTTGTTTTTGAAGCGGTGGGCGCTTTCGGTGAGACTTCGGCAAGTCACCGAAGTACTCACCGGCATTTCCGGAAAAAACGGGCATGGACGCAGATGCGGCCTCCAAAACCCGTACATCTATCGGAAGTCGGCGTTGTGACGGAGCTCTCGCCACCAGAAGCTGGACGGCAACCCGTCCCATCGCATCGAGAGGAGACCAGTGATGACGCGACCGCGGGCGTGCGCGGAACACGACGACCGCTCGTCCCGCAGAGGCTGTCCACGGTGAAACAGGGAAGAGCTGTCCGGACCCGGGAGTCCCTCATCCGGGCCGCCGCCGACGCCTTCGACACCGCAGGCTTCGAGGCCACGTCACTGGGACGGATCTGCGGGGCGGCGGGCACCTCCATGGGCGCGCTGACCTTCCACTTCCACTCGAAGGCCGCACTCGCCGACGCGGTGCAGCAACACGGCATCGCGCTCACCGGCGAAGTGGTGCAACGGATCTTCAGAACACGTCAGCCCCCGCTGGAGAGCATCATCGCCATCACCCTCGCCGTCGTCGGTCTGCTCGAGGAGAGTTCCGTGGTCCGGGCCGCCGCCGGGCTCAGCCGCGAGCGGGTGGCGACCACCTTCCCCTGGCCCTCCTCGTGGTTTCCGGTGATCGAGGATCTCGCGACCCGTGTGCCCGAGGAGACCCTGAGCCCCGGCAGCGACCCGCGTGCGCTCCTCTCCCTGGCCACGCATCTCGTGACCGGCGCCGAGGTGCTCATCCACACCGGCGGCGAGGCCGCGGGGCCGGACCACATCCGCGCGGTGACTCAGGTCGCTGAGATCTGGGAGCTCACGCTGCGCGGGGTCTCCCCGACCGTGCGCCTGCCCCAGCAGCGGCGGACCGGGGCCCGCACACGGAGCGCTCCGGCCCGGGCACGGACGGCAGAGGGCGGTGCTCTTTGAGCGACTTGCCAAGATCGGGAGCGGACTTGGCCGGAGGCTGGGACGCACCCCCTCTCGCCCCATAGTTTCGGCTGCGGCTTCCATCCGAGCGCGACGAGAGGAGCACCGTGTACATGAAGGAAGTCCGCCGGCTGAACCGGGTGATCATCCGGTTCGCGGGCGACTCGGGTGACGGCATGCAGCTCACCGGCGACCGCTTCACCGCGGAGACCGCGTCGTTCGGCAACGACCTCGCCACACTGCCGAACTTCCCCGCCGAGATCCGAGCCCCCGCCGGGACGCTGCCCGGGGTCTCCTCCTACCAGCTGCACTTCGCCGACCACGACATCCTCACGCCGGGCGACGCCCCGGACGTACTCGTCGCGATGAACCCCGCGGCGCTGCGGGCGAACATCGGCGATCTGCCGCGCGGCGCCGAAGTGATCGTCAACACCGACGAGTTCGCCGGTCGGGCGATCCAGAAGGCGGGCTACGCGACCTCGCCGCTGGAGGACGGCTCACTCGACGGCTACCGCCTCCACCTGGTGCCGCTGACCACGCTGACGGTGGAGGCGCTGAAGGAGTTCGACCTCTCCCGCAAGGAGGCCGAGCGCAGCAAGAACATGTTCGCGCTGGGCCTGCTGTCGTGGATGTACCACCGGTCCACCGAGGGCACCGAGACGTTCCTGAAGTCGAAGTTCGCCAAGAGGCCCGACATCGCGGCAGCCAACATCGCGGCGCTCCGCGCGGGCTGGAACTTCGGTGAGACGACGGAGGACTTCGCCGTCTCCTACGAGGTCGCCCCGGCGGCCACCGCGTTCCCGGCCGGCACGTACCGCAGCGTCTCCGGCAACCTCGCCCTGTCCTACGGCCTGGTCGCCGCGTCCCGGCAGGCGGACCTGCCGCTGTTCCTGGGCTCCTACCCGATCACCCCGGCCTCGGACATCCTGCACGAGCTGAGCAAGCACAAGAACTTCGGCGTACGGACCTTCCAGGCCGAGGACGAGATCGCGGGCATCGGCGCGGCGCTGGGCGCGGCCTTCGGCGGCTCGCTGGCGGTGACGACGACGTCCGGCCCGGGTGTGGCGCTGAAGTCGGAGACCATCGGTCTGGCGGTCTCGCTGGAGCTGCCGCTGCTGATCGTCGACATTCAGCGCGGCGGCCCGTCGACCGGTCTGCCGACCAAGACCGAGCAGGCCGACCTGCTCCAGGCGATGTACGGCCGTAACGGCGAGGCGCCGGTCCCGGTGATCGCGCCGAAGACGCCGGCCGACTGCTTCGACGCGGCCCTGGAGGCGGCGCGGATCGCGCTGACGTACCGCACGCCGGTGTTCCTGCTGTCGGACGGCTACCTCGCCAACGGCTCCGAGCCCTGGCGCATCCCGGAGCCGGACGAACTCCCGGACCTGCACGTGCGGTTCGCGCAGGGACCCAACCACACCCTCGCCGACGGCACCGAGGTGTTCTGGCCGTACAAGCGCGACCCGCAGACCCTCGCCCGCCCCTGGGCGATCCCGGGAACGCCGGGCCTGGAGCACCGCATCGGCGGCATCGAGAAACAGGACGGCACGGGCAACATCTCCTACGACCCCGCCAACCACGACTTCATGGTCCGCACCCGGCAGGCCAAGATCGACGGCATCGACGTACCGGACCTGGAGGTCGACGACCCGGACGAGGCGAAGACACTGGTCCTGGGCTGGGGCTCGACGTACGGGCCGATCACGGCCGCGGTACGGCGGCTGCGCCGGGCCGGGCAGCCGGTCGCGCAGGCGCACCTGCGCCACCTCAACCCCTTCCCGCGCGACCTCGGCATCGTCCTGCGCCGGTACGAGCGGGTCGTCGTGCCGGAGATGAACCTCGGCCAGCTCGCCACCCTGGTCCGGGCGAAGTACCTGGTCGACGTGCGGTCCGTCACCCAGGTGACGGGGTTGCCGTTCAAGGAAGAGCAGCTCGCCCACGCCCTGGAGGCGATCATCCATGACCACTGAACTCCGCCTCCTGCCCAAGCACTTCAAGTCCGATCAGGAAGTGCGCTGGTGCCCCGGCTGCGGTGACTACGCGATCCTCGCCGCCGTGCAGGGTTTCATGCCGGAGCTGGGCGTGGCCCGCGAGAACATCGTGTTCGTCTCGGGCATCGGCTGCTCCTCGCGCTTCCCGTACTACATGAACACCTACGGGATGCACTCCATCCACGGCCGTGCCCCGGCCATCGCCACCGGACTCGCCACCAGCAGACGGGACCTGAGCGTGTGGGTGGTGACGGGTGACGGAGACGCCCTGTCCATCGGCGGCAACCACCTCATCCACGCCCTGCGCCGCAACGTCAACCTCAAGATCCTGCTGTTCAACAACCGGATCTACGGCCTGACCAAGGGGCAGTACTCGCCGACGTCAGAGGCCGGCAAGATCACCAAGTCGACGCCGATGGGCTCGCTGGACGCACCCTTCAACCCGGTGTCGCTGGCGATCGGCGCGGAGGCGTCCTTCGTGGCCCGCACCATCGACTCCGACCGCAAACACCTCACGCAGGTGCTGCGCGAGGCGTCCGCCCACCGGGGTACGGCGCTGATCGAGATCTACCAGAACTGCAACATCTTCAACGACGGCGCCTTCGAGATCCTCAAGGACAAGCAGCAGGACGAGGAGGCGGTGATCCGCCTGGAGCACGGTGAGCCGATCCGCTTCGGCGCGGACCGCTCGCGCGGCGTCGTCCGGGACGCGCGGACCGGTGACCTGAAGGTCGTCACGGTGACCCCGGAGAACGAGGCGCAGATCCTGGTCCACGACGCCCACTCCGCGTCCCCCACCACGGCCTTCGCCCTGTCGCGCCTGGCCGATCCGGACACGCTGCACCACACGCCGATCGGTGTCTTCCGCTCGGTGGACCGGCCGGTGTACGACACCCAGATGGCCGACCAACTCGACAGCGCGATCGAGCAGAACGGCAAGGGCGACCTGGCGGCGCTGCTCGCCGGCGGCGACACCTGGACCGTCGTCGGCTGACACTGAGCAGAAGGCGGCACCACCGGTTCGACCGGTGGTGCCGCCTTCTGCTTGCCTCAGCCGGTCCCGAGTTCCTCCTCGACGGCGGCCGCGAACGTGTCCACGTCCTCCTCGGTGGTGTCGAAGGCGGTCACCCAACGGACCTCACCGGTGCGCTCGTTCCAGACGTGGAACGGGAAGCGTTTCAGCAGCCGCCGCGTGATGTCCGGCGGCAGGACGGCGAAGACGTGGTTGGTCTGGACGGGGCGGGTGACGGTGAGGCCCGGCAGCCCGCGCACCGCCCTGTGGAGCCGGTCGGCCATGGCGTTGGCGCGGGCCGCCGAGCGCAGCCACAGGTCGCCGTCGAGCAGCGTGTCCAACTGGGCCGAGACGAATCGGGCCTTGGAGGCCAGCTGCATGACGGACTTCTGGATGAGTCCGAGGCTTCGTACGGCTCGCGGCTCCAGGACGATCACCGCATCCCCGAGGAGCAGCCCGTTCTTGGAACCGCCGAACGACAGCACGTCCACGCCGGCGCCGTCGTCATGTCGTGCAGGGACACGCCGAGGTGGGCGGCCGCGTTCGCGATGCGGGCGCCGTCCATGTGCACCAGCAGACCCAGGCCGTGGGCCTGCTCGCAGAGGGCGTGGATCTCGTCGACGGTGTAGCAGAGCCCGGTCTCGGTGCACTGAGTGAGGGAGACGACCCTGGGCTGTGCCCGGTGCCGGTTGCCGAGATCCGCCGCGCGGTGGGCGACCAGTTCGGGGGTGAGCTTGCCGTCCGGGGTGGGGACGGGCAGCAACTTGATGCCGCCCACCCGCTCCGGTGCGCCGCACTCGTCCACGTTGATGTGTGCCGACTCGGCGCAGATGACGGCCTGGCAGACGTCGAGCATGGCCTGCAGCGCCACCACGTTGGCCCCGGTGCCGTTCAGGACCGTGTGAACGTCCGCTGCGGGACCGAAGTGGCCCCGGACGGCCCGCCGCAGTCTTTCGGTGTGGACGTCATCGCCGTAGCTCGGCTGGTGGCCGCCGTTGGCGCGGGCGATCGCCGCCAGCACCTCGGGGTGGACCCCGGCGTGGTTGTCGCTGGCGAAACCACGCCGGGTGGGATCGTGGAGGGGGGCTGTCGTCATCGTGCGGCCCTTCCGGCCGGGAGCGTACGGGTGGCGGTGGAAAGCCCCCGTAGTCAGAGGGCCTCGGCTCGGATGGTGCGCGGTACGCCCCGCACCTGTGTCAGGTCGCGCAGTGCCGCCACGGCCGCGGTGAGCGCCCTGTCCGTGGCGCGCTGGGTGGACAGGAACAGCCGGGCGCCGCCGTCGGCGCGCGTCTGCCGGAAGTCCTCGACGGACACCCCGTGGCGTTCGAGCACGGCGACCACGGCGCCGACGACACCCGGCTGGTCCGTCACGTCCAGGGTGATGTGGTAGCGGGTGACCACGTCCCCGATCGGCCGAACCCGGCGTCGTTCGTACGCCGTGTCGTCGGACCCTGTGACACCGGCGAGCCGGTTGCGGCAGGCGGCGACGAGGTCGCCGAGCACGGAGGCGGCCGTGGGCGCCCCGCCGGCGCCGGGGCCGTAGAACATCAGCTGCCCCGAGGCGTCCGCCTCCACGAACACCGCGTTGAACGCGTCGCGCACCGAGGCCAGCGGATGGCCGGCGGGCAGCATCGCCGGGTGTACCCGGACGGTGATGTCGCCGTCCGGGGCGCGGTCGCAGACGGCGAGGAGTTTGACCACCCGGCCCACGGACCGGGCGGCGGCCATGTCCGCGGCGGTGATGTCGGTGATGCCCTCGCGGTGCACCTGGTCGAGGCGGACCCGGGTGTTGAACGCGAGCCCGGCGAGGATGGCCGCCTTGGCGGCCGCGTCGTGGCCCTCGACGTCGGCGGTCGGATCGGCCTCCGCGTAGCCGAGGGCCATGGCTTCCTTCAGTGCCCTCGGGTACTCCCAGCCGGCGGTGTCCATGCGGTCGAGGATGAAGTTGGTGGTGCCGTTGACGATGCCGAGCACCCGGGTGACCCGGTCGCCGGCCAGGGACTCGCGCAACGGCCGCAGCAGGGGCACTGCACCGGCCACCGCGGCCTCGTAGAACAGGTCGACGCCGCTGTCGCGGGCGGCGGCGTGCAGTGCGGCGCCCTCGGTGGCGATCAGGGCCTTGTTGGCGCTGACGACGGAGGCGCCGTGGGCGAACACCTTCGTGATCAGGTCGTACGGGCGGTCGACGCCGCCGATGACCTCGATCACGACGTCGATGTCGCCCCGGGTCACCAGGGCGTCCGCGTCGGTTGTGACGAGGTGGGAGGGGATGCCGGGGCGAGGCAGGTCCGCGCGGCGCACCGCCACCCCGGCGAGCTCCACCCGGGCGCCGATGCGTGCGGTGAGGTCGGCTTCATGAGCCGCCAGATACCGTGCGACATCGCTGCCGACGACGCCGCAACCCAGCAGAGCTACCTTCAGAGTGCGCATGTCGGACTGCTCCGTTTCCGAGACCGAAATGAGAGGGCCGTGGTCGGCCGGGGAGGGGAAAGGGCGTGGACGCCCGGCGGGCGGTCCCGCGTCCACGGTGGCGAGCCCGGGCGGTGTCGGCGAGGGATGTGCCGGCACCGCCCGGGACGCGGCCCACGGGGTGATGTGGGCGGTTTAGGGGGTGATGAGGCAGGCGATCGCGCCGACGGTCGGATCGTCGAAGAGCTGCCTGATCCGCAGGCGCACACCCGAGCGCTCGTGGATGTCGTTGATCAGCCGGGTGGCCAGCAAGGAGTTGCCGCCGGAGGTGAAGAAGTGCTGCTCGACGCCGACGTCCCGGACGCCGAGAAGCTCGGTGAACAGCTCAGCCACCAGGATCTCCGCCGCCGTGGCCGGTTCACGTCCCGCGCGGGCCACCTGGGACTCGGGCCGGGGCAGGGCCCCCCGGTCCAGCTTCTCGTTGGCGGTGAGCGGCAGCCGCTCCAGGACGACGAACGCACTCGGCACCATGTAGTCGGGCAGTGCCGACTCGGCCTGCGCACGCAGCTTGTCCAGGTCGGGGGCCGCGTCGTTCGCGGAGACTACGTACGCCACCAGTCTCTGGTCGCCCGGGGTGTCCTCGCGGACGAGGCAGACCGCCTGGCTGAGCTGCCCGTCGCGCAGCAGGACGGACTCGATCTCCCCCAGCTCGACCCGGAACCCGCGGATCTTGACCTGGTGGTCCAGCCGGCCGAAGAACTCGATGACGCCGTCGGCCCGCCAGCGCGCCGCGTCCCCGGACCGGTACATGCGGGCGCCGGGCCCGCCGTACGGGTCATCGACGAAGCGCTCAGCGGTCAGGTCGGGCCGGCCCAGGTATCCCTCGGCCAGCTGGACACCGGCGAGGTACAGCTCGCCGGTCACCCCGGGCGGCAGCTGGCGGCGCTGCTCGTCGAGCACGTACAGGCGGGTGTTCCATACCGGCCGGCCGATCAGCACCGGGCCGGGCTCGGGCTTCTTCGGGCACAGCATCGAGGTCACGTCCACGGCCGCCTCGGTGGGGCCGTAGACGTTGAACAGGTCGGCGTCGAGGACCGAGGAGAACCACGCCTGCAGTTCGGCGGGCAGGGCCTCGCCGCCGCACACCACACGGCGCAGGCTCGTACAGGCGGCGGCGCCCGGCTCCCGCAGGAACACCTTCAGGCCGGAGGGCACGAAGTGCGTAATGGTGATGTTCTCGGTGACGATCGTCTCGGCCAGGTACGCGGGGTCGCGGTGCCCGTCGGGGTCGGCGACCACGATCGACGCTCCGGCGAGCAGCGGCCAGAACACCTCGCGCACGGTCACGTCGAACCCGGCCGGCGTCTTCTGCAGCAGCCGGTCGTCCGGGCCCAGCGGAATCTGGTGCTGCATGTGGTGCAGCCGGTTGGTGATGGCACGGTGGGCGACCACCACGCCTTTGGGGCGTCCCGTCGAACCCGAGGTGTAGAGCACGTACGCCGGGGAGTCGGGGGTGAGCGGTGCGCGCCGGTCGGCGTCCGTGGGCGGGGCGGGGGTGGCCGCCGCGAGCCGGGCCACGGCGTCCGGGGCGTCCAGGACCAGCTGCCGCGCGGGTACCAGGACCGAGTCCGTCATCTCCCGCACGGTCACCACATGGGTGACCCCGGCGTCGGCGAGTACCTGGTTGATGCGTTCCACCGGGTAGCTCGTGTCCACCGGCAGATAGGCGGCGCCCGTCTTGACGATGGCGAGGGCGGTGACGACGTAGTCGACCGACCGCGGCAGCACCATGGCGACGATGTCCCCGTGGCCGGCGCCGTCGGCGATCAGCAGCCGGGCGATCCGGCTGGCGCGCCCGTCCAGCTCGGCGTAGCTGAGCCGCTGGTCACGGTGGCTGAGGGCGGTCCGCTCCGGGTGCGCCGCTGCGTTCGCCTCGACCAGCTCGGGAAGCGTCAGGGTGGGCACCGGGTGTGCGGTGTCGTTCCACACGTGCATGATCTGGTGGTGTTCGGCCGGCGTGAGCAGTTCGATGCCGCCCACCTCGGCCGTCGGGCCGGCCTCCAGCAGGCGCCGGGTGAAGTGGCTGAGCCGGTCGGTGTGCGCCGCCACCTCCTCGTCGCTGTGGCGGTCCGGGTTGCCCCGCGCCCCGGCGTTCAGGCGGCCGTCCGCGTCGAGGGTGAGGACGAGGGCGAGGTCGTCCACCGCCACCGGGCCGGCGTCGAGGAGCACCTGGGTGCCGGCGGGCGTGGCGGCGGCCTCGGCCGCGACCGGGGAGGTGCGTGCCGCGCGGACCCGCTCCACCAGCTCGGGCAGGGTCGTCGTGGGCTCGACGGACAGCCTGAGCGGCCCGGGCAGGCCGGCCACCGTGAGCGCCAGGTCCCCCTCCGAGGTCAGCCGGTGGATGTAGGCCGCCGCGCAGGCGAGGGCGTGGTCGGCCCAGTCGGCGGCCGGCAACGGGCCGGCGGCGGGCGGTGCTTGTGTGTCGTGCACGGTCATGCGCCACGCTCCAACAGGAATCGGTGTACGGCCTCGGCCACGTCCGGGGTGTCGAGCAGCGCCGCGGTGTCCACGGGGAAGCGCCGTACGGCGCGTGCGTGCACGGCACCCGGACCGCCGTGCGCCGAGGTCAGGGCGAGCGCCGCGGCCCACCCCTCCTCCGGGTGCAGTTGCCGGGCCGCGTGCAGGTAGGAGACGTAGGACCGGAACAGGCCGAGCAGGTCCTCGCTGGTCTCCTCGTCGAACCCAAGCAGGTCGAACGCGGTGCCGGCGACGGTCTCGTAGACCTTGACGACCTGGGCCGCGGTGGCGGTGAAGTCCTCCTCGCCGGCCGCCTCACAGACCGCCAGGACCTCGGCGACCGCGTCGGACCGCTCCTGTTCCGGCACCACCGTGAGGGTGTCGACGGTCTTGCGGAAGTCGCGGTACAGGCTCAGCCGGTCCACCGGCTCGGGGTCGAGCAGCAGCAGCGCCGGCCGCTCCCCCTGCTCCGCGGCGATCTCGTCGGCGAGCGCGGCGGCGAACACACCGCCCACGCAGTAGCCCATGACGGTGTCGACATGCCGGGGGCCCTCCGGGAGCCGGCGCCACCGGCGCAGATAGTCCTGCGCCGACAGCAGCTCGTTCTCGGCCTCGGCGGGCTGGGCGGTCTGCCAGATCTCCCGCGGCGTCAGACGCGCGGCGAGGCGGCGGAAGTCGGCCTCCGGCCTGCCGGTGGAGTCGAAGTCGACCGCCAGGACCGTACGGGCCGGGTCGCCCGTGCCGATCCTGCGCCAGCTGTTCGCGCTCATCGCGGTGCTCCCTCCGGCTTCCGCAGCAGCTCGGCCTCCTCGGCCGGGGTGAGCCCCGCCTCGCGCTCGCGGTCGAGACCGAGGCGACGCTCGTGGGCGAGGACATCGCGGACGACGTCCTCGAGCGGGCGGTGGGTGAGACCGGCGGCGACGGCCCGGGTGTGGTCGTGGGCCAGGAATCCGCGGTCCTCCGGGGGCACCCACAGCGGCAGCGACTTCGGTCCCCGCCACACCTGCACCCCGGCCCGGTCCAGGTGCTCCTCGGAGACCGGGACGAGGTCGGTGTCCGATGCGCCGACCGTCTTGACGATCAGGTCGAGCAGCTCGCCGAAGGGCAGGCTCGGGCCGACTCCGTTGTAGGTGCCCGCGATGCCCTGTTCGCCCGCGTCGACGATCCACGCCGCGAGGTCGCGTACGTCGACCACCTGCGTGGGCTGCTCGGGGACGTCGGGTACGGCGACGCGGCCGCCGCGGGAGATCCGCGCGGGCCAGTAGCCGAAGCGGTCGGAGACGTCGCCGGGGCCCACGATGAGCCCGGAGCGCACGATCAGCGCCCGCTCGTCCAGGGCGGCACGCACCGCGTTCTCGCAGGCGACCTTGATGGCGCCGTAGAGATGCGGGTGATCGATCCGTTCCAGTGCCGCCGCGCCGGACTCGGCCGGCTCGTGGAGGGCCGCGTCCTCGTTCTGCCCGGCGGTGACAGCGTCGGCGTACACGTTGATGGAGGACACGAACGTCCAGTGCCGGGCGCGCGTGCCGAGCACCCGCAGCGCTTCCTGGACCCACGGGTACGACATGGTGGCCACGTCCACCACCGCGTCGAAGTCGATGCCCGCCAGCGGGGCGAGGCCGTCGGGGGCGTCCCGGTCGACCTTGACGAGCGTGGCACCGTCCGGGACGTTCCCGGAGGTGCCGCGCGCCGCGCAGATGACCTCGTGTCCTCGGCGTCCGGCTTCGGCGGCGACGGCATGCGACAGGAAGGCCGTACCGCCCAGTACGAGGATCCGCATGGTCAGGAACCCCCGTGGGCGACGGGGCAGCCGGTCATGGCCGGCTCCTCGGAGGTGCAGGCGGCGGAGCGGGGCCGCAGACGCTCGTACGACACCGGCAGCTTCGCCAGTCCGCGGCTGACCGAGTTGTCATACACCCACTCGGTGTCCGCGGGGTCGATGGCCAGGGTCAGGCCCTCGAGCCGGCGGAGCAGCGTGGGGAAGACGACATGGCCCTCCAGGCGGGACAGCGGGGCGCCCGGGCAGAAGTGAGGACCGTGACCGAAGGTGAGGTGACGGTTGTTGGTGCGGGTGATGTCCAGGCGGTCGGGGTCCTCGAAGATATTCGGATCGCGGTTGGCGGCGGCGATCAGCAGATGGACGAACGCCTCCTTGCCGATGGGGACGTCGCCGATCTCCATGTCCTGCGCGGCGACGCGCAGGGTGCCGCGGTAGCTCGGCGACTCGTAGCGCAGGAACTCCTCGACCGCGGAGACCACCAGGTCGGGCTGGGAGCGCAGCAGGTCCAACTGGTCGCGGTGGGTGAGCAAGGCGTGGACGCCGTTGCCTATGAGGTTGGTGGTGGTGCGCTGGCCCGCAATGATCACCAGCGACATCGTCGAGGCGATCTCGTCGATGGTGAACGTGCCCTCCTCGTCGGCCGCGCGCAGGAGCTGGCTCACCAGGTCGTCGCCCAGGTCGGAGCGGCGGGCCTCGAGGAGATCGAGGATGTACTGCTCGAAGGCGGAACTCACCTGCTTGAGGCGGTTGTTGGCCTCCTCGTCCGCGTACGGGGCGCCGCCGAGGATCTTGGACCAGTCGTAGAGCATCTCGCGGTCCGAGACATCCACGCGCAGGTACTCGAAGATGACCATGACGGGCAGGACGCGGGCGAACTCCATCAGGTCGATCTCGCCCGACTCCGGGAACGTGTCGATGAGGTCGTCGGCGATCTCCTGGATGCGCGGGCGCAGCTTCTCCATGCGGCGCGGAACGAAGGACTTGCTGACCAGCTTGCGCAGCCGCGAGTGTTCCGGGGCGTCCGCGATGAGCATGTTGCGAGCCTGGACGGGGCTGTTGTCGAAGAGCTGGTCGCGGAACCACTTCGGCGCGTTGTCCAGGGACTTGGAGATACGGCTGTCGCCGAACGCCTTCAGCGCCATCTCGTAGTCCGACACGATGTACGCCTCGGCGCCGGGCGGATGGTTGATGGCGCGCACGGGGCAGGAGGACCGCAGCTCCGCGTAGGTCGCGTTCCGGTCGTCGATCGGGTGAGTGAAGAACTCCGGGGGCAGCGCGTCCGCCTGCCCGCCCGGCACCCCCGCGTCGGCGTCTACCGGGGTGGCCTCGGTGATCTCCTGTGTCATGGCAACTCCTTGGTGGTGGGTTCGATTCACGTCAGGTCCTGGGCCGAGGCCAGGGTTCGGATGCCCTTGGTCAGGGTGGGCAGGGCGCCGAGGGTGGCGATGGCGCCGATGGTGGCGAAGACCCAGGCCGGGCCCGCGGCCTCGAAGACGGCGCCGATCGTGAGGACGCCGAGGGGCGAGACGATCGTGGAGCTGAAGACGATCGCTCCGAGGACCCGGCCCTGGAGCTCCTCGGGCACGACTTTGGCCGCGTAGGTGAGGAACAGCGCGTTGATGATCGGTCCGCGGATGTAGACGCAGGCGACGACGATGCCGAGCGGTACGACCCCGGGCAGGATCGCGAGGAGCACGGCGGCGATCGGCCCGATCCAGTAGCCCGCGATGAACACTGCCGACGGACGGGCCCGCTTGATGACGAACTCTGCCATCAGCGCCCCGGCCAGCCCGCCGGCGCCAGCGATCGCGAGGGTCAGCCCGATGAACGACTCGGACGCTCCGCGCTCGGTTCCGGTGGCGATGACGGCCAGTGAGATCCCGGTCGTGTTGAACGCCAGGTTGGACAGCGTGACGCTGACGATCAGCGGACCCAGCACCGGGTGCTTCGCCAAGTAGCGGAAACCGCCGAGGAGTTCCTTCTTCCCCCCGGGCACGGCGAGCGGTCGTGGCGTCTTGTTGACGAAGAGCATCAGCACGGTGGAGACCGCGAAGGAGATGCTCGCGCCAATGAACGGCAGCACCCGTGTCACCCCGTACAGGGCACCGCCGATGGACGGTCCCGCCGTGATGGCGCCGAACCAGCGGATCTGGTTCTGCGCGGTCGCCTGCGCGAGCTGGTCGGGCCGCACCAACTGCTTGATCATCGCCATGCCGGCGGGCATCGACAGACCGAAGCAGGCCGCCGACAGGATGGCGATGCCGAGCGTCACGACCACGTTCACCGCGTCCGCGAGGACCAGCAGGGTGAACACACCGAGCAGTGCCGCCCGCAGCAGGCTGCAGCCGATGAGCAACTGCTTGCGGTCCATCCGGTCTGCGAGGATGCCGCCCCAGAAGGACATCAGGCCCTGGGCGAGCAGTTGGGACGAGCCGACGAGTCCGGCGGCGGCCGCCGAACCCGTCGTGGCCAGGATGAGCAGCGGATAGGCGACACCCGCGGCGTGCTCGCCGACACCGGCGAACGCCTCGCTGCTCCACAGCGCCTGGAAGGACCGGTTGCGCAGCAGCGCCGGCCCGGCGGACGGCCCGGGCGCCGACTCGGGTACGTCGGCTGCGGTGGCCGTCGTCTGGTCACTCGCCATCGTGCCGCTCCTCGATCGAGTCGTCGGCCAGCAGGCCGCTGAGCTTTGCGGCGAGATCACCCACATAGGGCTCTCGCAGCATCGACCAGTGCTCACCGGCCACCGGCACCACGGTGGCGTCGGGCCCGTACAGTCCCTTCAGGCCAAGGCGCAGCTGCCGGGCCTCCCGGGCTCCGACGCCCACCTTGAACACCGCGGTCGGGCAGCCGGCCGGTCGGGGCCGGTAGCGTGCCAAGGTGCGGAACTTGTCGACCAGCAGCCTGCGCAGTGCCGGGTTACGCCGGGCCTGCGCCCCCGCCTCACCCACTCCGAGTGCGGCGCAGGCCATGAGCCGCAGGTGCCCCAGCACGAACGAGGGGTCAGCACCGATGCGGCGGCCCGCCTGGCCGGGCATGTACGCGTCCAGGCAGACGAGCAGGTCGACCCGTGCCCCGCGCCGTGCCAGTTGGCTCGCCATCTCATGGGCCACGACGGCGCCGAAGGACCAGCCGCCGATGGTGTACGGGCCCTCGGCCTGGAGCCCGGTCAGCGTCTCCACGTGGAACGCGGCGATCTCCTCGATCCGCGCCCCGTCGACGCCCCTGGGCTCCAGCCCCAGCACCGGGCGCCTCGTGTCCAGGCCGTCGGCCAGAGCGAGGTAGCTCAACGTGGAGTCGGCCGCGTCCGCCACCAGGAACACGGGCCTGCCTGAGCCCTCACGCAGCCGTATGAAGCGCGGCTCGGGTGGGGTGGCCGCCTCGGTGACGGCGGCCTCGGCCACGGTCTCCCCGAGAGGCCCGTCGCCCAGCTGCTCCTCCGCGACCCGGCGCAGGTGGCCGAAGGTCGGATCACGCATGAACTCGGCGACGGGGACGACGACGTGAGCCTTCTCCCGTAGCTGAGTCATCAGGTTCAGCACCACCAGCGACTCACCGCCGAGGTCGAAGAAGTTGTCCGGGTCGGAGGCCGACGTCACGCCCAGCGACCGGCACCACAGTTCCTCGACCCGGCGCCGGGCCGCGGACCCCCGGTCGGCGCCGTCGGCCCGCGCGGTGTCCGGGCGCGGTGCCTCGGTCCCGGGGTCCTGCTCGGCGAAGGGGTGGCCCGGCAGCGAGCACCGGCGGGCGGTGTCCGGCGTACCGTCGAGGGCCGTCCCGGCCGCGGCCAGGGTGGGGCCGACGACATCCAGGCCGCGCTCCCACAGCGCCCCGAGGCCGCGCAGCAGTCCGCGCTCCTCGTCCTGCTCCCTGCCCAGCAGCGGCACCGCGGCGCGGGCCGGGTCCCACTGGGGGGAGAGGCGCAGCGCGCCCAGCATCGTGCTGCCCGGGCCGAGCTCGACGAACGTGTCGCAGTCGGAGCCGAGCAACGTCGCCATACCGGCGTCCAGCTGGACGGGCCTGCGCACATGCGCGCCCCAGTAGTCGGGGCCCGACACGGCGTCGGAGTCGGCCCAGTCGCCGGTGACGTTGGAGACCACGCGCAGCTCGGGCAGCCGGGTGGGCATGGCCGAGATCAGCTCCGCGAGACGGTCGGCCACGGGGGCCTGCAGTTCGCAGTGAGCGGCCCGGTCGACGTTGAGCGGCTTCAGGTCCAGGTCGGCCAGCGCGTCGCCCTCGATCAGCTCCGTCATGGCCTGCGCGGGGCCGGAGAGCACCACGCCGCCCCGGCTGAACATGGAGACGGTCACCTCGTCGCCCAGCCGCACCCTGCGGGCCACTTCCTCCACGGGGGCGTTGACCGCGAGCATCCGGCCGGGTGCCGTGGCCCGCAGCCCTTCGGCGCGCTCGTGGACCAGGACGGCCCCGTCGGTCGGCGACCACACTCCGGCGAGCGTCGCGGCGGCGTACTCGCCGACGCTGTTGCCGAAGAGGGCCGCCGGCTTCACCCCCCACTCCTGCAACTGCCGGGCGAGTGCGTAGCCGAGCGTGTAGAGCCCCAGTTGCTGGTGCGCCCAGTCCTCGAACCACTCCGGTGCCACGGGGGTGCCGGAGACCACCGAGGACAGGTCGATCCCGAAGCGGGCCCTGGCGAAGTCGGCGATCTCGTCGAAGTGCTCACGGAACACCGGCATCAGCCGGTACGGGGCGGCACCCGCCGGGTGCCGCAGCACTCCATGCCCTGGGAAGAGGAACGCCACCTGTGACAGCGACCGCCGCTGCGGTACGCGCACACCGCGCAGCAGCCGTGCCGCCTCGGCATGGTCGCGCGCGACGACACAGGCCCGGTGCGGATGCTGCCTACGGTCCGCCAGCGTCCTTGCCACCGCGTCGAGCGCCGGCGCGCAGTCGCCTTCGAGCCGCTCGGCGAGCTGAGGACCGTACCGTCCGAGGGCTTCGGGCGTGGCGGCGGAGAGCAGCAGGGCCCGGGCCGAAGAGCCCTCGGCGGGTGCCGGAGGCAGGGGCGCGGCGGCGAGGACGACATGGGCGTTGGTGCCGCCCACGCCGAAGGCGCTGACCGCGGCCACGGGGGTGCGGCCCGCGGGCCACGGGCGGCTGTCGACGCACACCTCGAAGGGTGACATGTCCAGGTCGAGCAGCGGGTTCGGCTTGGTGTAGTGCAGTGTCGGCACCAGTTCCCGGTGTTCGATCATCAGCACCGTCTTGATGAACCCGGCCACCCCGGCCGCCGCGCTCGTGTGGCCGATGTTGCTCTTGACTGAGCCCAGCCAGGTCGGGTGGTCCCGCTGTGCGGTGCCGAACACATCGGTGAGGGCCGCCACTTCCACCGGGTCGCCCATGGGGGTGGCCGTGCCGTGGCACTCGATGTGGTCGATGTCGCCCGGCTCGATCCCGGCGGCCCGCTGGGCGTGCCGGATCACCTCGCTCTGGCCGGGGATGGAGGGCGCGGTGAAACCCAGCTTGTCCGAACCGTCGTTGTTGAGGGCGGAGCCCCGGATCACCGCGGCGATCCGGTCGCCGTCCCGCAGCGCGTCCTCCAGACGCTTGAGGACGACCACTCCCACGCCCTCGCTGGGCACGGTGCCGGCGGCCTTCTCGTCGAAGGGGCGGCAGTGGCCGTCGGGCGAGAGGATGCTGCCCTGCTCGTGCAGATAGCCCCACTCGCCTGGCGGCGACACGGTGACACCGCCGGCCAGCGCCGCGTCGCACTCGCCGGTCAGCAGCGCCTGGCGCGCCATGTGGATCGCCGTGAGCGACGTGGAGCACGCCGTCTGCACGGTGATCGCGGGGCCGCGCAGTCCGAGTTTGTACGCCACGCGGGTCGCCACGAAGTCCTTCTCATGGCTCACCATGCGGACCAGGGGGCTGAGTTCGCCGGAGCTGTCGAGCAGGGTCCGGTCGGACCCGGCGTACACCCCGACGCGTCCCTCGAACCGGCCGGCGTCGAGCGCGGCGTCGTCGAGGGCGGTCGCGGCGCATTCGAGGAACACCCGCTGCTGCGGGTCGATGTGTGCCGCCTCGGCCCGGTTGTAGCGGAAGTACGTCCAGTCGAAGTTGCGCGAACCGTCGAGCACTCCCTTGGCCGGTACGAACTCCGGGCGCCGCACAAGTGAAGGGTCCGCGCCCTTGGCGAGGAGGGCGTCGATGTCGAACCGCGTGATGCCTTCACGCCCGTCGCGCAGCAGTTGCCAGAACTCGCCTACGTCGGCGGCGCCCGGGTAGCGGCACGCCATTCCGACGACGGCTATCGCTTCGGTGGGCCGGGCCACCGCCGCCGTCCCGTTCACTGGTCGTCCGCCCTTCCGAGGTCCTCCACGAGGTGGCGCACATGGGCGGCGGTGGGGGTGAGCAGGAAGTCGCGCAGCCGCAGCGTCAGACCGAACTCCTGCTTGACCAGGCGGATCAGCTGGACCGCGCCCAGCGACGTGCCGCCCATCGCGAAGAAGTCGGTGTCGGCGTCGACCGGCCCGGCGGTCTTCCTGGGGCGGTTGCCCGTGCGCTCGATGGCCGTGGCGAACAGCTCGGCGATCCGCGTCGCCACGTCGTCGGCGGGCGGCTGCGCGGCGGGCGCCGCCGGGGCGGGAGCCCGCCCCGCGGCCGTGGCCACGGCGGCCAGCGCCTTGCGGTCGACCTTGCCGTTCGCGGTCACGGGGATGCGGTCGACGACCGCCCACAGCGTGGGCACCATGTAGTCCGGGAGCGAGGCGGCCAGATACCTGCGCAGTTCGTCCGTGCCCGGGGCGGCACCGGGATCCGGCACCACGGCCGCCACGAGCCGCTTCTCGGCGCTGTCGGCCCCGGTGACGACCACCACGCAGTCCTTGACCTGCGGGTGGCCCGTCAGCACATCGCTGATGGCGCTCAGTTCGATGCGGTAGCCGCGCAGCTTGACCTGGTCGTCGACACGGCCGAGGAAGGCGAGCCGACCCCGGGTGTCGAGGCGTACGACATCGCCGGTGCGGTAGAGCCGCTCGGGCACGTCGGGTGAGAACCGTCCGAAACGCCGCCGGGTCTCGGCCTCGTCGCCGATGTATCCGTCGGCCAGTCCCTCGCCGCCGGTGTACAGCTCGCCCACGGCGCCGGGCGGAAGGAGCCTGGCCCGCTCGTCGAGGACATGAACGTGGGTGCCGGGCAGCGGGGTGCCGATGGGGAGCGGTCCCGCCACGTCCTCGGGCCGGGTGACCGTGTGCGTGGTCGTGAACGTGGTGTTCTCGGTGGGCCCGTAGCCGTTGGTGACCACCAGGTGGGGGTGGCGGGCCAGGGCACTGGCGACGTGGTCGTGCGGTACGACGTCACCGCCGGTCAGCAGCTGCTTCAGCGCGCCGAACGAGTCCGGCGCGAACTCCTCGACCAGCCGGAACAGGCCCGCCGTCAGCCAGGCGACGGTCACCTCCCGCTCGCCCAGGAAGGCGCCCAGCTCGCTCGGGGAGGGCAGCGAGTCGGCAGGATAGATCTCCAGCGTGGCGCCGGTGAGGAGCGCGCCCCACAGTTCGAGCGTCGAGGCGTCGAACGGCAGCGGCGACAGCCGCAGCATCCGCTCGCCGGGGCCGGTGCGCACGTAGTCCGCCTGGTGGACCAGGCGGATGACGGCGCGGTGCGGGACGCTGACGCCCTTGGGCTGCCCGGTGGAGCCGGAGGTGAAGGCGACGTAGGCCCGGCGCCCGCAGTCGGCGGCGGGACGCCCGGTGCTGTCCGCCGCGTCGGCGGAGTCGGCCCAGGCCGCCTCCCAGGGAGTTACGGCCGCCACGTCCCGCAGCGCGGGGTGGTCCGCCTTGTCCGCCGGGACGATCACGGCCGCGGGCGCGGCCTTGGCCACGATCAGTTCGGTGTGCGCGAGGGGCAGGCCGAGGTCCACACCGACATATGCGGCGCCGGCGAAGAGCGCGCCGAGGGCGGCCACGGCCTCGGCGACGGAGCGCTCCACCCCGACGAGGACGGTGTCACCGTCGCGGACACCCGCCTGCCGCAGCAGCCGGGCCTGCCGGTCGGCCGCCCGGGTCAGCTCCGCGTAGGTCAGTTCGACGTCTCCCTCGCGGACCGCGACCGCGTCGGGCGAGCGCCGCGCCACCTGGCGGAACAGCTCGTCCATGGAGGTGGCCGGGAACTCCTCGCGTACGTCGTTGACCGCGGCCAGCTGCGCACGGCGCTCGGCGGACAGGCAGCGCACGTCCTCCAGTACCGTGTCCGGGGCGGTCGCCAGCGCCTCGGTGGCGGCGCGGAAGTCGGCGATGAACCCGTCGGCCTCGGTCTGTGTCCATACGGCGGTGGCGTACTCGACATGGCCGGCGAGCGTCGGTTCGGCCTGCCCCACCAGCAGGGTGAGGTCGAACTGGGCGCCGCCGCCGTGACCTTCCTCGATCCGGACGTCGAGCGCGGAGGTGCCCAGACGCTGGGGAACCAGCTGGTCGTGCATGCCGAAGCACACCTGGACCAGCGGGTGGCAGCCCACGCTGCGCTCGATGCCGAGACGGGCGACCAGCTCCTCGAACGGCACCTGCCCCGCGTCGATGCTGAGCGTCAGCGAGTGCTGCACGGAGCGCAGGTAGCCGGCGACCGACGCCGAGTCGTCGATGTCGATCCGCACCGGAACGAGGTTGCCCGCCACTCCGACGAGGCCCTCGAGCTCGGAGGTGTCCCGGCCGAGCAGCGGTACGCCGACCAGCAGACTGCGCACCCCGGCAGTGCGGCCGAGCGTCAACGCGAACGCGCCGAGCAGCAGGGCGAACGGGGTGATGCCCAGGGCGCGGGACATCTCGGTGACGGCGGCACTGGCCGGGCCGCCCAGGTCGAGGGGCCGACGGTCGCCCGCCGCGTCCTGCACCGCGGGGCGCTGCCGGTCGGCAGGCAGCTCCAGGACGGTTGGCACGGTGTCCAGGTGCCGGGTCCAGAAGTCGGTCTGTCGGTCCCACAGGCCGCCCGCCCGCTGCTCCTCCTGGCGCCGGATGAGGGTGCCGAGGGGGACGCCCGGGCCGAAGTCCGCGGGTGTTCCGCCGGACAGCTCCTCGTAGTGGGCGAGCAGTTCCCTGAAGACCAGGCCCACGGCCCAGCCGTCGAGCACCATGTGATGTGCCGTCAGGACGACGGCCTGGCGGCCCGAGGCGTGGGTGAAGTACAGGAAGCGCACGGCGGGCGCAGCCTTGAGGTCGAAGGGGCGCCGTGTGTGCGCCTGGGAGGTACGGCGTACCTCGTCCTCGAAGCCGGCGGCCTCCCCGGCGCAGACGATCCCGGTGAACTCCGCGGTGTGCTCGTCCAGCACCGTGCGTACCACGGCGCCCGTGGCCTCGTCCTCGGTGAAGACGGTGCGCAGCCCCTCGTTGCGGGATACGGTGCGGGCGATGGCCTCCTTGAGGACCTCGACGTCCAGGTCCCCCTTCTCGACGAAGGCGGTGAACACCAGGTTGTAGGGGGAGCCGCCGGTGATGCTCTCGATGAGCCACATGCCCCGCTGGGTGCGGGACAGCCCGCTCTCGTGAGCCGCCGCGTCAGCGGCGGCTACGACCTCCCGCGGCGCGTCCTCCACCTCGGCACCGGCCAGGACGGCGGCCAACGGCTCGCCGCCGAGCAGGGCCTTCATCGGGATTCTCACGCCCAGCTGTTCCCGGGCCAGGGCGGCGAGCCGCATGGCGCGCAGTGAGTCGCCGCCGAGTTCGATGAAGGAGTACGCACCCAAACTCGCGCTGTCCGCGTCCGTGTCCAGGACCGCGGCAGCAAGGTCGTCAAGTGTCATTGATCAGTCTCTTCCCACGGGTACGAGGGGTGGTCGCGGTCGGCTCGGCACGGAAGCCGGAGGTCAGCCGCGGGCAGCGCCGAATATGCGGTCGCGGGCACCGGACCCGGCGGCGGACGCGCCGGGCCCGGCCGGAGCGGCGAGGAGTTCGGCGTGGCCGCGTACGGTTCCCGCGCGGAAGAGGTCCATGGTCCTCAGGGCCTGGCCGGAGGTCTGGCTGAGCCGCTCGACGAGCATGATCAGCAGCAGGGAGTCGCCGCCGGCGTCGAAGAAGCTGACGTCGTCGCCCACCTGTTCGTCGGTCTTGAGGACCTCCTGCCACAGGGAGCGGACGAGCTCGATGCGGGCCTCGGGCGTGGACAGGTCTACGGCAGCGGACTGGTCGGTCACGGTTTCCTCCGGAAAGTCGACGAGCTGGATGGCACAGCGCTGAAGGTCTGCGAGGAGGGCGGCGACGTCGCCCCGGTCGTAGAGGGCCTCGATGAAGTCGGCGGACAGCTCCAGCTGCCGGGAGCCGGACTCCTCGGTCACGGTGACGAACAGGCCCAGGTCGTACTTCATGTGCAAGGAGGGCAGGGGCTGGATGCGGCCCACCACGTCCTCGGCCAGGTGCAGGTCCGCGGGCACCTCAGCCATGTTCACCAGCACCGCGGACAGCGGCGGCCAGATGACCTCCCGCTCGGGCCGCAGGCCGGCGGCGACGGCGTCGAGCGGCACGTCGGCGTCGACGAAGGCCTCCATGGCGGCGAACCGGGTGGTGCGAAGGAGCTCACGCCAGGTGGTCGCCTCGTCGAGGGTCACCCGGACCATGGATGTGTTCATGAACATGCCAATCGCGTCGGCGTGGGCCGGATCGTCACGGCCGGGCCACCCGAAGGCGAAGAGGAAGTCCCGCTGGTCCCCCGTGCGCGCCAGGGAGGCGGCGAACAGGGCCGTGCCGACCATGAACGGGGTGCAGCCCTCGGCCTCGGCCACCGCCAGCAGGTCCTCGGTGAGGCCTGCGTCGAACCGGAGGGCGGCGCTCGCCCCGGACAGCGAAGGGTCGTCGGTCTGCCGGCGGAAGGGGATCCGCACGTCGACGGGCACCCCCGTGAGCCGTTCGAGGACCGCGGGCAGCCGTTCCTCCGTCTCCTCCGGTCCCGCCATGGTGACCACCTCGCTGGGATGCGGGGGCGTGCTCAGGCGGGGTTCGGCACCGGCCACGGCGGCCCGGTACACCTCGGCGATCTCCGTCATGAGCAGCGTGCGCGACCAGCCGTCGCAGACGATGTGGTGCACGGTGAACACCAGCAGCGTGGTCCCGGCATCGACGCGGATCACCTCGGCGCGGGCGGGTGCCTCGTCGGCCAGGTCGAAGGGCGTGTAGCACAGGAGGTCCACGAGCCGGTCCAGCTCATGCGCGGACCAGCCCTCCGCGGCGGCGTCGAGGAAGCCCGCCTCGGCGGGCGGGGCGTCCGTGCGGTACTCGATCCGCTTGTTCCAGGCGTCGAGCCGGAAGCGGGAGCGCAGCGCGGGATGCCGGCCGAGGACCCGTCGTACGGAGGCCACCAGCAGGTCGTGGTCCACGGGTCCCGAGAACCGCACGACGGTGGGGATCAGACTCGTGGGGCGCAGGTGCTCCACCCGGTCCAGGACCCACAGCCCCTTCTGCGCCGGATTGGCTTCGTACCACTGGGGCTCAGCGGTCCGCCGGGTGGGCGGGAGCATGTCTTTCGCCGTTTCCATCGGATTCCCTCAGGAGCGCCGGCGCGCCGTGATCGGCACGTGCTTGTAGCCGGACGCGAAGTTGGAGATGAGCCGCTCGGGCTTGCCGGCCGGCTCGAAGTCCTCGTAGCGGGCGAAGAGTTCCTCGAACAGGACGCCGACCGTGACGCGGGCGACGCTGTGCCCGACGCAGTAGTGCGGGCCGATGCCGAACGCGAGGTGTTTGTTGGGCTTGCGCCGGATGTCGAAGGTCTCGCTGTTCTCGAACACCTCCTCGTCGCGGTTGGCGGAGCCGAGCCAGGCGACGACGGCGTCACCGGCGGCGATCCGCGTACCGCGCACGACCGTGTCCCGGGTGGCGTAGCGCAGGACGTGGTTGACCGGTGAGGCCCAGCGCAACGCCTCCTCGTAGGCCGTCCCGTTGACCTCGGGGTGGGCCGCCCAGTCCGCCATCACGTCGGTGCCGGTGAACTCGGCGAGGAAGAAGGTGGGGGCGTGCGGGGTAGTGACGTTGGCGCCCAGCAGCAGGCTGTAGCAGTTCGCGACGATCTCGCTCGCAGACATGTGCCGGCCCTCGAAACGGGTGGAGATCAGCACACTGAGCAGGTCGTCACCGAGGTTGTCGCGGCGGTGCCGCATGAGGTCCTGGAAGTAGCCGAACAGCTCGCGGTGCGCCGCCTGCAGCGTCGCCTCCTTGCCGCCCGGATCCTGGAACTCCGGATCGTCGGCGGCGATACACACCGTGGTCAGCCTGCTCAGCCACGCCCAGTCCGCCTCCGGCAGCCCCATCATCGTGCCGGTGACCGACATCGGCAGCGCCAGCATGGCCGTGCCGAAGTCGAACGCCTGGCCCGAGCCGAGCGGTTCGAGGAGGTCGACGACCTTCCCCCGGATCGTCTCCCGCTGGCGGTCCACCGCCTTCACGGCGAGGGCCTTCTTCAGCCGGGCCTGCCGTTCGGTGTGCCGGGGCGGGTCCGTGACGGCCAGCTGCTGCCCGCCGGCGGGGTCGTCGGTGCCGAGCAGGTCGAGCAGGGTGCCCCGCTCGGAGGTGAACGTGGCGGAGTCACGCAGCACCAGATCGGTGTCGGCGTACTTCACCACGGACCAGAAGCCCCGCTCGTCGTCCACCTGGTGCCAGCTGAGCCCGTCCTCCTGACGCAGCCGCCGCCAGATCTCGTAGGCGTCTCCGCTGCTGTAGAGGGTGGGGTCGATGAGGTCGGCTGACGCCGCGTCGACTGGGCAGCCGGAGGAACGAGTTTCGTGCCTGGATATGGCCCGACTCCTTTCACGGAAGCATCGCGTTACGGACGGCGGACGGCACAGGCCGGCCTGGGCGTCGGAGGGAGAGAAAGCACGCCGCCCGGGAATTCGGAGGGGGCGTGGGCGAGTCGCGAGAACCGAGCGGTTCACCGCCCGCGACCGACATAGCTGGACCGTATCCCCTGGCCGCCCGCACCGGGCAAGCGGCGACGATCAGGGCCCGACTACTTACGGAACTTGCCATTCTCGTTCCGGTGCGCCAGCCATCTGCTGAACCCGGTCGCACACCTGCGTAAGCTCCCGATCCAGCTCGCAAACCCCACTTCCCCGGATGCCGCAGCACAACCCGTGGGCTGCGCGTTCGCATCCAGAAAACTCGGAACCATTTCGGCAAGTCGACCTTGCAAGGGAGCATGACCATGCGTTACCGCACGCTCGGCGGGACCGGCATGGAAGTGAGCGCGTACTGCCTCGGCACCATGAATTTCGGTTTCGTCGCGAATTCGGATCACGAATCCTGTATTCGCATCGTCCACACGGCCCTCGACCAGGGAATCAACTTCGTCGATACCGCGGACATGTACGCGGCGGGCGAATCGGAAATCATCGTGGGCAAGGCGCTCAAGGGACGCCGCGACGACGTGGTGCTCGCCACGAAGGTGCACTTCCAGATGGGTGAGGGCCGCAATCGCAGCGGCAATTCACGACGCTGGATCACCCAGGCGGTGGAGGACAGTCTCGGCCGGCTGCAGACCGACTGGATCGACCTCTACCAGGTGCACCGCCCCGACTACTCCACCGACGTGGAGGAGACCCTCGGGGTCCTCACCGACCTCGTCCGGCAGGGCAAGATCCGCGCCTTCGGGTGTTCGTCCTTCCCCGTGGAGGACATCGTCGACTCGCACCATGTGGCCGAGCGTCGCGGCCTGATGCGCTTCCGTACCGAGCAGCCTCCGTACTCGCTGCTCGCCCGTGGCATCGAGGCCGATGTGCTGCCCGCCTGTCAGCGCCACCGGATGGGCGTGCTGACCTGGAGTCCGCTCGCCTTCGGGTTCCTGTCCGGCAAGTACCGCAAGGGCGACGCCATCGACCTCACCCAGGGCCGCCCCGCGGTCGTGCCCGCGCGTTTCGACCCGGCGCTGGCCCAGAACACGGCGAAGTTCGACGCCCTGGAGCAGCTGATCGACCTCGCCGGCGACCTCGGCTGCACGTTGCCCGAACTCGCGCTGGCCTTCGTCACCGCGCACCCCGCCGTGACCTCCGCGATCATCGGCCCGCGCACCACGGACCACCTCGACAGCGCTCTCAAGGGCGCTTCGCTCACCCTCGACGACGCCGTCCTCGACCGGATCGACGAGATCGTCCCGCCGGGCACCGACCTCTACGCCCCACTCGCCTCCTGGCCGCCACCAGCCCTCGCGACTCCCGCGCTGCGCCGCAGGCCGCTCGAGGACCGGGCAGCGGCCTGACCCGCCGGTGCGGTGCCACGTCCCGGCCGCTCGAGGCCGGACAAGGCGCCGTCACCTCTCCTGCGCCCATGAGGCGTTCATCCCACCGACACCGACCGGAAGTTGAGGTCATCCGAGATGAGCCACGACGAGCAGCCGTCCGACGACCAAGCCGCCACGCCCCGGCGTACCGCCGTGGCCCCCATGGAGACCTTCGAGCGGTCCTCGGGGCGCTCGATGCCGTGCCGCCACCACACCTGGGACCACAGCCCGGGCGGAGAGAGCTGCCCCTTCACCGACCCCATCTCGCTCGGACTGTGACACGCGGCGGACCCACACCACGCTGAACCCCACACCAAGGAGATTCCATCGTGAGCCAGGACGAACTCTTGGCGCGCTTGGAGACGGCCGTGGTCGACGCGTACTCCTTGTACCGCATCGCCCTGGGACACACCCCACGCGGATCCGTCCTGCGAGACGCGGCTCTGACCGGTGACATCCGTCTGGTCGTGCCCGCGTTCAGCTTCGGCGTCGCCTGCGCCATGCGTACCTGCTGGGACGAGGAGTGCGACGAACGGCACCCGCCTGGCGCCGGGGCGACGATCCGCCGGTTCCTCGGCGGCCGCGGCGTCGAGGCCGCCGAACCCACGCCGGAGGCGACGGTGGCGGCCGGGCAGTTGTACGCGGACTGCGCCCAGCACCGTGTCACGGGCGCCGAGGTCCTCGCCGCCTGCCACACGGTGGTGCTGGCCGGCGATCGCGGGACGCCCCTGGTCTCGACGGCCCGGGCGTCGTACTGCTATCTGCCACTGGCCGACCGGCGACCGAGCCTGCGTATCGACTACGTCTGACACCGTCACCCGACCCGGTCCGACTCGCCACCACTGAACGGGAGAAGCAACACCCCATGTCGTATGTGATCGCTCAGCCCTGCGTCGACGTCAAGGACAAGGCCTGTCTCGAAGAGTGCCCCGTCGACTGCATCTACGAGGGCGAGCGCGCCCTCTACATCCAGCCCGACGAATGCGTCGACTGCGGCGCCTGCGAGCCGGTGTGCCCCGTGGAGGCCATCTTCTACGAGGACGACGTCCCCGCGGAGTGGCAGGTCTACATCCAGGCCAACGCGGAGTTCTTCACCGAGCTCGGATCGCCCGGCGGCGCCTCGAAGCTGGGTCTGATCGAGCACGACCACGCCCTGATCGCCGCGCAGCCCCAGCAGACCCCGGCCTGAGAGGGAATCGTGAGCATGACTGTCCCGTCCCCCTGGCTCAAGCGCATCGGAGGGCCTGCCCAGGCCGAGAGCGGCACACCCGAGTTGGTGTGCTTCCCGCACTCCGGGGGTGCCGCGAGCTGGTACCGGCCCCTCGCCGCCGAGCTCGGCGACGACATCGTGACCGTCGCAGTGCAGTACCCGGGCCGACAGGAACGGCACGACGAACCGGCCATCACTGATCTGCACGAGCTGGCCGACCGCACCGCCGAGGCGCTCGACAACGCCGACACCGGAGTGCCGCGGATCTTCTTCGGCCACAGCATGGGCGCCATCCTCGCCTACGAGGTCGCTCAGCGGCTCGGCGAGCGGGGTCCGGCGGCGCTGCTCGCCTCGGGCCGCCCTGCCCCCGACCGCGTCCGGCTCACCACTTCGTACCTCCTCGACGACGCAGCGCTGGTGGAGCAGATCTCCTGGCTCGGCGGCACCACGAAGGAACTGCTCGACCACCCCGAGATGCGCTCGCTACTGCTGCCGGTGATCCGCAGCGACTACCGGGCGAGCGAGACGTACCGCCCCCGGCCGGGCTGCGGTCCGCTGGACTGTTCCCTGATCGCGCTCGGCGGCGACGGGGACCCGGTCGCGCCGCTCGACGACGTCCAGGCCTGGTCCCGCCACACGACCGGCCCGTTCCGCCTGGAGCTTCTGCCGGGCGACCACTTTTACCTGCTGGACCACTGGGCGGCCATCGCCGACCTCGTACGGACCTGCGTTCGACCGCTGCCGGCGGTGCCTGGAATCCTGCCCGGATGAGCGAGATGAACCCCCCGAGCCCCGCCGAGCGCGTGGAGCCGTTCCGCCTGGACATCGCGGAAGCCGATCTGGACGATCTGCGCCGGCGGCTGGACCGCACCCGCTGGCCCGACGAGCTGCCCGGCGCGGGCTGGGACTACGGGGTGCCGCTCGCGCATCTCCAGGAGCTCACCCGGTACTGGCGGCACGACTACGACTGGCGTGCCGCCGAGGCCCGGCTCAACGAATGGCCGCAGTACACCACCGTGATCGACGGCGCGCGCGTCCACTTCGCGCACATCCGCTCTCCCGAACCGGGTGCCACGCCCCTGTTGATGACCCATGGCTGGCCGGGCTCCCTGGTCGAGTTCACCCACGTCGCCGGGCCCCTCACCGACCCGGCGCGGTACGGCGGGGACCCCGCCGACGCCTTCCACCTGGTGCTGCCGAGCATTCCGGGCTTCGGCCTGTCGGGTCCCACCCGTGAGCGCGGCTGGGAACCGCGCAGGGTGACCGCGGCCTTCGCTGAACTCATGCGCCGGCTCGGCCACGCACGCTACGGGGTGCAGGGCGGGGACTGGGGCGCCGCGATCTCCCGCGAACTGGGCCGTACGCGCCCCGAGGTGATCGGCGTCCATCTGAACCTTCTGCCCAACGGCTACATGGCGCACGACCCCGGCGATCTCTCCGGGCTCTCACCGCAGGAGGCCGAGAACACCCGCCGGTCCTGGGCCCGCTTCCAGGCCTGGGTACGCGACCGGCAGGGCTACGCGGACATCCAGTCCACCCGGCCGCAGACCCTGGCGTACGGCCTGACTGACTCGCCGGTCGGCCAACTCGCCTGGATCGCGGAGAAGTTCCACGAGTGGGCCGAACACCCCGTGGACCGTGACCTCCTGCTCACCAACGTCATGCTGTACTGGCTGACCGCCACGGCGGGCTCCTCGGCGCGCATCTACTACGAGCGCGCGCACGCGGACTACTGGGGCACCCCGCCCGAACCCTCCACGGCACCGACCGCCGTCGCCCACTTCCCCCACGACAACTTCGTCCTCCTGAAGCACATCGCGCAGAAGACGAACAACGTCGTCCAGTGGACGGACCACGACCGCGGTGGCCATTTCCCCGCGCTGGAGGAGCCGGACCTGCTCGTCGACGACATCCGGAGGTTCTTCCGCACACTGCGCCTCAGAGCGGACCGTGACTGAGCGTTAGCTCGCATTGCTGGGTCTTCCTCGCCTTGCGGAAATGGGGTGCACTGGATATATAGGGTCCATCTCACTCGCGGGCTGCTCAGATTGACGGTCTGATCCGCCAGGTGACTGCCGCCGTGACTTCCTCGGTGGTGTACGCGCGCAGCAGGGCATCGAGCGAGCGGTCCACCCGTGCACGGCGATCGGACCGGTCACGAGCGAGGTGCCTGTGCGACGGCTTCGCTGAGGAAGTCCTCGGGGCTCTTCCCGGCCGCGGCGGCCTGACCACGGGCCCGCTCCCACACGTCGTCGGCCATGGGGATGCTCATAAGGTACTTGCCATCGGGCCCGGGGAAGACGCTGCACAGCACATCGATGGGGAGTGCGTGCTGCAACCGCCGCCAGATCTTCCTCATAGCCTGGTGCTCGTTCTTCGCGGTCACGAGCACGGCGAAGCGTGTGCGGTCTGTGGAGGCCGCCAGGGGCAAGCGGCCCTCCTTTCGCGCGGCTCTCAACTCGACGGCCCCAACTGCGCGGGTCAAAACGATCTCAATGGCGTGCAAGGGCACTTCACCTCTCCTGTCTCTCGGCTCATTCAAGGGAGATCACTCCGTCGGGCAGCCAGCCCTCCCAGTAGCCGTCGATGAGGTCGAGCAGCACTTCTGGCTCCACTCGCACTTCCCTGTCCCGTAGTTCGGCCGTCTCCCACCACCGCGCGCCCGGCGCCAGCAAGACACTCACATCACACGGCCAGGCCTTTCCCGCGGGTGCCACAAGGACGAAGTACTCCTCGTACCGGCGTTGCCCGGACAAAGGAATCCGCCCGATAACGGGGGCGATCCGCAGTGCGGGCATCCGCAGTTCACGCCTGAGATGGCGTACGGCGGCCCGGCGGAGGGACTCGCCGGGCCGCATCGGAAGGGCGGGGACGCTCCAGACGACCGATGACATCCCGGGGTCAGGCACCAGCAGGAAGCGTCGCGCCTCGGGATCGATGACAACGGGGCGGATCTGCGCGGCGGGCTGGGAACCTGGACTCGTCACACGGACCACACTGCCCACATGTGATTGGAATAGCACCCTGGAGTGTTCCAGGTGGGTGAGGCGGGGCAGCATCCTCTTGTACGGCATCCGGTGCACTGTGTGCTGAATCCGGCACGGGGCGTCCGCTCCACCCAGTGGACTAGAAGCCGGGCAGGAGTGAGCAGCGTCGGGGGGCCTGTGCGTGGTGTGAACACACACAGACCGATCCGAGGCCGCTCACTCCTGCCGCCCGAACGGAACCGTGGTGGCGGGGGAGGGGTCTACTTGGTGTGGCCGGATCGACTGTCCGTCGGTGACCAAGTCCGTTTCGATGGACGGGACTATGCGGTCCGGTATGTGCTCGGCCGACGGCTGACTCTGGTGGACTCTTCCGGTGCTGTGAGGCAGGCGGACGTGGTCGTGCTTCTGCGCAGTGGCGCGAGAGTGCTCGACGGGGGCGGCACGCAGGAAGGGGAAAGTGCCCCCCCGTCAGCCACGGCTTGGGCGCGGGCGCGGTGGTGGCAGTCGCATGTTGTTGAGGTACTGACCGGGCTAGCTCTGGATGCGCCTCCCGGGGCACGCCCGCGTCCTGCTTTCGATCCAGCTCACCACTCGCTGGCGGCACGGGAGGAGGCCAAGGCACAGGAGCTGGCCGAGTCGGGCGTGCGGGGGGCATCGGCGCGTACAGTGCGGCGCAAGCGGCAGCGCTATCAGGCGTTGGGGCTGGACGGTCTGCTGGACGGGCGGGCCGGACGGCACGAGGCGCCGGGGGCTAGGCTTGACCCCCGGGTGGTGGACGCCGTACGGGAGATCGTCCTCTCGCACGGGGGCCCTGGGCGAGTAAGGGTCGAGCGGGTACGCGCGGAGCTGCTGACCCGGCTGGCCGGCCAGGCCCTCGACGGCGACGTGTCAGTACCGTCCCACTCCGCTCTGCGACGGCTGTGCTCACAGTTCACCGGCCGGTTGTCACAGGCGGAGCTCGCCCCGCTGCCGGAGGTGGGCGAGCGCGTGCACCTGGATGTCGTGTCCGTCCCGGGAGCGAGCGACGGGACGCGTGGCGGGGCCCGGCTGAGGGTGTTGTTCGCGCTGGACGAGGCCAGCGGTGTCCTGCTGACCGCCGTGGCCTTCGAGGGCTCTGAGCCAGTGTACGGACCTGCGCTTCTGGCCCGGATGTGCGTACCGGCCGATCAGCGGGACAGCTGGTTCACCCTTTCGCCTTCAGGACAACCTCGTCCTGCATCACCGCGGTCGGTGACGGGTGGCGCTCCGGTGATCCGTCCCCGCACGCTCGTCGTCGATTCGGCGGCTGCTCCAGGCATGGCTGCCCTGCGGGACGCCTGCGTACGCAGGGGGATTCACGTGCAGTACGCACGCCGACTCGCCCCAGGAATCCGCAGTCGCGTTGAGCGCGTCATGGCGGACGCTGCAGGGCGGTTCGCCGCGCACCTCTTCTCTGCCGCCGGCCGTCCTGCCCGTGCAGCAGGATGGTCGGTCGAGCGGGTACAGGAGATGCTCGATGCATGGGTCGAGCAGGGCTGGCCGCATGGGGCTCTTCCGACCGGTGCCGGATACCCGCAGACACCACTGGAGCGGTACGAGGAACTGACGGACCGTGCCGGTTGGATCCCAACACCCCTGCCACCAAAGGAATTTCGCGACCTGCTCGACATCTCCTGGAGAGTGGTCGGCCCCAGCGGACTGCGTCTGGCCAGGCGCGTCTACAACTCCCCGGCGCTGCACCCGATGACTCGGGTGCGGGAACCGGGATCCGAGCGCCGACGGATCGAGGTGCGCTGGGATCCGTACGACCTCCGGCAGGTGTGGCTGCGCTCCGGGACTGAGGAATGGCTCGTCGTCCCCACGGCGGCGGCCCGCCAACCACTCCCCACCGCCGAACCAACCACAAGGGGGGCCGAAAAGCCGAGCGAAGCCGTCCCTCCGTCGAGGGAACACCGTGACCGCGCGCAGGAGTTACCCGAGGCGGCACGCCTTGCCTACCACGCGCAACTACGGCTCCACATCCCCTGTGTAGCCTCCGCCGTGGACCGGATCGGTGACGTCCGGCTCCTCAACCAGCACGCGGCCAGCCCCCGCTACGGTGTGCTGCTGCACGGTCAGCCCGGCACGGGCAAGACCAGCGCGCTGCTGGAGGCCCAGCGACGTTGCAGCGCGCAGAGCCGTCACCGCCTCAACGCGGAGACGAACGACGATAAGGCGGTCCCGGCGGTCTACACCCGGCTGCCTCCTGCCACGTCACCGCGTCTGCTGCTGGTTGAGCTGGCCCGGTCCTTCGGCCTTGTCGTGCGCGGCTCACCCACCACGGCCGAATGGGCGCACCGGGTGGCTACGGCGATGAAGGACGCGCGCACGGAACTCATCCTGGTCGACGAGGCCCAGCACCTGAGCGGCCCGGGCTGGTCGGACTCGGCGGTGGTCGAGACAGTGGACTATCTGTGCGACCGGATCCCAGCGACCTTCGTCTTCGCCGGAATCGGCACCCCGGAATCCTTCACCTCCGCAACGGCGGGGGCGCGGCACCGCCGACTTGTTCCGGTGCGACTGTCTGACGTTCCGCTGGGCGAGAGCTGGCGACGGTTGCTCACCGAAGCCGAGAGCGCATTGCGGCTGCGCGCGCATCAGCCCGGCACGCTGCCCGAGCTGTCTGGCCTGCTCCACGAACGGACCGGCGGCAATGCGGGCCGACTGACGTTTCTGCTGAGAAGCGCAGCTGTCCGGGCCATTCAGGATGGCTCGGAGTGCCTGACCCCCGCCCTGCTGGCTGGGCTCCCGCTCCCAGGCTCGGAAGCGGGAGCCCAGCAGGAGTCTGCCGGGCAAGTCTGAGACTCTGGAGCCAACTTCAGCTGGCTATCACCGTCGTATTTGCTCAATACGGGCCAATTACAGCGCTGAACAGCCTCCAAGCGCCTTGAAAATATGACTTTTCTCGAAGTTGGCTCCCCAGCAAGCCAAAGAGCAGACAGCCAAGCCCATTCCGCCATAACGTGGTCCGTATGACGTACCAGGAGGCGCTTCCAGGCCCCTCACTCAAGTTCGAGGACGAAGCGGAACACGTGGTCCGTCAGTGCGACGTTCTCCTCGGGGAGTCTGACGAGCGCATCGACAAACTGAACACGGCGCTGCGTCGTGAGACAGAGAGGCGTAATGCGATTCTCGCTTTGCGCGAGGAGGCGCAGAGCCTGCAGGGAGTGGTACCTCGCCTGTGGTCGATGCGGGAGCAGGCCAGGCAGCATGGCATCACACCGGGACAAGTGGAGCCTCCGGTCACCCTGCGCGTGGTCCCGAGCCCGCCGGAATCGGACACGGATCCGCCTCCCGCTCCACCCGCCCCCACCCAGCCACCGGTCACCTTCGAGGACGGGACACTCACGGCGAAGGACGCAGAACCTTTCCAGCCCGCCGAGGTCCTGATCCGGAGCAAGAAGCAGCAGGAAGTGCTGTCTGTCATCGCCTCCCGCCCCGATCTTCCGTGGGGCACCGAGGATCTCGCCAGGCTCCTGGGCACCCCCAAGGAACCCCGGGCTCGCAAGAGTCTCCGGAATTGTCTGCGACTCCTGCTGGAGTGCGGCGCACTGGAGCGCGTCAGGCGCGAGGGTGACCGGCACACCTACTACCGCTCACGCCAGAACTGGAAGTTCGTTTGAACTGATCCACACTCCACCATCACACGCACGACACCACCGACACAAAAAGACCGCCGCCGCATAAAGGATCCAGAGGCAACTGGGTCCGCGGCGACGGTCTAGCCCACTAAGGCCGATTCCGACACTACCCGGCACTGCCGGCCGGTGTCCGGCATTCGGCCATCTTCACCTGCCCCTATTCAGCGGAGCCGAATGCCCATGCGAATTCACCGCGGTGGATTGCCCGGTTCACGACCGGGCCACAGGTCCACGTCCAGCGATTTCTCCAGGTCGGCGATCGTCAACAGATCGCACCACACCACACCGTCAAGCACCTGCGTGACCGTCATCCGGGACACGCCACTGCGCCGGGACACCTCGGCAACCGACCAGCCGTTGTCGCCCATCAGCTTGCGCAGCCGGGCCGCGATCTCCTGCGCCACGCGGGCTCCGTGGTGGTCATCTAGCACGGCGTGCGGCCAGGCGCCTTCGACAAGGTACGTGAAGGGCTTGAGGCGTCGCTTGTCTCCCTGGGGCACGTCGAAGAGTGTCGCCCATCCGGCCCTCCAGGCATGACAGCATCCGCCACCTCCACTGCATGCTATTGGAAAAGCACCCCTCCCGGGGTCCTTTCCTGGTGGAGAGTCACGATGGATGCGATCGAGCAGTACCGGCCCCAGCTCCCGGCCCCCGTCTGGGAACGCATCGGCGCCGAATGCCGACGTGCCGTGGCCAAGGCCAAGCCCGAACAACGCCGAAACAGGCCCGCGACTGGCTCGGCGCCCTGGCCCATGCCGCGGCCCACGCCGACGCCTGCGGACAGCCCACCAAGGCGGAACGCCTGCTCACCGAAGAAGCCATCGAGTGGTACCTGGCCACGGGCTACGCGCACGTGAACGACACGGCCCGCTCCAACCGCCGTGGACGTCTCAACAAACTCCGCCGGGCCCTGCTCGGCCCCGACTTGATCACCGGGGCCCCGGTCGCCTACTCCGGCTCGAACCCCTCACGCCCCTACACCAAGGCGGAACAGGCCCAGTTGTACGCGACAGCCCGCGCCCAGCCCACCGAAGCGCTGCGCCACGGCCTGTTGGCCCTGCTCGCCCTCGGCTTCGGCTGCGGCCTGGACTCACCCGAGATCATCCCGCTGCGCACCCACGACGTACGTGAAGCGCCAAACGGAGCCGTAGGCGTAGCCGTCCGCGGCTCTCGCGCCCGTGTGGTGCTGTGCCGGACCGCCTGGGTGCCCGTCCTCACCGAGGCCACCGCCTGGGCATCCCAGCCTGGTGAGGCCCGCTATCTCTTCCGCCCCGCGAGCCACGCGCGGTGCACGAACACGGTCACGAACTTCCTCGCCCGCACCAAGAAGCAGCCCGGCGGCTCAGCCCTGGTCGTGGGGCGGACGCGTGCCACCTGGCTCGTCGACGCCATCGAGGCCCGCATGCACCTGCCCACCCTGATGGCCGCCGCAGGCCTGACCACCCTGCGTTCCATCGACCGGGTCCTGCCCTACGTCCGCAACCTCACGCCCGAACAGGCTGCCGTCGCGCTGAAGGAGTTCTGACAGGTGAACCGCAGTCTCGCCCGCCACGCCCACATCGCCCGTCTGCGCTCCCAGCGCGTCCCCGTCGCCGACCGTGAGGTCCTGGAAATCATCGAGCAAGTGGCCGGCTCCGGTCTGGTCGAGGAGATCGAACCGCTCGTTGCCCGCCGGACGGGCAGCCCCTGCACCCTCCCGGTCAGGGCCCTCCTCGTCGGCATGTGCCTGACCGCTGCCCGCGACGGCGGCGTCATCCTCTTCACCCGTGTCACCAACCTGCTGTACTTCGCGCTCTCCGACGAGATGCGCCAGCAGCTCGGCCTGCGCCGCTACGCCGACCACGACCGCGGCTTCGAGTCAGCCTACGCGGTCGTCCGCCGTCGTATCCACAGCGTCCTCGACGCCATCGACCCCTCACCGCTGCCCAAGAACCACCGCCTGGCCCGCCGCCACACCGAGAAACTCCTCGCCCAGGCCGACCCGGCCGAACTCACCCGCAGGCGCACGCTCCTGCTCCGCGTGACCAACATGATCCTCGCCATGTCCCTGCGCGAGGCCCGGCCTCTCCTGGACGGCCACTGGGACGGCTCAGTCTGCGTCGACGCCACCGTCATCGGCACCTACGCCAAGGGCCTCGCCTCCGACAGCCCGGTCACCTCCACCGACCCCGACGCCGCCTGGTACGTCCGCACCAGCAAGCACAAGGACCCCCTCGCCCTCGACGACCTCGCCCCCGCCCAGCGGGACAAGAACGGCGCCAAGCTCCGAAAGAAGGCGGACCGCCTCAAGAAGCGCCTGTACGGCTACGACGCCTCCCTCGTCATCGCCCGCGACCCCGGCCACGACGGCACCCCGATGCCCGACGGCTCAGCGAACCCCGACGTCGTCCCCGCCCTGGTCATCGCTTTCTCCGTCGAAAAGCCCAGCCACCGCCCCGGGCAGGTGGCCGTCGAGGCCCTCCAGCAGATCGACGACAGCCTCCCGCGCGGCTACCTGGCCGGGGACCGCGCCTACAACGACCAGAAACCGGAGATCTTCCAGCTGCCCATCCGCGCCATGGGCTACGAACCCGTCTACGACTACGCCAAGGACCAGCTCGGCGTGCAGGCTGGCTTCGCGGGCGCCCAGCTCGTCGAGGGCAACTGGTACTGCCCCTCCATGCCCGACGAGCTCAAGAACGCCACCAAGGACCTCATCGACGAGAAGATCGACAAGCAGACCTGGATCAACCGCATCCGCGCCCGCGCTGCCTACCTCTTCATGCCCAAGCAGCGCCCCGACGCCGAGGGCCACCGCCGCGTGATGTGCCCCGCCCAAGCAGGCCGCACCCAGTGCTCCCTCAAAAAGCACACCCTCGGCCGCGGCATCCACCTGCCCCTCGTCGACCCCGCCCCCAGCCCCGCGGGCTCACCCCCGTGCTGCAGTCAGAAGACCATCACGGTACCGCCGGAATCCGGCGCCAACCTCTGGCAGCCCCTCCAGTACGGCTCCGAAGCCTGGCAGCGCGTCTACTTCCGCCTCCGCAACAGCGTCGAAGGCAACAACGGCTACGCCAAGGACCGCCTCTACGAACGCCTCGAAGACGCCGGCACCCGCCGCATCCGCGGCATCGCCGCCCAGACCCTCCTGCTGGCCTTCCAGCTCGCTCATGCCAACCGCCGCAAACTCACCGTCTGGGCGAACTCCATCGCCCTCCACGGCAACCGACCCCACCGACGTCCCACCCGCCGCCGCAAGACCAAGCCACTGGGCACCTGGACCCCCAAGGGCTACATCACCGAGCCGGAAAAGACCGAGCCCGATGAGTGAGACTGGCCACACTTCACCAGCCCACTGAAGATCAACAACCACAAAGACCGACTGCCCGGCGGCTCACCAGCCGCCGGGCAGTCATGCGTGTAAGCACCATCACACAGACCCTGGCTTGCCCAGGCATGCCGAAACGGGCTGATCGTTTTCACGATCAGCCCGTTTCGTCGGTGCTGCCAGGGCACTTTCGTCGGTGCCCCATGACATGGTGCGCGAGGGGGGAGTTGAACCCCCACGCCCTTGCGGGCACTGGAACCTGAATCCAGCGCGTCTGCCTATTCCGCCACCCGCGCATTGGGTGTGTCCTGGGCGTCTTCCCCTGGGGGCTGGCGCCTTCCGACACGCAGAACATTAGCACGCTGGAAGGGGTGGGTTCACATCCCTTATCGCCGCAGGCAGGCCCGCCGCGGAACCTTCGATGTCCCGGCCACGTATCACCGCGTAACGGTTCACGTATCAACCTCGTACCGGTACCCGCTGTCTCCCCAGGAGGGGGCGGGGTCCACAGTCAGGTGCGGGACACTGGTCTTCGACCGCCTCTACGATCCTTGACGGGAGCACCTGAAGCGGTTGCGCGCGGCGGTACTCGCGGAGGAGTTCGAAGAGGAGCTCCACAGGGAACTTCGTCATGCGTCGACACCCGTCGGCCGTGCTGACAGGGGAACCAGCCGATCGACCGGCGCGTGGATACGATCAGTAAGCAGTACCAGGCAAGCGGCCCTCAGGGCAGTACACAGGACGGCAGCGACGGAGGAGGTGCCCCATGGGAGTCCTGAAGAAGTTCGAGCAGCGTCTCGAAGGTCTGGTCAACGGCACCTTCGCCAAGGTGTTCAAGTCCGAGGTCCAGCCCGTGGAGATCGCGGGAGCGCTCCAGCGCGAGTGCGACAACAACGCCACGATCTGGAACCGCGACCGGACGGTCGTGCCCAACGACTTCATCGTGGAGCTGAGCACGCCGGACTTCGAGCGGCTCAGCCCCTACTCCGGACAGCTCGGCGACGAGCTCGCCGGCATGGTGCGCGACTACGCCAAGCAGCAGCGCTACACCTTCATGGGCCCGATCAAGGTTCACCTGGAGAAGGCGGAGGACCTCGACACCGGCCTCTACCGGGTGCGCAGCCGTACGCTCGCCTCCTCCAGCAGCCAGCAGGGCGGACCGGGAGGCGGCGGCGCAGCGCCCGCCGCCCCACAAGGCGGAAGCCCCGGAGGCTACGGGTACCCGCCGGCCGCCGCGCCCGCCGGTGCCCCGCCCATGCCGACCGCGCCGCCGCCCGGCGGCCGCCCCGGCGGTTACGGCTATCCACAGCCCGCGAGCGGCCAGCGGCCCCCGGCCGCCGGCGGACGCACCCGCCACTGGATCGAGATCAACGGCTCCCGCCATCAGATCTCCCGCGCGACGCTGGTGCTGGGCCGCAGCACCGACGCCGATGTGCGGATCGACGACCCCGGCGTCTCCCGCCGGCACTGCGAGATCCGGACCGGAACGCCCTCGACGATCCAGGATCTCGGATCCACCAACGGCATCGTGGTGGACGGGCAGCACACCACCCGCGCTACGCTCCGCGACGGCTCGCGGATCGTCGTGGGCAGCACCACCATCATTTACCGGCAAGCCGAAGGGTGAAGCGGGGGCAATGTCAGAGCTGACCCTCACGGTCATGCGGCTGGGTTTCCTGGCCGTTCTGTGGCTGTTCGTGATCGTGGCCGTGCAGGTCATCCGGAGCGACCTGTTCGGTACGCGGGTCACCCAGCGCGGAGCGCGCCGCGAGGCCGGCCGGCAACAGCAGGCCGCCCGCCAGGCGCCGCCGCAGCAGCGCCAGCAGCCCGCCGGCGGCCGCCGCGGCCGTAACGCCCCCACCAAGCTGGTCGTGACCGAGGGCACCCTCACCGGTACGACGGTCGCGCTCCAGGGCCAGACCATCACCCTGGGCCGGGCGCACGACTCGACGATCGTGCTGGACGACGACTACGCCTCCAGCCGCCATGCCAGGATCTACCCGGACCGCGACGGCCAGTGGATCGTCGAGGATCTCGGCTCCACCAACGGCACGTACCTGGACCGGACCCGGCTGACGACTCCCACACCGATTGCGCTGGGCGCGCCGATCCGCATCGGCAAGACCGTCATCGAGCTGCGGAAGTAGTGCTACACCAATGAATGAGCGCGAGCGGAGCGAGCACGCAGCGGCGGGCCCCACCCCGGGCCCCGGCGCGCTCCCGACCGGAGGGTGGGCAGTGTGGCTCGACACGACCGGCTGTACCCGGAGCCGACAGGCGAGGTGCGCATGAGTCTGTCACTGCGCTTCGCGGCCGGATCGCACAAGGGGATGATCCGGGAGGGCAACGAGGACTCCGGATACGCCGGCCCGCGCCTGCTCGCCATCGCCGACGGCATGGGCGGCGCCGCCGCCGGTGAGGTCGCCTCCTCCGAGGCCATCTCCACCATCGTCGCCCTCGACGACGACGTCCCCGGCTCCGACATCCTCACCTCGCTCGGCACGGCGGTGCAGCGCGCCAACGACCAGCTGCGCTCGATGGTCGAGGACGACCCCCAGCTGGAGGGCATGGGCACCACCCTGACCGCCCTTCTGTGGACGGGCCAGCGCCTCGGCCTGGTCCACGTCGGCGACTCCCGCGCCTACCTGCTCCGCGACGGTGTCCTGACGCAGATCACCCAGGACCACACCTGGGTGCAGCGCCTGGTCGACGAGGGCCGGATCACCGAGGAGGAGGCGACGACGCACCCGCAGCGCTCGCTGCTGATGCGCGCGCTCGGCTCCGGCGACCACGTCGAGCCCGACCTCTCCATCCGGGAGGTCCGCGCCGGCGACCGCTACCTGATCTGCTCCGACGGCCTGTCCGGCGTGGTGTCCCACCAGACCCTGGAGGACACCCTCGCCAGCTACCAGGGCCCCCATGAGACCGTCCAGAACCTGATCGAGCTCGCGCTGCGCGGCGGCGGCCCGGACAACATCACGGTCATCGTCGCCGACGTCCTCGACCTCGACACCGGCGACACCCTCGCCGGGCAGCTGTCCGACACCCCGGTCGTGGTCGGTGCCGTCGCCGAGAACCAGCACCAGCTGCACGACAACGGCATCATGCAGACCCCCGCGGGCCGAGCCTCCGGGCTCGGCAGGCGGGGGCACGGCCAGGGCGGTGGGGGCGGCGAGTTCGGCCCGCCCGGCTCCGGCGACACCACCGGCTACATCCCCGCCTCCGGCTTCGACTACGACGACGCCGACTTCACCAAGCCGCGCAAGAAGGGCCGGTGGCTGAAGAGATCCCTCTACGGCGCCCTCGCCCTCGCCGTCATCGGCGGCGGCCTGTACGGAGGCTGGCGCTGGACGCAGACGCAGTACTACGTCGGCGCCGAGGGCGAGCACGTCGCGCTGTACCGGGGCATCAGCCAGGACCTGGCCTGGGTGTCGCTCTCGAAGGTCGAGAAGGACCACCCCGAGATCGAACTCAAGTACCTGCCGCCCTACCAGCAGAAGCTGGTCGAGGCGACCATCGCCGAGGGCGGGCTGAAGAACGCCCAGGCGAAGATCCAGGAACTGTCGGTGCAGGCCTCCGCGTGCAAGAAGGAGGCGCAGCGGCGCGAAGCCGAGAGCCAGAACAACGCCAGAACCGGCGAAGGCGAGGCCGGGGGCACCACGGGAACCACTCCCGCCTCCTTCACGTCCAAGGCCACACCGACACCGAACCCGTCGACTCCGTCGGGCTCGCCGTCGGCGCCGGAGAAGTCCACGCCCCCGACCACGACCGCACCCACTCCCAGCCCCGGCCCCAGCCTCTCGGAGGAAGAGCAGAAGGTCGTCTCGCTGTGCGGTAAGCAGTAGGCAAGCCGTGAGAGGCCCTGTCACACGATGAGCACTACAAACTCGCCGACGCACCACACGTCCACGATCGGCGCGATCGGCGCCCCGAGCCGCCGCAACACCGAGCTGGCACTGCTGGTGTTCGCCGTCGTCATCCCGGTGTTCGCCTACGCCAACGTCGGCCTGGCCCTCAACGACTCGGTACCGCCGGGTCTGCTGAGCTATGGTCTCGGACTCGGCCTGCTCGCGGGCGTCGGCCATCTCGTCGTACGGAAGTTCGCGCCGTACGCGGACCCGCTGATGCTGCCGGTGGCGACGCTGCTGAATGGGCTGGGGCTCGTAGCCATCTGGCGGCTCGACCAGTCCGAGCTGCTGCAGCAGATCAAGCAGGCAGGCACGGCCGCGCCCCGGCAGCTGCTCTACACGGCCCTGGGCATCGCCTTGTTCGTCGCCGTGTTGATCTTCCTAAAGGATCACCGCGTCCTGCAGCGCTACACCTACATCTCCATGGTCGGCGCGCTGATCCTGCTGCTCCTGCCGCTGGTTCCGGGTCTCGGCCGGAACGTCTTCGGCGCGAGGATCTGGATCCAGGTCGGCAGCTTCTCCATCCAGCCCGGTGAGTTCGCGAAGATCGTGCTCGCGATCTTCTTCGCGGGCTATCTGATGGTCAAGCGGGACGCGCTCGCGCTCGCCAGCCGCCGCTTCATGGGCCTGTACCTGCCGCGTGGCCGCGACCTCGGCCCGATCGTCGTCGTCTGGGCGATCTCGATCCTCATCTTGGTCTTCGAGACCGACCTCGGTACGTCGCTGCTGTTCTTCGGCATGTTCGTGATCATGTTGTACGTCGCCACCGAGCGGACCAGCTGGATCGTCTTCGGTCTGCTGATGTCCGCGGTCGGCGCGGTTGGCGTGGCCAGCTTCGAGCCGCACATCCAGCAGCGCGTCAACGCCTGGCTCGACCCGATGCGCGAGTACATGCTCTCCCGCGCGGGCCAGGCAGGCCACTCCGAGCAGGCCATGCAGGCGCTGTGGGCCTTCGGCTCCGGCGGCACCCTCGGCACCGGGTGGGGCCAGGGCCACTCCGACCTGATCCGGTTCGCAGCCAACTCCGACTTCATCCTCGCGACCTTCGGCGAGGAGTTGGGCCTGGCCGGCATCATGGCGATCCTGCTGTTGTACGCGTTGATCGTGGAGCGCGGTGTGCGCACCGCCCTCGCCGCTCGCGACCCGTTCGGCAAGCTGCTCGCCATCGGCCTGTCCGGCGCCTTCGCGCTCCAGGTGTTCGTCGTGGCCGGCGGCGTGATGGGGCTCATCCCGCTGACCGGTATGACGATGCCGTTCCTGGCGTACGGCGGTTCCTCCGTCATCGCCAACTGGGCGCTTATCGGCATCCTGCTCAGGATCAGCGACACCGCCCGCCGCCCGGCCCCCGCTCCCGCCGCCAACCCCGACGTCGAGATGACCCAGGTGGTCCGCCCGTCATGAACAAGCCCCTGCGCCGGATCGCGATCTTCTGCGGTCTGCTCGTCCTGGCACTGCTCATCCGCGACAACTGGCTCCAGTACGTCCAGGCCGACGAGCTCAGGACCGACAAGAACAACCGCCGCGTCATCATCCAGCGCTACGCCTCCCCGCGTGGCGACATCATCGTCGGCGGACAGCCGATCACCGGCTCGACCGAGACATCCGGCAGCGACTTCAAGTTCAAGCGCACCTACAAGAACGGTCCGATGTGGGCGCCGGTCACCGGATACGCCTCGCAGGCCTTCGGCGCCACCCAGCTGGAGTCCATCGAGGACGGCATCCTCACCGGCAACGACGACCGGCTCTTCTTCCGCAACACCCTCGACATGCTCACCGGCAAGAAGCAGGAAGGCGGGAACGTCGTCACGACGCTGAACGCCGCCGCGCAGAAGGCCGCCTACAACGGCCTGAAGAAGCAGGGCGGCAAGGGCGCCGTCGTCGCCCTCGAGCCGTCCACCGGCAAGATCCTGGCCCTGGCCTCCTTCCCGTCGTACGACCCGTCGTCCTTCGCCGGGAACTCCACGACGACGGACACCGAGGCCTGGCAGAAGCTGCAGAAGAAGAACAACCCGAACGACCCGATGCTCAACCGGGCGCTGCGTGAGACCTATCCGCCCGGCTCCACCTTCAAGGTGGTCACGGCGGCCGCCGCCCTGGAGAACGGCCTGTACACGGACGCCGACGAGAAGACGGACTCGCCGGACCCGTGGGTCATGGAGGGCACCAACACCAAGCTGCCCAACGAGGGCAACATCCCCTGCAAGAACGCCACTCTGCGGGTGGCGCTGCAGTACTCCTGCAACACCGTCTTCGGCAAGATCGGCTCTGACCTCGGCAACGAGAAGATGCTGGCGGAAGCCAAGGAGTTCGGCTTCACCGAGGAGCAGTTCACCCCGGTCCGCGCCAATGCCTCGGTCTTCTCGGACGACATGAACCCCTCGCAGACCGCGCTGTCGTCCATCGGCCAGTTCAACACCGCCGCGACCCCGCTGCAGATGGCCATGGTCGCCTCGGCGGTCGCCAACGACGGCAAGCTGATGAAGCCGTACATGGTCGACGAGCTCCAGGCCCGCAGCGTGGACACCATCGAGAAGACCGACCCGGAGGAGCTCAGCCAGCCGCTGTCCTCGGAGAACGCCCAGAAGCTCCAGTCGATGATGGAGACGGTCGTCGAGAAGGGCACGGGCTCCAACGCCAAGATCCCGGGCGTCACGGTGGGCGGCAAGACCGGTACCGCACAGCACGGCGTCGACAACAGTGAGAACCCCTATGCGTGGTTCATCTCGTACGCCAAGGGTGACGACGGCAGCTCGCCGGTCGCCGTGGCGGTCGTGGTCGAGGACGACAACGCCGTCCGTGACGACATCTCCGGCGGCGGCCTCGCGGCGCCGATCGCGAGGAACGTGATGGAGGCGGTCATCAACAGCAAGCAGTGACCCCGCTCACGTCTGCTTCACAACGGTGCACGTTGCGATACCGGTCCTGTATCGGCTGACGGGCTTGGCCAGGTCACACAAAGCGAGCCGGGTACGGTAGGCCCGGATGGCAGCCTCCGACCGTACAAGTTTCCGGTCGGGACCGACGGAGAGGGCTGGTAGGTAGCTATGGAAGAGCCGCGTCGCCTCGGCGGCCGGTACGAACTGGGCCAGGTGCTCGGGCGTGGTGGCATGGCGGAGGTCTACCTCGCGCATGACACCCGCCTCGGCCGCACCGTGGCGGTGAAGACGCTGCGCGCGGATCTCGCGCGTGACCCTTCCTTCCAGGCCCGGTTCCGCCGGGAGGCCCAGTCGGCCGCCTCGCTCAACCATCCCGCGATCGTCGCGGTCTACGACACGGGCGAGGACTACATCGACGGGGTCTCGATCCCGTACATCGTGATGGAGTACGTCGACGGCTCCACACTCCGTGAGCTCCTCCACTCCGGCCGCAAGCTGCTGCCGGAGCGGTCCATGGAGATGACCATCGGCATCCTCCAGGCCCTTGAGTACTCCCACCGCGCCGGTATCGTCCACCGCGACATCAAGCCGGCGAACGTCATGCTGACGCGCAACGGCCAGGTCAAGGTCATGGACTTCGGCATCGCCCGCGCGATGGGCGACTCCGGCATGACGATGACGCAGACCTCCGCGGTCATCGGCACCGCCCAGTACCTCTCGCCGGAGCAGGCGAAGGGCGAGCAGGTGGACGCCCGGTCGGACCTGTACTCCACCGGCTGTCTGCTCTACGAGCTGCTGACGGTGAGGCCCCCGTTCGTCGGCGACTCCCCGGTCGCCGTCGCGTACCAGCACGTGCGGGAAGAGGCCCAGGCCCCGTCGGTCTTCGACCCCGAGATCACGCCCGAGATGGACGCGATCGTCCTCAAGGCCCTCGTCAAGGACCCCGACTACCGGTACCAGTCGGCCGACGAGATGCGTGCCGACATCGAGGCCTGCCTCGACGGCCAGCCGGTCGCGGCCACGGCGGCGATGGGCTCGGTGGGCTACGGCGGCTACCCCGACGACCGTCCGACGACGGCCCTGCGCGCGGACGCCGGCGCGGGCGCCACGTCGATGCTGCCCCCCATGAACCCGGACGACGGCGGCTACGGCTACGACGACCGCCCCGACCGGCGCCGCGGGCAGCAGCGCAAGTCCAGCACCTCGACGATCCTGCTGGCCGTGGCCGGCATCCTCGTCCTGGTCGGGGCCGTTTTGATCGGGTGGTGGGCGTTCAGCGGCAACGGGGTCGGCAACGACGCGGTTCCCGCACCGAACTTCGTCGGCGAAACGCTGACCGACGCCAAGCAACTGGCGAAAAACCGCGATCTCACGGTGACGACCACCACCAAGCCCTGCGAGAACCAGAGCAAGGGCAAGGTCTGCGAACAGGACCCGACGGCCGGAACGAACGTCAAGAAGGGCGACACCATCTCCCTCGTGGTGTCGGCCGGGGCGCCGAAGGTCGCGGTGCCGAGCGTCGTCGGCGACAGCCTGGACGAGGCCAAGGCGACGCTGGAGGGCGACAAGTACGAGTTCGTGGTCGACACGAAGTCGAAGGAGTCCCCGGAGGACCCCGGCACCGTCCTCGAGCAGAACCCGCGCCTGGGCGAGGAGGTGGAGAAGGGGTCCACGATCACCCTCACGATCGCCAAGGCGGCGGAGAAGTCCACCGTCCCGGACGTCCTCGGCCGGACTTGTGACGCCGCCAAGCAGCAGATGGAGGCCAGCAACCTGGTCGGCAACTGCACCGAGGTGGAGACCGACGACGACAACCAGGTCGGCAAGGTCATCGCGACCACGCCGCAGGCCGGCACGTCGGTCGACCCGAATTCGTCGGTCAACATCCAGATCGGCAAGAAGAAGGAGCAGCAGAAGGTCAAGGTGCCGCAGGTGGTCGGCCAGACGCTCGGTCAGGCCAAACAGATCCTCGCGCAGGCCGGCTTCAGGACCATCCAGTTCGCGCCCGGCAGCGACCAGAGCGACAACGCCCGCGTGATCGGCCAGAACCCCCAGGGCGACCAGGAGATCGACGACCCGGCGGGCACGACGATCACCCTCCAGACCGTCGGCGTCGGCAACAACAACGGCGGCGGCAACGGGGGTAACGGCAACGGCGGCATCTTCGGCGGCCTCACCGGCCGCGACGAAGACGGCTGACTGATCGCTCCCCGTACGGCAAGCGCCCCAGCACTCCCAGAGCGCTGGGGCGCTGTGCTGTCCGCGGGCCAGGGCTGACGGTCACCGCGTTCGGGCTTCAGAGGGCTTGCTTTTGATCATGCGCCATGATCGCGTCTCGACGCGCCATGGCCGATGGGGATTGGGGACCCTGGCGGCAAGGGCGTCCTCAATCACGACGGGGACTGCCTCAGGGCCTGCGACGACCGGAGGGACGGCTGCGCCGTCGAGATCCACCTCTTCAGGGCATGGACCATCGCCGAACCGATGACGCACGCAGCCCGCCCCGTCGCACAAGTACCAGTGCTTCGGGAGCCGGATACCCCGAGAACATCGAGGTCGGCGTGCGGTCTCGCTCATCAAGAGCGGCGAGACCGCCCGTCGTCATTGCAGTTCCTTCGGCGGTGTCCGGTCAGCGTCGACCTTCTCGACCCGCTCCAGTTCACCCCACACGATGTACCGGTACGTGCTCGTGTACAGCGGCGTGCAGGTCGTCAGCGTGATGTAGTGGCCCGGCTTCTTCTTGCCGGACTCCTTCGGGACCTGTGAGAGGACCTCTACGTTGTACTTCGAGGTCTCGGGAAGGATGTCGTAGACCTTGTAGACGTACCACTTGTCCTTCGTCTCGAAGACGATCGGGTCGCCCTTCTCGATCTTGTCGATGTGGTGGAACTTCGCGCCGTGGCCGTCGCGGTGGGCGGCGAGGGAGAAGTTGCCGTTCTTGCCGGACATCGGCAGGGTCGCCTTGACGGGGTCGGTGTAGTAGCCCGCGACACCGTCGTTGAGGATCTCGTTCGACGTCCCCTTCTCGACCAGGACCTCGCTCTTGCTCATCGCGGGCACGTGCAGGAAGCCGATGCCGTTCTTCGTGTCGAGCACGCCCGGGCCGCCCCGCCCGTGGGCCCAGTCGTCACGGACCTTGTCGGCCTGCTTGCCGGCGGCGCGGTCGGCGACGACGTTCGTCCACCACAGCGAGTAGACGACGAACAGGCCGAGCACCAGGCCCGCGGTGATGAGGAGTTCGCCGAAGAAACTGACCGCCATCGCGATCGGCCCGGGACGGCGTCGTGCCGCAGGTGGCCGGGACGCCGCGCCGGTGTGCTCTTCGTGGTCCGTGTCGGTGGTCGCTGCCACTGGTCATCTGCCCTTAACTGACGAGCGCATCCGGCTTGCCCTTGCTGCGCGGCCGTTCCTCGACCATCTTGCCCCAGACGATCATCCGGTACTTGCTGGTGAACTCCGGCGTGCACGTGGTCAGCGTGATGTAACGGCCGGGCTTGGTGAATCCCGACCCCGCGGGAATCGGGTTCAGGACACTCGTGTTGCTGGGCGAGGTCACCGGCAGGATCGAGGCCATCTTGTAGACGTAGTACTCGTCCTGTGTCTCCACGACGATCGGATCGCCGGGAGACAGCTTGTTGATGTACCGGAACGGCTCTCCGTGGGTGTTGCGGTGGCCCGCGAGCCCGAAGTTCCCGGTCTTGTCGCCGGGCATCGCGGTCTTCAGCGCGCCCTCCGCGTAGTGGCCCACCATGCCCCGGTCGAGAACCCCGTTGCTGCTGGTGCCCTCGGCGATCGGCACCACCACGTCCAGCTTCGGAATGTGCAGCAGCGCGAAGCCCTGCCCCGGCTCGAAGGCCCCCGGGTTGCGCTTGCCGCTCGCCCAGTCGTCTTGGAGGCTGCTGGCCTCCTGGCCGGCCTGCGCGTGCGCCCGGACGTTCGTCCACCACAGCTGGTAGGTGACGAACAGCAGCATCAGCACGCCGGTGGTGATGAACACCTCACCTATCGCACGGCTGGCCACGACCGCCGCGCCCGGCTTGCGCGCCCGCGCCTGCCGCCGCGCCTCGATCCGCGACAGCGGCGCCCGGGACTCCTCCCGGGCCGAGGCCGTCGCCGGAGCGCCGCCACGGCGTCCGTGACGGCGTTTGGCGGCCTTCCTGCGGGCCGCCCGGCCACCGGCGGCCGCTCCGCCCTGCCGCGCGGCGTCGGAGGCCGCAGAGCCTGTTGTGGGGGCACTGTCGGGCGGCGGCTCCGGGATCCGCAGCGCCACCGTCTCCTCGTCGATCCGGGGCGGGGACTGGTATGGCTCATCCGGAGCGGCTTCGTACGATGCCGCGTACGGCTCCGGCTCGGGCGTGAAGGGCTCCGCCTCGGGCGTGAAGGGCTCCGCCTCGGGCGGGAAGAACTGGGGCTCCGGCGTGTACGGCCGTGGCTCCGGCTGCGGAGCGGCGCCGTACCCCCCTCTTCCCGACCAGTCCTCGAACGCACCCGGCGCCCCGTACGACTGCTGCCCGTACGAGGTGTCGGGCTCGCGCTCGGGGCGCAGCGCGGTCACGCCGTGGCCCTGCCCACCACCGGGGCGAGCCCGGCCGACCTCGCCACCGCGCCCTCGTCGCCGCACTCCACCAGCCAGTTGGCCAGCATCCGGTGCCCGTGCTCGGTCAGCACCGACTCGGGGTGGAACTGCACGCCCTCGACCGGCAGTTCACGGTGCCTGAGACCCATGACGATGCCGTCGTGCGTCCGGGCCGTGACCTCCAGCTCGGCCGGGACCGTGGCCGGCTCGGCGGCCAGCGAGTGGTAGCGCGTCGCCGTGAAGGGCGACGGCAGCCCCGCGAAGACGCCCCCGCCGCTGTGCTCGACCAACGAGGTCTTGCCGTGCAGCAGCTCCGGCGCCCGGTCCACCACACCGCCGTACGCCACCTGCATCGACTGCATGCCGAGGCAGACGCCGAAGACCGGGACGCCCGTGTCGGCGCAGTGCCGGACCATGTCGACGCAGACGCCGGCCTGCTCCGGTGTACCGGGGCCCGGGGAGAGCAGGACACCGTCGAAGCCGTCCTGGGCGTGTGCCGTCGACACCTCGTCGTTGCGCAGGACCTCGCACTCGGCGCCCAGCTGGTACAGGTACTGGACCAGGTTGAAGACAAAGCTGTCGTAGTTGTCGACGACGAGAATGCGCGCGCTCACTGGTTGTCCACCGTCACATCGTTGAAGGGCAGCAACGGTTCCGCCCACGGGAAGACGTACTGGAAGAGGAGGTAGACCACGGCCACGACCAGGACGAGTGAGATCAACGCCTTCACCCACGCGTTCCCCGGCAGATGCCGCCAGATCCAGCCGTACATGCCGTCCCTTCCGTCGTACCACGGCACCAGACCCACGCCGTACAGCCACCAGACTAGCGGCGCAGCGCCTCTGGTTTCCCGGCCTCCACGGGCTGGGTGGAGTCCGGGTTCGCCCGGACGATGAGCCGATGACCGTGTCGCCACTCCGGTTCGCACGTGGTCAGCGTCAGATATCGGCCTGACGCGTGTACCCGGATGTACGTGGGACAGGGTCGATCACCTCGATGTCGGAGGGCACTGTTTTGTACGTGCCTTTGTCGATCCGATACGTGAACCAAGTCGTGCCGTCGGTCAGCACTACCGCGTCACCCCGCCCGAGCTGGGGAAAAGTCCTCGAACGGGCCACCGAGGTCCTTCTGCACGCTGTCGGTGGCGGTGCCCTCGGGCACCGGCTTGTTCCACGTGAAACCGAGCCGCGGGATGTACATGATCGCGAAAGGCCGGCCCTCGGCGCAGGGCGAAGGGAGGACCTTTCGGAGGACAATCAGGCTGCCGGGGGTGATCAGGCTGCCGGGGGTGATGCATAGTTCGCCGACCGTCCATCACCCGCACCGGCAGCTCCCCCGGGCCTGGCTCCTACTCCAGGGGCTTCGCGTAGTGCAGATCCACGGTGCCCGAGTAGCCGGGCAGCGTCACCGGGCCGTTCTCCTCGACTTTCCAGCCGAGCCCGTAGACATTGACGTAGACCATGTAGTTCTGGATCGCCGGCGACTGAGCGAGCGCCTTCTGCAGCTTGCCCGGGTCGCCGACCGCCGTGATCTTGTACGGCGGTGAGTAGACGCGGCCCTGGAGGATCAGGGTGTTGCCCACGCAGCGCACCGCGCTGGTGGAGATCAGCCGCTGGTCCATGACCTTGATTCCCTTGGCCCCGCCCTGCCACAGCGCGTTCACCACGGCTTGGAGGTCCTGCTGGTGGATGACCAGGTAGTCGGGCTGGGGCTCGGGGTAGCCGGGGAGCTTGGCGGTGGCGTCCGGCGGGGCGTCGTTGAGCGTGACCGTGAGCGCATCGCCCTTGAGTTTCTGCGTGCCCGCCCGCTTCTCCAAGGCCGCGAGCTTGTCGTCCTCCGCTTTGGTGCTGCCGTCGTCCCGCTCGGCGAGCGCCTCTATGTCGTTGCGCAGAACTCCGTTGGCCTCGTCCAGCTCACCGTTCTCCCGGCTGCGCTCCTGGATGAGGTCGGACAGCTTCAGCAGCGAGGTGTCCGTACGGATATTGGTGCCCTTGGCGGTGTCGAAGCTGGTGAAGAAGATGAGCCCGGCGAGAGCGAAGACGGCCGCCGTGAGGATCCGCACGGGCCGGAAACGGCGTGCGCGCTCAGGGGTGGATCCCGTCCGGGGGGAGTCGGCAGAATTGCTCAACGTACCCTTATCTCCTTCGGCGCGGCGGAAGCACTACGCTAACGGACGCCCGGGGGAGCCGACGGAGTCCCCTTACGCTGCCCCCAGACCGACCCAGTTACCTGCGCGGCCACGCAGCGCATCGACAGGAGAGACCCTCGTGCCGAAGTCACGTATCCGCAAGAAGGCCGACTACACGCCGCCGCCTGCGAAGCAGACGACCGCCATCAAACTGAGCAACCGTGCCTGGGTCGCGCCCGTCATGCTGGCCATGTTCCTCATCGGTCTGGCCTGGATCGTCGTTTTCTATGTCACCGACGGCTCGCTGCCCATCGACTCGCTGGGCAACTGGAACATCGTGGTGGGCTTCGGCTTCATCGCCGCCGGATTCGGTGTCTCGACGCAGTGGAAGTAGCGGTCACCGGAAGGTGAACGCAGCTCTGCCCAGGGGTGTTCGCTGAGTTATCCACAGCCGTTTTCCACAGGTGGAAAAGAAACGACGATCTGTGGATAACCAGTTGAGTGTTGACGCCGGTATGACGGAAGTACTGCAAGTCGAAAGCTTGTTCGCCCCCTGCCTGACCTGCGGAAACGCCAGTCAGCGACAGGGGGCACATGCGTTCCCGCACTGTATGCACAAGATTCGCCACCCGCTGTGGACAACGCCTGCTCAAGTGAGCTGTGCGGTCCTCAGAACGGTCAGCAAGACGACGACGCCGAGGACCAGGGCACAGGTGCCGTACTGCACCACTGCGCGGTGCTCGCGCGGGGCGTGGACCAGGCCGTACCCGACGACGACACCGGCGACGAGGCCGCCGATGTGGGCCTGCCAGGAGATGTTGAACCCCGGGCTGAAGGTGAAGATCAGGTTGATCACCAGCAGCGCGATGATGGGCCGCATGTCGTAGTTGAGGCGGCGCATCAGCACGGCCGTGGCGCCGAACAGGCCGAAGATCGCGCCGGAGGCACCCAGGGTCGCCGTGTTGGGCGGGGCCAGCAGGTAGGCCAGGGCACTGCCCGCCAGTCCGGAGACGAAGTAGAGCGCGAGGTAGCGGACACGTCCGAGGGCCGCTTCGAGCGGGCCGCCGAGCCACCAGAGGCTGAGCATGTTGAACGCGATGTGCCAGATCTCCTGGTGGGTGAACATCGACGTCACCATGCGGTACCACTCACCTCCCGCCACGCCCTGCATGGGCGTGGCGGGTGCGGGCATCCAGGCGCCGACCAGGGCGAGGTCGTTCACGAGCGACTCATGGGCCTGGATCGCGATGAACACGGCCAGGTTGATCCCGATGAGGATCTTGGTCAGCAGGCGGGGGTCGGCGGCGATGGTGCCGCCGGCGATCGTCCGGGGCAGGGCGGCCGAGGGTGAGTGGCCGGTGCCGGAGCCGGTGCGGACGCACTCGGGGCACTGGAAACCGACGGAGGCGTTGACCATGCACTCGGGACAGATCGGGCGCTCGCAGCGGGTGCAGCTGATGCCGGTCTCACGGTCCGGGTGGCGGTAGCACATGGGGACGCTGTGGGCGTCCTGCGGGCTGCCCGCAGCCTGGTCGTCCATGGGATCCCCTCGGTCGTGGTGAAAAAGCCCGCCCTGCCCATCCTTACGGACGAGCAGGGCGTTTGGTTCCCCGTGGGGGCCTCGGTACTCGCCTCAGCGGGTCTCGATCACGACCGACTCGATGACCACGTCGTTGAGCGGACGGTCGGTGCGCGGGTTCGTCTGGGCCGTGGCGATCGTGTCCACGACCTTCTGGCTGGCCGCGTCGGTGACCTCACCGAAGATGGTGTGCTTGCGGTTCAGCCACGCCGTCGGGGAGACGGTGATGAAGAACTGCGAGCCGTTGGTGCCCGGGCCGGCGTTGGCCATCGCCAGCAGGTAGGGCTTGTCGAAGCGCAGGTCCGGGTGGAACTCGTCCTCGAACTGGTAGCCGGGACCCCCGGTGCCGTTGCCCAGCGGGTCACCGCCCTGGATCATGAAGCCACTGATCACCCGGTGGAAGACCGTGCCGTCGTAGAGCCTGTCCGTGGACTTCTGGCCCGTCGCCGGGTGCGTCCACTCCCGCTCGCCCTGGGCGAGCTCGACGAAGTTCTTGACCGTCTTGGGGGCGTGGTTCGGCAGAAGCCGGACTTCGATGTCGCCGTGGTTGGTCTTCAGGGTGGCGTAGAGCTGCTCAGCCACGATCTGCCTTCCGTTGTCTTTCCGTGACTCCCTGATCCTCGCATGGACGGGCACCGGCGTCGCCCGACCTCGGTGCACCGGGGGGAAACCGGGCCGGGCGGTCGCAGAAATAACCAGTCGAGCAGCCCCGGACGGGGGCGGACGGCGATGATCCGTGGCATTGTCGACGACAAGCTCCCGTTGCCCCTTATTCACCCGCTATTGCATGTGATCGTCGTCTTTGACGCCGACGCCCGTGACCCGGATGCCCGTCCGCGCATGCCTGGTGGTGCACCGGCAGGCATGATCCGTAAAAGGGTGGAAAGTCGAAATACCGTACGCCACCGAGGAGGAGGAACCCGTGACCCGCATCGACAGCGTGCGCGCCGCGACTGGTTCGGCGAAGGACAGCGTGCTGCACGCCGCGGAAGTGGTGGCGCCCTACGCCGACACGGCCAAGGACAGGGCCGCGCACTACGCACACGAGGCACGCGTACGGCTAGCGCCCAAGGTGACGCAGGCCGCCGGGCAGGCACGCGTCCAGTACGGCACCCATGTGCAGCCGTATCTGGAGCAGGCCCGCACGCATGTGCCGCCGAAGGTCGACCAGGCCGCCCATGAGGCTGCCGTCCGCACACGTCAGGCCGCCCGTCAGGCGGCGGAGTACTCCCGGCCGAGGATCGAGCAGGCGATGGCCGCGGCCGGGCCCGTCACGACCGAGGCCGCCGCGCGGAGTGCGGCTGTGATGGCCGCGCTGCGCGGTCAGGTCTCGCCGAAGGAGATCCAGAAGCTGGTCCGCAAGCAGGAACGGCGGGCCAGGGCCGGCCGGGCCATGAAGACGCTGGTGATTCTGAGTGCCGTCGCAGGCGGCGCCTTCGCCGCGTGGAAGTGGTGGGACAAGCAGGCCAACCCGGACTGGCTGGTGGAGCCGCCCGCCGCGACGGAGGTCCCCGAGTCGGGCCGTCTGTCCTCCGTGGACGGCACGGGCCAGTCGGTGCTGGACCCTGAGGTCGAGGCCAAGCAGGCCGAGAACGAGGCCGCCCAGCGCGACGACCGTTCCTGACGGCCGCCGATCCAAAAGCGTGGCGGGGCAGAAGACTTGAGGTCTTCTGCCCCGCCACGCTGTTTCACGTGAAACACCAGCCGGACGCACCGGCCCGAGAGGGCACGAAAAAGCCCTCCCACTGCGTTTCCGCAGCTCGGAGGGCATTTCCGGAGTGGAGCCTAGGGGAGTCGAACCCCTGACATCTGCCATGCAAAGACAGCGCTCTACCAACTGAGCTAAGGCCCCGGAAGAGGACGTCCGACCGGAGAAACCACGTCCGGGCGGGCGTCGGGGACCAGAGTACCGGGTTACCCCCGTGGTTCCGCAAAAAGATTGGGGGTCCCCGTCGCCGACCACTCTCCGTAAGATGCTCGGCGTGGTTCGCTACCGCGAACCGCCGTACTTGGGGAAGCGATGGGGAGACGCAATGGACGCCGCACAGCAGGAAGCCACCGCAAGAGCGCGGGAACTGCAGCGGAACTGGTACGGGGAGCCGCTGGGGGCGCTCTTCCGTAGGCTCATCGACGATCTTGGTCTCAACCAGGCTCGTCTCGCGGGAGTGCTGGGACTGTCCGCGCCGATGCTGTCCCAGCTGATGAGCGGTCAGCGGGCGAAGATCGGCAATCCGGCCGTGGTGCAGCGGGTGCAGCTGCTGCAGGACCTGGCGGGGCAGGTCGCGGACGGCAGCGTGAGCGCGGCCGAGGCCACCGACCGCATGGATGAGATCAAGAAGTCGCAGGGGGGCTCGGTGCTCAGCAACACCACGCAGACGACGACCAGTTCGGGGGCGCCCACGGTCAAGCGCGTGGTCCGCGAGATCCAGTCGCTGCTGCGCTCGGTCGCGGCGGCGGGCGACATCATCGATGCCGCCGACACCCTCGCCCCGACCCACCCGGAGCTGGCAGAGTTCCTCCGGGTCTACGGCGCCGGCCGCACCTCGGACGCCGTCGCGCACTACCAGTCCCACCAGAGCTGATCCCGCCGCCCGGCCGCCGAAGGGGGTTCGGCATCGGGGCTGTGGGTGGTGTGACGGGGGATGCGTCACGGTACCGGCGGGCACGAGGGGGCGTGTTCCGTACGAGGGACCGGTCGACGCGAGGGGGACGTGTTCCGCTCATCGCGGGCGTCGTGGGGGCGTTCGGCCCGCCGGGGAGTCGTAGCGCTCGCCGAGGGGAAGCACAGGGGGAAACCACAGGGGGAGGAGCGACGTACAGCGATGGGTGAGGTGTTCGCCGGCCGGTACGAACTGGTCGACCCGATCGGACGCGGAGGGGTCGGCGCCGTCTGGCGCGCCTGGGACCACCGTCGCCGCCGCTACGTGGCAGCCAAGGTCCTGCTACAGAGCGACGCCCACTCGCTGCTGCGCTTCGTCCGCGAACAGGCCCTGCGGATCGACCACCCCCATGTGCTCGCCCCCACCAGCTGGGCCGCCGACGACGACAAGGTCCTCTTCACCATGGACCTGGTCGCCGGCGGCTCACTGGTCCACCTCGTCGGGGACTACGGCCCTCTCCCGCCGGCCTTCGTCTGCACGCTGCTCGACCAGCTGCTGGCAGGACTGGCCGCGGTGCACGCGGAGCACGTCGTGCACCGCGACGTCAAACCCGCCAACATCCTGCTGGAAGCCACCGGCACAGGCCGGCCGCGGCTGCGGCTGTCCGATTTCGGCATCGCGTTGCGGCTGGGTGAGCCCCGCCTGACGGATACCAACCTCGTGGTGGGGACGCCCGGTTACCTCGCGCCCGAGCAGCTGATGGGCGCCGAGCCCGACTTTCCCGCCGACCTGTTCGCCGTAGGGCTGGTCGCGCTGTATCTGCTGGAGGGGGCCAAGCCGGACAGCAAGGCGCTCATCCAGTACTTCGCCGAGCACGGGACGCCCGGTGCGCCCAAGGACATTCCGGAGCCGATGTGGCAGGTGGTGGCCACGCTGCTCCAGCCGGACCCACAGGCGCGCTTCCGTACGGCAACGGGGGCGCGCAAGGCGCTCGCCGCCGCGGCGGAGCTCCTCCCCGAGCCGGGCCCCGACGACGAGCTGATCGAGATCTTCGACCAACTCGGCCCGCTTCCCCCCGGGTTCGCCCCCGAGGGGCCGCTGGAGCGGGCCAAAGGGCTGGGGCCGAGGGAGGAGCCGCCGAGACCGGGGACCGGCGGGGAAGGGCCCGGCCCGCGGGTCGGCCCGGAGACGGATGAGCAGAGATCCCGGCAGGGTGGGGACGCCGGCGACCCATCGGTGGCCGGCGGGCAGCACCCCGGCACCTCCCGCAGCACCTGGTCCGGTCCGGGGGCACAGGCCACACCGCCCGACCCCCGCCGGACCACCGACCCGTCAGCCGCTCCCGGCCAGTCGCCCTCCATGTCGGACACCGGCAGCTTCCACCTGCCGCCTCCGCAGGCCACGGTCACCTCCTCCCCCGCGCATGGCCAGCACGGGCAGCTCCAGGCCCCGCACCAGCAGCCGCCCGTCTCCCCCTACGACCTCACGCACCCCCTGCCCCCCGCACAGCCACTCCCACCGGTGTACGCCGACCGGCCCCTGCCGCTCGTGCAGCAGTACCGGACAGACGCCTCCACAGCCTCATACACCGCCCATAGTCCGCAGACTCCGCCGACCGGCCAGGCTCCGTCACGGCACCGAGCACCGCGGCCGTCCCGCCCGGGCCCCCCGGCCAAGGTGGCGATCCCGGTCCTGCTCCTCGCGCTCGCCTGCTATGCCGTGGGCTTCTGGGCCCTGACCCGCATCTGAGCGCGCGAGCCACTGCCCTGCTCCGCTACGCGGCGCTCCTCCGCCGAGCGAGCAAGGTCCACACGCCGAGGCCGACCAGCAGCGCGCTCCCGGTGCCGATACCGCCCACGGCGAGCATCCGCATCGCGGTGTCGTCGCCCCCGGGCACGCCCTCCGCCGCAGCCTCCCGGTCCTCGTCCGAGACATCGAAGGCGCCCTCCGGCTCGGACTCCCCCGCGTATTCGGGCCCTCCCTGCGCCGCCCCGCTCACCCGGACGCGCAGTGTCATCTCGAACGGCCCGTCCCCGAAGCTGTCGGCGACGCTTTGGGAGAGGTGGGCGACGAGGTAGTAGGAGCCGGCGAAGCGGACGGCGCTGACCTGGGCGGTGGCGGCGTTGCGGTTGGCGTGGTCGACGGGCGGCAGAGGTGGCAGGCTGCCGGACTTCTGGTCGCCGTCGTAGCCGACGCCGATGTCGGCGACGCGCCCGCGCGCGGGGTTGTAGAGGGCCAGGTCCAGCGCGTTCGACGCGTAGCCCGTGCCCGCAGAGTCCGAGCTGCCCAGCTCGGCCGTGACGGAGAGCTGCTGCCCCCAGTCCACCGGTACCTCGTAGAAGACCGTCTGGCCGGGGCTGATGTCGTCCCGCCAGACGCCCTGGTCCAGGGGAGTCGCCCCGGCGAACCCGGCCCCGCCGCGTCGGCGCTCGGCCTCTCCCTGGAGCGGCTGGGGCGTGGCGGAATTCCAGACTTGGGGCGCGCTGGTGATCCCGGTCCTGGCAGTCCGCGGTTCCGTCATGGCGAGGAGTTCGAGGTCCCAGGCGTCCGGCGAGGACCCCTCGCCCTCCGAGTCGACGCGCTCGACGGACACGTAGTACGCACCGCTCTTGCGGCACAGGGGCCTGTTGGGCGCGATCTCGCGCATGCCCCAGGCAGCGATCGGGTGGGGGCTGCGGGCGGCGCCGAAGCTCGCTCTGTCGACGGAGCAGGAGTTGCCCTCGGCGTCCTGCACGGACACCTTGACTCCGTCGATGACGGAGACGGTGCTGCCGGGGGAGGGGACGGCGGTGACGGAGACGTACGCGTTCGAAGCGGCGTCGAGATCGAGGCGGTAGCTGACCTTGCCACTGCTCGGGAGGGAGCTCTTGTAGGCCGTGCCGGGCGACAGGGGATCGGCGTCGGCGGTGCTGCGCGCCCCCTCGATGCGCCGGGCGCCCTCGGCGAAGGCGTAGGGGCTCGGCGTCCCGGCCGTACCGGAGGCCGCGGGGGCGGCCAGTGCGGCCTGCCCCGGGGCCACGGCGGCCGTCACTCCCAGCACCACCGCCACGGCGCCCATGCGCACGGTCCTCGACGACCGGCCGCGCCACGCCCCCGCACGCCGCCCCCGCGCCGTACGACACGGTCCCCTCACGCGCCACCCCTCACCGTCGTCGGACCACGAACCGTGAAACCGTGGCCCATCCTGCCTCGCCGACGGGGTTCACGACCCTCCCTCGGCACACAAAACCCCGACCGCGAGGCGGCCGGGGTGTGCTGGTTATGGGTGGTCGTGACTCACGAACCCGTGGGCACGGAGTCAGTCGCCTCCGTCCACAGATCCTGCTCGGCGCGATCCGCCTGGATCTGGCGGTACACGAGGAGCCCGCCGATGGCGGCCAGTGCGACCAGGAGAAGCTTCTTCACCGCGCGACCTCGTCTTTCCTTGACGTAGGGGACCTCTGGCGCCCGACTATACACACCGACCGATACCGATCGGTGACCTGAGGCGGCCCTCAACTCCCGTCCCCAGAGCCAGGGGAGAAGCGGAGCCCGCCGATCCGATCGGAGGGTGATCACATCCCGACGGACGGTTACTTTGGCCGCCTTTCTCTCCTATCCTCACCTTTTCACCCCTCTTGCGTCCATTCGAGTGGTGTTCATCTGAACATCGCCGCGCCACGGGCGTCGGTCCACCACTTCTCCGCCCCTATACACATCATGAGGAAAGTACGCAAATTGCCCAACCCGAAAGTGAGGGGCCATGGCCCGGAACAAGGTCATGAAGCTGTGGACCGCCATCATCACCGCCTTCCTCGCGCTGTGCACGTCGCTCGGACTCGTCACCACGACCGCCGCCGCGGCGGTACCGCAGGCCGAGCAGAAGCGCAACAGCACCGGCATCAGCGGCATCCCGCAGCAGCGGACGGCACCGGCGACGCTCCCCTGGACCCATGCCAGGGCCCTGCCCCCCACGATGAAGCAGCGCATCCGCGCCGAGGCCCACGGCAAGTCCCCCCGCTGCCGCCACCGCCCGCTCGCGGACACGGCGGCCTCGAGCGGCATCGACTGCACCGACGAGGACACCGACGCCGAGGCGGGCCATCCCACGCCCCTCAAGCGCTGAACCTCCCGGCACGACACCCTGGCGATCCTGCGTACAGAGCCCGGCAGCTCGACAGAGCCGCCGGGCTCACGCATGTCCCGACCGATGCGACCGACGCTCGACAGGCCTGAGGTGCCGACGGGTGACGAGCCATGGATCTTGCCCAGGCAGGCCCTGACAACAGTGCTCGCACTGAACGGTGTCAGGACAGTGCCCCTGCCACGGCGGCCGCCACCAGCAGCAAACCGAATGAGCGACAGCGAGGCGCCCGAAGCAGCGCCTGTGGAGGCTCAGGCCGGCTGGACGGCGGCTTCCACGTCTGGGAAGGAGACGTTCACCTGGCGGCCGACGAACGGCGCACCCCGCACGCCTGCTGACGCGGTCCTGGCGGTTGGTGTCAACCGTTGATGTCAAAAGACCCCCGGCCCAATGGGCCGGGGGTCTTCGTGCTGGTGGGGCTAACAGGATTTGAACCTGTGGCCTCATCCTTATCAGGGATGCGCTCTAACCAACTGAGCTATAGCCCCGCCGCGCTCTGCGGTGTGTGTCCCGCGCGCTGACTCCTGAAGATTAGCGCACGACATGGGCAGTCCCAAAATCGGTTGGCGGGTCACCGACACAGGACATCGGCAGGGCGCCTCGGCGGAGCGTCAGCCGCGTGGGAGAGGACCCGTCACTCGTCCTCGGCGAGGGTCAGTTCCACACCTCCGACGAAGCCCGCGGAGAGGTTGTAGATGAATGCGCCGAGCGTCGCGAGGGCCGTAGCCAGGACGACGTCGATGACCGCGATGACCGAGGCGAACATCAGGACATTGGGCAGCGACAGGAAGGCCTGCAGGTCAAAGCCGTTGGACTCGTTCGAGCCGGTGGCCTCGGAGATCGTGCCGCCGACCGTCGAGAAGACGCCCATCGCGTCCATGACCATCCACAGCACGGCGGCCGCGACGATCGTGCAGATGCCCAGGGCGATGGAGAGCAGGAAGCTGACCTTCATCACCGACCACGGGTCGGCCTTCGCCACCCGCAGCCGCGCCTTGCGGACCCGCGGTGTGGTGCGGGCACCCGTGCGGGGACGCCGTACGGCGGCGTCGGCACCGGCCGCCGCCCCCTGCTGCTGCGCCGGGTAGGCCTGCGGCGGGTGGTACGGCCCGGCCTGCGCTTGCGACTGCCGCTCTCCCGGCAGGGGGGAGGCCGGCTGCGCGGCGCCCTTGGCCTGCGCGGCCGGCTGCGGCTGGGCGCCGGATGCGGCCGGGCCCGCTCCAGCCCTGTGCTGCTGGGTCTTCGGACCTCGGGTGTCCGTCACAGGTGCCCCCTGGGAATCATGCGAGTCAGGCGAGGGCGCGTCCTTGCTCGGGGACTTGATCGCCTTCAGGTTGGTCGTGTGCGGGTCCGCCGCACGCGCGGCGGAGCCACGGCCGCCGTCGTCCGTCTCCGTACCCTTCGAGGTACCGGTCGGTCCGGCGCCCGTGGCTCCGCTCACGCTGACTCACTCCTCGTGCCTACTCGGCCGAGGGCGCCTCACCCTCGTCCGTGCCGGTGATCGCGGCACCCTCGGCGGTCTCGTCGACGACCACGTCGCCGTCGACTTCCTCCGCCTCGCGTCCCGCCTCGGCGTTGCGAGCGATGCCCACGACGGCATCGCGCTTGCCCAGATTGATCAGTTGGACGCCCATGGTGTCACGGCCGGTTTCCCTGATCTCGTTGACTCGCGTACGAATCACACCGCCCGACAGCGTGATGGCGAGGATCTCGTCGGTCTCCTCGACCACCAGCGCGCCGACGAGGGATCCGCGGTCCTCGACGATCTTGGCAGCCTTGATGCCGAGGCCGCCGCGACCCTGGACGCGGTACTCGTCGACGTTGGTCCGCTTCGCGTACCCGCCGTCTGTGGCAGTGAACACGAACGTACCGGGTCGAACAACATTCATCGAGAGCAGCTCGTCGCTCTCGCGGAAGCTCATGCCCTTGACACCCGAGGTGGCACGGCCCATGGGACGCAGGGTTTCGTCCGAGGCGGTGAACCTGATCGATTGCGCCTTCTTGCTGATCAGAAGCAGATCGTCGTCCGCCGAGACCAGTTCGGCTCCGATCAGCTCGTCGTCCGAACCGTCCTCCATGGAACGGAGGTTGATCGCGATCACACCGCCGGAACGAGGCGAATCGTAATCCTTCAGAGGCGTCTTCTTCACAAGTCCGGCCTTGGTGGCGAGCACAAGGTACGGGACCGCCTCGTAATCCCGGATCGCCAAAATCTCGGCGATCGCCTCGTCCGGCTGGAAGGCGAGCAGGTTCGCGACGTGCTGGCCGCGCGCGTCCCGGCCGGCGTCGGGCAGCTCGTAGCCCTTGACCCGGTAGACGCGGCCCTTGTTGGTGAAGAACAGCAGCCAGTGGTGCGTGGTGGACACGAAGAAGTGGTCGACGATGTCGTCTTCCTTGAGCTTCGTGCCGCGCACGCCCTTGCCGCCGCGCTTCTGGGCGCGGTAGTCGTCGGTCTTGGTGCGCTTGATGTAGCCGCCCCGGGTGACCGTGACGACGATGTCCTCCTCGGCGATCAGGTCCTCGATGGACATGTCGCCCTCGTAGGGGATCAGCTTGGTCTTGCGGTCGTCGCCGTACTTCTCGACGATCGCGGCCAGTTCGGCGCTGACGATGCCGCGCTGGCGGACCGGTGAGGCGAGGATCTCGTTGTACTCGGTGATCTTCGCCTGGAGTTCGTCGTGCTCCTGGACGATCTTCTGGCGCTCCAGGGCGGCCAGTCGGCGCAGCTGCATCTCGAGGATGGCGTTGGCCTGGATCTCGTCGATCTCCAGGAGGCTCATCAGGCCGCCGCGGGCGATCTCGACGGTGTCGCTGCGCCGGATCAGCGCGATGACCTCGTCGATGGCGTCCAGGGCCTTCAGCAGACCGCGCAGGATGTGCGCCCGCTCCTCGGCCTTGCGCAGCCGGAACTTCGTACGCCGGACGATGACCTCGATCTGGTGCGTCACCCAGTGGCGGATGAACGCGTCGAGCGAGAGCGTGCGCGGCACGCCGTCCACCAGCGCCAGCATGTTGGCGCCGAAGTTCGACTGCAGGTCCGTGTGCTTGTAGAGGTTGTTCAGGACGACCTTGGCGACCGCGTCCCGCTTGAGGACGATGACGAGACGCTGGCCCGTGCGGGAGCTGGTCTCGTCCCGGACGTCCGCGATGCCGCCGATCTTGCCGTCCTTCACCAGGTCGGCGATCTTCTGCGCGAGGTTGTCGGGGTTGGTCTGGTACGGCAGTTCCGTGACCACCAGGCACTGGCGGTTCTGGATCTCCTCGACCTCGACGACCGCGCGCATGGTGATCGAGCCGCGGCCGGTGCGGTACGCCTCCTCGATGCCCTTGCGGCCGACGACGAGCGCGCCGGTCGGGAAGTCGGGGCCCTTGATGCGCTCGATCAGCGCGTCCAGCAGCTGCTCGTGGGAGGCCTCGGGGTTCTCCAGGTACCACTGGGCACCGGCGGCGACCTCGCGCAGGTTGTGCGGCGGGATGTTGGTCGCCATGCCGACCGCGATACCGGCCGAGCCGTTGATCAGCAGGTTCGGGAAGCGGGCCGGCAGGACGGTCGGCTCCTGGGAGCGGCCGTCGTAGTTGTCCGTGAAGTCGACGGTCTCCTCGTCGATGTCGCGGACCATCTCCATCGACAGCGGCGCCATCTTGCACTCGGTGTACCGCATCGCCGCGGCCGGGTCGTTACCCGGGGAACCGAAGTTGCCGTTGGAGTCGACGAGCGGCATGCGCATCGACCAGGGCTGGGCGAGGCGCACGAGCGCGTCGTAGATGGAGGAGTCACCGTGCGGGTGGTAGTTGCCCATGACGTCGCCGACGACGCGGGCGCACTTGTAGAAGCCGCGCTCGGGGCGGTAACCGCCGTCGTACATGGCGTACAGCACGCGGCGGTGGACGGGCTTGAGGCCGTCACGGACATCGGGCAGCGCACGCGAGACGATGACGGACATCGCGTAGTCGAGGTACGAGCGCTGCATCTCCGTCTCGAGCCCGACGGGCTCGACGCGCATGGCCAGGGCGTCACCCTCGGGCGTCGTCACGGGAGTGTTCTCGTCGGTCATTGCTGGTGAAGATCCTTCCTGGTGCGGTCAGCTGAGACCGACTCAGATGTCGAGGAAGCGGACGTCCTTGGCGTTGCGCTGGATGAACGCGCGGCGGGCCTCGACGTCCTCGCCCATGAGGACCGAGAACAGGTCGTCGGCCTGGGCGGCGTCGTCGAGGGTGACCTGGCCGAGGACGCGGTGCTCCTGGTCCATGGTCGTGATGCGCAGCTCCTCGGCGTTCATCTCGCCCAGGCCCTTGAAGCGCTGCACCGAGTCCTCGCGGATGCGCTTGCCGGCGTTGCGGCCCATCTCGATCAGGGCGTCGCGCTCGCGGTCGGAGTACGCGTACTCGAAGTCGTCCTTGCCCCACTTGATCTTGTAGAGCGGCGGGCGGGAGAGGTACACGTGCCCGGCCTCGACCAGGGGCCGCATGAAGCGGAACAGGAAGGTCAGCAACAGGGTGTTGATGTGCTGGCCGTCGACGTCGGCGTCCGCCATCAGAATGATCTTGTGATAGCGGAGCTTCTCGATGTCGAAGTCCTCGTGCACACCCGTGCCGAACGCGGAGATCATCGCCTGGATCTCCTGGTTCTGCAGGATGCGGTCGATTCGCGCCTTCTCGACGTTGAGGATCTTGCCGCGGATCGGGAGGATCGCCTGGTACTGCGGGTTGCGGCCGGACTTGGCCGAGCCGCCGGCGGAGTCACCCTCGACGATGAAGATCTCGCACTTCTCGGGGTCGTTCGACTGGCAGTCCGAGAGCTTGCCCGGCAGGGACGCCGTCTCCAGCAGACCCTTGCGGCGGGTGAGGTCGCGGGCCTTGCGGGCCGCCACGCGAGCGGTGGCCGCCGCGATGCCCTTGCGGATGATGTCCGCGGCCTCGTTGGGGTTGCGGTCCAGCCAGTCCGCCAGGTGCTCGTAGACGACCCTCTGGACGAACGTCTTGACCTCGGTGTTGCCCAGCTTGGTCTTCGTCTGGCCTTCGAACTGGGGCTCGCTCAGCTTCACCGAGATGATCGCCGTAAGGCCCTCGCGGATGTCGTCACCCGTGAGGTTGTCGTCCTTCTCACGCAGCAGCTTCTTGTCGCGCGCGTACTTGTTGATCAGCGAGGTCAGCGCGGCGCGGAAGCCCTCTTCGTGCGTACCGCCCTCGTGCGTGTGGATGATGTTGGCGAAGGAGTACACGCCCTCGCTGTAGCCGCCGTTCCACTGCATCGCGAGTTCGAGGGACAGGCTCCGGTCCTTGTCCTCCGCCTCGAGGTCGATCACGGTGGGGTGCACCACCTCTCCCTTGCGGGAGTTGAGGTACTTCACGAAGTCGACGATGCCGCCCTCGTAGTGGTACGAGACGCTCTTGACCTCGTGCTTCTCGTCCTCACCAGCCTCGTCGGCCCCGGCCGTGGCCTTCGCCGACTCGCGCTCGTCGGTGAGGTTGATCCGCAGGCCCTTGTTGAGGAACGCCATCTCCTGGAAGCGCCGCGACAGCGTCTCGAAGGAGTAGTCGGTGGTCTCGAAGATGTCCGGGTCGGCCCAGAAGGTGACCGTGGTGCCGTGCTCGTCGGTGGCCTCGTGCTGGGCGAGCGGGGCCGTCGGGACGCCCATCTTGTAGTCCTGGGTCCACCGGTAGCCGTCGGTCTTGATCTCGACGGACACCTTGGTCGACAGGGCGTTCACCACGGAGACACCCACGCCGTGCAGACCGCCGGAGACCGCGTAGCCGCCACCGCCGAACTTTCCGCCCGCGTGCAGCACCGTCAGCACGACCTCGACGGCCGGCTTGCCCTCGGAGGGGATGATGCCGACCGGGATGCCACGGCCGTTGTCGACGACCCGCACGCCGCCGTCGGCGAGGATCGTCACGTCGATGGTGTCCGCGTGACCGGCCAGCGCCTCGTCGACGGAGTTGTCGACGACCTCTTGCACAAGGTGGTGAAGTCCGCGCTCACCGGTCGAGCCGATGTACATACCGGGGCGCTTGCGGACCGCGTCCAGGCCCTCGAGGACGGTGATGGCGCTGGCGTCGTACGAGGCGGTGACCTCGCCGTTGGAGGTGATCGCCTCGCTGGTCACGCCTGCGTCGGTGGACGGGATGTTCTCGTTGGGGTTGCCGGAATCGGCCACGAAGCGCCCTTTCTGGCACAGCACGAGCCAGGCTCGTCGGCGGGTTGCCGGAGCGGCTGCGGCATGTTGCGTTGATAAGCCTTGATCAGCGTTGCTCAGCTTTTCCCGGACGGTCCCCACGAGTGGGGCGGGATTGCTTCCAGTCTACCGGTAGCACTGACACTGATGGGGGTTTGCCGGTACCTGAGTCCGCATGTGCCGCCCTCGACGGGTCTTGTCCGACTCCCGATATGCGGATGGGGGCTCCAAGAGGCTCACGGAGCCACTCAGCGCTTCCGGCCGTCAACCCTTGGCTACTTAGGAGTCGGCTTCGCGATTCGCAACCGTGGACGGTGCTGTGACGAGGGGGCCGTGCCCGTCGACCGGAGCCGGAGAGACGTGATGTAAGTCACCTGTAAGTGTCGCCAGGGCCGGTGCTGCCGGGGGCGCGCAGCGGGCCGTAACGACGGGTGGGGGCGCTGGGGCCGAGGACCTTGATGTGCCGCACGGTGCCGTGCCCCAGGTCCTCGTTGAGGCGCGCGACCAGGGTCGGTGCGAGCAGCCTGAGGTTCGTCGCCCAGGCCGTCGAGTCGCAGCGCACGATCAGGACGTGCTCGTCCTCGTCGTACCTCTCGGGCACACAGTGGTTGGCCACGTCTTCGCCGACGATCTGCGGCCAGCGGCCCATCACCCCGCCCACCGCGGCCGGAGCCTCCCAGCCGCGCTCGGTGATCAGCCGGTTGATCGCGGCGCCGAGCGCCATGGGGTCGCGGCCGTCGGCGCGCGCGCCGGATCGCAGTCCACCACCACGGCGCGCCTGCTTCTTCTGCTGCGCCGCGTCCCCCCGCGCGCGTGCGGCCTCCTTCGCCGCGCGCAGCGCCACGCGCGCGAGGTCGACGCCGGAGGGCTCGGGCTGCTTGGAGGGCGTGGCCGGCCGGGGGACGTCCCCGGGTGTGTTCCCCGTCATACGCGCTGCACCGTTCCCTCGGACACGGTGAACCGCGTCCCGGACAGCACATGCGGTACGTCGTCGTCGACCGCGGCGGTCACCAGGACCTGCTCGCCGGGCGCGACCAGCTCGGCGAGGCGTTCGCGGCGACGGGTGTCCAGCTCGGCGAAGACGTCGTCGAGCACCAGCACGGGCTCGTTGCCCTCCGCCCTGAGCAGGTCGTACGAGGCCAGGCGCAGGGCCAGCGCGTAGGACCAGGACTCGCCGTGGGAGGCGTAGCCCTTGGCGGGCAGCTGGCCCAGCTTGAGCAGCAGGTCGTCCCGGTGCGGGCCGACCAGTGTGACGCCTCGCTCGATCTCCTGCTTGCGCATCTCCGCGAGCGCGGCCATGAGCTGCTCGAACAGGTCCTCGCGCGTGTGCGCCTCGCCCGGCGCCGACGGCTTGTACTCCAGGGCGATCGGGCCGCCACCGGGGGCGAGCTGCTCGTAGGCCTTGTCGGCCAGCGGCTGGAGCGTGGCGATCAGGTCCAGGCGGTGGGAGAGCAATTCGGCGCCCGCGCGCGCGAGATGCTGGTCCCACACGTCGAGGGTGGACATGTCCATGGTGCGGCCGCCGTGCCGACGGGCCAGCGCGGCCGACTTCAGCAGGGTGTTGCGCTGCTTGAGGACCCGGTCGTAGTCGGAACGCACCCCGGACATGCGCGGGGAGCGCGCGGTGATCAGCTCGTCGAGGAAGCGACGCCGCTCACCGGGGTCGCCCTTGACCAGGGCGAGGTCCTCCGGCGCGAACAGGACGGTCCGTACGATCCCCAGCACGTCACGCGGTCTGACCTGCGAGGACCTGTTGACCCGGGCCCGGTTGGCGCGCCCCGGGTTCAGCTCGAGCTCGACCAGCTGCTGCCGCTCGCCCTGCCGGACCTGGGCCCGGATGATCGCGCGCTCGGCGCCCATGCGGACCAGGGGGGCGTCCGAGGAGACCCGGTGGCTGCCGAGGGTGGCGAGATAGCCGACGGCCTCGACGAGGTTGGTCTTGCCCTGCCCGTTCGGGCCGACGAAGGCCGTCACCCCCGGGTCGAGCGGAACCTCGACCCGGGGATACGAGCGGAAGTCGGCCAGCGACAGATGCGTGACGTGCATGGTCGTTTCGCCGACCTCCCCAAACCCTCGGGTGTTGCTTACTTCTTCTCGACCGCGTGGCCGCCGAACTGGTTCCGCAGCGCCGCGATCATCTTCATCTGGGGCGAGTCCTCCTGACGGGAGGCGAACCGCGCGAACAGCGACGCGGTGATCGCCGGCAGCGGCACCGCGTTGTCGATGGCGGCCTCCACAGTCCAGCGTCCCTCTCCGGAGTCCTGTGCATAACCCCGGAGCTCGTCCAGGTGCTCGTCCTCGTCGAGCGCGTTCACCGCGAGGTCGAGCAGCCAGGAGCGGATGACCGTGCCCTCCTGCCAGGAGCGGAAGACCTCCCGGACGTCGGTCACGGAGTCGACCTTCTCCAGGAGCTCCCAGCCCTCGGCATAAGCCTGCATCATCGCGTACTCGATGCCGTTGTGGACCATCTTCGCGAAGTGGCCCGCGCCGACCTTTCCGGCGTGCACCGAGCCGAAGTCGCCCTCCGGCTTGAGGGCGTCGAAGACCGGCTGCACCTTGGCGACGTTCTCCGCGTCGCCGCCGTACATCAGCGCGTAGCCGTTCTCCAGGCCCCAGACGCCGCCGGAGACACCGCAGTCGACGAAGCCGATGCCCTTGGCGGCCAGCTCCTCGGCGTGCTTCTCGTCATCGGTCCAGCGGGAGTTGCCGCCGTCCACGACGACGTCGCCGGGCTCGAGCAGCTCGGCGAGCTCGTCGATGGTGGACTGCGTGGCCTCGCCCGCCGGGACCATCACCCACACCACGCGCGGGCCGCTGAGCTTGCCCACAAGCTCTCGCAGGCTGTGGACATCGGCGAGGTCCGGGTTGCGGTCGTATCCGAAGACGGTGTGGCCCGCGCGGCGGATCCGCTCGCGCATGTTGCCGCCCATCTTGCCGAGGCCGACGAGACCGAGCTCCATCAGTTGTGTTCCTTTGGTTCGCAGGTGTCCGACGTGGCGTTGCGGCACTTTCGTACCCGCGTCCGAGCCTAGACCCGGACGCTCGTGCACATCTGTGGGCGTACGCGCTCAGTCGTACGCCCTCACCTGCGGGTTTGTCCTCAGCCTGTGGACGACCGCCGCACTCAGCCGCTGAGGCGGACCGGCATGATCAGGTACTTGTAGGCTTCGTCCGCCTCGGCGTCCAGCGCGGGCTTGCCGCTGAGCAGGGCGGGCTTGGTGGACGTCGTGAAGGACAGCTGAGCCACCGGGGAGTCGATGGCGCTCAGGCCGTCCAGCAGGAACGTCGGGTTGAAGGCGATCGAGATGTCGTCGCCCTCGAGCTGGGCGTCGACCCTCTCCACAGCCTGTGCGTCGTCGCTGGAACCGGCCTCCAGGATGAGCACGCCCTGCTCGAAGCTGAGCCGCACCGGGGTGTTGCGCTCGGCGACCAGGGCCACGCGCTTGACGGCCTCCACGAAGGGGGCGGTCTCGATGACGGCGACGCTGTTGAACTCCGTCGGGAACAGCGTGCGGTACTTCGGGAGGTCACCCTCCAGCAGGCGGGTCGTCGTACGGCGGCCTGCGCCCTCGAAGCCGATCAGGCCCTCGCCCGAGCCGGAGCCGGACAGCGCCAGGGTCACCTGGTCGCCGCTGGTCAGGGCCTTGGCGGTGTCCAGAAGCGTCTTGGCGGGCACCAGGGCGACCGCGGAGGCGTCCGGGTTCTCCGGCTTCCACAGGAACTCGCGGACCGCGAAGCGGTAGCGGTCGGTGGACGCCAGCGTGACCGTGTCGCCCTCGATCTCGATGCGGACGCCCGTGAGGACGGGCAGCGTGTCGTCACGGCCGGCCGCGATGGCGACCTGGGCGGCCGCGGAGGCGAAGACCTCGCCGGGGACCGTGCCCGTCGCGTTCGGCATCTGCGGCAGGGCCGGGTACTCCTCCACAGGCAGGGTGTGAAGGGTGAACCGGGAGGAGCCGCAGACCACCGTCGCCCGTACACCGTCTGTGGAAATCTCCACCGGGCGGTTGGGGAGCGCGCGGCAGATGTCCGCGAGCAGGCGGCCGGAGACCAGAACCGTGCCCTCCTCCTCGACCTCGGCCTCGACGCCCACCCGGGCGGAGACCTCGTAGTCGAAGCCGGACAGGCTCAGCTGGCCTTCCTCGGCCTTCAGCAGCAGGCCGGCGAGGACAGGCGCCGGCGGACGGGCCGGGAGGCTGCGTGCCGCCCAGGCCACTGCCTCCGCGAGTACGTCGCGTTCCACCCGGATCTTCACTGTTGCCGCCTCCTGCTGTTGCCGGCGCTTCTCGCTCTGCCTGGCCCTCGTGGTCTGTCTCGGTGTCGACGGTCCCTGGGATGGGGAGGACACCGGGGACCAGTCTGACGCACGGCACTGACAGTAGGTGCCTCTCGGGGTCAAGTCGTGACGAGGGGCGGTCGGGCACCGAAGGGCGAGTTGTGCACAGGGCCCGCTTCGAAACGAATTCCCAGCTCTCTCTAGTCGGGAGTAGTAGTAGGGCCTGTGGATACCGTGGATAACCACGTTTGCCCTGCTCAGAGCGGAAATTTTGTCCACCGGGCCTGTGGGTGAAGGCAGTGGACAACCGGGTGTCTCTGTGGAGAACGGAAAGTTCTGCACACACCGTGCACAGGGAGAGGCGAGTTCTCCCCAGCGCTGTCCCCAGCTTTACCCACCTTTCCCACAGCCCAACCCGGCACCTTCGTGTGACGCCTTTCACTCGACCCGGTGAGAAGGCGCGTCATGTTGCCGAACAGTGGACAGGCATGTGGAGAAGCGGCCTCTCGCTGGGGACAACTGCCCCCAGCCTGTGGGTTGCCGGTGGACAACTCGGAGCACAGCCTGTGGATCACTTCGTCGTCCACAGCCTGTGGAGATCGTTCGTCCACCAATCCACAAGCGGCTGAGCTGGTCTGATGGTCTCTCAATAGCGGCCCCTGTGGACACGATCTGGACAACTCACCGGTCCCCAGGATGTGGACGGGAGAAAGTCACCGAATCTGTGGAGGGAGGCCGTAACCCGGCAGGTATTCGAACAGAGGCTTGCGGTGGGGTGTCTCGGGCGGGGGCTGGAAGCGGGTCTCAGCGGGCCTGGCAGCTGGCCTCAAGGGGCCTGGCAGCCGGTCTCAGGTGGTCGGAAGGCCGGCCTGGGCCGGTCGGGAAGCGGGCCGGGACCGGCTCGCGCTGGGCGGGAGTGGTCTGAGGCCGTGCGGGACCCTGGAGCTGGGCGGGAGTGGTCTGAGGTCGAGCGGGACCCGCCTGGTGCTGGGCGGGACACGCGTGGAGTCGGGGCTGTGGGGCCGTGCCCGCTCCGAGGCGGTCACCGCGACGGCGATCGTCCCGGCGCGCGGGCGCCGAGCCCCGCGGGTGCCGAACCCGCGGCACACGACGAGGGCGCCCCCAAAGCCTCCGGAGGCGCCCTCAGCGACGTGCTGCCGTCGTTGTCAGCCGTTCTTGATGCGGTTGGTCAGTTCCGTGACCTGGTTGTAGATGGAGCGGCGCTCGGCCATCAGGTTGCGGATCTTGCGGTCGGCATGCATGACCGTCGTGTGGTCGCGGCCGCCGAACAGCGCACCGATCTTCGGCAGCGACAGGTCCGTCAGCTCACGGCACAGGTACATGGCGATCTGCCGGGCCGTGACGAGCGCGCGCCCGCGCGACGTGCCGCACAGGTCTTCGACGGTCAGACCGAAGTAGTCCGCCGTCGCGCCCATGATGGCCGTCGACGTGATCTCGGGCGCCGAGTCCTCGCCGCCGGGGATGAGGTCCTTGAGGACGATCTCCGTCAGCCCCAGATCGACCGGCTGCCGGTTGAGCGAGGCGAACGCCGTGACCCGGATCAGCGCGCCCTCCAGCTCGCGGATGTTCCGCGAGATCCGGGACGCGATGAACTCCAGCACCTCCGGCGGCGCGTTCAGCTGCTCCTGCACGGCCTTCTTACGGAGGATCGCGATCCGCGTCTCCAGCTCGGGCGGCTGGACGTCGGTGATCAGTCCCCACTCGAAACGGTTCCGCAGCCGGTCCTCCAGTGTGACCAGCTGCTTCGGCGGCCGGTCGGAGGACAGGACGATCTGCTTGTTCGCGTTGTGGAGTGTGTTGAAGGTGTGGAAGAACTCCTCCTGCGTCGACTCCTTGTCCGCCAGGAACTGGATGTCGTCGACGAGCAGGATGTCCATCTCGCGGTACCGCTTGCGGAAGCTGTCGCCCTTGCCGTCCCGGATGGAGTTGATGAACTCGTTGGTGAACTCCTCCGAGCTCACGTACCGCACCCGCGTGCCCGGGTAGAGGCTGCGCGCATAGTGCCCGATCGCGTGCAGCAGGTGCGTCTTGCCGAGCCCGGACTCCCCGTAGATGAACAAGGGGTTGTACGCCTTCGCCGGCGCCTCGGCGACAGCGACCGCGGCGGCGTGCGCGAAGCGGTTGGAGGCGCCGATGACGAACGTGTCGAAGAGGTACTTCGGATTCAGGCGCGCGGTGGGCTCGCCCGGGCCGGTCGCCGGTGCGGGCTGCGCGGCCAGCGGGCCGGGCGCACCGGTCGTGGGCAGGTTCGGGCCGACGGGGCCGCCCCGGTGCACGTGCCCCGAGCCGGCCGGCGGATCGGGCAGCTCCCGGCGGACCGCGTCGCGCTGGTCGTACTCGGGGCGGGACGTGTCGTAGTCGGAGCGCTGCTGTTCGTAGGAGGGGCGCTCCCTGGACTGCGGGCGGTAGTCCTGGGAGGGCGAGCCGTAGGAGTCCTTCGACCCGTAGGCGGCCTGGGATCCGGATCCGTAGGAGTCCTGCGAGCGGTACGCGTCCTGGGAGCCATAAGGCTCCTGAGAGCCGTAGCCGTCCTGCCCCGGCGACGCGTACGGGTCGCGCTCGGGGAAGCCGAGGCGCTGCTGTTGCCAGCCGTACTCGTCCTGCGTCGGCCGCGGCCAGGCGCCGGGCTCGGGGCGCTGGTATTCGGAGGGGTAGGCGGGGCGGGCCGTGGGGAGTTGGTCTCCGCGCGTAGGCGGGAGCTGGTCGCCGGCTGTTCCCGGCGGCTGGTCGGCGCGGTGGCGGCCGTACCCCTCGTATCCGTCGCGGTCGCGGTCCTGGCGGGCGTCGTACCCCTCGCGGTCCTGGCGGTCGTATCCGTCGCGCTCCTGGCGCTCGTATCCGTCTCGGTCGTGGCGCGCGGCCGGGAGCTCGGGCTCCTCGTACCGCGGCTGGGGACGGCCGGGCGGGGTGGGGGCCGAGGGCTCGCCCGCGGAGTCGTCCACGGTGATCGCGATGCGGATCGGGCGGCCGCACTCGCGGCTCAGCGTCTCGCTGACGATCGGCGCGAGACGGCCTTCGAGTACGCCTTTCGCGAATTCGTTCGGTACGGCGAGCAGGGCGGTGTCCGCGACCAGCGCGAGCGGCTGGCAGCGCCGGATCCAGTGCTCGTCCTTTGCTTCGACGCCCTGGCCACGGCCCTCCCCGAGGAGCTGCTCCAATACGCGTGGCCACACTGCGGCAAGATCGGCAGGTACGTCAGCCACAGGGCACGCTCTCTCGCAGGTCCCACGAACGTGTGGTTCTGGGACGGGTCGGGTTGTCATCCGGGTGGGTGGGCGGGGGCAGCTCTGCCGGGGCAGGGACAAGGGAACGAATCGGAGTCCGTCACGGTAGTCAGGGCTGCCGGTACGGTTCAAGTTGTTGTCCCCAGGCTGTGGACAAGTGTCTCCCGGCGACTCCCGGTTTGACCGGATGGCGTAGCCGCGCGTACCGTAACCAGGTCGAGTTGTCGATGGCTGCTGCCGCCTGCCTCCGATGGGCACAGATCATTTGGGTGATCGGTCAGCGGTGCACTCGGGCGTAACTGCGAGCTACTCGTGGGCGCACGGTGACAGCCAGGACGGCACCCCGCAACCACCGATTCTTTCTGGAGCCCCCGAGTGAGCAAGCGCACCTTCCAGCCGAACAACCGTCGTCGCGCGAAGACCCACGGCTTCCGGCTGCGTATGCGTACCCGTGCCGGCCGCGCGATTCTCGCGTCCCGCCGTAGCAAGGGTCGCGCCCGTCTGTCCGCCTGATCCCGATCAGGTCATGACATCGTGCTGCCCACCGAGAACCGGCTGAGGCGGCGCGAGGACTTCGCGACCGCGGTACGGCGAGGCCGCCGGGCAGGACGCCCGCACCTCGTCGTCCACCTTCGAAGCGGTGCCACGGACCCGCATGCGCCTGGGGAGAGCGCTCCCCCGACGCGTGCGGGTTTCGTCGTGAGCAAGGCGGTGGGCGGCGCGGTCGTGCGCAATAAGGTCAAGCGCAGGCTTCGCCACCTGATGCGCGAGCGAGTCGCCCAGCTGCCCCCCGGTAGCCTGGTAGTCGTACGAGCGCTGCCCGGATCGGGCGACGCCGACCATGCACAGCTGGCCCGAGACCTGGATGCCGCTCTCCAGCGGTTGCTGGGAGGGGGTGCGCGATGAAGTACCCGCTGCTGGCTCTGATCAAGCTCTACCAGTGGACGATCAGTCCGCTGCTCGGGCCGGTCTGCAAGTACTACCCGTCGTGCTCCCACTACGGCTACACGGCCATCGACCGGCACGGTGCCGTCAAGGGCACGGCGCTCACGGCCTGGCGCATCCTGCGGTGCAATCCGTGGTCGCTGGGTGGCGTGGACCATGTCCCCCCGCGCAAGCGTCCGCGGTGGCACGAAATGCTGCGTAACGCGTGGCGTGCACGCAAGGGCGGGCCCTCCGCCGCCGAGCCGGCCGGCGAGGGACAGACTTCTCCCACAAGTCCGTCGAGTCCTTCGAGCCAGGCCGCAGAGACACCGTCCCATGCCCAAGGAGCATGATTAGTGGACACGATTGCCAGTCTTTTCAGCTTCATCACCACACCCGTCTCCTGGGTCATCGTCCAGTTCCACTCGGTGTACGGCGCCCTCTTCGGGCCTGACACCGGGTGGGCCTGGGGCCTGTCGATCGTGTCCCTGGTGATCCTGATCCGTATCTGCCTGATCCCGCTCTTCGTGAAGCAGATCAAGGCGACACGGGCCATGCAGACGCTCCAGCCCGAGATGAAGAAGATCCAGGAGCGCTACAAGAACGACAAGCAGCGTCAGTCCGAAGAGATGATGAAGCTGTACAAGGAGACGGGCACCAACCCGCTCTCCTCGTGCCTTCCCATCCTGGCGCAGTCCCCGTTCTTCTTCGCCCTGTACCACGTGCTGAACAGCATCGCGTCAAACGACACCATCGGCGTGATCAACAACAGCCTCCTGCAGAGCGCCCAGAAGGCGCACATCGTCGGCGCGCCGCTGGCGGTGAAGTTCACCGACAGCGCGTCGAAGGTGGAATCACTCGGTGCTTCCCTCACCGATGTGCGCGTGGTCACAGCCGTCATGATCGTCCTGATGTCGGCGTCGCAGTTCTTCACCCAGCGCCAGCTGATGACGAAGAACGTCGACACCACGGTGAAGACGCCGTTCATGCAGCAGCAGAAGATGCTGATGTACGTCTTCCCCGTCATGTTCGCCGTCTTCGGCATCAACTTCCCCGTCGGTGTCCTCGTCTACTGGCTGACCACCAACGTGTGGACCATGGGCCAGCAGATGTACGTGATCCACAACAACCCGACCCCGGGTTCCAAGGCCCAGGCCTCGTACCTGGAGCGCCTGCACAAGCACGTCACCCAGCACAACAAGGTCAGCCGGCGCCGCGACCGGGCCATCGTGAAGGCGATCGTCGCCAAGGGCCGCGACCGCAACGAGTTCGAGCGCAAGTTCATCAACGGCCTGAGCAAGGCCGGACTCGCCGCCCAGGCCGACGGCACCGTGATCAAGAGCGACACCGCGGCCGTCGCCCAGGCCGAGGACGGTACGCCGATGGCCACCGGCACGCCGAAGCGTCAGCAGCCCAAGCGGCAGAGCAAGGCACAGCGCCAGTCCGGCACCGTCGGTGGTGCCAAGGCGGCCGGTGAGCACGAGCCGAAGACGTCGCTGACCAAGTCCGACGAGCCCGAGGACGCCAAGCCCGCCACCGCTGCCAAGAAGGGCGGCGCGAAGCCCGCCGGCGGTACCCGCAGCAAGGCCCAGTCCGGACAGCGCAAGGGTCCGCAGCGGCCCAAGTCCCCGTCCAAGAAGTAAGAAGGAGTCCATCCCGTGACGGAAGGCACCACCTCCGCCGCTGCCGAGGGTGCAGACACCCTGACCCGCCTGGAGCAGGAAGGCGAGATCGCGGCGGACTACCTGGAGGGTCTGCTCGACATCGCCGACCTCGACGGCGACATCGACATGGACGTCGAGGCCGACCGCGCCTCCGTCTCGATCATCAGCGACACGGGCACCCGTGACCTGCAGAAGCTGGTCGGCCGTGACGGCGAGGTGTTGGAGGCGCTCCAGGAGCTCACCCGTCTGGCCGTGCACCGTGAGACCGGTGACCGCAGCCGCCTGATGCTCGACATCGCGGGATACCGCGCCCGGAAGCGGTCCGAGCTGTCCGAGCTGGGTGCCAAGGCCGCCGCCGAGGCCAAGAGCAGCGGTGAGGCCGTGAAGCTGCAGCCGATGACACCGTTCGAGCGCAAGGTCGTGCACGACGCGGTCAAGGCCGCAGGCCTGCGCAGCGAGTCCGAGGGCGAGGAGCCGGAGCGGTTCGTCGTCGTGCTGCCCGCCTGATCGGCCCCTACGTTCCCCGGCCCCGTCTGTAGCGCAGGCGGGGCCGAACTTTGTCAGCCTGATAGTTCTGGTGGTTTCGGTGTCGGCGCCGGGTGCGCTGACGCGGTACGGAAGGACGGTCCCCCGTGACGGAGGCAGCGGAGCTTCCCCCCGCGCCCGAGCAGGCGCGTGAGGTGTTCGGTGATCGCTTCGCGGATGCGGTGCGGTACGCGGAGTTGCTAGCCGAGGCGGGTGTGCAGCGCGGTCTCATCGGCCCGCGTGAGGTGCCGCGCCTGTGGGAGCGGCACCTGCTGAACTGCGCGGTGCTCTCGGAGGTCGTGCCTGAGGGCGTGACGGTGTGCGATGTCGGCTCGGGCGCCGGTCTCCCGGGCATTCCGCTGGCCCTCGTTCGAGAGGACCTGAAGATCACGCTGCTGGAGCCGCTGCTGCGGCGCACCAACTTCCTCACCGAGGTCGTGGAACTGCTCGGTCTCGACCATGTGACCGTCGTTCGCGGCCGGGCCGAGGAGGTCATGGGGAAGGTCCAGCCCGTCCACGTGGTGACCGCCCGGGCCGTCGCGCCCCTCGACCGCCTTGCCACCTGGGGTATTCCACTGCTGCGACCCTACGGGGAGATGCTCGCGCTCAAGGGCGACACCGCCGAAGAGGAGCTGAAGAGCGCGTCGGCCGCTCTCAGTAAGCTGGGTGCGGTGGAGACGTCCATCCTGCATGTGGGTGAGGGCGTGGTGGACCCGCTGTCCACGGTCGTGCGGGTCGAGGTCGGGGAGAGCCCCGGCGGTGTGCGGTTCGCCGCGAAGCGCGCCAAGGCGGCGCGCACGGGCCGGGCGCGCCGCCGACGCTGATCTGTTCCGACGGGGCCTGGGTGGGTCCGTCCTGAGGGTGCCGGTCGCCGGCGGCACTGATCCGTCCTGAGGACGAGACGTACTCCACACAAGCTGCCAAACCTACGCATGCCGGAGTGTCGCGACAGTCCGGCCACGACTGCTGTGCATCGTGTTTCACGTGAAACGTCGCTCACTGCTGCACGGCATCATCAGTCGTGGCCGCGCTGCGGCCGAACCCCGCGACCGTAAGCCTCTCGGTTCACTCGACGAGGCACCTGAGTTGTCCACAGAGGTTGATTTCTCCACAGAACGCCAGGCCTCACTGGTTCATGACCCCGAAGACATGGGAGGCTCTGTTCATTGCGAGCCTGAAGTCGAGGAGAGTGAATCCTTGCGGTCCGACGCCAACATCGCGGGACCGATGACCGATCCGGTCCCCGGTCCCCGTACCGAGTCGATGGGGGCGGATGTTTCACGTGAAACACCGCCTCCGATGGACGACACTCCCATCGGTCGTGCTGCCCAACTGGCGGTGGAGGCTCTGGGCCGCGCCGGCGAGGGCCTGCCGCGGCCCGAGCAGACCCGAATCATCGTGGTCGCCAATCAGAAGGGCGGTGTGGGCAAGACGACGACGACCGTCAACCTTGCCGCGTCATTGGCCCTGCACGGCGGCCGTGTTCTCGTGGTCGACCTCGACCCCCAGGGAAACGCGTCCACCGCGCTAGGTATCGACCATCACGCCGAAGTTCCATCCATTTACGACGTGTTGGTGGAGAGCAAGCCGCTCTCCGAGGTCGTCCAGCCGGTCCCCGATGTCGAGGGGCTCTTCTGTGCGCCTGCCACGATCGATCTCGCCGGTGCGGAGATCGAGCTGGTGTCCCTGGTGGCACGGGAGAGCAGGCTGCAGCGCGCGATTCAGGCGTACGAGCAGCCGCTGGACTACATCCTCATCGACTGCCCGCCCTCACTCGGCCTTCTGACGGTCAATGCGTTGGTGGCGGGCCAGGAGGTCCTGATCCCGATCCAGTGCGAGTACTACGCACTGGAAGGTCTGGGCCAGCTTCTGCGCAACGTCGACCTGGTGCGGGGACACCTCAACCCCACCCTGCACGTGTCGACCATCCTGCTCACCATGTACGACGGCCGGACGCGGCTCGCGTCCCAGGTCGCGGAAGAGGTGCGCACCCACTTCGGCGACGAGGTACTGCGGACGAGCATCCCCCGATCCGTCCGTATCTCCGAGGCGCCGAGTTATGGGCAGACCGTACTGACTTACGATCCTGGATCGAGTGGTGCCCTTTCCTATCTGGAGGCGGCACGAGAGATCGCGCTGAAGGGCGTCGGCATCAGCTATGACGCGACGCACGCCCACATCGGCGCACAGCAGAACGACCCGAGCATGGTGGAGGGCATTCAGTGAGCGAGCGACGGAGGGGGCTGGGCCGTGGTCTGGGCGCACTGATCCCTGCCGCCCCGACAGAGAAGTCGGTGGCCCAGGCTGCGGCAGGGAGTGCCGTTTCCACATCCCCCGCGGCAGTGCCCGCGCTGCCGAACGACCGTGGGGTGGCCGCAGCGAAGGTCGCGACGCTGCCGCCGGTTTCACGTGAAACAGAGGGGCCGGTACAGCCGAGCGCTCCCAGCACCCCGGCGGCACCCATCGGTGCGCACTTCGCCGAAATTCCCCTCGACGCCATCACACCGAACCCTCGGCAGCCGCGTGAGGTCTTCGACGAGGACGCGCTGTCCGAGCTCATCACCTCCATCAAGGAGGTCGGGCTCCTCCAGCCGGTCGTCGTACGGCAGGCGGGTCCAGCCCGCTACGAGCTCATCATGGGTGAGCGCCGCTGGCGGGCCTGCCGCGAGGCGGGACTGGACGCGATCCCGGCGATCGTGCGGGCCACGGAGGACGAGAAGCTCCTCCTGGACGCTCTGCTGGAGAATCTGCACCGCGCCCAGCTGAACCCGCTGGAAGAGGCCGCCGCCTACGACCAGTTGCTGAGGGACTTCAACTGCACGCACGACCAGCTGGCGGACCGCATTGGTCGGTCCCGCCCTCAGGTCTCCAACACCCTGCGCCTGCTGAAGCTCTCGCCGGCCGTGCAGCGCCGGGTCGCCGCCGGGGTACTCTCCGCCGGCCACGCTCGGGCGCTGCTCTCCGTGGAGGACTCGGAGGAGCAGGACAGGCTCGCCCACCGCATCGTGGCTGAGGGGCTTTCGGTGCGGGCCGTGGAGGAGATCGTGACCCTGATGGGGTCGCGCCCTCAGAAGGCTCAGAAGCCCAAGGGCCCGCGTGCCGGTGCCCGGGTCTCTCCAGCGCTGTCCGACCTCGCCACGCGGCTCTCGGACCGCTTCGAGACGCGAGTGAAGGTCGACCTGGGGCATAAGAAGGGCAAGATCACCGTCGAGTTCGCCTCCATGGAGGACCTCGAGCGGATCCTCGGCTCACTCGCCCCCGGCGAGGGGCGGGTCCTGCAGAAGAGTCTCCTGGAGGGCGACACCGAGGAGAGCGAGTCCTGACCGTCCGCCAGCAGCTTCGGCTGTGCATGTGACAGAGCGGGCCGTGTCCGGTGTGTACCGGAAGGTGGCCCGCTCTTTCCTTTCTGTCGGTATCGATGGAATCGCATCGTCGATACGATGCGATTGAGTACGGCGCAACCATTCGACAGCACCTCTGAGAGGGAGGCAGGGGCCCATGCGAACGATGAGCCGCACCGGACTGGTGAGCGCCGGTTTGGGGCTGGGAGCGGTCGGTGGGTTCATCGGCAGTCTCCTCAGGGAACGGAGCGCTCTGACAGCCGCCCGCGACGCGGCGGACGAAGGAAGCGAGGATCAGCCTTCATGGGGCGCCGGCTCGTACCGCTCACGCTGGACAACCTTCAGGACCTTCCCCAGCGCTGCCGCTCGTGTGTCTTCTGGGAACTTGACCCAGTCAGCGGTGAGGCCGCGGTAAAGGCGGGCACGGCCGCTCTGGAGAAGGAAGCCTGGATCTCGGCGGTCCTGCTGGACTGGGGGTCCTGCGGCCGGGTCGTGTACGTCGACGATGTTCCGGTCGGCTTCGTGCTCTACGCCCCGCCTGCCTACGTCCCCCGCTCCACGGCGTTCCCGACGAGCCCCGTCTCCCCCGACGCGGTACAGCTGATGACCGCGTTCATCGTGCCGGGTTACCAGGGGCAGGGGCTGGGTCGGGTCATGGTCCAGACGGTCGCCAAGGATCTTCTGCGGCGCGGGTTCAAAGCGATCGAGGCGTTCGGAGATGCTCGCTGGAAGGAACCGGCCTGTGTGCTGCCCGCCGACCACCTCCTGGCGGTCGGCTTCAAGACGGTCCGGCAGCACCCCATCCATCCCCGGCTGCGACTGGAGCTGAGGTCGACGCTCTCCTGGAAGGAAGACGTCGAGATGGCACTGGACCGGCTCCTGGGCGCTGTGCAGAAGGAGCCGGCGCTGCGGCCGCTGTAGAGGCCTGCACTCAAAGGAATGGGCCAACCCTTCCGGGTTGGCCCATTCGTGTTTCACGTGAAACACGCACCGCCGGTACGACGGCTCACCGTCTTAGTCGGCGATGAACTCCGCGAGGTCGCGAACGATCGCGGCCTTCGGCTTAGCACCCACGATGGTCTTGGCGACCTCGCCACCCTGGTAGACGTTCAGGGTCGGGATGGACATGACGCCGTACTTGGCGGCCGTACCCGGGTTCTCGTCGATGTTCAGCTTGACGACCTCGATCTTGTCGCCGTACTCGGAGGCGATCGCCTCGAGGGACGGCGCGATCTGACGGCACGGACCGCACCAGGCGGCCCAGAAGTCCACCAGGACAGGCTTGTCGCTCTTGAGGACGTCCTGCTCGAAGGAGTCGTCGGTCACATTCTTCAGGGTGCCGGCCACGGCGGGCTCCTTAACTGTTGGTGCGTGGGGAGGGTAGGGAGAGGGTCAGACGGAGGTCTTCTCGGGCTCGGGCTGCTCCTCGTCCGCGAGGGCGGCGAGGTAGCGCTCGGCGTCGAGAGCGGCGGCGCAGCCGGTCCCGGCCGCGGTGATCGCCTGCCGGTACGTGTGGTCCACCACGTCGCCGGCAGCGAAGACACCGGTCAGGTTCGTACGCGTCGACGGCGCGTCCACCTTCAGGTAGCCCTCCTCGTCCAGGTCGAGCTGGCCCTTGAAGAGCTCGGTGCGCGGGTCGTGACCGATGGCGATGAACAGGCCGGTCACTGGCAGGTCCGACAGCTCGCCCGTCTTGAGGTTGCGCAGCTTCAGGCCGGAGAGCTTCGGATCGCCCTGGATCTCGGCGACCTCGCTGTCCCACACGAACGAGATTTTCGGGTCGGCGAAGGCGCGCTCCTGCATGGCCTTGGAGGCACGCAGGGTGTCGCGGCGGTGGACGACGGTCACGGACTTGGCGAACCGCGAGAGGAAGGTGGCTTCCTCCATCGCGGTGTCACCGCCACCGATCACGGCGATGTCCTGGTCCTTGAAGAAGAACCCGTCGCAGGTGGCGCACCAGGACACACCACGCCCGGAGAGAGCGTCCTCGTTCGGCAGGCCGAGCTTGCGGTGCTGCGAACCGGTGGCGACGATGACGGCCTTGGCCCGGTGGACCGTGCCGGCTGTGTCCGTGACGGTCTTGATCTCACCGCTCAGATCAACGGCCACGACATCGTCCGGGACGAGTTCGGCGCCGAAGCGCTCCGACTGGGCGCGCATGTTGTCCATGAGCTCGGGGCCCATGATGCCGTCCTGGAAGCCCGGGAAGTTCTCGACGTCGGTGGTGTTCATGAGCGCACCACCGGCGGTGACGGCGCCCTCGAACACCAGTGGCTTCAGCGACGCGCGCGCGGTGTAGAGCGCCGCCGTGTAGCCGGCGGGCCCGGAGCCGATGATGATCACGTTACGGACGTCGCTCACGGCTTGATTCCTCGTCTCTGGACTGCGTCGTTCGACCGGTGGGAGCTTCTCTCGGAACTCTCACCCCACCCAACGGATCCTAAGGGGCGCGCATTCCCACTGTGTCCGGGCACACGGAGATGTCACGCCCCGCCGGATGCCGCACAGGGCGAAGACGAAGCGCCCACTCACGCAGAGGGGTAGGTGCGCTCCAGGAGGATCTTGCCGGTCGGGGGCGTTTTGTGATCCACACAGGTCGCGTCGACGATGTAGGCGGTGACTCGAGTGTTGTCGGAAGCGGCGGGAAGCAGCACGAGCATGGCCGTCTTTCCTTGATACCTGCCGTTCTCGACGGCGAGCGCGGCGTCGTCCCGCCCGATGCCGTCGCGCACGCAGCCGGGCACGACGGCTTCCCTGGAGACCTTGGGGTGGTTGGTGCCGGGCGCGGTCTCGGCACCCCAGGGGGTGCGGGATCCGCCGCCTCCTTCGGCCTTGCCCTCGGCCAGGAGGTCGGTGACCTGCTTCTGCAGCTTCCCCTCGGAGAAGGTGTCCGCAAGGGCGGTCTGCCGTTCCCCCGTCGTATCACGGGGCGGCTGGTCGCCGAGTGATGACAGCAGGACGGAACCGAGACCCAGGGCGGCCACCGTGAAGGCGGTCCCCAGAACGGCGATCCTGCGGCGCCCGTTTCGTGTGCGGCCCTTGCGGCCGGGTCCGGTGGTGGAGGAGCGGGGGCGTCCTGCAGGACGCTCGGCGGGCGTCGATGTTTCACGTGAAACATCCGCACCGCGGTCGTCCTCGGACGAAGAAAGGAGGGGGGGAGCGCTCACTGGCTCCGCGCCTTCTGCGGACTCCGGCCCGGTGGCGGTCAGCAGAGCCTCGGCAGCCAGAGCGGCATCGATGCGGTTCGCGACATCGGTGGGCATGCGCGGCCGGCCGGGCAGCGTGCCGAGCAGTCCGCGGATCTCCTCCAGGGAGGCGTAGACGTCCGCGCAGAGCTCGCACGCGTCCAGGTGCCGGCGTAGGTCAGTGGTCCGGGACGGCGGGAGGAGGCCCTCGGCGAGGTCGGAGATCTCCGCGACGTCCGGGTGCCCGGCCATGTCTGTCGTCGACGTCACGCTCGTCCACCTCCGCCCTTCACTGCAGCTGAGTCGCTCGGTCCTGTGTCCGGGGGCCCCGCTCGGCGCGGTCCCGCTGCGGGTGGGACGGCTGGCCCTTGCGTCCGGTTCCGTTCGCCGCCCGGGTTCTTACCCTTGTCGTTGCTGTCCGGCCGCAGATGGGTCAGCAGCGGCAGAAGTCTGGCTCTGCCGCGCGCGCATCTGCTTTTCACCGTGCCGGTTGGCACATCGAGGATCCGGGCCGCCTCGGCGACCGGATAGCCCTGCATGTCCACCAGGACGAGCGCCGCACGCTGGTCGGCCGGCAGGGTACCGAGGGCTTCGATCAGCTGCCGGTGGAGATCGTTGCGCTCGGCGGGCGCGGAGGCCGACTCGTGCGGCTCCAGCAGCTGCTCCAGGCGCTCGGTGTCGTCGACGGGGGAGGTCTTGCGGGAGGCCACCTTGCGGGCGCGGTCCAGGCAGGCGTTCACCGTGATCCTGTGCAGCCACGTCGTGACGGCCGACTGGCCCCGGAAGGTGTGGGCGGCCCGGTAGGCGGAGACGAGGGCGTCCTGCACGGCGTCAGCGGCTTCCTCGCGGTCCCCCAGCGTTCGCAGGGCGACGGCCCAGAGGCGATCACGGTGCCGCCGCACGATCTCCCCGAAGGCGTCCGGGTCCCCCTCGACATGCCGGGCGAGGAGGTCCTGATCACTTGCACCGCCGTGCTCGGCGCGGTCCGCCATCCAACCCCTGCCCTCTGTCGGCTCTCAGCCCGTGAACTTCACTTCGGTGATGGCCTGCTTGTATCCCCGGTTGCTGTAGTTGGCGGGGTCGTCACCGGAGTACGGCAGCGCCGTCAGCCAGACCAGGATGTAGCGGCTCTTCACCGGCTTGTCGACGGTCACCTTCAAGGAGGTGCTGCTCGTCGTCGCGGTGCCCAGCTTCTTCATGGCGCTCAGTGGCGTGGACGAACTGAGGGAGTCGGTCGCGTACAGGTCGGCGGTGGTGTGGTCGTTGCCGTACCGCAAGGAGAGGGTCGCGGCCGAGACCTCCTGCTCTGAGCCGAGGTCGTAGACGATGCCGACACCGGGCTTTATCACCATCTTCGGGCCGTCGAGATAGCTGTTGGTGCGCCAGCCCGTGGACGTGTTGCCGTCATAGGTCTTGCCCACGTCGGCAGGGTGCTGGGCGTCGCCCTTGGCCACGTACTCCTCGGCGCCCTTGATCGTGATCGGCTTTGGTGCCGGGCGGTTCCTGTTCTTGTCGCCGTCCTGGTTGTCCTGCGTCTTGGTCGGGTCGTCGTTCTTGCCGCCCTGATCCATGAGAGCGTCCGCCAGCTGCCAGCTGCCGAGGCCCAGGGCGGCGATCAGGAGTGCGGACACGGCCCACTTGAGGGCCTTGCCCGTGCGGCTCTGCAGCGGGGGCGGCGGGGTGGGGACCGGCTGGGTGACGCCGGGGCGTGTACTTGGGCGGCCGTACGTGCCCTGCTGGTACGTCGTGCGCTGGTACTCGGGCGGGGCGGTGAACGCCGGCTCCGGCGGGCGGATCCGCGGCATGTCGCCGATCGCCTTCACCAGCTCCTCCGGAGTGGTGCAGGGCGACTCGTGCCGGGATGCGGTGGCACCGTCGTTGACGAGCGCCCGCATGGAGAGCTCGGACAGGCCGCGGTGCACACCCGCCCGCACCTGGTCGGGAGCGATCAGGCCGATGTCCTTCGGCAGGCCCGACAGCCCGTAAGCGTCGCTCTCGTACGGCCAGCGCTGGGTGAGCGCCGCGTACAGCAGGGCTCCGATGGACTCGGTGTCCGTGCGCTGCGGGGTGTCGGACGCGACGCCGCGCAGGGCGGCGTTCACGGCAAGACCGCGGATGCGCCATTGCCCGGTCGAGGTGCGCAGCACGGCGTTGGGGTTCAGGCGCAGATGGGCGAGGCCCTCACGGTGCGCGGCGGCCATGGCGGAGGAGACCTGACTGACCATCTGGTAGGCGTCGTACGGCTCCAGCGGCCCGGAGGCGAGGAGCGTGGTCAGTTCCGTCGCGTCGGGAAGCCACTCGTGGACGACGTAGACGACGTCGTTCTCCTCCACCGCGTCCAGTACCTGGACGAAGCGAGGGTCCCCCAGGAGGGCGGAGGAGCGGGCGGCGGCCAGAACGGAGCGGGCCCGCGAGTGGTCCGCGGGCAGGATGTGCACGCCGACGGCACGGCGGAGCTTCTCGTCCACGGCGCGCCAGCTGCTGAAACCGTCCAGACGGGTGACGCACTCCTCCAGGCGGTAGCGTCTGGCGAGCTTGTGACCGCTGTGCAGTTCGGGCGGCGAGGTCTTCCCGGAACCGTCGGTCCGGGTGCTCTCCTGTACCTCGTCGCTGTCCGTGTCCCGCTCCCGGTTCTTGGCCACCCCGTCGGCCGTGGACTGGTCCGCCTGCGCGGTCAGCGACGTCTCGTCGCTGTTGTCTGCCACGTCGACGGCAGCCGTACTCCGTTCCGCCACCGTCGTTCCTGCCTCCCCATCCATTGCGCGCCGACCGGCATCTGTTGTGCGCCGTCCGACGCCGAAACCAATTGTGCCCACAGTCCGCCGCTATGCACGACACGCGGGGGCTGACGATGGTTGTGCGCCTCCCCCTCGCCTCAGCGTCCCAGGCGTCCGCGGACCATGCCGACCAGCGAGTTGACTTCCTCGATGCGCATACGGCGGGCGGCGACGAAGAAGACCCCGAGAAGGACGGCACCACCGGCGATCACCGCGGCGAGCGAGCCCATGACGCCTTGGCCGAGCGTGTGGCCGATGCCGTAGCAGGCCGCGCCGCTGAGCAGGGCGGCCGGGACCGAAGCGATGCACAGCCTGGCGTAAGTCCGCATGACTCGGGCGCCGTCGAGGTCTCCGCCCAGCCGCTTGCGCAGCCGGCGCCAGGCGACGCCCACGCCGATCGCGTAGGCAAGGCCGTAGGAAGCGGCCATGCCGACCACGGCCCAGCGCGACGGGATGACGAAGTAGCAGACCGCCGAGGCGCCGGCGTTGACCGCGGCCACGATGACCGTGTTGTAGAAGGGTGTTCGGGTGTCCTCGTAGGCGTAGAAGGCGCGCAGGACGACGTACTGCACCGAGTACGGGATCAGTCCGAGACCGAACGCCATCAGCATGTAGCCCATGTTGGTGGCCTCGCTGGTGCCCGAGGAGCCGAACATCAGGGTGCACATGGGGATGCCGAGGGAGAGGAACCCGAACGCGACCGGCACGATGGCGACCGCCGTGGTGCGCAGGCCCTGGGAGATGTCGTCGCGGACGGCACCGCCGTCTCCCTCGGCCGCCGAGCGCGACAGGCGCGGCAGCAGGGCGGCCATGAGGGAGACCGTGATGATGGCCTGCGGCAGGCCCCAGATCAGCTGGGCGTTCGCGTAGGCGGCGAAGCCGGTGCCGTCCACGGGCGAACTCTTGCCCGCCGCGGTGGACAGCTGGATGACGATCATGGCTCCCGCCTGGTTGGCGAGCACGAACAGGACCGTCCACTTGGCGAGCGTGACGGCCTTGCCGAGGCCTTGGCCCTTCCAGTCGAAGCGCAGCCGCAGCCGGAAGCCGGTCTCGCGCAGGTAGGGGATCATCGCCAGCGCCTGGACCATGAGGCCGAGCAGGACGCCGATGCCGAGGAGGCGCTGGCCCTCCGGCGGGATGGTGGTGACCTGCATCCTGGAGTCGGCGGCGGTGCCGTAGACGTAGATGAACATCCCTAGCGTCACGATGATGACGATGTTGTTCAGGACCGGGGTCCACATCATCGCGCCGAACTTGCCGCGGGCGTTGAGGATCTGGCCCATCACCACGTGGACGCCCATGAAGAAGATCGAGGGCAGGAAGTACTGGACGAAGGTGATGCCGACCTTGTTCGCCGCCGGGTCGCTGGCGACGGGATCGGACAGCAGGCGGATCAGGAGCGGGGCGCCGAAGATCGAGAGGGCGGTGAGCGCGCCGAGCGTCACCATGACGAGGGTCAGAAGACGGTTGGCGTACGCCTCGCCGCCGTCTTCGTCCTCCTTCATGGCGCGCACCAGCTGCGGCACGAACACCGAGTTGAGACCGCCGCCCACGGTGAGGATGTAGATCATCGTGGGTAGCTGGTAGGCGACCTGGAAGGTGTCACCGAGGAGACCGACGCCCAGGGCCGACACGATCAGCGCGGAGCGGATGAAGCCGGTGAGGCGCGAGACCATCGTGCCCGCCGCCATGACGGCGCTGGACTTCATCAGGCCCGCGGCGCGGCCGCCCTTCTTGGGGGCGGGAGAGGCAGTGACCTCCGGGGCGGGAGCCTCCTCCACGAGCGGAGTGTGCGCCGTCTGGCCGGCCGCCGCGTACGGGCCCTGAGCCGTCTGGCCCGGAGCCGGAGACGGACCGGGGACAGACGGCGACTCGTACGACGGGTGACCGCTGCTCTGCTGCTGGTCACGGAAGAGGTGCGCGAACGCGTCCGGCTCCTGGCGCGACTCGCCCGCATGGGAGACGAGATCGTCCACGCCCACGAACTGGGTGGTGCGGGGGTCGTCGCCGTACGGCAGGTGCCGCGTCGGGCCGTCCGGCTCCGGTGGGGGCGTCTGTGCCCACACCCGCGGGTCGGGCGCGTACGGCGACTGCGGCGGCTGGGCGTAGAGCTGCTGCTGAGGCTGGTGCGTGCCCGGAGCGGGCGGCGGGTGCGCGGCGCGGTCGTAGAGCGCCTCGGCGACCGGGTCCTGGGCCAAGAGGTCCTGCGCCCGGTAGGGGTCCTGGGCGTAGGCGTCCTGGAGGTACATGTCCGCCGGCGGCTGCGGCGGCACCTGGCCGTGCTCGTCGGGCGCGCCCTCGGGCCCGCCCGACTCGGGGTAGCCCGGGCTGCCCGCGGCACGACCGCGGTCACCGTCGTACGGCGCGTTCATGGTTACCCCACCTCATCGTCCCGGGCCCACCGGCCACGACATGTCAACGGTCCACTCTCTCACCCGTGCCGGACGGGCCGGCGCTTTCCGTCGCGGTGTCCGGGGCCGGGTCACTCGGCTGCTCCGGCGCCTCCGGCCGTGCGCCGGCCTCGGACTCCTCCTGGAGAGGGTCGCCGGGGGCCTGCGGGTTCTGCGGAGCGCCGACCGGGCACTGAGGGCCGTCGACGGCGTCGTCCGCCTCGGCGGTGCCGTCCTCGGCGGCCTCGCGGGCGGCGGCACGCTTGCGCTGGGTGTACATCCGGAAGCCGGCGAGGACCAGGAGCAGAACGCCACCGCCGATGACCAGCATCACCGTGGGAGTGACCTCGGTGACCTTCACGTCGAAGGTGACCGGCGCGCCGTATGTCCGACCGTCCTCCGTGTACAGCTGGGCGACGACCTCCGCCCGGCCGTTGGCGTTGGCGGACGTGGTGAACTTCACCGACTGCGCGTGGCCGCCGTTGACAGCGATGGGCTGCTCCTCGTAGGCGGCGCCGTTGATCTTGAGTCGCGTCGGGTTCGTCGACGTGAGCCGCAGCTCCAGGTGCTCGACGCCCTGAACGAGGTTGTTCTGGACGGTCACGGGGATCGTGGCGCTGCGGCCGGAGAGCTTGGTCTCCGTCTTCTGGATCAGCTTGACACTGTCGATGAGCCCGTCGAGGTAGGACTCGATACCGTGGCGGTACCCCACCGCAGCGACGTCCCGGCCACGCCACGACGTCGACATCTCGCGGTTCATGGCCCGCCCGAACGGGGTCACCACCCGGGACTGGCGGGTGAGGATCACCTTGAACTTGTCGAGCTTGTTCTGCGTCGTGGCGATCTGCTCGAAGGCGGTCCGCGGCAGCTCCTGCTTGCGCAAAGAGGGGGGGTACGCGGAGGCCGGCGGCACCTTCGTGTTGGCCGCCGGGTCGGGCTTGGTCTCGGCGGCGGCTGTGAGGTCCTGCGACTCGGACCAGTTCCCGCCCTCGAGGGCCGCCAGGGCCTGGGCCATCGCCTGTGCCTGGCTGACGGACGGCATGCGCTGCGGGGCGACGACGACGCTGCGCTGCTTGCCGGTCTGCAGGCCGAGTGTCAGGCTCTGGGCCAGGAAACGCTGCACGGCGAGCGTGGACGCGGAGGCCTTCGTGAGGTTGCCCTGGAACGCCGTGGACATCCTGGCGTCAGCGACGACCGCCGTGATTCCGCCGCCGATGGGCCGGGCCGCCGAGGGCGTGTACGACAGGTCGTCCTGGAGGCTGTCGCTGCGGGCGATCACCTTGTCGGCGCCCGCGGACGTGGCGACCTTCACGATCGACGGGTCGACGGCTCCGTCGACGGGCCAGGCGAAGTCCGTGGACGGTTTCACGTGGAGGATCGTGTCCACCGTGTCGTCGGCGACGTCGGTGGCCTCCTTGAGGTGGCTCAGGGAGCCGGTGACGTTCCTGCCGTTGTGGGCCAGGGACGCCAGGTCGGGGTCGCCGAACGGCAGGGCGGCGACCTCCTTGCCCGCGACCGCCTGCTGGAGCTCGGCGAGCCAGTGCTTGGCGACCTCCTGGTTCCTGCCCGGGGTGGTGGTGCCGTCCGCCCCGCGGACCTGGTAGGTCCTGGTCATCGCGTCGACGGACGCCAGCAGGTCCGGATCGACCACCCAGGTGACGTCGAGGCCCTCGCCTAGCGACACCATCTGGTCCAGGCGGCCGCCCGGGGCGATCTCCTCCGCGAGCTCGTCGTCACGGAAGACCGGGGTCTGCTGCTCGTTCGACCCCGTCTCCGCCACCATGTGGGCGCTGGAGACGAGCGGCCACAGGAACGTGGTCTTCGTCTTGGTACCGGCCTCCTCGGGCTGCCACGGCAGGAATGTGCGCTTGACACCGAGGACCTGGTCCCATGGCTGCGCGGAGGTCTCCCCGGAGAGCGCGACGGCCAGCTGGTAGACGCCGTCCCTGCCGAGGTCCAGCTCGTCGACCGGCACGGAGATGCTGAAGGGCACGGCCACGCCGGGCGTGAGCTTGGCGAACTTCTCGGTGTACCTGCCGCCGACTGCCTCGCCGGCAGGACCCTGAAGATCGCTGCTCTTCTTGGCGAGGGTGTCGATGGCCGAGCGGGTGTCGAGCGAGGGACCCACCCGTAGATCGACATGGGCGTCGGTGACCGCCTGCTTGCCCTTGTTGGTCACCGTGCCCGACACCGTCACCGTGTCCCCCTCGGTGGGGGCGCTGGGAGTGAGCGAGTCGACCGCGACGGCCACCGAGCCCGCGTCGGAGGCAGCCTGGAGGGACTCCTGTCCGGCCGCGTCCGCCGGCGTCGCGGCGGGCAACTGGAGGAGTCCGGCCAGCAGGGGCGCACCGGCGAGCAGTGCCCCGGTGCGCCGCAGCCACCGGCGGGCAGGTGAGGCACTGGTCCCCTGGAAGTCTGCCGCCTCGGCCACGCGCTCGTCCGTCCCTCGTCGTCGTCAGTGGTCGTCGGAATGTGCGTCCACGCATGGTAACGATGCGCGCTGAGGGGAAGTGCCGCGGTCCGCACCACAAGATCGCCCGTCGACATTGGGGCTGTCCGGTATGTAGCCGTATGAAGAGCAAGCGGTTCTTTGCCTCTCAGGGGCAGGCCTTGTGCGCGTATGGGGGACGTGTCCCCATCCGCGATATGAGGGAGCCCCTGACAGCCCGGGCCACGTACCCTCTTCTGTTGTGCCGAACGCCAACGAAGAAATGTCCAGTGCCCTGAGCCAGGTGCAGCACCGCGCGGTGAGTGAACTGCTGCGGGTCGCTCCTGTCGCCGACGACCTCGCCCGCCGCTTCCAGGAGGCCGGGTTCTCACTCGCCCTGGTCGGCGGCTCGGTACGGGACGCGCTGCTGGGCCGGCTCGGCAACGACCTGGACTTCACGACCGACGCCCGCCCCCAGGACGTACTCAAGATCGTGCGCCCGTGGGCGGACGCCGTCTGGGAGGTCGGGATCGCCTTCGGCACGGTCGGAGCCCAGAAGGACGGCTACCAGATCGAGGTGACCACCTACCGGTCCGAGGCGTACGACCGGACCTCGCGCAAGCCCGAGGTGTCCTACGGCGACTCCATCGAGGAAGATCTCGTCCGCCGGGACTTCACCGTCAACGCGATGGCCGTCGCGCTGCCGAAGAAAGAGTTCATCGATCCGCACGGCGGGCTGGAGGACCTCGCGGCGCGTGTGCTGCGCACTCCAGGCACTCCGGAAGCCTCCTTCTCGGACGACCCGCTGCGGATGATGCGGGCCGCGCGCTTCGCGGCTCAGCTCGACTTCGAGGTCGCTCCCGAGGTCGTCACGGCGATGACGGAGATGGCCGGACGGATCGACATCGTCTCGGCCGAGCGGGTGCGGGACGAGCTGAACAAGCTGGTCCTTTCCCGCCACCCGCGCAAGGGCCTGACGTTGCTCGTGGACGTCGGCCTCGCCGACCGCGTGCTGCCGGAGCTGTCGGCCCTGCGGCTGGAGCGTGACGAGCACCACCGGCACAAGGACGTCTACGACCACACGCTGATCGTCCTGGAGCAGGCGATGGCGCTGGAGGACGACGGCCCCGACCTGACGTTGCGCCTGGCTGCCCTGCTGCACGACATCGGCAAGCCGCGCACGCGTCGCTTCGAGAAGGACGGCCGGGTCTCCTTCCACCACCACGAGGTGGTCGGGGCGAAGATGACCAAGAAGCGCATGACAGCTCTCAAGTACTCCAACGAGCTGGTGAAGGACGTCTCACGTCTGGTCGAACTCCACCTGCGTTTCCATGGCTACGGCACCGGTGAGTGGACGGACTCGGCGGTCCGCCGCTACGTCCGTGACGCCGGCCCGCTGCTGGACCGCCTCCACAAGCTGACCCGCTCGGACTGCACCACGCGTAACAAGCGCAAGGCGGTGGCCCTGTCGCGGGCGTACGACGGTCTGGAGGAGCGGATCGCCAAGCTGCAGGAGCAGGAGGAGCTGGACTCCATCCGCCCGGACCTCGACGGCAACCAGATCATGGAGATCCTCGGCGTCGGTCCCGGCCCGCTCATCGGCCGCGCGTACCAGCACATGCTGGAACTGCGCCTGGAGAACGGGCCGATGGAACGCGACGCCGCGGTGACCGCCCTCAAGGAGTGGTGGGCCCAGCAGGGGAGCTGAGGCTGCGAAAACGGGGTTGTGTTTCACGTGAAACATGACTCGGGGAGGCATGCCGGGGGGCAAATAGAGGGGCGGTGTTTCACGTGAAACACCGCCCCGCACTTCTTCGCTTACTTGACGGACTTCAGGCATAGGACGACATCGTGGTTGTCGCCCACCTGGTCGTACGCGATCTTTGCTTCCTTGACGGTCTCGCACTTGTCGGCTGACATCGCAGTGGTCAGAAAGTGGCACTGTGTCATTGACGTGACACTTACCGGCGTCCAAACCGAGCCATAGTGGCAGCCACCGTCGCGTAGGTAACGGCGATCGTGATCACCAACGGCACGGATCGGCCGTCCGGCGGCAGCATCAGTGCGGCCACGGCGGCGGCGCCGACGAAGAAAGCGTTGAACAAGACGTCGTAGACCGAGAAGATCCGGCCACGGAAGCCGTCGTCGACGGAAGACTGGACGATGGTGTCCGTGGCGATCTTCGCGCCCTGGGTGGTCAGGCCCAGGAGGAAGGCCGCGATCAGCAGTGGGACGGTGGCGAACGGCAGCCCGAGCGCGGGCAGGAGCAGTGCAGCGGTCCCTGCGCACACGACGATCCAGCGGCCCGGCCCGAGCCGCCCCGCAGTCCAGGGCGTCACCACGGCCGCCGCGAAGAAGCCGGCGCCGGAGATGCCCAACGCCAGTGCCAGCAGGGCGAGTCCGTCGTCCGTGGTCGAAGTGAGGGCGTACCGGCAGAGCATCAGCAGCATGACCAGCAGGGCGCCGTAGCAGAACCGCATCAGCGACATCGCCGCGAGCGCCCAGGCGGCCTCTCGGCGCGGAGGTGCGGCCAGGTGACGCACGCCGGCCGCCAGGTCGTGAGCGGTGCCGGTGAGAGCCGTACCGATTCGCTCCCACGCGGTGTTGCGGTCGGGGCCGAGGAGTTCCCGCGCCATGCTCAGCGACGCCACGGCGGCGCACAGGTACAGTCCGGCTGCCACGAGCACCACGGCCGCGTCTGAGTCCGCCGCCACCAGGCGGACGACGAACGCGATCCCGCCGCCCGCGGTCGCGGCCAGCGTTCCGGCGGTCGGGGACAGGGAGTTGGCGATGACCAGGCGATCGGCGTCGACCACGCGCGGCAGGGCGGCGGACAGGCCCGACAGGACGAAGCGGTTGACGGCGGTGACGCACAGGGCGGACACGTAGAAGAGCCAGTCCGGGGCCGGACTGAGCATCAGCAGGGCCGTCGCCAGGGCCAGCAGGGCGCGCAGCAGACTGCCGAACAGCAGGACCTGACGGCGCCGCCAGCGGTCCAGCAGGACACCGGCGAAGGGGCCGACGAGCGAGTACGGGAGCAGCAGCACCGCCATCGCGGACGCGACCGCGGCCGCCGAGGTCTGCTTCTCCGGGGAGAAGACGACGTAGGCGGCGAGCGCGACCTGGTAGACGCCGTCGGCGCCCTGGGACAGCAGGCGCACGCCGAGCAGGCGCCGGAAGCCCTGGAAGCGCAACAGGACGCGCAGGTCACGGACGACGGCCATGGGGTCCAGCCTCACATACGGAGAAGGTCCCCGGCTCGTACGACCCGGGGACCCTCCCAGCCCTGGCAGGAGCGATCAGTTGCGGCGCGTCAGCGCTCGACCTCGCCCTTGATGAACTTCTCGACGTTCTCGCGGGCCTCGTCGTCGAAGTACTGGACCGGCGGGGACTTCATGAAGTACGAGGACGCCGACAGAATCGGGCCGCCGATGCCGCGGTCCTTGGCGATCTTCGCGGCGCGCAGGGCGTCGATGATGACACCGGCGGAGTTCGGGGAGTCCCAGACCTCCAGCTTGTACTCCAGGTTCAGCGGGACATCACCGAAGGCGCGGCCCTCGAGGCGGACGTAGGCCCACTTGCGGTCGTCCAGCCAGGCGACGTAGTCGGACGGGCCGATGTGGACGTTGCCCTCGCCCAGTTCGCGGTCGCGGATCTGAGAGGTGACGGCCTGCGTCTTGGAGATCTTCTTCGACTCGAGGCGGTCGCGCTCGAGCATGTTCTTGAAGTCCATGTTGCCGCCGACGTTCAGCTGCATCGTGCGGTCCAGGACGACACCCCGGTCCTCGAACAGCTTCGCCATGACGCGGTGCGTGATGGTGGCGCCGACCTGCGACTTGATGTCATCGCCGACGATCGGGACGCCCGCCTCGGTGAACTTGTCCGCCCACTCTTTGGTGCCGGCGATGAAGACCGGAAGGGCGTTGACGAAGGCGACCTTGGCGTCGATGGCGCACTGGGCGTAGAACTTCGCCGCGTCCTCGGAGCCGACGGGCAGGTAGCAGACGAGGACGTCGACCTGCTTGTCCTTGAGGACCTGGACGACATCGACCGGCTCCTCGTCGGACTCCTCGATGGTCTCGCGGTAGTACTTGCCGAGGCCGTCGAGGGTGTGGCCGCGCTGGACCGTCACACCGGTGCTGGGCACGTCGCAGATCTTGATGGTGTTGTTCTCGGAGGCGCCGATGGCGTCCGCCAGGTCGAGACCGACCTTCTTGGCGTCCACGTCGAAAGCGGCGACGAACTCGACGTCGCGGACGTGGTAGTCGCCGAACTGGACGTGCATCAGGCCCGGCACCCTGGACGCCGGATCGGCGTCCTTGTAGTACTCGACTCCCTGCACCAGCGATGCGGCGCAGTTACCCACACCGACGATGGCTACGCGAACCGAACCCATTCCGGTTGCTCCCTGTGTGTACGAGTGAGGCCCTTCAGCGGGCTCTCACGTGGCGGTGTCGTCGGGCGTATCCGGACGGGGGTCGCCCCCCGGCCGGGGCAGGCCGCCCGACGCTCCAGATGTGGTGTCACGCGAACCGGGCTCCCCGGTGGCGGAACCCTTGAGGTCCCGCCCCGCCCGTTCGCTCTCGATGAGCTCGTTCAGCCAGCGCACCTCGCGCTCCACGGACTCCATCCCGTGGCGCTGGAGCTCGAGCGTGTAGTCGTCGAGACGCTCCCGGGTCCGGGCCAGGGAGGCGCTCATCTTCTCGAGACGCTCCTCCAGCCGGCTGCGGCGTCCCTCCAGCACGCGCATGCGTACGTCGCGTGATGTCTGTCCGAAGAAGGCGAAACGGGCTGCGAAGGTCTCGTCCTCGTACGCGTCTGGCCCGGCCTGCGAGAGCAGCTGCTCGAAGTGCTCTTTGCCCTCCGCCGTCAGCCGGTAGACGATCTTGGCGCGGCGCCCCGTGAGGGGGGCGGCGAGGGCGTCCTCGGCGGTGTTCCCCGGCTCCTCGATCAACCAGCCGTTGGCGACCAGCGTCTTGAGGCAGGGGTACAGCGTCCCGTAGCTGAACGCACGGAACACACCCAGCGACGTGTTGAGTCGTTTACGCAGCTCGTAGCCGTGCATCGGAGACTCGCGGAGCAGGCCGAGGACGGCGAACTCGAGGATCCCGGAACGCCGGCTCATAGATCGCCTCCTCTCTCCGCGCTGCGCATGTATCCGCCCGATGTCTCGGGCCGATGTGTCGTGCCGATGTATCGACTCGATACATCACGACGATAGAACGGCGTTCCGGATGCGACAAGAGGGGATGGGGTGAACGGGATCACATCACCGATTCATCGGACGCGAGTTGCCTGATTTGAGGTGAAGTTCGGGGCTCGGCAGGGTTTGACGGTGCGTAGTCTGTGCGCCATGCACATCACCGGGAACCGAGTGACGCCTGAGAGCGTCGTCGTCTTCGGTGTAGTACGGGTGCACGCGGGACCGATGAATGCGGAGCCCACCACATCCGTACTTCGGGGGGACCGGAAACAAGCCGCCGTTTCCAGGCGCGCAGGGGTGCGCCTGCCCGAGGAGTAGTCGTTCGATGAGCGAGCACCGTCGCAAACCGCCGCAGCCGCAGGGAGGCGGACGTGCCTCGGCCCGACGCGGCCAGTCCGGCTCGTCCTCCGGTCGCCGCGCGGCACCGCGAGGCGCCACCGAGTCTCCATCCGACTCCTATGGGTCGGGCTCCTTCGGCTCGGGGGGTGAGGAGCGTCAGTACGGCGGCCGTGCCGAGGCCCGGCGTGCGGCGCAGAGAAGCACGGGCGGCAGCCGCCGCAGAGCGGCCGAACCGGCCCGGGGCGGCCGGCGTGCCGCTCCTGGCGGGAGGGGACGCGCGGCCGCCGTCCCCGACAAGGGGCGGCTGATCGACTACCCGCGGGCCGGCAAGTACGGCTGGCAGCGCTGGCTGCCCTCCTGGAAGCTCGTCTCCGGCCTGTGCATCGGCTTCGTCGGCAGCATGATGGCCGTGGCGGGCATCGGCTACGCCATGGTGGGCGTTCCCAATGAGGAGAACGCGGCGGCCATGTCGCAGAACAACGTCTACTACTGGGCCGACGGCAGCCAGATGGTCGCGGCGGGCAGTGGTCAGAACCGGCAGAACGTCACGATCGACCGGATCCCCGATGCCATGGAGTGGGCGGTGATCTCGGCCGAGAACAAGAGCTTCTACAAGGACAAGGGTGTCGACCCCATGGGTATCGCCCGCGCCTTGGCGAACATGGCTCGGGGTGGCGACACACAGGGTGGTTCGACGATCACCCAGCAGTTCGTCAAGAACACCTACCTGAGCCAGGAACAGTCGATCTCCCGCAAGTTCAAGGAGATGTTCATCTCCATCAAGGTGGGCACGAAGCTCGACAAGCCGACGATCCTCCAGGGCTACCTGAACACCTCGTATTACGGCCGCGGCGCCTACGGCATCCAGGCCGCCGCCCAGGCCTACTACGGCAAGAACGCGGACAAGCTCGAGCCGAGTGAGTGCGCCTTCCTCGCCGCCCTGCTCAAGGGCCCCACGTACTACGACCCCGCAGGTAACGACGGCATCGACAAAGCGGCGACCGCCGACGCCAACAGAAAGCGCTCCGAAGCGCGCTGGCGCTGGATCCTCGAGCAGATGCACAACGACAAGAGGCTCACGGACACGCAGTACCAGGACGCGATCAAGGAGTACCCCATGCCCCAGGGTCGCAAAGCGACCAAGGGCATGACCGGCCAGATCGGCTACCTGGTGGACACGGCCAAGAAGTACGTGCTGAACCACTCCGACATCTCGGAGAAGCGGTTCGATCAGGGCGGCTACCAGATCAAGACGACCTTCGAGAAGGACAAGGTCGAGGCGCTGACCAAGGCAGTCAAGCAGGTCGAGAAGGAGAAGCTCGACCCGGAGAACCGGGAGCTGGACAAGCATGTCCAGTTCGGCGCGGCGTCGGTGAAGCCCGAGGACGGCGCAATCGTCGCCCTCTACGGTGGTGCAGGTTACGAGAAGGGCCACTTCAACAACAACGCGGACACTTCGGGTGTCCCCGTCGGTTCGACGTGGAAGCCGTTCGTGCTCGCCGCCGCGATGGAGCATGGAACGTACCGGAGCGATGGGGTCGGCGTTTCGCCACTGAGCAAGTACAACGGCAACGACAACCTGAAGGTCAGGAAGCCGGACGGCAGCTATTACCTGCGCAAGGACAACTCGATCTTCCGGCAGCAGAACGAGAGCGACCACCGCTGGGGCTACATCACCCTGCGCAAGGCGATGGAGCAGTCGGTCAACACGCCGTTCGTGCAGCTCGGCGTGGACGTGGGCATGTCGAAGGTGCGGGAGGTCGCCAAGCGGTCGGGGATCCTCGACCAGAGCATGGCGCAGGAACTCAACCCGTCGTTCGCGCTCGGTACGTCGACTCCCAGTGCCATCCGTATGGCCGACGCCTACGCGACGTTCGCCGCCGCCGGCAAGCAGGCAGCCCCGTACTCGGTGACCAGCGTCAAGCACAACGGGCAGGAGTTGGAAGGCTTCAAGAAGCCGAGGGTCACGAGGGCTATCCCCGAGATCGTGGCGAACAACGTCACGGACACTCTGGAGAACGTGATCCAGAACGGTACGGGTAAGAACGCGCTGTCCCTGGGCCGTACGGCTGCCGGTAAGACCGGTACGACGGACGAGAACAAGTCGGCCTGGTTCGTCGGCTACACCCAGCAGCTGTCCACCTCGGTCGCTATGTTCCGTGAGGACCCCAAGAGCGCCAAGCTGCTCTCCATGAACGGCACGGCGGGTGAGGAGTCCATCCACGGTGGTGACGTCCCCACGCTGGTGTGGACCGAGTACATGAAGGCCGCGCTGAAGGGCAAGCCCGACCTCGGCTTCCCGGAGGCCGAGGAAATCGGCGAGATCCAGCACGAGTTGGGTGCCCCGTCGCCGACCCCGACGCCCAGCGTGGAGCCCAGTGAGACCGTGACCGAGTCGCCCAGCGCCACTCCCAGCGAGTCCCCGACGGAGCCCTCGCCCTCGCCGAGCGACACCTGTGGGCTCTTCGGCTGTGAGAACGACGGCGGCACGGAGAACGGTGGCCCAGGCAACGGGGGCACAGACGGAGGGGCGAGCTCAGAACCCACGCCGACAGACACGAACCTGGACGGCGGCAACAGCAGAGGCAATGACAACGGAGGCATCTTCGGAGGCCCCAACGAATAGCCGACGATCACCCGGCTTGGGTGTTTCACATGAAACGAGGTGTTTCACGTGAAACAAGGGCCGCCGCACCCACTCGGGTACGGCGGCCCTCGGCGTATTGCCAGACTCGTACGGCAGGATGTGCGGCATGCCCAGTGCAGAATCGACGCGAGCAGGCGTCCACGAGCCCGAGCCGGTGCGGCCGACCAAGGAGGACGAGGTCGCCGCGGCCGGCAGCGAGCTGATCGGCGGTCCGCTCGGGCGGCGTGCCTTGGTCGGGGCGTCCTGGTGGACTCCGGTGCGGGTGATCGCGCTGGTGGCGATCGGCATGTTCGCCCTCGGCCTGGTCCAGAAGGCGCCCTGCTACAACGGCGCCTGGTTCTTCGGAGCCAGCTCGCAGTACACGCACGCGTGCTATTCGGACATCCCGCACCTCTATCAGGGGCGCGGCTTCGCCGACGGGCTCGTGCCGTACTTCGACAGGCTTCCCGGCGACATGCAGTACCTGGAGTACCCGGTGCTGACCGGTGTCTTCATGGAGGTCGCCTCCTGGCTCACGCCCGGCAGCGGCACCATCCAGTACCAGGAGCAGTGGTACTGGATGGTCAACGCCGGAATGCTCATGGTGTGCGCGTCCGTCATCGCCGTCTGCGTGACCCGCACGCATGCCCGGCGTCCTTGGGACGGTCTGCTGGTCGCCCTGGCTCCTGCCTTCGCGCTGACGGCGACCATCAACTGGGATCTGCTGGCGGTCGCTCTGACGGCCGCGGCGATGCTGATGTGGTCGCGGGGCCGTGCCCTCGCCTTCGGTGTCCTGCTGGGCCTCGCCACGGCCGCCAAGCTCTATCCCTTCCTGCTCCTGGGGCCGTTGCTGGTGCTGTGCTGGCGCGCGGGCAAGTGGCGTGAGTTCGGGACGGCTCTGGGCGGTGCGATCGTCGCCTGGGTGGTCGTGAACGGGCCGGTGATGCTCTTCGCGTTCGAGGGCTGGTCGAAGTTCTACACCTTCAGCCAGGAACGGGGCGTCGACTTCGGTTCCTTCTGGCTGGTCATGGCCCAGAACTCGGACAACCCGATCAGCACGGACACCGTGAACACGCTCGCCACGCTGCTCATGCTGGTGTGCTGTGCGGCCGTCGCGGCGCTCACACTGACCGCCCCGCGCCGCCCGCGGTTCGCCCAGCTCGCGTTCCTGATCGTCGCGGCGTTCATCCTCACCAACAAGGTCTACTCGCCGCAGTACGTCCTGTGGCTGGTGCCGCTGGCAGCTCTCGCGCGGCCCAAGTGGCGGGACTTCCTGATCTGGCAGGCCTGTGAGGTGGCGTACTTCCTGGGGATCTGGCTGTACCTCGCGTACACGACCAGCGGAGAGGCCCACAAGGGGCTGCCCACCGACGGCTACCACTGGGCCATCGGCCTGCATTTGCTCGGGACGCTGTACCTGTGCGTCATGGTCGTGCGCGACATCTTCCTGCCGGACCGGGACCCGGTGCGCAGGTCCGGCGACGACGATCCCTCGGGCGGGGTGCTCGACGGTGCGGAGGACGCCTTCGTCCTCGGTCCTGCGGCCCGGCCACGACAGCACGAGGCTGCTCGGTTCGACGGGCCACCGGTCGAGTGGGGCAGGCAGGGCCCCGCGGGCGGTTCGCTCTGAGCGAACGCCCCTGCGGAGCTCGCCGGGCAGCGCAAAGGCCGTACACGACAAGCCGTGTACGGCCTTTGCGTTGAAACGGGGTCGGTCAGCGGTCCACAAGCCGGTCGAACTGCGTGGTGGTGTGCCGCAGATGGGCCACCAGCTCCTCGCCGACCTTCGGCTCCGGCGCGTCCGCGGGCACGAACAGGATCGAGACCTGCATGTGCGGCGGCTCGGCGAACCAGCGCTGCTTGCCGCCCCAGACGAACGGAGAAAGGTTCCGGTTCACCGTGGCGAGGCCGGCGCGGGCGACGCCCTTGGCGCGCGGCATGACGCCGTGCAGCGCCTTCGGGGCTTCCAGGCCCACCCCGTGCGACGTACCGCCCGCCACGACGACCAGGAAGCCGTCGGAGGCCGCCTTCTGCTGCCGGTAGCCGAAGCGGTCGCCCTTGGCGACGCGCGTGACGTCCAGGACCGCCCCGCGGTACTCGGTGGCCTCGTGGTCCCCCAGCCACAGCCGCGTGCCGATGCGGGCCCGGAACCGGGTCTGCGGGAACTGCTGCTGGAGCCGGGCCAGATCCTCGGCCTTGAGGTGGCTCACGAACATGGTGTGCAGTGGCAGCCGGGCCGCACGCAGCCGGTCCATCCAGCCGATGACTTCCTCGACGGCGTCCGAGCCGTCGGTGCGGTCCAGGGGCAGGTGGATGGCGAAGCCCTCCAGGCGGACGTTCTCGATGGCGGCGTGCAGCTGCGCCAGGTCCTGCTCGCTGATGCCGTGGCGCTTCATTGAGGACATCACCTCGATCACCACGCGGGCGCCGACGAGACCGTACACACCGTCTATCGACGAGACCGAGCGGATGACCCGGTCCGGCAGCGGCACAGGCTCCTCACCACGCCGGTACGGCGTCAGCACCAGCAGATCGCCGCTGAACCAGTCCTTGATCCGGGCGGCCTCGTACGTGGTGCCGACGGCGAGGACGTCCGAGCCCAGCCGTGTGGCCTCCTCCGCCAGCCGCTCGTGCCCGAAGCCGTAGCCGTTGCCCTTGCAGACCGGCACGAGGCCCGGGAACTGCTCCTGCACGTGCTTGTGGTGCGCCCGCCAGCGCGCGGTGTCGACGTAGAGCGTGAGCGCCATGGCCGGACCTGGAACCTTTCTCATGGTTGCCGTGAAGCAGCGGTTGCCGTGTTTCAGAGGTATAGAAGCACTGAACGGGACATCAGCGGCGCGACATGTAGATGTCGAGCGCCTTGTGCAGCAGCTTGTTCAGCGGGAAGTCCCACTCGCCGAGGTACTCGGCGGCCTGACCGCCCGTGCCCACCTTGAACTGGATCAGGCCGAAGAGGTGGTCGGTCTCGTCCAGGGAGTCGGAGATGCCGCGCAGGTCGTAGACGGTGGCGCCGAGCGCATAGGCGTCGCGCAGCATCCGCCACTGCATGGCGTTCGAGGGCCGGACCTCACGGCCGATGTTGTCGGACGCGCCGTAGGAGTACCAGACGTGCCCGCCGACGATCAGCATCGTCGCGGCCGACAGGTTCACGCCGTTGTGCCGGGCGAAGTACAGCCGCATGCGGTTGGGGTCCTCGGTGTTGAGGGCCGTCCACATACGCTGGAAGTACGACAGCGGGCGCGGCCGGAAGTGGTCGCGCACGGCCGTGATCTCGTACAGCCGCTGCCATTCCTCGAGGTCCTGGTAACCGCCCTGGACGACCTCGACACCGGCCTTCTCGGCCTTCTTGATGTTACGGCGCCACAGCTGGTTGAAGTTCTTGTGGACCTCTTCCAGGGAACGGTTCGCCAGCGGCACCTGGTAGACGTAGCGCGGCTGAACGTCGCCGAAGCCGGCGCCGCCGTCCTCGCCCTGCTGCCAGCCCATGCGGCGCAGTTTGTCGGCGACCTCGAAAGCGCGCGGTTCGATGTGGTCGGCCTCGATGTCGCGCAGGCGCTTGACGTCCGGGTTCTGGATGCCCTGCTTGATGGAGGCGGCCTCCCAGCGGCGGATGATCACCGGCGGGCCCATCTTCACGGAGAAGGCGCCCTGCTGCTTCAGGTGCGCCAGCATCGGCTCGATCCACTCCTGCAGATTCGGCGAGAACCAGTTGATGACCGGGCCCTCGGGCAGGTAGGCGAGGTAGCGCTTGATCTTGGGCAGCTGCCGGTAGAGGACCAGACCGACACCGACCAGCTCGCCCGTCCGGTCGTCGAACCAGCCGAGGTTCTCGGAGCGCCACTCCGCCTTGACATCAGCCCAGGCCGGGACCTGCATGTGGCTCGCCGACGGCAGGCTCTGGATGTAGGCCAGATGCTGCTCTCGACTGATGGTCCTCAGGGTCAGGCTCATTCGGGGCGCTCCTCGGGCTGGTGTGTCCCCATGGGGTCAGGGGCTCCGGCTCTCGCGCGAAGCCTACTGCGCCTGGGGAGCGCGCCGGTTGGGCGTACGGGACCTTCGCCCCGGCCCGAGGGCGGCCGGGGCGTGAGCCGATGTTCCGAAGAGGAGGGTGCCCTGGCGTCAGCCGATGAGGCCGCCGTGCGCCATGCCCAGGAAGAACCCGACGCCTGAGGCGCCCAGGCCCAGGATCAGGCCGAAGCGCTCCCGGGTCGTCTCCGAGATCCAGTGGCCGTACGCACCCGTGAGGATGCCCACCAGGCCGGCCCAGGAGCTGAGCAGATGCAGGTCGTCGTCGATGATCGCCGTGAGGAACGACGTGAGGCCCAGCACCAGGGTCACCGCGAGCAGGGTGTCCTGGAGGGGGTGGGACTTGCCGTCCGTGGCGAACAGACCGCCGGCGGTGTTGGGTCGCAATGCCTGTGCCATAGGGCACCTCCTGCGAAGTCGGCGCATCGTAGCGCCATACACACCCGATGTGTACAGATTGGCTGCCCGGGCGGCCGGATTTCAACCGCAAGCCACCGTGCGGGTACTCTGTACCCTCCGCACCGGTGTCTGCCCATGTCATGGCGAGGGCTTCTCCACAGAACCCCTGATTGTCAGTGGTGGCCGATACCGTTGCCTACGCATCACAACCCTCCTGCCACGGAACGACCGTGGCCGCTGAGTCCAAAGGAGGTGGGTTCCACATGCGTCACTACGAGGTGATGGTCATCCTCGACCCCGACGTCGAGGAGCGCGCTGTCTCCCCGCTGATCGAGAACTTCCTCTCTGTCGTCCGTGACGGCGGCGGAAAGGTCGAGAAGGTCGACACCTGGGGCCGTCGTCGTCTCGCGTACGAGATCAAGAAGAAGCCCGAGGGCATCTACTCGGTCATCGACCTGCAGGCCGAGCCTGCGGTCGTCAAGGAGCTCGACCGCCAGATGAACCTGAACGAGTCGGTCCTCCGGACCAAGGTCCTCCGTCCCGAGATGCACTGAGCTTCCACGCTCAGCTGATCCCGGGATTCGAGTAGCAAGCAGCCAGAGCAAACCCGCCGAGAGGTTCCCCCATGGCAGGCGAGACCGTCATCACGGTCGTCGGCAATCTTGTCGACGACCCCGAGCTGCGCTTCACCCCCTCCGGTGCGGCGGTCGCGAAGTTCCGTGTCGCGTCCACCCCCCGCACCTTCGACCGTCAGACGAACGAGTGGAAGGACGGCGAGAGCCTGTTCCTGACCTGCTCGGTCTGGCGTCAGGCGGCGGAGAACGTCGCCGAGTCGCTCCAGCGAGGCATGCGCGTCATCGTGCAGGGCCGGCTGAAGCAGCGGTCCTATGAGGACCGTGAGGGCGTCAAGCGCACGGTCTACGAGCTGGACGTCGAGGAAGTCGGCGCCAGCCTGCGCAACGCCACGGCCAAGGTCACCAAGACCACCGGCCGCGGTGGCCAGGGCGGCTACAGCGGCGGCGGTGGCGGCGGCCAGGGTGGCGGCGGCTGGGGCGGCGGCCCCGGCGGCGGTCAGCAGGGCGGCGGCGCTCCCGCCGACGACCCGTGGGCTACCGGCGCCCCTGCCGGTGGCAACCAGGGCGGCGGCAGCGGCTGGGGTGGAAACTCCGGCGGCGGCGGTGGTGGCGGCTACTCGGACGAGCCCCCCTTCTAAGGGCGGGTTCGCACCCACACTTCTTGATCACACAGGAGAATCACCATGGCGAAGCCGCCTGTGCGCAAGCCGAAGAAGAAGGTCTGCGCTTTCTGCAAGGACAAGGTCACGTACGTGGACTACAAGGACACGAACATGCTGCGGAAGTTCATTTCCGACCGCGGCAAGATCCGTGCCCGCCGCGTGACCGGCAACTGCACGCAGCACCAGCGTGACGTCGCCACGGCCGTCAAGAACAGCCGTGAGATGGCGCTGCTGCCCTACACGTCCACCGCGCGATAAGGGAAGGGTGACCGACACATGAAGATCATCCTCACCCACGAGGTCTCCGGCCTCGGCGCTGCGGGCGACGTCGTCGACGTCAAGGACGGTTACGCTCGCAACTACCTGATCCCGCGGAACTTCGCGATCCGCTGGACCAAGGGTGGCGAGAAGGACGTCGAGCAGATCCGTCGTGCTCGCAAGATCCACGAGATCCAGACCATCGAGCAGGCCAACGCTGTGAAGGCCCAGCTCGAGGGTGTCAAGGTCCGTCTGGCCGTCCGCTCCGGCGACGCCGGTCGTCTCTTCGGTTCCGTCACCCCGGCCGACATCGCTTCGGCGATCAAGGCCTCCGGTGGCCCTGAGGTCGACAAGCGCCGCATCGAGCTGGGCGCGCCGATCAAGACGCTGGGCGCTCACGAGACGTCCGTGCGTCTGCACCCCGAGGTTGACGCCAAGGTCAGCATCGAGGTCGTCGCGGCCTGAGTGTCGCGCTCACTGAAGCAGTGAGCGAGGGGGGCCGCACCCTTCGGGGTGCGGCCCCCCTCGCCGTGTCTGCGGGACTTCGATGTTTCACGTGAAACGGTGCGTTCTGCGGGGCACACCGTGTTTCACGTGAAACAGGCGGTGTTCCAAGTGGAAACGGTCAGCGCGTCGCGCCCGTGACGATCCAGCGGCCGGAGCGGGTACGGACCCACAAGGTCAGCATGCGCACGGTCATCATGAGCGTCATCGTGGCCCAGAGGGCGGTGAGCCCCCCGCCCAGCACCGGAACGAGCAGGGCGACCGGGGCGAAGACCGCCAGGGTGAGCAGCATGGCCCAAGCCAAGTAGGGGCCGTCGCCGGCGCCCATCAGGACTCCGTCCAGGACGAACACGATGCCGGAGATCGGCTGCGAGAGGGCGACGATGACCAGGGCGGGCAGTGCCACGTCCTTGACCGACGGGTCGCTGGTGAACAGGGGCAGGAATGCCGGTCGGGTGAGGACCACCAGCACACCGAGGGCGACCCCGACGGCGATCCCCCATTCCACCATGCGACGGCACACGTCGCGGGCGCCTTGGGTGTCACCGGCTCCGAGGTAGCGGCCGATGATGGCCTGCCCGGCGATGGCGATGGCATCGAGGGCGAACGCCAGCAGGTTCCACAGGGACAGGATGATCTGATGGGCGGCGATGTCGGCATCTCCGAGCCGTGCGGCGACCGCCGTGGCGATCAGCAAGATCGCCCGCAGGGAGAGGGTGCGGACCAGAAGGGGCACACCGGCTTGCGCCGAGGCCCTGATGCCGGCCGCGTCCGGACGCAGGGAGGCACCGTGCTTGCGTGCGCCCCGCAGCACCACCACGAGGTAGACCCCGGCCATGCCGCACTGGGCGATGACGGTACCCCATGCGGAGCCGGCGATGCCCAGATCGGCGCCGTAGACGAGACCCACGTTGAGCACGCCGTTGGCGACGAAGCCGCCGATGGCGACGTAGAGCGGAGTCTTGGTGTCTTGCAGGCCGCGCAGGACGCCGGTCGCGGCGAGGACGACGAGCATGGCCGGTATGCCGAGCACGGAGATGCGCAAATACGTGATCGCGTACGGGGCGGCCGCGTCCGAGGCACCGAAGAGGTCCACGAGATGGGGTGCCGTCGGCAGGGCGGTGGCGACGACGGCAGCGCCTAGAAGCAAGGCCAGCCACATGCCGTCCATGCCCTGGCGGATGGCGGTCCGGAGATCACCGGCGCCGACTCGGCGGGCGACTGCCGCCGTCGTGGCGTAGGCGAGGAAGACGAAGACGCTGACGGCGGTCATCAGCAGGGCCGAGGCGACGCCGAGTCCGGCGAGTTGCGCTGTGCCCAGATGGCCCACGATGGCGGTGTCGGCCATGAGAAAGAGGGGTTCGGCGACGAGGGCGCCGAAGGCCGGCACGGCCAGCGCGACGATCTCTCGGTCGTGCTGTCTCCGGCCGCTGCGGCGGCGCACGGGGGCCTGTGTCATGTGCACCAATCTAATCGTCCACAGGTAAGAGATGCAAAGCTTTTCTGACCCTTACTTGCCGTCAGGTCGTGCGTACTGCTGTGCACCATTCGAAGCGATCTTGGGCCGCAGGGAAAAGTTTTTCTTCTGCACAGCCGGTGGACGGCGAAGTTCCAGGTCAGAGGGGTTTCCTTGGTGGGGATCGCCGCTTGTTCACAGGGCTGTCCACCGGGTCGTGCACAGGTTTCGCGGAGTTCTCCACAGCATCTGGGCCGTCGTCCACATGGCCTGTGGATAACCAGATTGGCTGACGGTGCCGACGGGCCTACGGTAGTCCGGCGCCCGCTCCGTCCGCCGGTTTTCAAAACGCCACAAAACCGGCGCCCGTCAACCGGAGTTGGGCCTCTTATTTGTCAGTGCCGTGCCGTAGAACAGAGGGGCACGGCGAGGTCTGCTGCGGCGGACGGGAGGAGGTGGCTCGGTGAGTATTTCCGAGCCCTTGGACGACCCGTGGGCCGACAGCGGTCCCAGTGATCGTCTGCCCGCCTCCCGCCGACGTGGTGACGGAGCCCGGGGCCGCGACGAGCAGCACGAGCGCGGCAGGGACAACGGGGTGTGGGACGGCGGCTCGGGCCCGTCGTTCGAGCGGGTTCCGCCCCAGGACATCGAGGCCGAGCAGTCCGTTCTCGGCGGCATGCTCCTGTCCAAGGACGCCATCGCCGATGTCGTCGAGATCCTCAAAGGCCACGACTTCTACAAGCCGGCTCACGAGACGATCTATCAGGCCGTCCTCGACGTCTACGCCAAGGGCGAGCCGGCCGACCCCATCACGATCGCTGCCGAGCTCACCAAGCGTGGCGAGATCAACAAGGTCGGCGGGGCCTCGTATCTGCACACCCTCGTCCAGACGGTGCCCACGGCGGCCAACGCGGCCTACTACGCGGAGATCGTCCACGAGCGTGCGGTCCTGCGCCGCCTGGTCGAAGCGGGTACGCGCATCACGCAGATGGGATACGCGGCCGACGACGACGTCGACGAGATCGTCAACCGCGCCCAGGCGGAGATCTACGCGGTTACCGAGCAGCGCACCAGTGAGGACTATCTGCCGCTCGGCGACATCATGGAGGGTGCGCTCGACGAGATCGAGGCGATCGGCTCACGCAGCGGCGAGATGACCGGTGTTCCCACCGGGTTCACGGACTTCGACTCGCTCACCAACGGCCTGCACCCGGGCCAGATGATCGTCATCGCGGCACGTCCCGCCATGGGTAAGTCCACGCTCGCGCTGGACTTCGCGCGAGCGGCCTCCATCAGGAACAACCTGCCGAGCGTGATCTTCTCGCTCGAGATGGGGCGCAACGAGATCGCGATGCGCCTGCTGTCCGCCGAGGCTCGAGTCGCCCTGCACCACATGAGGTCCGGCACGATGACGGACGAGGACTGGACGCGACTGGCCCGGCGGATGCCCGACGTCTCGGCGGCGCCGCTCTACATCGACGACTCCCCGAACCTGTCGATGATGGAGATCCGCGCCAAGTGCCGCCGCCTCAAGCAGCGCAACGACCTGAGGCTGGTCGTCATCGACTACCTCCAGCTGATGCAGTCCGGTGGGTCCAAGCGGGCCGAGAGCCGTCAGCAGGAGGTCTCGGACATGTCCCGAAACCTCAAGTTGCTGGCCAAGGAGCTGGAGGTCCCGGTCATCGCGCTCTCCCAGCTGAACCGTGGTCCCGAGCAGCGCACGGACAAGAAGCCGATGGTCTCCGACCTGCGTGAGTCCGGCTCCATCGAGCAGGACGCCGACATGGTCATCCTGCTGCACCGCGAGGACGCCTACGAGAAGGAGTCGCCGCGTGCCGGCGAGGCCGACCTGATCGTGGCCAAGCACCGAAACGGCCCGACGGCGACGATCACGGTCGCCTTCCAGGGCCACTACTCACGTTTCGTGGACATGGCGCAGACCTGATCCGGTGCCGGTGTGGGTTCCCAGACCACGGGTCCTCCTTTCCCACCGGCGACGTCCACCGTGTGGCTAATGGGGGGGTATGGGATTCATGCCGTGATTCAGTTGACCGGGCGGCACCGGCTGGGCAGGCTCCACCACGAGCCGCCTGCCCCTACCGGAAGACCTACGGATGACTTCTCACCTGCACGCGCTCTGTTTCGATGCGCACGACCCGCTGAGTCTCGCGCGCTTCTGGGCGGACTTTCTTTGCTGGGAGACAGCCGAGGACTCCTCCGGCGGCATCACACTGCTTCCCAGCGATGACACCGGGTTCCGGCTCCGCTTCCTCCCGACCCAGGAGCGGAAGACAGGCCAGAACCACATGCACTTCGATCTGACGAGCAAGTCCCTCGACGACCAGAAGCAGGTGGTGGAGAGGGCGCTCCAACTCGGCGCCCGGCACATCGACATCGGTCAACGCCCGGAGGAGGGGCATGTGGTGCTCGTCGACCCCGAGGGCAATGAGTTCTGTGTGATCGAGCCGGGCAACAAGTTCCTCGCCGAGTGCGGCTTCATCGGAGCGCTGGCGGGCGATGGTTCGCAGGAGACCGGATACTTCTGGAGTCGAGCGCTGGGCTGGCCATTGGTCTGGGACCAGGACCAGGAGACCGCGATCCGTTCACCGCGCGGTGGTCCGAAGGTCACGTGGGGTGGTCCGCCCCTGATGCCGAAGACGGGGAAGGAACGGCTGCACTTCGACCTCGCTCCACCGGCCGGCAGTGACCAGCAGACGGAGGTCGATCGGCTCGTCTCCCTCGGGGCAACGCGCATCGACATAGGCCAAGGGGACGTCGACTGGGTGGTGATGGCCGACCCCGACGGTCACGAGTTCTGTGTGCTGACCCCCCGGTAGGCCGCGGAGGGGGTGGGTGCGTGAAGACCAGGGACTCCGGGCAGCACGAGGGTCGCTGACACCACTTGACGGAACGCCATCAGGAAATGGACACAACGACGGGACGAGACCCTGTGGACACCTGATGGAACGGAGGCGGAAACCGATGGTCGGAGCGACGTCAGTGGTCAAGCCGACGCGGAACCGACAGCCTGCGGCGAAATGAGGTCGACTCGCGGGGCCGGGCCGGGTGGACTTGGGCCATGACGACACCTGAGGAAGAACTGCTTCCCGCAACGCGTCGTGCGTTGCTGCACCGCATCGCCGTGGCACAGACCGAGGGGCGGGCACCGTCACTGGTCGCGGCCGTCGTCCGGGACGGGCGGGCGGTGTGGCACGGTGGCCGGACCTCGGTGGACGGGCACGCGCCCGACGAGCACGTCCAGTACCGCATCGGCTCGATCACCAAGACCTTCACCGCCGTTCTCGTGATGCGCCTGCGTGACGAGGGGGTGCTCGGACTCGGGGATCCCTTGGACAAGCACGTGCCGGGCACCGGCGTGGGGGAGGTGACGATCGCCGAACTGCTCGCGCACACCGGCGGGTTGGCGGCCGAGTCGCCCGGGCCGTGGTGGGAGCGCACGCCGGGGTCCCTGCGGCCGGAGCTGTCCGACATCCTCGGGGAGCAACCCCTTCTGCACCCCGTCGGCCGACGGCACCACTACTCGAATCCTGGCTACACCCTGCTGGGCGCGGTCGTGGAGGAGCTGCGGGGAACCTCCTGGGAGGAGGCACTACGGCGTGAAGTGCTCGAACCGCTGGGGCTCGACCGGACGGGCGTACGACCGCAGGACCCGCATGCGGGCGGTTGGGCCGTACACCCCTGGGCCGACGTGCTGCTGCCCGAGCCCGCCGAGGACCTCGGGCGTATGGCATCGGCAGGCCAACTCTGGTCGACGACGGAAGACCTGGCCCGTTTCGCGGCCTTCCTGGTGAGGGGCGACAAGAGGGTGTTGAGCGCCGAGTCCTTGCGGGAGATGCGGGCCCCGGCCGCGCCGGCGGAAGCGGCGGACGTGATGTCCGGGGACAGCTACGGCTTCGGCCTGCAGATTCAGCGTCGGTACGGCCGGCTGCTCGTGGGACACAGCGGATCCCTGCCGGGTTTCCTGGCGAGTGTGACCATCAGTGTGGAGGACGATGTCGCAGCGGTCGTGCTGGCCAACTGCACCTCCGGCCCTCTGGTGTCCGGGGTCGCCGCCGATCTCGTCCGTATCGTCGCCGAGGCGGAGCCGCGCATCCCCGCTCCGTGGAAGCCGATGCGTGAGGTCGAGCCGTCGGTACTGGAGTTGACAGGCCAGTGGTACTGGGGGACGTACGCCTTCGCCCTGCGGCTTGCGGCCGACGGGTTCGCCTCGCTGGAGCCGCTGTCCGGCAACGGGCGCCGTTCACGGTTCCGCCCGAACGGCGACGGGACCTGGACCGGCCTGGAGGGCTACTACGCCGGAGAGCTACTGAAGGCCGTCCGGCGGCCGGACGGGTCCGTCAGTCATCTGGACCTCGGCTCGTTCGTGTTCACGCGGCAGCCGTACGACGAGGGGGCCTCGGTGCCGGGCGGGGTCGATCCCGAAGGGTGGCGCGGGATCGGATAGACGGTGGATGCGCCTGGCGCCCTGTTTCACGTGAAACAGGGCGCCAGGCACATCCGGTCACAGCTGAAGTTTGAAGCCCGTGTGGGAGGCCGTGAAGCCGAGCCGTTCGTAGAAGCGGTGGGCGTCGGTGCGGGTCGTGTCGGAGGTCAGCTGGACCAACTGGCAGCCCTGGTTCCGGGATTCGCCGATCGCCCACTCGATGAGCTGGGTTCCCAGGCCACTGCCACGCTCATCGGCATGGATACGGACGGCTTCGATGACCGACCTGAGGGCGCCACGCCGCGACAGCCCCGGAATGATCGTGAGCTGGAGCGTGCCGACGACGCGGCCCTCCCGTACCGCCACGACCAGGTGCTGGTTCGGGTCGGCGCTGAGCCGCTCCAGCGCGGTCAGGTACGGGGCGAGGTCGTCCGGCGACTCGCGCTGGGCGCCCAGGGGGTCGTCAGCGAGCATGGCGACGATGGCCGGAACGTCGTCGGAGACGGCGGCACGTATCTCAAGATCTCCCATGACCGCACCGTACGCTGAGACGCCCCGTACGCAGGCGGGTCATGCGGCCACCGAGGCCTTCAGCGTCTCGACGACCCGGACCAGCGGGGCCAGCTCCGGATTCTTCACCGCCTCGTCGAGGGCTTGGCGCAAGGCGGCGTCATTGGTCGGCCGGGCCGCGTCCAGCAGCTCCAGGCCCGCCTCGGTGACGTTCGTGTAGATGCCCCGCCGGTCGGTGGGGCACAGGTAGCGCTCCAGGAGACCGCGATCCTCGAGCCGGGTGACCAGACGCGTGGTGGCGCTCTGGCTGAGGACGACCGCGTCGGCCACCTGCTTCATCTGCAAATGACCTCCGTCCCCGTCGTGCTGTCGGCTGAGCACGTCCAGCAGGGAGTACTCGCGCACGCTCAGGTCGTGCTTCGCCTGCAGGGCGCGCTCGATATGGGCCTCGATCCTCCCGTGGAGAAGGGAGAGGGCGCACCAGCTCTGGGCGAGAGCGGTGAGCGCGGGGTCCGTCGCTGTCATTGGCGATTCCTCCGTCCCGGAGCGGCTGACCTCAAGGATAGGGCAGCGCAGAAATAGTCGGCTGTTGCGTATAGCCAGCGTCTGCAACTATTGTCGCCGCACGTAAAGCGCTCCTGCAATCTTCTGGAAGGTGACTCCTCCATGCCTCTCGCGCTTCTGGCCCTCGCGATCGGGGCCTTCGGGATCGGAACGACAGAGTTTGTGATCATGGGCTTGCTGCCCGAGGTCGCAGGCGACTACGGGGTCTCCATCCCCACCGCCGGCCACCTGGTGACCGGCTACGCGCTCGGTGTCATGTTCGGCGCCCCGCTGATGACCGTGCTCGGCACCAAGGTCTCCCGCAAGCGGATGCTCATGCTGCTGATGGGCCTGTTCATCGTCGGCAACCTGCTCTCGGCGCTCGCCCCGGCCTTCGCCGTCATGCTGATCGGCCGGATCATCGCCTCGCTGGCCCACGGCGCCTTCTTCGGCATCGGCTCGGTCGTCGCGGCCGACCTCGTCGCCCCCGACAGGAAGGCCGGAGCCATCGCGATGATGTTCACCGGTCTGACCGTCGCCAACGTCGTCGGCGTCCCACTGGGCACCCTCGTCGGGCAGTCCGTCGGCTGGCGGGTGACCTTCGGCATCGTTGCCGCCCTCGGCGTCGTCGGCCTGGCCGGCATCGCCCGGCTCGTTCCCGACATGCCCAAGCAGGAAGGCGTGCGCCTACGGCACGAGCTGGCCGCCTTCAAGAACGTGCAGGTGCTGCTCGCGATGGCGATGACCGTCCTCGGCTTCGGCGGTGTCTTCGCGGCCATCACCTACATCGCGCCGATGATGACCCACGTCGCCGGCTTCGCCGACGGCTCCGTCACCTGGCTGCTCGTCCTCTTCGGCCTCGGCATGGTCGGCGGCAACCTCGTCGGCGGCAAGTTCGCCGACCGCGCCCTGATGCCCATGCTGTACGTCTCCCTGGGCGCCTTGGCCGTCGTCCTGGCGCTGTTCACCCTCAGCGCGCACGACAAGGTGCTCTCGGCCGCCACCATCGCGCTGATCGGCGCCCTGGGCTTCGCCACCGTGCCGCCGCTGCAGAAGCGGGTCCTCGACCAGGCGCATGGTGCCCCGACCCTGGCCTCGGCCGTGAACATCGGTGCCTTCAACCTCGGCAACGCCCTGTCCGCCTGGCTCGGCGGCCTCGTGATCGCGGCGGGTCTTGGCTACACGGCCCCCAACTGGGTCGGAGCTGCCCTGGCTGCCGGCGCCCTGGTGCTGGCCTTCTTCTCGGCTGCCCTGGAGCGCCGCGGCGGTGCCGCCACCACCGTCGTCACCGGATCCGCACCGGCCGAGCACCCGGCCGCTGTCCACCACTGAGCACCCGGCCCGCCCGGGCCGACCCCGCCCCACAGCACCACCAGCAACTCCTCAGAAAGCCCCCTCATGAGCACCACCATCGCAGTCGCCCCGTTGACCAGCCAGGACGCCGACATCCTCGTAGCCGCCGCCCGTCGTGCCGCCGAGGCCGCAGGCGTCACCATCAGCGTCACGGTCCTGGACGCGGGCGGGCACCTGCTCGCCTTCCGGCGGGACGACCGGGCCGTGCTGATCTCCGGCGAGACCAGCACTCGCAAGGCCTACACGGCCCTCCAGCTGAACGCGCCCACCGCCGACCTCGTCGACGCCGTCCAACCCGGAGGCCCCTTCCATACGCTGCCGACCGCACTCGACCGGCCGCTGCTGTTCATCGCCGGTGGCGTGCCGATGCGCTGCGACGGCCGTCTGATCGGAGCGATCGGCATCGGAGGCGGTGCCCCGGAGCAGGACCACGCATTCGCCACGGCCGCCGTGGAGGCACTCGCCTGACCGGGCCCAGCAGCGCGACGACGCCGGTTACCCCGTCCCGTGGGGAGCCGGCGTCGTCGGCCCTTCAGCCCGCCGCGACCGTGACCGGCGCGAATCGCCGACTCCAGTCCCCGGGCAGCTCGGTGATCCCGTACGACATCACCGAGTTGAACGCGATGGAATGAAGCCCGCGTTCCTTCACCCAGGCGAGAAGTTCTTCGTGCCGCACATCGATGTCGGTGCGCAGGGGACGGTCGGTGCAGGCGGCGAGGGAGGCGATGAGCGCCTGGGCCGCCGACGTGTCGCGTGCGATGAGCGGGCCGACGACATGGGTGTTCATGTTCGGCCAAGCGGCTGCGTAGCCGATGATCCGCCCATTCTCCTCGGCGACGCGCAACTGGTCGGCGAAGGCGGGCAGCCGAGTGACGATGTGCGTGCGATCGGTCCCGAAAACCTGCTCGTCGAGCCGGAGGATCGTCGCGAGGTCCTCGGCGGTCGCCGCACGTGTGGCGACCTTCGGCTCCGGCCCGCCGGGAGTGAACTTCCCGCTCACCATCTCGGCCCGCCCGGTGACCTTGAAGCCGAGCTCCTCATAGAGGGGCCGGCCGTGCGGCGTTGCGTGAAGGGTGAGGGGGGTGGTGCCCATCGCGGAGACGACGTGGCGCATCAGGCGGCGGCCCACGCCTTGTCGGGCATGCCGCCCGGCCACCAGGACCATGCCGATCGCGGCGAGGGCGGGGTGCTCCTGCGGTCCGTATTCGGTGACGACGCAGGCGCTCACGAGGCCGCCGTCGGGGTCGTCGATGCCGTAGGCCTTCCCGGCTGTGAGCAGGAAGCCCCACTTGTGCTCCTCCCGTGGCCACCCCCGGTCCTCGGACAAGTCGGCGCAGGCGGCGAGATCGCGGAGCGTCAGACGGCGAATGGGCAGAGAGGCAAGGGAAGGAGTCGGCACGCAGGTCAGGCTGTCCGACAAGGCCCCCTGCCGTCCACCGCTTTCGGAGGAGACGCACGAGCTTTTGGCCAGTTGTAGCCGCATGCACAGCACGCGGACAGATGCTGGTTGTTTCACGTGAAACACGTAAGAACTTCGCGTGCCTGATCGAGGCGGTACATCAGCCTGTCCCGTCCGGTGGTTACCCGAACTGGGGGTTAGCGGCGTGCCCTCATTCGTGACGAGGGAAGGGGGGACTTGTGTACACAACGGTGGCCGGTAGGGTCCCGTCCGGGACGAGGTGCCCCATACCGCGCCCGGAGCGTGTGCAGGGCAATGGAGCCCAAGGGACGGAGCGATCGAAGACCCGCGTTTCTCGGTTCTGCGACGGCCGGCGAGGCGAGTGGAGAGCTCGATGGGAGTGACTGCGGCCAATGTCACACTCTCGCCTTACTTGTCCGTACGGAGCCGGAGTATGGGTTGAATGTGGCCGCATAGGCCACGACATGGAGGGGAACGCAGACCGTCCACGGGGGAAAGCAGGCACCTTCCCACTGGGGAAGTGCGCAGACCGACCGAAAGATGCTCGAGGCGAGGCACACCATGGACGCTCCGACCACCACGTCTGCCGACAACGGCACTTCTGGCGGCGGGGGCGGCTGGTTCACGCCCCGCAACAAGCCGACGACGGCGCCCGACGGCGAATCCGGGACGGCAGAAGGGCGTCGACCGGCCGCGATACGCCCGGTGGGCAGACGCACCACAGATCCGGAGGCGCCGACAGACGGCATGGCCGCCCCACCCGCCCCACCTGTCTCGACCGGCGCCGACGCGAGCACCGGTGCGTCTGACCAGGAGGCCCCATCCCTGGGCGCGATACCAGCCTCCACCGCCGCGCAGCGCACCCTCTCTCCCGCGGCCTCGAGCCTCGCCGCTGCCTCGGCGACAGGCCCCCTGCCCACAGCGCTCAGCCCGACGCCGTTCGCCTCCCCCGCAACTGCTGCCGCGGAGCCGCGCGTTCCCGCTCAGCGGCACGCCCTCGCATCGCCCCCGGGGCCGGCCGCCGACGCCGGGGCCGAGGAGGCGTCCCCCGACGCCCTTCTCATCCGCCGTGTCATGGCCGAGGTGGCCCCCGTGGCCGACAAGGTGACGTCGTACTTCTACGCCCTGCTCTTCGTCCGCCACCCCGACCTGCGGTCGCTGTTCCCGGCCGCGATGGACACCCAGCGGGACCGGCTGCTCAAGGCGCTGCTCACGGCCGCCGAGCACATCGACAACACCGACGTTCTCGTCGACTACCTGCAGAACCTCGGCCGGGGACATCGGAAGTACGGAACGCGGGCCGAGCACTACCCGGCCGTCGGTGAATGCCTCATCGGCGCGTTGAGCAAGTACGCCGCCGCTGTCTGGAACGAGGACATCGAGGCGGCCTGGGTTCGGGCGTACACCACGATCTCCCAGATCATGATCGATGCGGCGGCCGCGGACGAACTGCGTGCTCCGGCCTGGTGGTACGCCGAGATCGTCACGCACGACCTGAGAACCTCGGACGTCGCGGTCGTCACCGTCCGCCCCGACCAGCCGTACCCCTTCCTCGCCGGGCAGTACACGAGCCTGGAGACCCCTTGGTGGCCGCGGATCTGGCGGCACTACTCCTTCGCCTCGGCGCCCCGCTCCGACGGTCTGCTGTCGTTCCACGTGAAGGCCGTCCCGGCGGGCTGGGTCTCCAACGCCTTGGTGCACCGCGCCCGCCCCGGCGACGTCATCAGGCTCGGCCCGCCCGCCGGTGTCATGACCGTGGACCACACCACCGACAGCGGTCTGCTCTGCCTGGGCGGCGGCACCGGCATAGCGCCCATCAAGGCCCTGGTCGAGGACGTCGCCGAGCACGGGGAGCGCCGGCCGGTCGAGGTCTTCTACGGTGCCCGCACCGACCACGACCTGTACGACATCCACACGATGCTCCGCCTCCAGCAGACCCACCCCTGGCTCTCGGTTCGCGCGATCATCGACCAGCACGCTCAGCAGCAGCTTCCCGACGCGATCCGCGCCTTCGGGCCCTGGAACGAGTTCGACGCCTATCTCTCGGGCCCGCCCGGGATGATCCGCAGCGGTGTGGACACCCTGAGGGACCTCGGCATCCCGTCGGACCGCATACGGCACGACTCCGTCGAGGAACTGGTCGCGGCCGGGAACTGATCAGCCGGTTCAGCCCAGATCAGGGGCGTGCATGGCGCGCACGCCCTCGATGTTGCCGTCCAGGTAGTGCCGCAGCGACAGCGGGACGAGATGGACGGAGGCGATCCCGACCCGGGTGAAGGGCACACGCACGATCTCGTACTCGCCGACAGGCTCGTCCACCTCGGGGCCGTGGCGGAGGGAGGGGTCCATGGACGCCAGGTGGCAGACGAAGAAGTGCTGCACCTTCACGCCGGTCGCGCCGCCGTCGTCCCCGATGTGCTCCACGGTGTCGACGAAGCAGGGCACCACGTCGGTGATCTTGGCGCCGAGTTCCTCGTACACCTCTCGGTGCAGGGCGTCGACGACGGTCGGGTCGTCGGGCTCGACGCCGCCACCGGGGGTGAGCCAGTAGGGATCCATGCCCGGCTTGGTGCGCTTGATCAGGATCAGGTCGTCACCGTCCAGGAGAATGGCGCGGGCGGTGCGCTTGACCACGGGTCGGACGGTCATGGGGGAAATGTGGCCCGGCTGGTTCCACGTGAAACATCGCGAAATGTGACCGGCCGGTCTCCTGGAGTGAGGCGGTGTCCCGCGCGCCTCAGCACCAATCGCCCGCTGCCCTCTGCAACCACTCGTGCGCCCGCGCGATATGGGGCATCGCCAGTGTCCCGGTCCGCACCACCAGGAAGTACGTCCGCAGCGGAGGCACCGTCGGCGCGTGCAGGGCGACGATGTCACCCCGCTCCAAAGCGGCTGCGCACAGATACCGGGGCAGCACCGCCAACCCCGCCCCCGCGACGGCGCACGCCAGGACCGCGCGCAGGTCGGGTACGACGACCGTGCCCGGCGCGGCCGGGCGCGAGTCGAAGACGGAGGCCCAGTAGCGGGAGACGAAGGGCAGCGACTCGTGCACCTCCACCACGGGCACCTGCTCCAGGGCCGGTTCGGGCTTGCTGTCCTGCTCCCCGACGCCGAGCTGGTCGGCCCAGCGCGGGGCAGCGACCAGGACATGCTCCTCGTCGCAGAGCGCAGTCGCCTTGAGCAGGGCGCCGCGTGGCCGGGCCGTGCTGATGGCCAGATCGTGATGCCCGGCAGCAAGCCCTTCCAGTGTTTCCTCGGCGTTCCCGAAGGATGCGCGCAGAGCGAAGCCCTGGCCGTCCTCACCGGTCAGTTCCGTGAGGGCGGGCAGGGCTCGTTCGGCGGTGAACTCCGGAGGTCCGGCGAGGTGCAGCGTCCGTAAGGAGGAGTCGTCGTCGGGGCCGGTCTCCGTGATCTCCACGAGAGCGTCGAGATGCGGGGCGGCCTTGTGGGCGAGCTCGTCGCCGATGCTGGTCGGGGTCACGCCACGGGCCTGCCGCAGGAACAAGGGCCGGCCCAGCTGCCGTTCCAGCGTCCGGATCTGCGAGGTGACGGCCGGCTGGGAGAGACCCAGCAGGGCGGCGGCGCGGGTGAAGGAGCCGGCCCGGTGCACGGTCACGAAGGTCCGCAGCAAGGCCAGATCCACCGCACACTCTCCCCTCGTCGGCCCTCGCTCCCGGCTTCCCGGCCGTGCCCAACTATAAATAAGTCGATAGGTCTCTGTCGCTACCGTGATTGGACACTGACAGACAGTCAACTAGCCTTGGTCACGCGGTTCTTGCGCGCGGAACCGGGGGACGGTCCGAGCCACGAGGGGGGGAGGCTCGGACCGTCCGTAGGGGATCACACAGCCGACGCGTCCAACGCGCGCAGTACGTCCGCCACCAGGTCCTCAGGGTCCTCCGCGCCGACCGACAGGCGGATGAAGCCCTCCGGCACCGCGTCCCCGCCCCAGCGTCCGCGCCGCTCCGCCGTGGAGCGCAATCCGCCGAAGCTCGTCGCGTCGTCCACGAGCCGCAGCGCGTCGAGGAAACGGTCGGCGTGCCCGCGCGTGGGCAGCGTGAACGACACCACGCACCCGTAGCGCCGCATCTGCTGTGAGGCGATCTTGTGCGAGGGGTCGTCGGGGAGGCCGGGGTAGCGCAGCCCGGTCACCTCGGGCCGCTCGCGCAGCGCCTCGGCGACCGTCAGGGCCGTCGCACACTGCCGGTCGACCCGCATCTGCAGCGTCGCGATCGAACGGTGCGCGAGCCAGGCCTCCATGGGCCCGGGAATCGCGCCGACGATCTTGCGCCAGCGGCGTACGGCGGCCATGGCCCTGGCGTCGCGGCCGACGACGTAGCCCAGGAGGACGTCACCGTGGCCGGTGAGCTGCTTGGTACCGCTGGCCACGGCGAAGTCGGCGCCGAGCTCCAGGGGACGCTGGCCGAGCGGGGTCGCGAGGGTGTTGTCGACCGCCACCAGGGCACCACGCGCGTGTGCCGCCTCGGCGAGCCGCCTGATGTCGCACACGTCGAGTCCGGGGTTCGACGGGGTCTCGATCCACAGCAGCTTCGCGCCGTCCAGGACGTCGAGCTGGGCATCGCCGCCGGTCGGCGCGGTGCGCACCTCGATGCCGTACGCCTCCAGCTGGGCGCGGGCCAGGGGCAGCGCCTGGTAACCGTCGTCGGGCAGGACGCACACTTCACCGGTGCGCAGCTGGGAGAAGAGCACCGCCGAGATCGCGGCCATGCCGGAGGCGAAGGCGATCGTCTCGACATCGTCCTGGCCGGGTGCCTCCAGCTCGCCGATGGCGCGCTCCAGCAGCGTCCAGGTCGGGTTCTCGTCCCGGCCGTAGGTGTACGGGCCGGTGGGGTCGCCCGGCAGGTGGAAGTGGGCGGCGAACACGGGGCCGGGCAGGGTCGGCTCGTACTTCACCGGCTCGGGCAGCCCGGCCCGCACCGCTCGCGTGCCGTCCCCGGCGCCCGCGACCGCCTGGCCCGAGCCGGTCCCCGTCTGCCCCGACGGGGCCGCCGGTCGGCCCGCGGTGGTCCTCGAACGGTCCGCGTCGGGCGTCGCCCGGGCCGCGTCGCCCGTCACTCCACCGGCGTCACCCGTCGCGGCTTCGCTCATGCCACTCGTCCTTCCATGTCCTCGCGCACCGCGGCGAGCAGACCGGCGCTCGCCGCCTCCACCATCCCAAGGCACTCCTCGAAGCCCTCCGCACCCCCGTAGTACGGGTCCGGCACCTCGAGGTCGCCGCCGGCGGCGGGGTCGTACGAGCGCAGCAGTCGCACCTTCCGCGCGTCCTGCTCCGTCGGCGCGAGGCGGCGCAGCGCCGCGAGATGGCCGGAATCGAGGGCGATCACCAGGTCGAGGCGGGCGAACCACGAGGGCTGGAACTGCCGGGCCGTGTGGCCGGTGGCGTAACCGTTCCGATCGAGGACGGCCACCGTGCGCGGGTCGGCGCCGTCGCCCTCGTGCCAGCCGCCCGTGCCGGCGCTGTCGGTCTCCACCAGGCCGTCGAGACCGGCCTCCGCAACGCGCGCGCGGAAGACGATCTCAGCCATCGGGGAGCGGCAGATGTTGCCCGTGCAGACGAAGCAGACGCGGTACGTCATGCCGCTCAGTCCCCGTCGGGCAGGACGACGTTCAGCGCCCAGGAGACGACCGAGATGATCAGGCCGCCCAGGACGGCCGTCCAGAAGCCGTCCACGTGGAAGCTCAGGTCGAGCTGGTCGGCCAGCCACGAGGTGAGCAGCAGCATCAGCGCGTTGACGACCAGGGTGAACAGACCGAGCGTCAGGATCAGCAGCGGCAGGCTCAGCAGCTTGACGACCGGCTTGACCAGGAAGTTCACCAGGCCGAAGATCAGCGCCACGATGATCAGCGTGCCGACTTCCTTGCCCGTGCTGTCACCGGTCAGGGTGATCTTGTCGAGCAGCCACACGGCGACCGCCAGGGCACCCGCGTTGGCGATCGTCTTGACTAGGAAATTCTTCATGTGTCTGATCGTGGCAGACCTGATCGGACATGGGCACAAGAGGCAGGGGCGGACAAGGCGATGAAGGCATTCCGGCTGGACGAACTGGAGGCGGAGCGCGCCGCCAACGAGGGCGCCTATCTGCAGTTTCTCCGGGAGCAGAACATGTCGGTCGGTCTGTACGCCCTTGACGCGGGCGACCAGGATCCACAGAAGCCGCACAATCAGGACGAGGTCTACTTCGTCGTGAGCGGCCGGGCCGCGATCACCGTCGGCCTGGAGACGACCCAGGTGGCGCGCGGAAGCGTGGTCTACGTACCGGCGGGCGTCGCCCACAAGTTCCACCACATCACCGAGGACCTGAGGGTCCTGGTGGTCTTCTCTCCGCCGGAGAGGTGACGCGGCGTCTCCGGGTTCCCTAGGGGATCGGTCAGGGGAGGACAAGGGGTGCGAGGCCCCCGCCGGGCCCCTCGCGGACCTAGCATCGAGTGCAGGACATCAGAGATCCGCAAGACCGACAAAACCCGGCACTCGAACGGGCGGGAAGGTAAGGACGAGGGCGATGCGAGAGATCTTCGCGGGACTGCCGTGGTGGGTGAAGTGGATCGCGGTGCCGGTCATCGCCCTGGTCGTGTTCGGCGGGCTGATCGCCAGTGTGGTCGGCTTCGTCATCGGACTGCTCTTCAAGGTGCTGGTCTTCGTGGCGCTGGTCGGCGGACTGATCTACGTCGTACGGAAGTTCACGTCGAGTTCGTCCTCCCGCAGCGACTGGTGAGGTGGATGGGAAACCGGTGGGGGTAGTGGGAAACGCCTCGCATCACCGGTTCCCTCGGGCGAGGGAAGTTTCCCGGCGGGGCCGTCTGCGCGCGGTGGCTGACGAATAGAGTCCGGAACTCGACGCGGGGACATCCCCGCGAGCGCCGTACACCCCACCGTGTCCCCCGCACGGTCTCCCCCTCGCGCTCCGGGAGTGACCCTTGGTCCCCGCTGACACCGCCCCTGTCCACCTGCACACGGTCCCCGCGCAACCCCGCTCGGCGGCACCCACTCCGCCACTGCCGCCCGCCGGACCACCGCCTCCGGCGACCCTCATCGGGTCCGTACAGCGCGCCATGCGCCTGCTGGAGACCGTCGCCGGGCACGAGTACGGCGCCCCGGCCAAGCAACTGGCCCGCGAGACGGGGCTGGCGCTGCCCACGACGTATCACCTGCTGCGCACCCTCGTGCACGAGGGCTATCTGCGCCGCGACAAGGGCCTGTTCTTTCTCGGCGAGGCGGCCGAGCGGCTGAGCAGCAGCGGAGCGCGGCAGAAACGTCGCAGCAAGGTCGTTGACGCGCTCGCGCACTGGCGGGACGTGCTCGGCGTACCGGTGTACTACGCGGTGTACCGCGAGGGCGAGATCGAGGTCATGTGCGTCTCCGACACCCCCGGCAACCCGGCGGTCGAGGAGTGGGCCGACTTCCGCGAGACGGGGCACGCGCACGCCGTCGGGCAGTGCCTGCTGTCCCAGCTCGACGAGGAGGCCCGGCGCGACCACCTCGCCCGCTACCCGGTGCAGCCCCTCACGCCGTACACCGTCCGGGACAACCACAGCCTGCTGAGGCGGCTGGAGCGGATCCGGCGGATGGAGCCGGTGACCGAAGGTCAGGAGTACGCGCTCGGCGCGGTCTGCGCGGCGATTCCGCTCACGCTCGGCACGACGGCCGCGACAATGGCCATCTCCCTGCCCGCCCACCAGGAGGACCGGTTGCTGCCGGCGGCCCGGCAGTTGCAGGCCGAGATCGGGCGAATGCTCGGCTCGCTGGCGCTCTCTATCAGTATGTGAAAACTCACTCCTTGTGATCTGCTGTGTACGTTCAGCAAGATTCCTCCCAGTGTCAGAGGTTCATACCCGGCCAGTCGACGGCGAATGACGGGGTTAGCGATGCGCGAGTCCGTACAGGCAGAGGTCATGATGAGCTTTCTCGTGTCCGAGGAGCTCTCGTTCCGCATTCCGGTGGAGCTGCGCTATGAGACCAGTGATCCCTATGCCGTTCGGCTGACGTTCCACTTGCCGGGTGATGCCCCGGTGACGTGGGCTTTCGGGCGGGAATTGCTGATCGACGGGGTCGGCCGGCCGTGCGGGGAGGGCGACGTGCGGGTCACGCCCGTCGAACCGGACGCGCTGGGCGAGGTGCTGATCCGGCTTCAGGTGGGCAACGACCAGGCGTTGTTCCGGTCCTCGACGGCACCGCTCGTGGCCTTCCTCGACCGGACCGACAAGCTGGTTCCGCTGGGGCAGGAGGGCTCGCTCGCCGACTTCGACGCCCACCTCGACGAGGCCCTGGACCGCATCCTCGCGGAACAGGGCGCCGGCTGAGACACCGGCCGGGCGGCACGGTGGAGTAACGCTTCACCGGCGGTCCCCGGGCGGTGCAGGAACGCTTCTTCCTCGGAGGGGCTCTCGTGCGGAAGGGCGTGCCGAAGGGGCAGACGTGTTCGGCCGGGACGCGTCAGCGCTTGCGGCGCCGACCCCTTCCCCCACGCGCCGGGGCCGCGGAAGCCTCCGCGGCGGGCTCCGTTCCCGGGCGGTCGGCCGAGACCACCAGCGCCGCCAGGGCGGTGGTGACCGGCACCGAGGCGACCAGGCCGATCGAACCGACCAGCGTGCGCACGATCTCCTCGGCGACCAGCTCGCTGTTGGCGACCGTCCCCACACTGCTCTGGGCGATGGAGAACAGCAGCAGCAGCGGCAGCGCGGCACCCGCGTAGGCGAGGACGAGGGTGTTGACGACCGATGCGATGTGGTCGCGGCCGATACGGATGCCCGCGCGGTAGAGGCCCCGCCAGCCCATCGACGGGTTGGCCTCGTGCAGCTCCCAGACCGCCGAGGTCTGCGTGACCGTCACGTCGTCGAGCACGCCGAGCGAGCCGATGATGACGCCGGCGAGCAGCAGACCGCTCATGTCGATCGTCGGGTAGAGGCCGTGGATCAGGCCGGTGTTGTCGTCGGTGTTGCCGGTGAGCGCGGCCCAGCCGATGAACTGCGAGCCGAGAACGCCGATCAGCAGCAGCGAGATCAGGGTGCCCAGCACGGCCACGGATGTCCGGGCGGACAGTCCGTGACACAGGTACAGGGCGATGAGCATGATGGCGCTCGAGCCGACCACCGCCACCAGCAGCGGGTTCGAGCCCTGCAGGATCGCGGGCAGGACGAAGAAGTTCAGCACCAGGAAGCTGATGGCCAGCGCGACGAGGGCCATGACACCTCGCAGCCGCCCGACGACCACGACGGCGAGCGCGAAGATGCCGGCGAGCAGTCCCATGGGCAGGCGGCGGTTGATGTCGGTGACCGAGTACTGCAGGTCCCTGGGCGCGGAGGGCTCGTAGGCGACCACGACCTCCTGGCCCTCGTGCAGCTGGCGGGACTGGTCGGGCTGGACGATCTCGGTGAAGGTGCGGCCCTTGTCGTCGCCGCTGTCCACCCGGATGGTCGCCCGCTTGCAGGTGCCCTTCTCCTGCTGCACCGCGGAGGACCCCTCGGCGGTGGAGGTGTCGCCCGTCGGCGGAACCCCCTGGGCACCGGCCTCCTCGCAGCTCACCTCCACGACCTTGGTGACCGTCGCCTGCTGGGTCTGCCGGTCGAAGCCGACGCCGGTGCGCTCGTGCGGCGGGGCGCCGCCCGGCCACAGGACGGCGAGACCGACCAGCACGGCAGCGGCGAACGGGATCAGGATCGCCGCGATGACCTTGCGGAGATGGAGGGAAACGGGTGCGGCCGGACCGTGGTTGTGCGAGTGGCCGTGCCCGCCACCCGGTGCCGAGCCGGAGCCGTGTCCGTCTCCGTGCCCGTCACCTCCGCCGGGACCGGAACCGTGGCCGCCGCCGGGACCGGCACCGTGGCCGTCCCCTGGGCCAGGGCCCTCGCCGCCCCCTGGGCGCGGGCCCTGGCCGCCAGTGGGGCCTGAGCCGTGTCCACCGCCAAACCCGGCACCCTGGCCGCGGCCGGGTCCGTACCCACCCGGGGGGCCGGAACCGTACCCACGGTCGGAGTCGGACCCGCGCTCGCCACCGGATCCGGGCCCGGACCCGAAAGCCGCAACCGACTCGTACCCGGGCCCTTGACCCCGGGCAGGCCCCCGGCCCTGCTCTTGGGCAGGCCCCTGCCCGTAGCCGTGCCTCTGACCCCGAGCCGGTCTGTACCCCTGCTCTTGGGCAGGCCCCTGCTCCGGCCCCCGGGGAGGCTCCTGCCCGGCCCCGGCGGCGAAGTCATGGTCGTCTCCCCGACCGTTGCCGTTGCCGTTTCCGGCGCCGGAACCGCGGGGCGGCTCGGACGGTGGGTAAGGGGGGCGTTGCGTCGTGGTCACCGACCGATCATCGCAAGAACGAGGGGGGCCCTCTGTTCACCGCGCCAGAATTGCCGCTAGCGTGGGGGCACCTTTTTGTACACGCGGGAGCTCGGAGCACCGGGCTGAGAGGGCGCTGACCTCCGTCCCAGCGATGTTTCACATGAAACATCACCGAAGTCGAGTGATGTTTCACACGGAACGTCGGAGGACGGAAGCCGCTGCGTCGACCGCCGAACCTGTTACCGGGTAATGCCGGCGTAGGGAGTAGGTCTCATGACCAACAAGGACGCACGCACGCCTGCCTCCGTTCGGGACGCTCAGTCCGAGGAGGCCGGGAAGTCCATCGGCTGGCACAAGGCGTATGTCGAGGGCACCCGTCCCGACCTGCGCGTGCCTGTCCGTCAGGTGCACCTCACCAACGGGCAGTCGGTCACGCTGTACGACACGTCGGGCCCGTACACCGATCCACTCGTGGAGACCGACGTCCGCAGGGGCTTGTCGCCGCTGCGGGAGAACTGGATCACCGCCCGCGGCGACACCGAGGAGTACGCGGGCCGCCCTGTCCGTCCCGAGGACGACGGCATCAAGCACACCTCGCCCCGCGGCGGCCTCCGTAACCTCGACGCCGTCTTCCCCGGCCGGCCGCGCCAGCCGCGCCGCAGCAGGGACGGCAAGGCGGTCACACAGCTCGCCTACGCCCGCCGAGGGGAGATCACGCCCGAGATGGAGTACGTGGCCATCCGGGAGAACGTCTCGCCCGAGGTCGTCCGCGACGAGATCGCGGCGGGCCGGGCGGTGCTGCCGGCCAACGTCAACCACCCGGAGATCGAGCCGATGATCATCGGCAAGCGGTTCCTGGTGAAGGTCAACGCCAACATCGGCAACTCGGCCGTGACGTCCTCCATCGAGGAGGAGGTCGAGAAGATGACCTGGGCGACCCGCTGGGGCGCCGACACGGTCATGGACCTGTCCACCGGCCGCAACATCCACACCACGCGTGAGTGGGTGCTGCGCAACTCCCCCGTGCCCATCGGCACCGTGCCGCTCTACCAGGCCCTGGAGAAGGTCGACGGCCGGGCCGAGGAGCTGACCTGGGAGATCTACAAGGACACGGTCATCGAACAGGCCGAGCAGGGCGTGGACTACATGACGGTCCACGCGGGCGTGCGCCTGGCATACGTGCCGCTCACGGCCAACCGCAAGACCGGCATCGTCTCCCGCGGCGGCTCGATCATGGCCGCCTGGTGCCTGGCGCACCACAAGGAGTCGTTCCTGTACGAGAACTTCGAGGAGCTCTGCGAGATCCTCGCCGCGTACGACGTCACGTACTCGCTCGGCGACGGCCTGCGTCCCGGCTCGATCGCGGACGCCAACGACGAGGCGCAGTTCGCGGAGTTGAGGACGCTCGGGGAACTCAACCGGATCGCGAAGCGTTTCCACGTTCAGACCATGATCGAGGGCCCGGGCCATGTCCCGATGCACAAGATCAAGGAGAACATCGACCTTCAGCAGGAGATCTGCGATGAGGCTCCGTTCTATACGCTCGGCCCGCTGACCACGGACGTCGCGCCGGCGTACGACCACATCACCTCCGGCATCGGCGCCGCGATGATCGCTTGGTGGGGCACGGCGATGCTGTGTTACGTCACCCCCAAGGAGCATCTGGGCCTGCCCAACCGTGACGACGTCAAGACCGGCGTCATCACGTACAAGATCGCCGCCCACGCGGCCGACCTCGCCAAGGGGCACCCGGGTGCCCAGGAGTGGGACGACGCCCTGTCCGACGCCCGTTTCGAGTTCCGGTGGGAGGACCAGTTCAACCTGGCTCTCGACCCCGACACGGCACGGGACTTCCACGACGAGACCCTGCCCGCCGAGCCGGCCAAGACGGCTCACTTCTGCTCGATGTGCGGTCCCAAGTTCTGCAGCATGAAGATCTCGCAGGACATCCGCCGTGAACACGGCGGCACCCGGACCGAGATCGAGGAGGGCATGGCCCAGAAGTCGAAGGAGTTCGCGGCCAGCGGCAACCGCGTGTACCTGCCGATCGCGGACTGATCCGGGCGACACGACAGGCGCCCGGACGGAGGCAACCGCCGGGCCGGATGCTCGGCTTGCGCTCCCCGAAGTGTCTTCACACGGGGGAGCGCAAGCCGGCGGGCGCTCGCAAGGGCGGGCACCGACGGCTACTCCGGCTGGTGTTCCGGGCCTCCGAAGTCCGGGCTGGTGTAGTCCGGGCTGCTGAAGCTCGGCCGTGAGCCGCGGCTGCCGTCGTCCGGGCTGGTGAAACCCGGGCGGTCGTAGCCGAGATGCGGCATGCGGCTGACCGGCGCGGAGGGGGAGGTGTGGTGCAGCGCGGCGGCTGCGTCCGGGGCGGCGAGTGCTTCCCGCAGGAAGGGCAGGATGCCGCGCTCCACCAGTGCCTTGCGCCAGTCCTCCCTGGCCTGGTCCACCTCCCTCTGCAGCTCGCCGTACGGACCGCCTTCGGCCGTCGGCTTGTTGCGCAGGGCGGTCAGCAGCAGTCCCACCGCCGCGACGAGGATCGCGACCGCGGTCACGGCACCGAACACCCACCCCGTGGTGAGCATGGTCCGGGCGAACCCCTGCTCGGGGTCGAGCATCTGCAGGATGTAGCCGACGAGCAGGAAGATCGCCGCTGCGGTTCCCGCCAGGACGGGCGCGAGAACGGCGACGACGGCGACGGCGCCCGCGCCGGCGGTCTCGGCGGCGACCTCCCCCATTGCGGCGGCGAGTCCCGCCGCGCCCGTGCCCGGCTCGGAGGAACCGGACGCGCGCACGGACGACGAGGCGGGCGACGCCGGCTGGCGGAGTTCGTCGCGGACCTTGACGTAGTGCTGGTACTCGGCCGACGCGGCCACCGTGATGAGCGCGGTGGCGTTCAGCGCCATGGTGCGCAGTTGTTCGGGGTTGAGCCGCTGTTCGACAGCGGCGAGTTCCGGACGGTGTGGTGCGGAGCGCAGCGCCTCATCGAGGATCCGCTCGTATTCCTGGCGGTCCTCGCTCAGCAGGTGCTGCGGAACGCTGTTCATGTGCATCCCCCGATGCTCCGTAGGGCTTGGGGCTCGGCATGCTGACGAGCCGTCGGGCAGAAACGGAGGGGAGCCTGCTACGGATAAGCCGATGGTAGAGCGGTGACGGTATGCGGTGACAGGGGGTTTACCGAAATTGGGCCCTCACCGGCCCGGTCCCACGACGGGGGACTCCTGACCGGTGAACGTTCACGTAGCCAGCGGCAGTTGCTGGACCAGCAGCTTTCCGGCCATCGTCACGCCGCCGTCCATCGCGATGGCGAGTCCGTCGGCGTAGACGTGCGGCCCCTCGACGACGGGGTCGCTGGTCTCCTCGTCCTCCTCGGCGCCGGCCTCGCCCAGCAGATACGGAATCGGGCTGTGGCCGTGAACGATGCGGGTACCGCCGTACGTATCGAGCAGGGAGCGCACGGCGTCCGCGCCGCCCTCGTCGCGGAAGGAGAACCGCTTGGTGAACTTGCGGAACAGGTCCCAGACCTCGTCCGCGTCGTTGCGCGTGAGCGTCTCGCGGACGGTGTCGTTCACCTCTTCGATGGACCGGCCGTAGTCGAGGTAGGCGGTGGTGTCGGAGTGCACGAGCAGGTGGCCGTCGACCTCCTCGACGGCGTCCAGTCGGGCCATCCATTGCAGGTGGTGGTCCTGGAGGCGGTCCATGTCGGTCTTCTGGCCGCCGTTGAGCAGCCAGGCCGCCTGGAAGGTGGCGGTGCCCGCGCCGGAGTTGACGGGGGTGTCGCCGAACCGCTTGGCGCCGAGCAGCAGCAGCTCGTGGTTGCCCATGAGCGCCTTGCAGTAACCGCCGGCCGCGGCGGCCTCGGCGGACAGCCGCATCACCAGGTCGATGACGCCGATACCGTCCGGGCCGCGATCGGTGAAGTCGCCGAGGAACCACAGTCGGGCCGTGCCCGCGCACCAGTTGCCGGCGGCGTCGAGCAGGCCCTTCTCCTGGAGGGCGGCCACGAGCTGGTCGAGGTAGCCGTGCACGTCGCCCACGACGTACAGCGGGCCCTGCCCGGTGGTGGCCTGCGGGGCGGCGGTCTCCGGTTCGACGGTCACCTGGACAGTGTCGCCCCGGTTGACGACAGGAAGGTCGCGCTGGGTCGGCGTGTAGCCCTCGGGGTAGGTCTCCGCGGGCGGCGGGGCGACCTCGTCGGCGTGGACGCTGTGGACGTACGGACCGGTCTCGTGGACGTACGCGGGCACTCGGAAGTCGCGCAACGTCGCCGTCCGCTCCACCTCGGGTCCCTGACCGGCCCCCTGAGTCATCGACCCCTCCACCATCGCGCCGCATCTGCACCGCATCGGACTGCCTGGTCGTAGCGGCCCGCCGGTGTCGTGGGCCCATCATAGGAATGCGGATCGCGCCATGTGATGACCCAGGGGTGGTGAATCAGAGCAAGACTCCAGTTCACCGTGGCTTTCGCCCCGATTGGGCCCGGCTTCGACCACCGTGTGACCGTCCTCGCTCTTCTTCTCTTTGCGAGAACGATCCCTTCTCTCCGGGAGACCGGCCCTGTTTCTCCCCAGAGTGCGACCTTCCCCTCACCCGGGAGCGGGACCTACGTCTCCTCGGGTGACCGCGGGGCGCTGACCGTCGTTCGCGGCGGTCGTCGCTGGGACGACGTGCGCACGATCAGCTCCGTCGGTATCACCTGCTCCACCGGGTGGTCCGATTCGACTCCCTCGATGGCGTCGATGAGGAGTTGCACCACCGCCGTGCCGATGCGCCGCGGCTTCAGGGAGAGCGTGGTGACCGGCGGCTCGGTGTTGGCGTACACCGTGGACTCGCTGCAGCAGACGAGCAGCAGGTCGTCCGGGACGCGCAGACCGTAGCGGCGGGCGGCGGCGAGCAGGTCGGTGCCGTTGGGGTCGAACAGTCCGTAGACCGCGTCGGGCCGGTCGGGCCGGGCGAGCAGCCGGTCGGCGGCGACGGCGCCCGCGCACGGATCGTGCGCCGGGTAGGCCTCGTACACCGGATCCTGGCCGACGCGCTCGCACCAGCGCAGGTACGCGGTGGTCGACAGGTGGGTGTAGGTGTCCGTCGTCGTGCCGGTCAGCAGGCCGATACGGCGGGCGCCGGCGTCGGCCAGGTGGTCGAGGATGCCGAGCACGGCGGCCTCGTGGTCGTTGTCGACCCAGGCCGTGACCGGCAGCGCGCCGGCCGGGCGCCCGTCGGAGACGACCGGAAGCCCCTGCCGGACGAGCTCGCTGACCACCGGGTCCTGGTCGGAGGGGTCGATGACGACCGTGCCGTCCAGGGCGACGTTCGACCACACGTCGTGACGGGAGGTGGCGGGCAGGATGACGAGGGCGTAGCCGCGGGCGAGCGCGGCGGAGGTGGCGGCCCGCGCCATCTCGGCGAAGTACGCGAACTCGGTGAAGGTGAAAGGTTCATCCCCGTACGTGGTCACGGTCAGGCCGATGAGTCCCGACTTGCCGGTGCGGAGGGTCCGGGCGGCGGCCGAGGGGCGGTAGCCCAGCCGGTCGGCGACCTCGCGGACATGGCGCCGGGTGGCGTCCGGGAGCCTGCCCTTGCCGTTGAGGGCGTCGGAGACGGTCGTGATGGAGACTCCGGCGGCGGCGGCCACGTCTCTGATGCCCGCCCGACCTGGCCGACTGCCTCGCCGTGAGGTTTCCGCGCGGCTCACCTGGTGCTTCCCTGCTGCTGTCATGGCGAGCCGATAGTAGGGCTCATGCGGTGGGGTAGTGCGGACGCATATGCACGCGTTGACAGGCACGTTTCTGCATGATCAGAAAGGTCCAAGTGCTTTGGAAAACAAGGGCGTTGAATGCTCCCATGCCAGTACGTGACGTGTCGGCGCGTGCGGGCCTGCCAAGTGGCCGAGGTTGCGAAGAGGTCTCAACTCACCTGCACGGGGGATGCGCGCCAGGGCGTGCACTACCGGCGCATAGATATATGTACGGCGCGCCCCCTGATTCGTACGCCTTGGGACGCCGATGCCCTTGATGCCGGTCGGGACGGGGGCGGCCGACACCGGTCGCTCCGTCGCGGCTGTACGCAGGGGTGCCGAATCCTCATAAGGTGAGGAGTATTGGATGTCGGCGGCGGTCATGGGCCGCCGGTCTTCACAAGGAGGACTGCGGTGAGCGAGACGAGCCCCAAGCTGCGCGCCGAGCTGGAGGGGATCCCCACCTACAAGCCGGGCAAGCCCGCCGCGACAGGCGGGCCGGTGGCCTACAAGCTGTCCTCCAACGAGAACCCCTACCCGCCGCTGCCGGGCGTGCTGGAGACGGTGACGGCGGCGGCCCGTACCTTCAACCGCTACCCGGACATGGCCTGTACGGCGCTGATGAACGAGCTGTCCGAGCGGTTCGGGGTGCCTCTGTCCCACCTGTCCACCGGTACCGGGTCGGTCGGGGTCGCCCAGCAGTTGATCCAAGCCACCTCCGGCCCCGGTGACGAGGTCATCTACGCCTGGCGGTCCTTCGAGGCGTACCCGATCATCACGCAGATCAGCGGCGCGACGTCGGTGCAGGTGCCGCTGACGTCCGGTGATGTGCACGACCTCGACGCGATGGCGGACGCGATCACCGACCGGACTCGGCTGATCTTCGTCTGCAACCCCAACAACCCGACCGGCACGGTCGTGCGGAGGCCGGAGCTGGAGCGCTTCCTCGACCGGGTCCCCGGTGATGTGCTGGTGGTGCTCGACGAGGCCTACCGCGAGTTCATACGCGACTCCGAGGTGCCGGACGGCATCGAGCTCTACCGAGACCGGCCCAACGTCTGCGTCCTGCGGACCTTCTCCAAGGCGTACGGCCTCGCCGGCCTGCGGGTCGGGTTCGCCGTCGCCCACGAGCCGGTGGCGGCGGCGCTGCGCAAGACGGCGGTGCCGTTCGGCGTGAGCCAACTCGCGCAGGAGGCGGCGATCGCCTCGCTGCGGGCCGAGGACGAACTACTCGGCCGGGTCGGCTCGCTGGTGTGTGAGCGCACGCGGGTGGTCGACGGGCTGCGCGCCCAGGGGTGGACGGTGCCGGAGACCCAGGCCAACTTCGTGTGGCTGCGGCTGGGGGAGCGCACGGTCGCGTTCGCGGAGGCGTGTGAGCAGGCGGGCGTGGTGATCCGGCCGTTCCCGGGTGAGGGTGTGCGCGTGACGGTCGGGGAGACCGAGGCGAACGACATCTTCCTGAAGGTGGCGGAAGGGTTCGCAAGGACCTCTGAGGGCTGAGAAGGGCCGTGAGGTGCGCCGGTCGGCGCTGGTCGTCGACCGGCTCCACGCGTATGGGGTCGCCGTCCCGCACAGTCGTGAGCAGGCGGGGGCCGCCGTCGACGCGGCCCAGAATGGTGCACGGGCTCGCGAGGCGGCACTCGCCGCTTGTGGGATGGGCGTCGGTCCGTAGGGGAGAGCGAGGCACCGCCGTCCATCCGGACGGCGACCGTGCCCGGCTCGGCGACCTGCCGAGCGCCGGTTTCACGTGAAACCGACACCCCTGTGTCGAAGAACACCCCTGTGTCGAAGAACACCTCTCCGTAGGTCCTGGCGGTGGAGGCAAGGGGCAGCGCCTTGGCGAGCGCCTGCGTGGTCAGGTGCCGTCGGGGCACGGTAGGTGACCTGCCGGCCAGGGGATTCGTATCTGGACAGGTGCTGGCGTCTGCATGCCGCTGACGCATGCCGTTGGTTCAACAAACGTTGGAGTCCGCGCCGAGGGGTCTGCCGTCTGAGGGGCCCCCTCCATGGCTCGAAAGTGCGTGCTGCATAATGGCTTGTGAATGTGAACGCTTTCACAAGCGTATGTAAGGAGCGGCGACGTGGACCTGGCTTTGGCGCCGGAGACCCTGGCGCGATGGCAGTTCGGCATCACCACCGTCTACCACTTTCTGTTCGTCCCCCTGACGATCTCGCTGGCCGCCCTCACGGCCGGTCTGCAGACCGCCTGGGTGCGGACCGAGAAGGAGAAGTACCTCCGGGCGACCAAGTTCTGGGGCAAGCTCTTCCTGATCAACATCGCGATGGGGGTGGTCACCGGCATCGTGCAGGAGTTCCAGTTCGGCATGAACTGGTCCGACTACTCGCGCTTCGTCGGTGACGTCTTCGGCGCGCCGCTGGCCTTCGAGGCGCTGATCGCCTTCTTCTTCGAGTCGACCTTCATCGGTCTGTGGATCTTCGGCTGGGACAAGCTGCCGAAGAAGATCCACCTGGCCTGTATATGGATGGTCTCGATCGGCACGATTCTGTCGGCGTACTTCATCCTCGCGGCCAACTCCTGGATGCAGCACCCGGTCGGTTACCGGATCAACGGGGCCAAGGGGCGGGCCGAGCTCACCGACTTCTGGCTGGTGCTGACCCAGAACACCGCACTCGCCCAGGTCTTCCACACGCTCACCGCCGCGTTCCTGACCGGCGGCGCCTTCATGGTCGGTATCGCCGCCTTCCACCTGGTCCGCAAGAAGCACATCCCCGTCATGAAGACCTCGCTGCGGCTGGGCCTGGTCACCGTCGTCGTCGGCGGTCTGCTCACCGCGATCAGCGGCGACGTCCTCGGCAAGATCATGTTCCAGCAGCAGCCGATGAAGATGGCCGCGGCCGAGGCGCTGTGGGACGGCGAGAAGCCGGCGCCCTTCTCCGTCTTCGCCGTCGGCGATGTCGACAAGGGGCACAACAGGGTCGCCATCGAGATCCCGGGTCTGCTGTCCTTCCTCGCCAAGGACGACTTCTCCTCGTTCGTGCCGGGCATCAACGACGTCAACAAGGCCGAGCAGGCGAAGTACGGCCCCGGCGACTACCGGCCCAACATCCCCGTCGCCTACTGGGGCTTCCGGTGGATGATCGGCTTCGGCATGACGTCCTTCGCCATCGGTGCGGCCGGACTGTGGCTGACCCGCAAGAAGTTCCTGCTGCCACAGCATCTGCGGGTGGGCGACGACGAGGTCCCGCATCTCGTGCTGCTGCCGAAGAAGGCGCTCGGCCCGACGTTGACCAAGTGGTACTGGCGCATCGCGATCCTGACCCTGGGCTTCCCGCTGATCGCCAGCTCCTGGGGCTGGATCTTCACCGAGATGGGCCGCCAGCCGTGGGTCGTCTACGGTCTGTTCCAGACGCGCGACGCGGTCTCCCCCGGTGTCTCCCAGGGCGAGATCATCACCTCGATGATCGTCTTCACCACGCTGTACGCGATCCTCGCCGTGGTCGAGGTCAAGCTGCTGGTCAAGTACGTCAAGGCGGGCCCGCCCGAACTCACCGAGGCCGACCTCAACCCGCCCACGAAGATCGGCGGCGACTCCCGTGACGCCGACAAGCCGATGGCCTTCTCGTACTAGGCCGAGGGAGCTGCACAGTCATGGAACTGCACGACGTCTGGTTCGTTCTGATCGCCCTTCTCTGGACCGGCTACTTCTTCCTGGAGGGTTTCGACTTCGGAGTCGGAGTACTCACGAAGCTGCTCGCCCGCAACCGGCCCGAGAAGCGGGTGCTGATCAACACCATCGGACCCGTCTGGGACGGCAACGAGGTGTGGCTGCTCTCGGCGGCAGGTGCGACCTTCGCCGCCTTCCCCGAGTGGTACGCCACGCTCTTCTCCGGCTTCTACCTGCCGCTGCTGGCCATCCTGGTCTGCCTGATCGTCCGGGGTGTGGCCTTCGAGTACCGCGCCAAGCGGCCCGAGGACAACTGGCAGCGCAACTGGGAGACGGCGATCTTCTGGACCTCGCTCCTCCCCGCGTTCCTGTGGGGTGTGGCCTTCGGCAACATCGTGCGGGGCGTGAAGATCGACCAGGACCTCAACTACGCCGGCGGCGTCCTGGACCTGTTCAACCCGTACGCGTTGCTGGGTGGTCTGGTCACACTGGCGCTGTTCACCTTCCACGGGACGGTGTTCGTCGGGCTCAAGACCGTCGGGGAGATCCGGGAACGGGCTCGGAAGATGGCACTGCGCGTCGGGCTGGTGACCGCCTTGCTGGCGCTCGCCTTCCTGCTGTGGACGCAGGCCGACCGGGGTGACGGGACGTCGCTCGCCGCGGTGGTCGTCGCCGTCGCGGCGCTCGTCCTGGCGCTGGTCGCGGCAGGGGCGGGGCGTGAGGGCTGGGCGTTCGCCCTGTCGGGGCTCACCATCGTGGCCACCGTGGCGATGCTCTTCCTGACGTTGTTCCCGAACGTCATGCCGTCGACGCTGAACCCGGACTGGAGCCTGACGGTCACCAACGCCTCGTCCAGCCCGTACACGCTGAAGATCATGACGTGGTGCGCGGCGATCGCCGCTCCGGTCGTAATGCTCTACCAGGGCTGGACCTACTGGGTGTTCCGCAAGCGGATCGGCACGCAGCACATCGCCGACCCCGTGCACTGAGGTGTGTTTCACGTGAAACCAATCGATCCGCGTCTGCTCCGGTACGCCCGCGCCACCCGGGTCTTCCTGGTGGCGGTCGTTGCCCTGGGCGCTGTCGGGGCGGTGCTGGTCATCGTGCAGGCGATGCTCATCGCCGAAGTCGTGGTCGGCGCGTTCCAGCACCGCATGGCGGTGTCAGAACTGGCCACTCCCCTACTGCTGCTGGCCGTCGTCGCGGTCGGGCGGGCGCTGGTCGGCTGGCTCACCGAACTCGCCGCGCACCGGGCGAGCGCGGCGGTGAAGTCCGAGCTGCGCGGGCGGCTGCTGGAGCGCTCCGCTCAGCTGGGGCCGGGCTGGCTGAGCGGGCAGCGGACAGGGTCCCTGGTCGCCCTGGCCACCCGGGGTGTCGACGCCCTCGACGACTACTTCTCGCGGTATCTGCCGCAGCTGGGTCTCGCGGTGGTCGTGCCGGTGGCGGTGCTGGCGCGGATCGTCACCGAGGACTGGGTCTCCGCGGCAATCATCGTGGGCACCCTGCCGCTCATCCCGGTCTTCATGGTGCTGATCGGCTGGGCCACGCAGTCCCGGATGGACCGTCAGTGGCGGCTGCTGTCGCGACTGTCCGGGCATTTCCTGGACGTGGTCGCGGGACTGCCGACGCTGAAGGTGTTCGGGCGGGCCAAGGCACAGGCCGAGTCGATCCGGCGGATCACCGGCGAGTACCGGCTGGCGACCATGCGGACGCTGCGGATCGCCTTCATCTCCTCCTTCGCACTGGAGCTGCTCGCGACGATCTCGGTGGCACTGGTCGCCGTGACGATCGGCATGCGGCTCGTCCACGGCGAGATGGACCTCTACATCGGTCTCGTCATCCTGATCCTGGCGCCGGAGGCGTATCTGCCGTTGAGGCAGGTCGGGGCGCAGTACCACGCGGCGGCTGAGGGGCTCGCCGCGGCCGAGGAGATCTTCGAGGTCCTGGAGACGCCCGTTCCGGCGACCGGTTCCGGGGCCGTGCCGGAAGGGGCCCTGTCCTTCGAGGGCGTGACCGTCCGGTACCCGGGGCGGTCCGCGGACGCCGTCTCGGATGTGTCCTTCACCGTCGAGCCCGGGGAGACGGTCGCGCTGGTCGGACCGAGCGGTGCGGGCAAGTCGACGCTGCTCGGCGTCCTGCTCGGGTTCGTGCGGCCGACCGAGGGGCGTGTACGGGTCGGGGGAGCCGACCTCGCGGATGCCGACCTTGAGCAGTGGCGGTCCCGGATCGCGTGGGTGCCGCAACGGCCGCATCTGTACGCCGGGACGATCGCCGAGAACGTGCGGCTGGCGCGGCCGGACGCGGACGACGACGCCGTACGGCGGGCGCTCGGCGACGCCGGGGCGCTGGAGTTCGTGGACGCGCTGTCTGAGGGCATCGACACCGTGCTCGGCGAGGACGGGTCCGGGCTGTCCGCCGGTCAGCTGCAGCGGCTCGCACTGGCCCGGGCGTTCCTCGCGGACCGGCCCGTTCTGCTGCTCGACGAGCCGACGGCGGCGTTGGACGGGGCCACCGAGGCCGGCGTCGTGGCGGCGGTGCGGCGGCTGGCCGCCGGTCGGACGGTGCTGCTGGTGGTGCACCGGCCGGCGCTGCTGGGGGTGGCGGATCGGGTGGTGCGGCTGGGGGAGCCCGAGACCGCTGCCGTGGCCGCGGCGCACCCCGCCGGCCAGCGGTCCGGGACGCCTGCGGTCGTGGCCGAGCCACTCGCCTTGGCAGCCTCTCTCGAACAGCCCGCTTCCGGCGGTGTCCTCACACGGGTCCGTGCCATGTCCGGCCCCCGGCGCGGGCGGCTGGGACTCGCGCTGTTGCTCGGGAGTCTCGCGCTGGGGAGTGCCGTAGGGCTCATGGCCACCTCCGGGTGGCTCATCTCGCGGGCCTCGCAGCAGCCGCCCGTGCTGTATCTGATGATGGCCGTGACGGCGACGCGGGCCTTCGGCATCGGGCGGGCCGTGTTCCGGTACGCCGAGCGGCTGGTGTCACACGACGCCGTGCTGCGGATGCTGGCCGACACCAGGGTCGCGGTGTTCCGCAGGCTGGAGCGGCTGGCACCTGCCGGGCTGCGCCGGACCCGCCGGGGTGATCTGCTCTCCCGGTTGGTCGCTGATGTGGACGAGCTGCAGGACTACTGGCTGCGGTGGCTGCTGCCGGCCGGGGCGGCACTCGTCGTGTCGGCCGCGTCCGTCGGCTTCACGGCGTGGCTGCTGCCCGAGGCCGGGGCGGTGCTCGCGGCCGGGCTGCTCGCCGCGGGCGTGGGCGTGCCACTGGTCACCGGAGCCGTCGCCCGGCGGGCCGAGCACCGGCTTGCCCCCGCCCGCGGTGAGCTCGCCACACGGGTGACCGACCTGCTCACCGGCACCGCGGAGCTGACCGTCGCCGGCGCCCTGTCCGCGCGGACCGCCCAGACACGCGAAGCCGACGGGGCGCTCACCCGGATCGCCTCGCGCGCCGCCACCGCCACGGCACTCGGCGACGGGCTCACCGCGCTGATCTCCGGCTTGACCGTCACGGCCGCCGCCCTGGTCGGTGCGCAGGCGGTCGTCGGCGGGCGGCTGGACGGTGTGACCATGGCCGTCGTCGTCCTCACCCCGCTGGCCGCCTTCGAGGCCGTGCTCGTGCTACCGCTCGCGGTGCAGTACCGGCAGCGGGTCCGCCGCAGCGCCGAGCGGGTGTACGAGGTGCTGGACGCCCCGGAGCCCGTGCGCGAGCCGGAGCGGCCCCGGCAGGCGCCCGCCTCGCCGTTCCCGATAGTCGTCGGAGGGTTGACCGCCCGGCACGCCGGGCAGGACCGGGACGCGCTCGCCGGGCTCGACCTGACCCTCGAGGAGGGCCGCCGGATCGCCGTGGTCGGCCCCTCCGGCTCCGGCAAGACCACCCTGGCGCAGGTGCTGCTGCGGTTCCTCGACGCCCAGGCGGGCACCTACACGCTGGCCGGTGTGGACGCCTACGCGCTGCCCGGTGACGACGTGCGGAGGCTCGTCGGGCTGTGTGCGCAGGACGCGCACCTCTTCGACAGCTCGCTGCGCGAGAACCTGCTGCTCGCGAGGAAGGACGCCTCTGAGGACGACCTGCGCGCCGCGCTCGGCCGGGCCCGGCTGCTGGACTGGGCCGGCACTCTGCCCGACGGGCTCGACACCCTCGTCGGTGAACACGGGGCGCGGCTGTCCGGGGGCCAGCGGCAGCGACTGGCGCTGGCGCGGGCCCTGCTCGCCGACTTCCCCGTCCTGGTGCTCGACGAGCCCGCCGAGCACCTCGACCTGCCTACCGCCGACGGGCTCACCGCCGATCTGCTGGCCGCGACCGAGGGCCGTACGACGCTGCTCATCACGCACCGGCTGGCGGGCCTCGAGGCCGTGGACGAGGTGATCGTGCTGGACCAGGGACGTGTGGTGCAGCGCGGGCCGTACGCGGAGCTGGTCGTGCTGGAAGGGCCGTTGCGGGAGATGGCGGAACGGGAGGCGGCGTCGGAGTCGCTGGCGGAAGCGCGATAGCGGTTCGATCGGCACCGACCGAGTCGCCAGGGCATCCGGCCCGCTTGGCGCGCTCAGGGCGGCGGGGGCGTCCGGCCCGCGCGGCGTGCCGCGAGTCGTCGGGGGCATCCCACGCGCGCTCGGCGCTGCACCGAACCGTCGGGGGCACTGCTGTGCGAGGTGCACTGAGCCGTTAGGGGCAGTCGTTCCCCCGGGCGCATGACGTGAACAGGGCCGGGTCGGCAGGGCCGGGGGACGATCGCTGGCATGAGCTCATTTCGCCGCCATCGGCTGCTCGTTCCGGTTCTGCTGTGCGCACTGGCGGTCCTCGCGGCCCGGCCCACCGTGGCGGACAAGGCGCCCGGGAGCGGCATCACCGGGGGTGTGGACACGGGCCTCAGCGCCGAGGTGGCGCGGCTGTACGAGGAGGCCGCGGTGGCGACGCAGCAGTACGAGGCGGGGCGTGCGGAGGCCGAGGGGCAACGGGTGAGGGCGCGGGAGGCGGAGGAACGCCTGGACGCCCAGCGGAGGCACATCGCCGCGCTGCACGAGGACCTGGGCCGGATCGCCCGGGCCCAGTACCGCACCAGCGGGGGACTGCCGGTGGCCGCGCAGATGATCCTCGCCGACAGCCCCGACGACCTGATGCGAGGTCAGCGCGCCTTCTCCCAGGCGGACCTCGCCGTGAACAACGCCATCGCCAAGAACCGCCGCGCCGAGGCCCGGCTCGCGGCGGCCGAGGCCGAGGCCGCGGCTCAGTGGCAGGCGCTGGAGAAGCGGAACACCCAACTCGCCGCTCTGAAGGCGGACATCGAGCAGAAGCTGGAAACGGCCCGTTCGCAGCTCCAGGGGCAGGCGGACGCCGCGGTCGCCGCCGGGGCCTGCCGCGGGGCCGTCCGGCTCGACCAGCCGGAGGCGGGGTTCACCGGTGCCTGGGTCGCGCCCGTGGAGACGTACGAGCTGTCCGCGTCCTACGGCAGTGGCGGTGCGCGGTGGTCGAACCGGCATACCGGGCAGGACTTCGCGGTGCCGATCGGCACGCCCGTGCGGGCCGTGGGCGCGGGCCGGGTGGTGAAGGTGTCCTGCGGCGGCGCCTTCGGCATCGAGATCGTGCTCAGGCACGCGGGCGGTTACTACACGCAGTACGCGCATCTCGCGTCCGTCGCGGTCGACCAGGGAGAACACGTCGGTCCCGGCCAGTGGATCGGCCAGTCGGGCAGCACCGGCAACTCCACCGGACCGCACCTGCACTTCGAGACGCGGGTCACGCCGGAGATGGGCTCGGCGGTGAACCCGGTGTCGTGGCTGCAGGCGCGGGGGGTGTCGCTCTGACCGAGGGGACCGGCCGCTACTGCCGCTCGGCCAGCAGCCGCTCGATCACGACCGCCACACCGTCCTCGTTGTTCGCGACCGTCTGTCCCGAGGCCGCGGCGATCACGTCCGGGTGGGCGTTGCCCATCGCGTAGGACCGGCCGGCCCAGGTCAGCATCTCCACGTCGTTCGGCATGTCGCCGAAGGCGACGACCTCCTCGTGGGAGATACCGCGCTCGGCGCAGCACAGGGCGAGCGTGCTGGCTTTGGACACCTCCGGGCCGCTGATCTCGAGCAGGGCGCTGGGGCTGGAGCGGGTGACGTTGGCGCGTTCGCCGATGGCGAGCCGGGCCAGGGTCAGGAAGGCGTCGGGGTCGATCTCGGGGTGGTAGGCGAGGATCTTGAGCACCGGCTCGGCGGCGGCCCGGTGACTGGGGGACAGCAGCTCCTCGGCCGGGGCGAGACTGTCCGGAATCTCCATGTGCAGCTTGGGGTACGCCGGCTCCTGGTAGAAGCCGTACGTCTGCTCCACGGCGTACACCGTGCCCGGCGCCGCCTCGCGCAGCGACCGTACGGCGTCCAGGGCGTTCTCCCGCGCCAGCTCGCGCACCTTCACGAACCGGTGGGCGCCGGGACCGCCGTGCAGGTCGACCACGGCGGCGCCGTTGCCGCAGATCGCCAGGCCGTGGCCGTGCACATGCTGGCTGACGACGTCCATCCAGCGGGCCGGGCGGCCGGTGACGAAGAAGACCTCGATGCCTGCCTCCTCGGCGGCGGCCAGCGCGGCGACCGTACGCGGGGAGACCGACTTGTCGTCGCGCAGCAGGGTGCCGTCGAGGTCGGTGGCGATAAGCCGCGGCGGGACGGTCTCGGCCGCGGTCTCGGGCTGTCGGGTCGCTGAAGTCACCCGCCCATTGTTCCGCATATGCCTGCACGGACGTGCGAGACTCCGCACACGTGAGTGGGTACGGCCCCACCAGGAGTTCTCACCGGGAGCTGCTGCCAGAGGCTCCTCACCAGGGCCCCCCGCGAAGCCGCTCAGCGCAACTGCGCAGGCGCCTCCATCGCGATCTTCTCGAAGACCTTCTCCTCGGCCGCGAACTGCGACTCCGGGATCGGCCAGTGGATCACGAGCTCTGTGAAGCCGAGCTCCGCGTGCCGGCCGGCGAAGTCGACGAAGGCGGCCAGGGACTGCAACGGGCCGCTGCGGTCCGGGGTGAATCCGGTGAGCAGAACCCGGTCGAGGCCGGCCATGTCCCGGCCGACCTCGGCGCAGATGTCGGCCAGCTTCTCCGCCTGTCCGCGCAGGGCCTGAACCGACTGTTCAGGAGTGCCGTTCTCGAACAGCTTGGGGTCGCCGGTGGTCACCCACGCCTGTCCGTACCGGGCGGCGAGCCGCAGGCCGCGCGGCCCGGTCGCGGCCACCGCGAACGGCAGCCGGGGACGCTGCACACAGCCGGGGATGTTCCGCGCCTCGTGGGCCGAGTAGAAGTCGCCCTCGTACGACACCGCGTCCTCGCTGAGCAGCCGGTCGAGCAGCGGGACGAACTCGGCGAAGCGGTCCGCGCGCTCACGCGGGGTCCAGGGCTCCTGGCCGAGCGCGGTGGCGTCGAAGCCGGAGCCGCCCGCGCCGATGCCCAGCGTGACCCGCCCGCCGGAGATGTCGTCGAGGGAGATCAGTTCCTTGGCCAGGGTCACCGGATGCCGGAAGTTCGGCGAGGTCACCAGGGTGCCCAGCCGGATCCGTTCGGTGACGGCCGCCGCGGCGGTGAGGGTCGGCACGGCGCCGAACCACGGGCCGTCCCGGAAGGCGCGCCAGGACAGGTGGTCGTAGGTGTACGCGGTGTGGAAGCCGAGCTGCTCGGCACGCGTCCAGGCCGAACGCCCGCCTTCGTTCCAGCGGCGGTACGGAAGGATCACAGTGCTCAGTCGCAGACTCATGGCACCGAGCCTAAGGGGTTCTTGCACTCTGAGCGTCCGACCCGGGAGCCCTGCTGGCCACCGGTGTTTCACGTGAAACGGTCACGCGCGTCGCCTACCGTACGCGGCAGGTCAGTGAGGCCCGGGGACGCGCAGATACCGCGGTGGCACGGCCTCCGTCAGCCACACCCCGTTCTCGCTCACGTGGAAGACAAAGCCGTCGCGGTGCATGGCGCCGGCGTCCACGCCCAGCACGACCGGCCGGCCGCGGCGGGCCCCGACACGGGTCGCCGTCTCGCGGTCGGGTGAGAGATGCACGGCGTGCCGGTTCATCGGCCGGAGTCCCTCTGCCCGGATCGCGTCCAGGCTGTGGGCGATGGTGCCGTGGTAGAGGTGCGCGGGCGGGATCGCCGGCGGCAGCCCGAGGTCGACCTCGGCGCTGTGGCCCTGGCTGGCGCGGATGCGGGTGCCTTCGACGGCGAAGCGCCGCTTGTCGTTGGTGGCGACGACCTGGTCCAGTTCCTCGCGGGTGAACCGGAAACCGTGTGCGGCGGCCGCGGCGATCAGGGTGTCGATCTCCACCCAGCCGGCCTCGTCCAGGGTGAGCCCGACGCGTTCCGGCTCGTGGCGCAGGTGCTTCGAGAGGTACTTCGACACCTTCACGGTGCGTCTTTCGTCCATCCCCTCAGGGTGCGGGAGAGAGGTGAATCACGCGATCGAGTTTCATGCCCGAGGTTTGATCCACAGCCAAGTGATGTTATCCACAGGGAAATTGGCGATTCTGTGGACAACTGGCTCTCCCAGAAGGGATCTTGGGGAGCGCCACCCCCTGGGCGCTCACACCGGCGGCTTCACCCGCGCGATCCTCCGCAACAGCCCTGGCGCCCACCGCGACAGCACCCGCGCGCCCCGGGCCTCCGGCGTCACCGGGACCTCCGCCTCGTCACGCGCCACCGCCCGCAGGATCGCGCGGGCGACCTTCTCCGGCGGGTAGTCGCGCAGCCCGTACAGGCGGGCGGTGCGCTTCTGGAGCCGCCTCTCCTCCTGGGCATCGACCCCGGCGAAGTGCGCCGTGGACGTGATGGCGGTGTTGACGAAGCCGGGGCATACCGCCGTCACGCCGATCCCCAGCCCGGCGAGCTCCGCCCGCAGGCACTCGCTGAGCATCAGTACGGCCGCCTTGGAGGTGCTGTACGCGGGCAGCGCCCGGGAGGGCTGGTACGCCGCGGCCGACGCCACGTTGACGATGTGGCCGCCCTGCCCGCGCTCGGCCATCCGCCGGCCGAAGAGGCGGCAGCCGTGGATGACACCCCACAGGTTGACGTCGAGGACCTTCTTCCAGTCCTCCGGCGTGGTGTCGAAGAAGGAACCGGACAGGCCGATCCCGGCGTTGTTCACGAGGACGTCCACCACGCCGTACTCGGTGCCGACCTTCTCGGAGAGCTTCTCCATGGCCTGCTCGTCGGAGACGTCGACCGTCTCCGCCCAGGCCTTCGGAGCGCCGACCAGACGTGCGGACTCGGCCGTACGGACCGCCGCCTCCGCGTTCCGGTCGACGGCCACCACACGCGCACCCGCCTCGGCGAACGCGAGCGCCGTCGCCCTCCCGATACCGCTGCCCGCTCCGGTGACCAGCACGAGCTGCCCTGAGAACCGCTCGGCGTGCTCCCCGCCCGCCGCCGCCGGGGACCGCCCGGCCTCGACGGACGTCACGAACTCCTCGATCCACGAGGCGAGCTGATCCGGACGGGTACGCGGGATCCAGTGCCCCGCCCGGACGGTCCTGCGGGTCAGCTGCGGAACCCAGTGCTCCAGATCGTCGTGGAGCCGTTCCGAGAGGAACCGGTCCTCCAGGGGAATCACCACCTGCACGGGCACGTGGGCGTACGCGTCGGGGCGCGGCGCGCGCAGCCGCGGCCGGAGGTTGTCGCGGTACAGCCAGGCCCCGCGGGCCGCGTCCGAGGGCAGGGACGCGGTCGGGTAGTCGCCCCGGGGCACCTTCTCGACGCGCTCCAGGACCTGGGGCCAGCGCTTGCCGAGCGGGCCGCGCCAGGCCAGCTCGGGCAGCACGGGAGTGTGCAGCAGGTACACGTACCAGGACCTGGCGCCCTGCCCGAGGAGCTGGCCGACCCGGCGCGGGGTGGGCCGCTTCACGCGCTCGTTGATCCAGTGGCCGAAATGGTCCAGGGACGGCCCGGACAGCGAGGTGAAGGAGGCGACACGGCCCTCGGTGCGCTGGACCGTGGCGAACTCCCAGGCCTGCACCGAGCCCCAGTCGTGCCCGACCAGATGCACGGGCCGGCCCGGGCTCACCGCGTCCGCGACGGCCAGGAAGTCGTCCGTCAGCTTCTCCAGCGCGAACCCGCCCCGCAGCGGCCGCGGCGCCGTCGACCGGCCGTGGCCGCGGACGTCGTACGCCACCACGTGGAAGTGACCGGCGAGCCGCGCGGCGACATCGGACCACACCTCCTTGCTGTCGGGGTAGCCGTGTACCAGGACGACCGTGGGTTGTCCCGGCTCCCCCAGCTCGGCCACGCACAGCTCGACTCCGCCGGCCCGCACCCTGCGCTCCCGCGCGCCCGTGAGCAACGTCATCCGGCGAATCTGGCAGTTGTCAGAGAGCGCGTCAATAGGAGGCTCCCGGTCGTGGTAACTCTCAAGAACCAGGTCCCCTAAGGGCCCCTAATACTCCAGGCTGACCCGAAGACAGCTCTGCGGAGTGACGACCGCCACGCGTACGGCCCCTACCGTCGAAGCGTGACTGTGATCGCGACCGAAAGCCTGAGCAAGCGGTTCCCCCGGGTGACCGCGCTTGACCGGCTCTCCGTGGACGTCGGGCCCGGTGTGACCGGACTCGTCGGAGCCAACGGGGCCGGCAAGTCCACACTGATCAAGATCCTGCTGGGTCTGTCCCCCGCCACCGAGGGCCGCGCCGAAGTGCTCGGCCTCGACGTCGCCACCGAAGGCGCCGCCATCCGCGAGCGGGTCGGCTACATGCCCGAGCACGACTGCCTGCCGCCGGACGTCTCGGCCACCGAGTTCGTCGTCCACATGGCGCGCATGTCCGGCCTGCCGCCCACGGCCGCGCGCGAGCGCACCGCCGACACGCTGCGGCACGTCGGCCTGTACGAGGAGCGCTACCGTCCCATCGGCGGCTACTCCACCGGCATGAAGCAGCGCGTGAAGCTCGCGCAGGCCCTGGTGCACGACCCGCGCCTGGTCTTCCTGGACGAGCCGACCAACGGCCTCGACCCGGTCGGCCGCGACGAGATGCTCGGGCTGATCCGCCGGATTCACACGGACTTCGGCATCTCGGTCCTGGTCACCTCTCACCTGCTGGGCGAACTGGAGCGTACCTGCGACCACGTCGTCGTCGTCGACGGCGGCAAGCTCCTGCGGTCCAGCTCCACCACGGACTTCACGCAGACCACCACGACACTCGCGATCGAGGTCACCGACACCGACGAGCACCCGGACGGCACTCGCGCGGTCCGTGAGGCGCTTCACGCGCGCGGAGTGACCGTCGAGGACGGCAGCGGCCTGCCGGGCGCCGGCCATGTCCTGCTGCTCACCGCGCAGGGCGAGGAGACCTACGACCTGGTCCGGGACGTGATCGCGGACCTCGGACTCGGCCTGGTGCGCATGGAGCAGCGCCGGCACCACATCTCCGAGGTCTTCACGAGCAGCGACGAGCGCGAGCAGCGGAAGGAGGCGGTCGGCCATGGCGGTTGAGCACTCCACGGGGACATCCGTCCCGGCACCGGGTGACCAGACCCGCATCCACAACATCGGCTACCGCAACTACGACGGCCCGCGCCTCGGCCGCGCCTACGCCCGCCGCTCGCTGTACTCGCAGTCCCTGCGCGGCTCCTACGGCCTCGGCCGCTCGGTGAAGTCCAAGGTGCTGCCGATGCTGCTGTTCGTGGTGATGTGCGTGCCGGCGGCCATCATGGTCGCCGTCGCGGTCGCCACCAAGGCCAACGCCCTGCCTCTGGACTACACGCGCTACGCGATCGTCATGCAGGCGGTCATCAGCCTGTACGTCGCGTCGCAGGCACCCCAGTCCGTCTCGCGCGACCTGCGCTTCAAGACCGTGCCCCTGTACTTCTCGCGGCCGATCGAGACCACCGACTACGTCCGTGCCAAGTTCGCGGCGCTGGCCTCGGCCCTGTTCATCCTCACGGCCGCTCCCCTGCTCGTGCTCTACGTCGGCGCCCTGCTGGCCAAGCTCGACTTCGCCGACCAGACCAAGGGATTCGCACAGGGACTCGTGTCCGTGGCACTGCTCTCACTGCTCTTCGCCGGCATCGGCCTGGTCATCGCGTCCTTCACCCCGCGCCGCGGCTTCGGCATCGCGGCCGTGATCGCCGTCCTGACCATCACCTACGGCGCCGTCTCCACCCTCCAGGCCATCGCCGATGCCCAGGGCAGCAGCGACGCCGTGCCGTGGATCGGACTGTTCTCACCGATCACGATCATCGACGGCGTGCAGTCCGCGTTCCTGGGCGCGACCTCCGCCTTCCCCGGCGGGGTGGGCCCGAGCAGCGCCGAGGGCGTCGTCTTCGTCCTCGTCGCCCTGGGCTTGATCGCGGCGACCTACGGCCTCCTGATGCGCCGCTACAAGAAGGTGGGATTGTGACCACGCTCTCCATCGACCACGTCTCCCGCTGGTTCGGCAATGTGGTCGCCGTCAACGACATCACCATGACCGTCGGCCCCGGCGTCACGGGCCTGCTCGGCCCCAACGGCGCCGGAAAGTCCACCCTCATCAACATGATGGGCGGCTTCCTGGCCCCCTCCAACGGCACGGTCACCCTCGACGGGCAGCCGGTCTGGCGCAACGAGCAGATCTACCGGCACATCGGCGTCGTCCCCGAGCGCGAGGCGATGTACGACTTCCTCACCGGCAAGGAGTTCGTCCTCGCCAACGCCGAGCTGCACGGCCTGGGCGCCAAGGCGGCCCAGAAGGCGCTGGCCACGGTCGAGATGGAGTACGCGCAGGACCGCAAGATCCAGACGTACTCCAAGGGCATGCGCCAGCGCGTGAAGATGGCGAGCGCCCTCGTCCACGATCCCTCGCTGCTGCTGCTCGACGAGCCCTTCAACGGTATGGACCCGCGCCAGCGCATGCAGCTGATGGACCTGCTGCGGCGCATGGGTGACGAGGGCCGCACGGTGCTGTTCTCGTCCCACATCCTCGAAGAGGTCGAGCAACTCGCCTGGCACATCGAGGTCGTCGTCGCCGGCCGGCACGCGGCCAGCGGTGACTTCCGCAAGATCCGTCGCCTGATGACCGACCGGCCGCACCGCTACCTGGTGCGTTCCAGTGACGACCGCGCCCTCGCGGCCGCACTGATCGCCGACCCGTCGACGTCCGGCATCGAGGTGGACCACGCCGAGGGCGCGCTGCGCATCCAGGCCGTCGACTTCGGCCGCTTCACGGCCCTGCTGCCGAGGGTCGCCAGGGACCACGGCATCCGGCTGCTCACGGTCTCGCCGTCCGACGAGTCCCTCGAGTCCGTCTTCTCGTACCTGGTCGCGGCGTAGGAGGCCCTGATGTACGACCCCACAGTCGCCCGGCTCACTTACCGGGCCCTGCTCGGCCGGCGCCGGGCCCTCATCCTCGGAGCCCTGCCGCTGCTGCTCATCGTCATCTCGGTGGTGGTGCGCTTCCTCGCCGGGGCGGATGACCAGACGGCGGCGGACCTGCTGGGCGGCCTCGCCCTCGCCACGATGGTGCCGATCATCGGCGTCATCGCAGGAACCGGCGCTATCGGCCCGGAGATCGACGACGGCTCGGTGGTGTACCTGCTGTCGAAGCCGATCAAGCGGCCGACGATCATCTTCACCAAGCTGATCGTCGCCATCGCGGTGACCATGGTGTTCTCCGCGGTGCCGACCCTCATCGCCGGGTTCATCCTGAACGGCAACGGCCAGCAGGTCGCGGTCGCCTACACGGTGGCGGCGCTGGTCGCGTCCATCGCCTACGCGGCCCTGTTCCTGCTGCTCGGCACGGTCTCCCGGCACGCGGTGGTGTTCGGACTCGTCTACGCGCTGGTCTGGGAGGCCCTGTTCGGCTCCCTGGTGCCGGGCGCCCGCACGCTGAGCGTCCAGCAGTGGTCGCTGGCCGTGGCCCAGAAGGTGTCCGGCGGGGACCTGGTCTCCTCCGACGTGGGCCTGACCACGGCGACGGTGCTGCTGGTGGCCGTCACGGTGCTGGCCACCTGGTTCGCCGGGCAGAAGCTGCGCTCGCTCACCCTCGCCGGCGAGGAGTGACGTGCCCCGGCCTTGACGGAGGCTTCACCTCTGTCCGGGCACACTGGGCGAACGGGACGTAGGGAATCGCACGGGAGTTGGACGGCTGGGAGGTCGGGATGGCGGGCGAGAAGGCTCAGTACGACGACCGGGGACAGTCCGGATCCGGGGCCGGTGACGGCGCCTGGGACGACCTCGACGGTATCGCCCTGGACGAGGACTTCATACGCTCCGCCGGGACCTCCGAGCCGTCCGCCCGGGCACGGATGCTCGCCGCGCGGTGGAGCCGCGAGGAGCCGGAGCCCCAGCCCTGGCGCTCCGACGAGCCGCCCGCGGGCTGGTTCTTCAGCAAGGCACGCCGGCGCAGGTGGCGCAGGCGTTGACCGCCCGCCGGTTTGAACCCACCGCCGATTTATTCAGTGGCGTCCGATTCGCCCGGCAGGCAGAGTAGTTGTCGTCGCTGCCGGGCTCATGGATGTCCGGCAGCACGAGCCGGGGAGGAGCGGGACGATGTCCATGCACGACAGTAGTCCAGCTCCTTTCAGGGCAGCCCGCGGCGGGTTCCGGAGTAGTCACTACCCCTCCGTGGAGCCCGTTCCGTAAGGGGAGCTGCCCGGGGCGGCCGCTTCGAGCACGCGAATCGCACATCGCGTGGGCCGCCCACCCCCGGAGGATTGGCCGAGCGGTAAGGCACTGGCTTGCTGAGCCATGGTCGGGCTGGAAGCCCGCGCACGTTCGATCCGTGCATCCTCCGCCGGCACCACCGAGCCCCTGGGTGACGGGGATTCAGCCCAGCAACCGCTCCAGCACCACCGCGATGCCGTCCTCGTCGTTGGAGGAGGTCACCTCGTCGGCCACCGCCTTCAGTTCCTCGTGGGCATCCGCCATGGCGACGCCGTAGGAGGCCCAGGCGAACATCGGCAGGTCGTTGGGCATGTCGCCGAAGGCGATCGTCTCGGCCGCCTTCACCTTGAGCCGACGGGCCGCCAGCGACAGCCCCGTCGCCTTGGACAGGCCCAGGGGGAGAAGTTCGACGATGCCCTCGCCCGCCATGACGACGGTGACGAAACCGCCGGCGGTGCGCGTGGCCACCTCGCACAGCTCGTCGTCCGACAGCGTCGGGTGCTGGATGTACAGCTTGTTCAGGGGCGCACTCCACAGATCCGAGGCGTCAGTGAACGGCGTGGCGGGGAGCCTGCCCTGCACGGCGTAGCCCGGGCCGACCAGCACCTCGCCCTCCAGGCCGTCGCGGCTCGCCGCCACGTACAGCGGGCCGACCTCCGCCTCGATCTTGGCCAGCGCCACCCCCGCCAGCTGCCGGTCCAGCGTCACCGACGTCAGCAGGCGGTGCGCCCCGGCGTCGTAGACCTGCGCGCCCTGTCCGCAGACGGCGAGCCCTCGGTAACCCAGGTCGTCGAGGATGTGCCGGGTCCAGGGGACCGCGCGGCCGGTGACGACGATGTGCGCGGCGCCCGCCGCGGTGGCCGCGGCGAGCACGTCACGGGTGCGCTCGGACACCGAGTCGTCGGAACGCAGCAGCGTCCCGTCGAGGTCCGTGGCGACGAGCCGGTACGGAAAGCCGCCCGGGGCGGCCGTGTCCTTCACTTGGCCACCGGCTCCAGGACCTCCCGGCCGCCGAGGTACGGGCGCAGCACCTCGGGCACGCGCACCGAGCCGTCGGCCTGCTGGTGGTTCTCCAGGATCGCCACGATCGTGCGCGGTACGGCGCACAGCGTGCCGTTGAGCGTGGCCAGCGGGCGGACCTGCTTGCCCTCACGGACCCGGATGGACAGCCGGCGGGACTGGAACTCGGTGCAGTCCGAGGTCGAGGTCAGCTCGCGGTACTTGCCCTGGGTCGGGATCCACGCCTCGCAGTCGAACTTGCGGGAGGCCGAGGCGCCCAGGTCGGCACTCGCCACGTCGATCACGCGGTACGGCAGCTCCAGCGAGGTCAGCCACTGCTTCTCCCACTCCAGCAGGCGCTGGTGCTCGGCCTGCGAGTCCTCGGGAGCGACGTAGGAGAACATCTCGACCTTGTCGAACTGGTGCACGCGGAAGATGCCCCGGGTGTCCTTGCCGTGCGAGCCGGCCTCGCGGCGGAAGCAGGGGGAGAAGCCCGCGTAGCGCAGGGGGAGGCGGTCGGCGTCGAGGATCTCGTCCATGTGGTACGCCGCGAGCGCCACCTCGGAGGTGCCGACCAGGTAGAGGTCGTCGTCGGCGAGGTGGTAGACGTCCTGGGCGGCCTGGCCGAGGAAGCCCGTGCCCGCCATGGACTGGGGGCGGACCAGGGCCGGGGTCAGCATGGGGGTGAAGCCGGCCGCGGTGGCCTGGGCCATCGCGGCGTTCACCAGGGCGAGTTCCAGCAGGGCGCCCACGCCCGTCAGGAAGTAGAAGCGTGAGCCGGAGACCTTGGCGCCCCGCTCGACGTCGATCGCGCCGAGGGTCTGGCCGAGCGCCAGGTGGTCCTTGGGCTCGAAGCCCTCGGCGGCGAAGTCCCGGATCGTGCCGTGCGTCTCCAGCGTGACGAAGTCCTCCTCGCCGCCGACCGGCACCTCCGGGTGGACGAGGTTGCCGAGGCGGAGGAGCAGCTCCTGGGTCTCGGCGGCTGCCGCCTCGCGGTCCGCGTCGGCTGCCTTGACGTCGGCGGCCAGCCGGCCCGCCTTCTCCAGCAGTTCGGCCTTCTCGTCCCCGCTCGCCTTGGGGATGAGCTTGCCGAGCGCCTTCTGCTCGGCGCGCAGCTCGTCGAAGCGGACGCCGGACGACCTGCGCCGCTCGTCGGCAGACAGGAGGGAGTCGACGAGCGCGACGTCCTCTCCACGGGCGCGCTGCGACGCGCGCACACGGTTGGGGTCCTCACGGAGCAGGCGAAGGTCAATCACGTGCTCAAGGCTACCGGTGTGGGATGACAGCCCACGACTGACTATTCCGACCGCGCCTTACGTACCGCTATGGGCGAATTGCGCACGGTGTCAATGGGTATCGCGCGTCTCCCCGATACGGGGCAGTCACAGGGTGCCGCCTTGACCTGAATCCCTTGCGGTAAAGGCGACTTGGGGCCCGGTTGTCCACAGGAAGTCCGGCCACCGAAAAGTTATCCACAGGCTGTGGGGGAGATCTGTGGATTTCGGAATTGATCACTCCGGAAGGTCCGGTCACCCCTCAGAATTCCCGGTATAAACCCGCCCTACTCTCACTTTCGAGTGGAAATGGGTCACCCTGAAGAGTTACGCAAGGGAAAACAGTGGACGAACGGTGACCTGCCCGTCGATGGACGCATCAGGGCCCTGGAGGCGACTTGTCGACTGAACCGTGGTTCGTTGTCGACTTGTCCCCAGGTCGAGAAGCTGACCTGTGGATAACTCCTGTGGACAACGAAAATCAGCAGGTAGGACCAGCCGGGAGAGGTCCTGGAGACGGTCTGCAGACGGTTTGGAGGCGACCTTGAGGCGACCTGGGACGGCCTAGAACCGGCCGTCCTGGCACCGCGCCACCCAGTCCGCCGCTGCCACGAACTCGTCGTCCGACGTTCCCAGCCGCGGCGGCTGGACCTCGCCCGGCTGCAGGTCGGCACGCGGATAGGAGCCGAGGTAACGCACCTGGAGGCAGATCCGCTTCAGGCCCATCAGCGCTTCGGCCACCCGGCGGTCGGAGATATGGCCTTCGGCGTCGATGCAGAAGCAGTAGTTGCCGATGCCCGCGCCGGTGGGCCGGGACTGGAGCAGCATCAGGTTGATCCCGCGGGTGGCGAACTCACCCAGCAGGTCGCGCAGGCCGCCGGGGTGGTCGTCTCGCTGCCACAACACGACGGAGGTCTTGTCCGCGCCGGTCGGCGCTGCGGGCCGGGCAGGCCGGCCGACCAGCACGAACCGCGTCTGGGCGTTCTCGGCGTCGTGGATCCCGGTCTCCAGGGGCTCGAGGCCGTAGCGGGCGGCCGCGAACTCGCCGGCGAAAGCGGCGTCGTACTGACCCTCCTGGACCAGCCGGGCGGCGTCCGCGTTCGAGGCGGCCGACTCCCAGTGCGCGTCGGGGAGGTGCTTCTTCAGCCAGTTGCGCACCTGTGGCTGGGCGGCCGGGTGCGCGGAGACGGTCTTGATGTCCGACAGCTTCGTGCCCGGGCGGACGAGCAGCGCGAAGGTGATGGACAGCAGTACCTCGCGGTAGATCATCAGCGGGGCGCCGGCGACCAGTTCGTCGAGGGTGGTGGTGATGCCGCCCTCGACGGAGTTCTCGATCGGCACGAACGCGGCCTCGGCATCGCCGGCGCGTACCGCGTCCAGTGCGGACTGCACGGACACGTACGGGATGAGCTCCCGGGTGGCGGCCTCGGGAAGCGTGCGCAGGGCGACTTCGGTGAAGGTGCCCTCGGGGCCGAGATACGCATAGCTCGCTGGCATGACCTCACCCTAATGGGCTCGCGGAAGCGCCGACCCCCACAAGCCCACACGGGGATGACCCCTCACCCCTCCAGCAACTTCTGCCCCACGTACTCGCCCTCTGCGGCCCCGCCCGGCACCGCGAACAACCCGCTCGACTCGTGCCGGATGAACTGCGACAGGGCGTCGCCCCGGTCCAGCTTGCGCTGCACCGGCACGAAGCCCCGCAGCGGATCGGCCTGCCAGCAGATGAAGAGCAGACCAGCGTCGGGTACCCCGTCGGGGTCGATGCCGTCGTGGAAGGAGAACGGGCGGCGGAGCATCGCGGCGCCGCCGTTCTGGTCGGGCCGGGTGATCCGGGCGTGGGCGTTGATCGGGACGACGAGGTTGCCCTTGGCGTCCGTCTTCTCCAAATCCATCGCGGTCGTCTCGGTGCCCCCGGACAGCGCCGCGCCGTCGGACTTGCGGCGCCCGATGACGTCCTCCTGCGCCGTGACGGAGAGCTTCTCCCAGTCGTCGAGGAGCATGCGGATCCGGCGGACCACGGCGTAGGAGCCGTTCGCCATCCAGGCGGGTTCACCCTTTTCGGGGACGAAGATGCGCTGGTCGAAGTCGGGCTCGCTCGGCTTCGGGTTCCGGGTGCCGTCGATCTGGCCCATCAGGTTGCGGGCCGTCATGGGGTGGGCGGTGGCGCCGGGCGAGCGGTTGAAGCCGTTCATCTGCCAGCGCACCTTGGCCGCCCGGCCCGCGTCCTTCTGGATCGCGCGCAGGGCGTGGAAGGCGACCAGGGCGTCGTTGGCGCCGATCTGCACCCACAGGTCGCCGCCGCTGCGGTTCTTGTCGAGGTGGTCGGAGGAGAACTCGGGCAGCGGATCGAGGGCGACCGGACGCTGCTTCTCCAGTCCTGTTCTGGCGAAGAAGCTGTGGCCGAAGCCGAAGGTGATCGTCAGCGAGGAGGGCCCGGCGTCGCGGGCCACGTCGGTGTCGTCATGGGCGCTCGGCTGGCCCGCCATCAGCCGACGGGCCGTCTCCGACCAGCGGCGGAGCAGGGCGGCGGCTTCCTTGCGGCCCGCGCCCGCGGCCAGGTCGAAGGCGACGAGATGGCCGCGGGCCTGGAGGCCGTCGGTGATACCCGGCTGATGTTTCCCGTGAAACGTCGCTCGGCCGGTGCCGAGCGAGGTGAGCGGAGCGGTGGCCTCGGAGGGGGAGGCGGCGTAGCCCACGGCGGCGCCCGCCGTGCCGAGCACGAGCCCGGTGGCACCGGCGGTGCCGAGCAGCCGCCGTCGTGAGATGCCTTCTCCGGCGGCGGTCGCCGCGCTCTCCCCCGGGAGGGTGCCGGGGGTGCGGGCCTTCGGAATGGACTGGTCAGCCATGGTGGTTCAGCCGATCTGCGCGTTCTTGGTGACGGTCACCTCGTCGATGTCGGAGGTCCGCACGGTCACGTCGACCTGCCAGTCGCCGGCCATGGGGATCTGCACTCCGTTCGCCGACCAGTGTCCGGTAGCGATGTGGTCCGGGACGACGGGCAGGGGCCCGATGTCCTTGGCTTTGAGGGTGAAGTCGACCTTCACCTCGGGGATGTCGAAGGCCCGGCCGTTGGGCCGCTCCACGTAGACGTGCATCTCGTTGTCACCCGCCCGGGCGGGGTCGAGATCGATCGTGACGACGCCCTTGCCGTCCGCGCCGCCGGTGTCGAAGGGCATGTTCAGAGTGAGCGCCCCGGACGTCCCCGCGTCGGCGGAGGCGGCAGCGGAGGACGAGGTGGCCGCCTTGGCCTCCTGCTCGGTGCGTCCCGGCTCGGTCTGCGTCAGCACGGTGGTGACGGCGAGCAGGACGAGGGCGATACCGGCCTCGGCCAGCACGGAGCGGCGCAGCCCGAGGCGGTTCGGGTCGGCGTCGCGCAGTCGCTTCTGCCGGGCGGAGTCCCGAGCGGCCCGCTGCCGGGCGAGCTGGGCGGCGCGCTCGGCGTCGGCGGGCTGGGAGTCGGGCTGCTCGTCGAAGTCGGAGTCGGCGCCGGCTCCGACTCCGGCGTTGATGCCGGAGTCGCAGTCGGCGTCCGCAAGGGCGTCCGTGTCGAGATCGCTCCGGCCGTCGTCAGCGGCATCGGCGTCTGCGCCGCCCGAGGCATCAGCCCCCGCACCCACCCGCGCTTTCTCCCGCTCCGTCGGCGCCGGCACCGGCTCCGCCAACCGCCCCGTCCACCGTCGCGAGGTCCACGCGACCCCGACGAGGACGACGACGAGGGCGATCTTGACCAGGAGAAGCTGGCCGTAGCGGGTGTCGGTGAAGGCCGACCAGGAGCCGAGCTGGCGCCAGGACTGGTACGTGCCGGTCGCGATCAGGGCGAGCACGCTGCCGAACGCGAGACGGGAGAAGCGGCGGACGGCCGACGCGTCGACGGGCGTGCCGGCGGGCGCCCGGTACAGGGCGACCAGGAGCGTGGCCAGTCCGCCCAGCCAGGCGGCGACGGCCAGCAGGTGGAGGACGTCGACCGGCATGGCGATGCCCGCCTGGAGCCCGACCGAGGCGTGCTCGGACATCGCCCAGCTCGCGGCGAGCCCGGCCGCCACGACGACGCCGCCGATCGAGAGCCCGAAGGTGAGGTCCCGCTTCGCCCGGGCCTCCTCGCTTGGATCAGGCTGTCCGCGAGTGGCGCCGTCGTTCAGGGTGGTGGTGGGAGACGGGCGGGCGTAGGCCCCGAACAGCACGGCGATGAACAGCGCCGCCGCGGCGAGCAGCAGCAGCCGTGAGACCAGGGCCGCGCCGGTCTTGGTCTGCAGCACCTGCCCGAGCAGGGACAGGTCGAAGACGTCGGCGACCTTCCCGGAGCCCGTGAAGGAACCCCGCAGGAGCAGCAGGGCGAGGGTCGCCGCAGTGAGCGCGACCCACCCGGAGACGACGAACCGCTGCACCGGCCGCACCCCGGAGCCGCGCGGCCAGCAGGCGAGGACGAAGGCGGCGCCGCCGACCATCACGATGAACCCGGCGTACGACACGTACCGCCCGATGCCGTACAGCCAGCCGACGATCCCGTCGTCGGTCGACTGCCCGGAGACCGACACGGACGTCTTGGAGGGGGCGCCGATGGAGAACGTGTAGGCGCCGGACACGGGGTGGCTGTCGGCCGACACCACCTGGTAGGCCACCGTGTACGTGCCGTCGGGCAGCCCCGAGTGCAGCCGCACGGCGTACGTCGTGCCGCTGACGTTGGACGGCTTGCCCGTGTCGACGCGCTTGCCCTCGGGGTCGAGCACACGCAGCGAGTCGTCGGACATCGCGACCTGCTCGGAGAAGGTGAGCGAGATCCGGGCGGGGGCCCGGTCGACCACCGCCCCCTGCCCGGGGTCGCTGCCGGTCACCGCGGCGTGCGCGGAGGCCGGGCCGGCTCCGGCGAGCAGTGCGCAGGCCACGGCCAGGAGCATCAGCACCAGAGTCCGGACGCGGCGGGGGGCGATGGTCTGCGTCACAGTGGTCCCTCCCTCAGTGTCCGGTCTTCGGGGTGTAGGTCGCGGGCTTCACCGGCATCTCCACCTTGACGGGGGCGGAGTGGGCGAAGTGCAGCTCGACGGAGACCGTCTGGCCTTCCTTCGGCCTGCGCTTCAGCTGCTCGAACATCAGGTGGTCGCCGCCGCTCTTCAGCTCCAGCCGGCCGTCGGCGGGGATCTTCAGGCTCTCGACCTCCTGCATGGCCCCGCCCGTGGTCTCGTGCACGGTGACCTGCCCGAGGTCGCTGGTGACCGAGGTCAGCTCGTCGGCGGCACCGCCCTTGTTGGTGACGGTGAGGAAGCCGGCCGCCATGTCGTCGGACACCGGCTGCGGCATGTAGGCCGAGGCGACGGAGAGTTCCGCCTTCCCGGAGTCGCTGCCGGATCCGCCGCAGCCCGTCAGGGCGAGTGCCCCGGCTATGACGAGGGCCGCAGGGCCGGTTCGCCTCACGGGTTCTCTCCCTTGACGATCTTGGGGAGGTCCTTGGTGTAGTCGTCGACGGTGGCGTCCTCGCCGTAGAGCACGTAGCCGCCGTCGGTCTTCGGTGAGAACGCGATGACCTGGGTGCCGTGCTCGGAGACGAGCTTGCCGTTCTTGTCCTTCCTGGTCGGCTCGATGGAGATGCCGAGGGTGCGGGCGCCGGCCTGGATGGTCGCGAAGTCGCCGGTGAGGCCGACGAAGCCGGGGTCGATGCCCTTGAGCCACTTGCCGAGCTCGGCCGGGGTGTCGCGCTTCGGGTCGGTGGTGACGAACACCACGCGCAGCTGGTCCTGTTCGGCCTTGGGCAGCTGCTTCTTGGCGACGGCGATGTTGTTCATCGTCAGCGGGCAGACGTCGGGGCAGTGGGTGTAGCCGAAGTAGATCAGCGTGGGCTTGCCCGCGGTCTCCTTGCGGAGGTCGTACTTCTTGCCCTGCGTGTCGGTCAGGACCAGGTCCGGCTTCTCGAAGGGCTTGTCGAGGACGGTGGCGGCCTTGTCGCTGCCGGCTTCCTCCGAGACCACGGAGACGGGCTTGTCGCTGTCGTCGCCGCTGCCGCACGCGGTCAGGGTCAGGGAGGCGGCGGCGAGCAGGGCGGCCGCGGCGAAGGTTTTGGTGCGCATGGAAAATGTCCCAGATGTCGGTGGTCCGGCGCGCACCGGGGTGCCCCCTTCACGTGGGCGGTGTCCCGGCGCGCGCCGTACGGAAGCAGCCTCAGGCGTTGGTGCGCCGGCGTCCGGCGAGCACGCCGTAGGCGACGCCGGCCGCGCCGATCACGATGCCGACGACGCCAAGGACGCGGGCGGTGGTGTCGGTGCCGTCGGAGGAGCCGGTGTCGTCGGCGGCGGTGTGGGTGGAGGCCTTCTCGGCCGCCTTGGCGTCGGAGTCCCCGCCGGCCGCCGAGTCGTGGTGCCCGTCCTCGGAGGCGGCGGACAGCTCCAGCACCGGGGCCGGGTTGTCGGGCTCCTCCTGGCCCTTCTGCGGCACCTCGATCCAGCGGACGACCTCCTTGTTGGAGTACGTCTGCAGGGCCTTGAAGACCAACTGGTCGGTGTCCTCGGGCAGCTGGCCGACGGAGACCGGGAACTTCTCGAAGTAGCCGGGCTCGATGCCCTTGCCCTCGGCGGTCCAGGTGACCTTGGTGACGGCTTCGGAGATCTTCTCGCCGTGCATCTCCAGCGGCTTGTCCAGCTTGGACTTGGTGACCTCGATCTTCCAGCCCGGCATCGGCTCCGGCATGACGGAGGCCAGCGGGTGGTCGGTCGGGAAGTTGACCTCGAGCTTGGTGGTCGAGGCGTCGTCGCGCTCGTTGGGGACCTTGAAGTCCACGACCGCGTAACCGCCCTTGGCGGCCGTGCCCTCGGGCTGCACGGTGACGTGCGCGAAGGCGGGGGCGGACAGGGCGAGAACGGTGACACCGGCGGCGGCACCGGCCGCGGCGATACGGGAAACCTTCATGGAAGGAGCACTCCGCTGTGAGTCGGTCGGGCTGTGGGAGAAGGATGCGCGCACGCGCGCCTGCCGCACGACGGCGGCGGCCTCTCCGAGCCGTCCGGTGAGTGCGGAGGGCGGAGTGGTGGTCGCGTCGTCAGGCGGCCAGGGCGAGTGCGGCTGCGGAAGCCGTGACGGCCGGCGGGCCGCGCCGGATCACCGAGTGCTGGAGTGCGGTGGTACGGGGCATCGGGGGCGCGGGCCGCGCGGCGTGCACGGGGCGCGGATGTGCCTCCGGCGCTCCCGGGAGCCCGGCGCGCAGTGCGCGCACGAGTGCCAGGGCGGCCCGCAGGGAGCGCATGAGTGCCCCTTCGGCGACGCCCTGCGCCGACAGTTCGGTGAGCCGCAGCAGCGCCAGGTCGCCGCGGCGCAGCAGCCAGCCGGCGGCGAGGGCCGCGAGGACGTGGCCGAGCAGCATCGGCAGGGAGGGCCACAGCGAGGCCGACGACCCGGACATGTCGTCCCCGGGCAGGTGCGTGTGCGCTCCTGCGGCCGGCTGGACCCGTGCGTCGGTGAGGATCTTCTGGGCCTGCGCCGGGCTGATCGCCGCGGCCGTCGTGCCGCACACGAACCGTGCGGCCTGCTGGACCAGCGCGGCGTCGCTCCTGCCCGCCGGCGCCGATGCCGTGACGGCGGCCGCACCGTGCTGGCCGAGACCGAACAGCGTGTGCAGCACCGTCTGGCCGACGGCGAGCAGTGCCGTGATGCCCGCCAGCGAGCGCACCCGCCCGGCGAGCGGAGCCGCCACCACGGCCACCCCGAGGAACCCGGCGCCCAGCGTCCACAGCGGGATGCCGTCGCAGGAGGCGAGCGCGTGACCTGACCCGGCCAGCACGACGCAGACCGCGGCGAACACCGCGGCCCGCAGGATCCGGAGTGTGTGTCCGGAGCGCGTCGCGCGCGCGTGGGGGGCAGTCATGGCGGGCTCATCATCGCACTGGCCCCGCGGGCCACGTGTGGCAGGTCCGCAAGATGCCGTACGACCGGAACATCACCCTCTGATGCCGCACGCCCCCGGATGCGCCGATGTTCGCTCCCCCGGCACCCCGACGCGCGCCTCCACATACACCGATCGGGACCAGCGCGCATCCGCCGTATGGGCGGCCTCACGACAACTTCACGCTTATTCACGGGGCCTGGGGGCAATACGTAACGGTATGTCGAGCCGCGGCCAGGAGGCTGGAGCATGAGCATCTGGTGGTCACTCCATCTGCGGCGTGAAGCTGCGAGCGTGCCGCTCGCCCGGCGCCTGCTGATCGGCACGATGGAGACCGCGGGCGTGGACCCCGACATCTCCTACGACCTCTCCGTCGCCCTCAGCGAGGCCTGCGCGAACGCCGTGGAGCACGGCGGCGACCTGGGGCGCGGCCCCGGTTCGGAGGCGTACCGGGTCACCGCGTACCTCGACGGCGAGAAATGCCGGATCGAGGTCGCCGACGCGGGCCCGGGCTTCCCCGGGGCCTGTGCCGGACGGTCCCGCCCGCAGATCAGGCCCGCCCACTCCGACGCGGAGCACGGTCGTGGGCTGTGCCTCATCGAGGAGCTCGCCGACCACGTCCACATCGGCAACAAGCCAGGTCGGGGCGGAGCAGTGGTGAGCTTCGACAAGGTCCTGAAGTGGCGCGAGGACGCACCGCTGATGGCGGTCTGACCGACACCTGGTCCGACCGGCACCGGCAGGGCGGTGTTTCACGTGAAACATCCGCCCCTGAACCTCGGTTCCTGGGTGTCCGGCCAGGGAGCCCTACAGTGCCCCCCAGTCCAGCGTGGTCCGCGCCAGACCCGCCACCTCCGTCAGCAGCGCCAGCCGCGCCGCCCGGACCGCCGGGTCGGGGTCCATCACCAGCACCTCGTCGAAGAAGGTGCCGATCGCCTCGACCAGCGGGGCGGAGACTTCGATCAGCGCACCGAGATCGTCCTCGCGGCCCTGCAGGGCCTGCCGTACGGCCTGCGCGCTCTCGGCGAGACGCAGCTCGGCGGGCGCGGTCAGCAGGGACGGGTCCGCCACCTCGACACCGCCTTCGGGCAGGATGCGCACCACCCGCTGGAACGCGGCGGCGAGCGCCTCGAACGCCTCGCTGCCGATGTGCCGTTCCAGCGTGGCCAGCGTGCGGTCCCCGTGCGCGGGCCGGTCGGCCCACACCAGGACGGCCTGGACGAGTCGGTGCTCGTGCCCCGCGTCCGTGAGCTGCTGCTCATAGCGCCGGGTGATGAGCTCGGCGGCCTCGGCGACCCGCTCGGCGGGCACCTCGACGCCCTGCGCGGCGTACCGTACGGCCGCCGCACGCAGTCCCTCGCGCACCCGGATCCCGGCAACGGCGGGCAGGCTCCTCAGCACGTTGAGCAGCCCGATCGCGGCCCGGCGCACCCCGTACGGGTCGGAACTCCCGGTCGGTGCGGCACCGATCACGAACATGCCCGTCACCAGGTCGAACCGGTCGGCGAGCGACAGCACGGCACCCGCGTCCCCGGCAGGCAGCTCACCGCCGGCGGAACGCGGCAGCTCCATCTCGGCGAGGGCTCGGGCGACCTCGGCGGACTCGCCGGCCCGGCGGGCGTACTCCTCGGCCATCACGCCGGCCAGCCCGGAGAACTCGATCACCATCTGCGAGGCCAGGTCGAACTTCGCCAGCGCACCGGCCCGCCGCACGACCTCCACCGCCTCCTCGGCAAGCCCGGCACGTCCGGCCAGGTCCAGGGCGAGGCCGGCGAGCCGGTCGGCGCGATCGGCGACCGTCCCGAGCCGGTCCTCGAAGGTCAGCTTGTCCAGCCGCCGCCGGAACTCCTCGGGCGCCACCTTCAGGTCCGCCCGCCAGAAGAACGCGGCGTCCTCGTAGCGGGCCCGCAGTACCGCCTCGTTGCCCGCCCGCACCACGTCGTCGTCGCAGAGGGCGTTGGCGAAGGTGACGAAGTGCGGCATCAGGCGTTCGCCGTCCAGCACCGGCAGATAGCGCTGGTGTTTGCGCATCACGGTGGTCAGGACACTCGCGGGCAGTTCGAGGTAGCGCTCGTCGAACGATCCCCGCACGGCGTACGGGAACTCCAGGATGTCGGTGATCTCGTCGATCAGCCCGGCCTGCCCGGCCACGTCGATCCGCCCGCCCACCTCGGCCGCCGCCTCCACGGCGCCCCGCACGACCGCCCCGCGCCGGGCCTCCCGGTCGAGCAGGATGCCGTGCATGTGCAGGAAGTGCGGGTAGCCCTCGGCGGACGTCACCCGGACCTCCGGGTAGGGCGCCTGGCGCTGCACCCGGGTCGTGTCGCCCGAGGAGAGCGAGGAGACCGCCACGGGCAGGGGAGTACGGCCTAGCAGAGCGAGCAGCCAGCGCACCGGGCGCGAGAAGGACAGGCCCGGGTCGCTCCACCGCATGTTGCGCCCGGCCCTCAGCCCGGACACGACCTCGGCCAGCAGATCGCTGAGCACCTCGACGGCCGGACGCCCCTCCTCGTGCCGGGTCACCGCCACGTACTCGGCCCCGTTGGCCTCGACGACCCGCACATCGGCGGGTTCGGCGCCCTGACTGCGGGCGAAGCCCAGCAGGGCGGGAGTGGGAGCGCCGTCCTTGTAGGCGGCGGCGACCTTGGGTCCGCGCACGGTCCGCATGGTGTCGCGCTCACGCGGCTGCACGCCGTCGACCGTGATGACGATCCGGCGCGGTGTGGCCATCACGGTGATCGTCCCGTGCCCCAGCCGGGTCTCCGCCAGCTTCGCGGTGACCGACTCGCGCACCGCCTCGGTGGTGGCGGGGACGTCGGCATAGGGCAGCTCCTCCACGCCGATTTCGAACAGCAGCGTCTCGACACCGGGCACCTTGGGCAGCGGGGCCCGCTCGGCCGGGGCCGGCGCGGCGCCCACCCCGAGCGGATGCTCCAGTGCGGCCCGCCGCCGCTCCCACAACTTCGCCGACTCGTGCGTCAGCCCGCGCATCAGCGAGAACGCCTTGGCCCGCTCGGTGGTGCTGATCGCACCGCGCGCGTCGAGCACATTGAAGGTGTGGCTGCACTTCAGCACGTACACGTACGCCGGAACCGGCAGTTCGAGGTCGAGCAGGCGACGGGCCTCGGCGGCGTACGACTCGAACAGCCGGTGGTTGGTGTCGATGTCGGCGTCGTCGAGGTAGTAGCGGCTCATCTCGTACTCGTTCTGCCCGAACACCTCGCCGTAGGTGATGCCCGGCGCGTACACGATGTCCTTGAAGTGGGACACGCCCTGAAGGTTCATCAGGATGCGTTCGAGGCCGTAGGTGATCTCCACCGACACCGGGTCCAGGGCGACACCGCCGACCTGCTGGAAGTAGGTGAACTGGGTGATCTCCATGCCGTCCAGCCAGACCTCCCAGCCCAGCCCCCAGGCGCCGAGCGCGGGTGAGGCCCAGTTGTCCTCGACGAACCGCACGTCGTGCGCGTTCAGATCGACGCCGAGTGCGCGGAGGCTGCCGAGGTACAGCTCCTGCGGGTTGCCCGGGTCGGGCTTGAGGATGACCTGGAACTGGGTGTGGGTCTGGAGCCGGTTGGGGTTCTCGCCGTAGCGCGAGTCGTCCGGCCGCACACTCGGCTCGACGTAGGCGACGCTCCACGGCTCCGGTCCGATCACCCGCAGCGCCGTGGCCGGGTTGGCCGTACCGGCTCCGACCTCGGTGTTCAGCGGCTGCGTGATCATGCAGCCGTTGTCGCTCCAGTACTTCTGCAGGGTGAGGATGGCGTTCTGCATGGACATCGCGGTAGGGACGTTCTTCATGGTGATCGAATCGCCTGTTCCTCGAGTCGGCCCGGCAAGGTGGGCCATGATCTCACACGCCAATTACCGTTGACCTGCGGGTTTTTGCCCGTGAAGGGACGCTTCCGAGCGGTTCACAGGGGTCTCTCAGCTCAGCCTCAGACTGTTGACGGGCGGCGTCACTAGGTTTCCCGCTCATGACGGGAAACCACAGGAACACCTCCATCAGCCGCCGCCGCGCACTCGCCGTCGCGGGCGGCACCGTCGCCGCGGGCGGCCTGGCAGCGGCCGGCTACCAGTCGGCCTTCGCGGACACGGCGACCACGACGAGCACCACGACGGCCACGTCCTCCGCGAGCTCCGGCACCTGCATGCAGCTGATGTCGAGCGTCACGGAGGGGCCGTACTACCTCGACGGCGCGCTGGTCCGCAAGGACATCACCGAGGGCAAGAGCGGGGTCCCGCTGACCCTGCGACTGACCGTCGTGGACGCCACCGACGGGTGCATTCCGGTGCCCGGCGCGGCCGTGGAGATCTGGCACTGCGACGCCTGGGGCTACTACTCCGGCTACACCACCGCCAACCCCGGCGGCTCGGCCCCCGCCGAGAGCGAGGACGGTTCCACCGCCGACGACAACACCTACCTGCGCGGGTACCAGGTCGCGAACGCCAACGGGGTCGTCAAGTTCGAGACGATCATGCCAGGCTGGTACACCCCGCGCACCTGCCACATCCACCTGAAGGTCCACACCGGCGGCGAGAAGGAGGACGGCACCTACGAGGGCGGCAAGGTCAACTTCACCGGCCAGCTGTTCTTCGACGACGAGATCGCCCAGTCGATCTTCGCCCTGGAGCCGTACAGCACACACACCGGCAGCTACACCAAGCTCGCCGACGACATGGTCTACGACGGCGGTGGCGCCTCCAGCGGCCTGCTCACGCTCGAACCGGTGCACAAGAAGGACCCGTCCAAGGGCTACAAGGGCTTCCTCACCCTGAGCATCGACCCGGACGCCGAGAACACGGGCGCGGGCAGCGGCGGCGGAGGCGGCACACCTCCGAGCGGCGCCCCTGCTCCCTCGTCCTCCTCCTGACGACGACGATGAACAGCCGTGAGGACGAGGCACTCGCACAGGCCGCCGTCGACGCCCTGACCGGCCAGTTGGCCCTGGCGCCCAAGCCGGGCCTTCCCGACCCGCGCGACCTGACCGCCCGGGCCACCCGCCAGGACCACCGGACACTGTGCTGGTCGGCCAGGGCGCTGATGCCCGGCCTCACGGCGATGGCCGCCGCGGCCCGCCGCACGGGCGAACCCAGCCCCCGGCTCCGCGCCGACCTGGGTGCGATCGGCCGCTGCACGGAACACACCGTGGCCCTGACCGGCGGCGGCCACCGAGGCGCCATCTGGACGCTGGGCCTGTTGGTGGCAGCGGCGGCGCTGCGACCGGGAGCCGATCCGGCCGGCACCACAGCCCTGGCCCGGCAGCTCGCGGCCCACCCGGACCGCCGCGCCCCACGCCGTCCCTCCCGGGGCTCCACGATGTCGGCCCGCTACGGCGCGGCCGGCGCCAGAGGAGAGGCCAGGGCGGGCTTCCCCCACGTGCGCCGCGCCCTGACGACCCTCACCACGGCCCGGGCTCAGGGCGCCGCGGAACCCCAGGCCCGCATGGACGCCCTGCTCACGGTGATGTCGACGCTCCAGGACACGGAACTGCTGTACACGGCGGGCCCCATGGGGCTGCGCCACGTCCAGGCGGCCGCACGCGGGGTCCTGGAAGCGGGCGGTACGGCTACCGAGCCTGGTGCGGCGGCCCTGGCAGCCCTGGACACCGACCTCACGGAACGCGCCTGGATCCCGAGGGGCAGCGCCCCGCTCCTGGCCGGCGCCCTTTTCCTGGACCGGACATCAGGAGCGCGGGGCTGTGCCGATGCGGGGCTCAGCCGCGGGGCGCGACGGGCCACGGATCACCCGATCCCGGAACTCAGCCCTTGACGGAGGCCATCCAAGCCTCGACCTCATCGGACCGCCGCGGCAGCGCGGCACTCAGATTCCGGTTGCCGTCCTCCGTGACGAGAATGTCGTCCTCGATCCGCACCCCGATGCCGCGGTACTCCTCCGGCACGGTCAGATCGTCCGCCTGGAAGTACAGCCCGGGCTCGACGGTCAGGCACATCCCCGGTTCGAGGACACCGTCCACGTACGCCTCGACCCGCGCCGCCGCACAGTCGTGCACGTCCATGCCGAGCATGTGCCCCGTCCCGTGCAGCGTCCACCGCCGCTGAAGCCCCAGCTCCAGAACCCGCTCCACGGGGCCCTCGACGAGCCCCCACTCGACGAGCCTCTCGGCCAGCACCCGCTGCGCGGCGTCATGGAAGTCCCGGTACTTCGCGCCCGGCTTCACCGCCGCGATCCCGGCTTCCTGAGCCTCGTACACGGCGTCGTAGATCTTCTTCTGGATCTCGTTGAACCGCCCGTTGATCGGCAGCGTGCGCGTCACGTCGGCCGTGTAGTACGTGTGCGTCTCCACACCGGCGTCGAGCAGGAGCAGGTCGCCGGACCGCACGGGTCCGTCGTTGCGCACCCAGTGCAGCGTGCAGGCGTGCGGCCCGGCCGCGGCGATCGTGCCGTAGCCGACGTCGTTGCCCTCCACGCGCGCGCGGAGGAAGAACGTGCCCTCGATGTACCGCTCGGAGGTCGCCTCCGCCTTGTCGAGGACCTTCACCACGTCCTCGAAGCCGCGCACGGTCGAGTCGACCGCCTTCTGCAGTTCGCCGATCTCGAAGTCGTCCTTGACCAGTCGCGCCTCGGAGAGGAAGACCCGCAGCTCCTCGTCGCGCTCGGCGGTGACCTTGTCGGTCAGCGCGGCCTCGATGCCGGCGTCGTAGCCGCGCACGACCCGCACCGGCCCGGTGGCCTCCCGCAGCGCGGCGGGCAGCTCGCGTACGTCGGACGCGGGGATGCCGTACAGCTTCTCGGCCTCGGTGAGGGAGTGCCGGCGGCCGACCCACAGCTCGCCCTGGCCGTCCAGCCAGAACTCGCCGTTCTCCCGGTCGGACCGCGGCAGGAGGTAGATCGTCGCCTCGTGGCCCTCGTCCTCGGGCTCCAGGACCAGGACGCCGTCCTCGGTCTGGTTACCGGTGAGGTAGGCGTACTCGACGGAGGCGCGGAAGGGGTACTCGGTGTCGTTCGAGCGGGTCTTCAGGTTGCCCGCGGGGATCACCAGACGCTCGCCCGGGAAACGCGCGGACAGCGCGGCCCGGCGGGCGGCGGTCTCGGCGGCCTGGGGGAGGGGCTCGAGGTCGTGCAGCTCGGTGTCGGCCCAGCCGCTCTTCATGTTCTCGGCCAGCTCGTCGGACACGCCGGGGTACAGTCCGTTCTTCCGCTGCTTGATCGGCTCTTCGCTCTCTTCCGGCGTCGCCGGTGTGAGCTCCTCGGCCACGGTCATCCTCCTCGGTACGGCACTGGACCTCCTTTACTGTACGGCGACGGGGAAGGGGGCCCGGGGCGATGACGAGGAGCGTTACTCGAACCGGGCCGCCAGCACGACCACGTCCTCCGCGCCGTCCGTCGCGTCCAGCCCGTCCGGCAGCACGCTGCGCAGGACGTGGTCGGCGATCGCGCCCGGGTCGGTCCGCAGGGCCCGGGGCGCTCCGGCCGCCGCAGCGTGCAGCAGGGCGAAGGCGCGGTCGGTGGCCTCGCCGGTGCGGTGCAGCAGCCCGTCGGTGTAGAGCAGAACCGTCTCTCCCGGCTCGGCGAGGACCTCGACGCTCGGCGCCTCCCAGCAGGCGAGCATGCCCAGCGGGGCGGAGACCGACGTCTCGACGAACTCGGTGCGGCGCTGTCCGATCAGCAGCGGCGGGGTGTGCCCGGCGCCGGCCAGCGTGATCTTGCGGGCGGCTGGTTCGCAGTAGCCGAACAGTGCGGTGGCCGCGCGAGCAGGCTCGGTCAGCCGCAGCAGCAGTTCCAGATCGGACAGGACGGCGACCGGATCCTCCCCCTCCATCACGGCGTACGCGCGCAGCGACGCCCGCAGCCGTCCCATCGCGGCGACGGCGCTGGGCCCCGCCCCTGTCACGGACCCGACGGCGAGGCCGAGGGCGGCGTCGGGCAGCGGCAGCGCGTCGTACCAGTCGCCGCCGCCGCGCGGACCGGTGCGGTGCCGGGCGGCGAGCTGGACACCGGCCACCCGGGGCAGCCGCGCGGGCAGCAGCTCGTCCGACATGGTCGCCATGGACGTGCGGGTGCGCTCCAGTTCGAGGAGCCGGGTGAGGTGCTCGGCGGCGTACCGGGCGTACAGGCCGGCGAGGTGGCGCTGCCGCTCACTCGGCTCGGCGGGCTCGCCGTAGAGCCACACGGCGGCACCGAGGCGGCCGGCGGTCTTCGTGGACAGCGGGAGGGCGTAGCTGGCGGCGTAGCCGAGCCGGGCCGCGACCTCACGGTGGCGGGGGTGGAGGCCTTCCTCGGCGAAGAGGTCGGGGTCGGCGATGCCGCCCTCGCCGACCGGCAGCCCGTCGAGGATCCGGCCGTAGGACAGGGCGCTGCGCGGCACGGTCTCGATGTGGCCGACGTCGGCGCGGGCCATGCCCAGGCCGATGGTGGTGTCCGGGCCGAGTCCGTCGCCGGGCTCCAGGACGACGAGTCCGCGCCGCGCCCCGACCAGGGCGGCGCCGGCCCGCAGCAGTTCCTGCAGCGCCTCGTCGAGCGCGGCCGTGCGGGCCAGGCGTTCGGTGAGCTCGTGGAGCGTGGTGAGGTCGGACACCCAGCCGGCGAGACGGTCCTGGAGCACCGTGCCGGGTGGGACGGGTGGGTTTGCGGGGGCGGCCGGGGAGGTACCCGCGACGGGCGCGACAGTGTGTGCGGGCGATGGAACCGTTGAATCGATTCCAGCCACTTTCGGAGGGTGCGGGGCGTTCATGGCGTCCGGCCTTCTGACCGGCGCGTACTGCTCAAAAGCATCGCAAACCCCCATGTCATTCTGCGCCGCTAGCAGTGTCTCCACATGTACACGCACTCGTGAGGAGATGTCCAGCATTGTCCTGCCGGGATTCCTGGTGTCCGGAGGTCGGAGAGAACATCTCCCCTTCCTCTTGCGTAAAAGCAAAGTTGGCTTAAAACTGCCGCAGGGGACGGCTTATTGCGGTCGACTGGGCTTGCTCGACGGAGCGTCACAACGGTCGTGATGGGTACGTACTCGGAGAAGGCCAGGGGTGGTCGGGAATCACCCGGAACCTGGTGACGGAACCGGGCGTCCTCTTCACCGACGACCGTGCCCCATCCTCCCGTGGCGGAGGCGGAGAGAAATACGCGCGACGGCAAACGCCATACTTCGCCACCCCTACGCCACGCCCGTGCTTTCGATAGACGCAGTATGGGCGGGACGGTCGCGGAGGCAGCCCACGCTCGACCCATAGGGGTTCCCCTTGCTTCAGGCAGGGGTGTGATGCGCCAACAGGTACGCACAGTGAAGTGATCGACACATGTTGTGATGTGGACCACGGTGTTGCCAGGCGTGCAACGGAAAGGAACGAGCGCTCATGCGCGAGATCCTCGGAAGGCGACGCAGGCTCCTGTCTCAGCGCAGTGACGGGAGGCCTGAGCTGATCGGCGCGGCCCTGACCTACGCGACGGAATGGCAGTGGCCCGTACTCCCGGGCGTGGCGGCGGACCCGCAGAAGCCGGGCCGCTGCGCCTGCCCCGACCCGGAGTGCACGGTGCCCGGCGCGCACCCCTTCGACCCCGGCCTCCTCGCGGCCACCACCGACGGGCGCATGGTCCGCTGGTGGTGGGGCAACCGGCCGACGGCGCCGATCGTCCTGGCCACCGGAGGCAAGGCGCCCTGCGCGGTCTCCCTGCCGGCCCTGCCGGCCGCCCGCGCCCTCAAGGCGCTCGACCGCACGGGCATGCGGCTCGGCCCGGTCGTCGCCTCGCCCACGCGCTGGGCGATCCTTGTGAAGCCGTACTCCATGGAGCAGCTCGGGGAACTGCTCTACGCGAAGGACTTCGTGCCGGGCTCCCTCCGCTTCCACGGCGAGGGCGGCTACCTGGCCCTGCCTCCGTCGGAGACGGGCCGGGGCGAGATCCGCTGGGAGCGTGCGCCGCTGCCCGGCTCGGCCTGTCCGTGGGTGCCCGACGTCGAGGCCGTGGTGGACGCCGTGGTCGACGTCCTCACTCGTACGGGTGTGAGCGCGCCCGAGCTCTAGGCCCGTCGGGCGCGCCGAGCGCCGCAGCCGCCCCGGCGCGTTGTATGCCGGGGCCATGCCGCGTCATGCCCGGGGCCTTCCCCGGGGCCCTCGAGAGGCCAGACTGCTCGCCCTCGCAGGCGCCGTGCTGGCGTGCGCGGTCGCCCTGCCCTTGGCGGTGGCGGCCGCGGGGGCCGTACGGTCCGAGGGGCCGGCCGGGTGCGGTGGGCGCCGCGGATGCACGTTCCGCTTCGAGTGCCGTACGTCGTGCTTCCCCGGGCGCCGACAGCGAGGCGCCCCGCCTTCCCGCGCGCCGGGACCTGTCGATCTCCGCGCGCTGCGGTCCCGAACTCTCCTCCCCCGACGGCATCGAGGCGCAGCCCTGTGTCGTGACGCAGGGCTGCGGACACCTGGGCGCGGACCTACTACCGCAACGCGACCGGCGGGGCGCTGGACGCCGTACTGAGCCTGATGGGGCCCGAGGACCGGACCGTGCGGATGACGTGTGCGGTGGGCGCGGGCGACGAGCCGGGAACCTGTGAGACGCCGCGGGAGCCAGCACGCGGGGAGCCGGTGGCCCACACGGCCGTCGCGGAGTTCGCCCGGCGGGGCGGGCAGGGACCGCTGCAGCTGCGCTCGGGAAGCAACTCGCCTGGCTGGATGGGCAGTTGACGAGCTGCTGCGTTCCGTGAAGACATGCGCACATGGAAAAACCCGGTTGCTGGCGACGGGGGATGCACCAGCAACCGGGCTACAGGAACGGTAACAAGAGATCGGCGGTTCGCAAATTCGATCTCGCCTTTCCAGTCACCGACTGGATTGTCCCCGCCGGGAGTTGTGATCCGCTCCGGGTGCGAAGTCCGGCCGGCCGGGTGGTGGCCGGCCGGACCCCGCCAGGCGTCGTCAGCTCAGCGTGACCTGCCGGTTGGTGAGGCCGCCCCGCGCCCGGCGCTCGTCCGCCGTGAGCGGCGCGTCCGTTTCCAGGGCGGGCGCGAGACGCTCGGCGAACTCCGCCGCCGGCTTCTCCACGTCCTCGGCCGTGACCCCGCTCGGCAGGTCCCACACCGGCACCGTGAGCCCGTGAGCGCGGAAGGAGCCCACCAGCCGGGTGCCCTCGCCGAGACTCGAGCGGCCGGCGGCGTGCAGCCGCGCCAGGGCGTCCAGAAGCTGCTCCTCGGGGTGGGGCATGACCCACCGCAGATGGTTCTTCTCCGGCGTCTCGCACCAGTACGCGGCGTCCACGCCCTGCAGCTTGACCGTCGGGATGGCCGCGGCGTTGGCCCGCTCCAGGGAGGCGGCCACCTCCGGCGTGGCGTTCTCCGGGTCCGGGACCCAGAACTCGAAGCCGCTGTGCACTTCTGGCTCGAACGCGCCCTCCGGGTCGAGCAGATCCTGCAGCCGCGGGCTGTCGGCCGGAGCGCGGCGGCCCTGCACGGGCGTGCCCGGCTCGGCTTCGAGGGCGCGCCGGAGGGTGTCGGCGAGGTCGCGGCTGATGTCGCCCGACGAGGTGTCGTTCTGCAGGCCGAGCAGGACCGAGCCGTCGTTGCGGCGCAGGGCGGGCCAGGCCATCGGCAGGACCGTCGCCAGCGTGACCGCCGGGACGCCCTCGGGCAGGCCCCCCTTGAGGGGCAGTTCGACTGTGGCCGCCGGGACCAGCTCGCGCAGGGCCACCCAGTCGCACTCGCCGGGCAGGCCCTCGAAGGGGCGGTGCACCAGCTCGGTCACGGCGTGGGAGGCGGCCCGGCCGTGACAGGCCTTGTAACGGCGGCCGCTGCCGCAGGGGCAGGGCTCGCGGGCACCGACGACCGGGACCTCGCCGTCCGTGATCTGCGGGCGCTTGGCCTTCGTCTGAGGTCGCTTCTTGGCCATCGATGGGTCTCCCGGTTACGGCTCGTCTCGTACGGTCGTGAGCCTAGCCGTTCGTGCCCGGGACGACGGGGTCCTGTGGACGACACCCGGCCCGTCGCGGCGTACGGGCCTTCAGTCCATGTCGTCGAAGGCGTCCGCGAAGTCCAGCCCGGGCAGCCGGGACACCGCAGGGGCCACGACTCGTGTCGCGAAGTCGTCGCGGCGGTGGCCGGCGTCCGGGTCGTGCACGTCGTCGTGGACGACGACCCACACCGTGACCTCGCCGCGGACGTCGTCCCGGACACCCCAGTCGTCGGCGAGCGCGGTGATGATGTTCAGCCCGCGGCCGCCGTGCGCCGTGACCGACGGGGTCGCGGGGGCGGGGCGGGTCGGGCCGCCGCCGTCCGTGACCTCGACGAGGAGTCGGCCGGAGGGGTCCACGCGCCACGCGGCACGGACGTCACCGTCGCCGGAGAGCGCGTCGCCCAAGGGCCTGCCGTGCCTGCACGCGTTGCTCAAGAGTTCGGAAAGGATCAGTACGGCGTCGTCGATGACCGATTCCGCTACGCCACCTCTGCGCAACTGTGTGCGCATCCGGCGCCTCGCTTCCCCCACGCCCGCAGGGCCATGGGGTACGGCCATGCTCGACGACGTGGGCACCTCCTGTGCCACCACCAACGCCACCCCCGAGACCTCCTTCGCCCCACGCCACGGTGTGGATGCCCCATTGGCCTGTACCGGAAACCGGCCGATCCACGTCCGGTGACGCACTCACCACGAGCGAATACGGACCGAACGCGCCGGAGCACTCCCTGTAGCCGCGTGGCCGGAAATCGTCGGTGTGGCCGAGAGGGGAGGATCCTGCGAGTCGAGGCGCGGGGTCAAGAGGTGTGCACGGGTGTGGTGGGACCGATGAGGTCCGCGGCACCGGCCCCCGCGGGTCAGCGGCCGAGTTGGTCCAGCACCGCGCGCGGACGGTTGGTGATGATCGCGTCGACGCCCAGGCCGACGCAGAGATCCACGTCCTCGGGCTCGTTCACGGTCCAGACGTGCACCTGGTGGCCGGCCCGCTTCAGGCGCTCGATGGGGGCGGGGTGGTTGCGCACGATCCGGATGGAGGGCCCCGCGATCCGCACGCCCGGGGGCAGTCGGCCGTCGCGCAGCCGGGGCGAGACGAACTGCGTCAGATGGACCGTCGGCAGGGTCGGCGAGGCGGCCCGCACGCGGTGCAGTGACCGGGCCGAGAAGCTCATGACCCGGACCTGCGACTCCTCGGCGGAGGCCGGGGCATCGAGGCCGAACCGCTTCAGCAGCACCAGCAGCCGGTCCTCGACCTGGCCCGCCCAGCGTGTGGGGTGCTTGGTCTCGACGGCCAGTTCCACCCGGCGCCCGGCGTCGGCCACGAGCTCCAGCAGCCGCTCCAGGGTGAGGACCGAGGTCGCCTCGCGGTCCTCCGGGCGGTGCTCCCAGTCGGGCTCCTCGTCGCGCCCCCTCCAGGCCTCGCCCCTCTTCCAGGAGCCGAAGTCCAGGGCGGCGAGATCGGCGAGCTCCAGGGCGGAGACGGCTCCGCGGCCGTTGGACGTACGGTTGACGCGGCGGTCGTGCACGCACACCAGGTGGCCGTCGGCGGTGAGGCGCACATCGCATTCGAGGGCGTCCGCACCGTCCTCGATCGCCTTCGTGTACGCGGCCAGGGTGTGCTCCGGGGCGTCTTCGGAGGCCCCGCGGTGGGCGACGACCTGAATCACATGCTGCCGTGCGTGGGTCACCGCGTCATGGTGCCACCGTGGGCGGGTACGTGTCCCGTCGGACGGACTCGACGGATGCGCAGGTCCGGACGGAGGCATAGGGATTGCGTCCTTTTAGTCAGTAATAACCTATATAAAGAATGGCCCCGGACCCACAGCCACCGCTTATGGTGCTCTGACGGCCCGTGGGAAAAGCTGACGGCATACAAAGGGACAAGCACAGCAGTATCGCGCCGGACCCGTCGACCAGCGCCGTGCAGAGCGTGACCGAGTGCGACCCAGGAAACAGCCGTGGATCGAGGAGAGAAGCTGTGAGCACCGAGAACGAGGGCACCGCGGTACCCCCCGCCCCGTCCGCACCCCCCGTGCCGGTGGACGCTCCCGCTGCTCCGGCGCCCCAGGGACAGGCCGCTCAGGGGCCGTACGGGCAGGACGCCCAGGGGCAGCCCCGTCAGGGACAGGGCGCTCCTGGTGACGCCGGTCACCTCGGCTATTCCTCCTCCGCCCCTGACCCGTCCTGGCCCCCGCCGCCGGCGTCCCCGTCGTACGGCGACGGAGGTTCCGGTGCGGGCCCGGGCGGCTGGGGATCGTCGTACCAGCAGCCGGCGCCGAAGTCCGGCCGCGGGCGCGGTGGCCTGGTCGCCGGGGTCCTGGTCGCCGCGCTGGTCGCGGGCGGTCTGGGCGGCGGCCTCGGCTACACGCTGGCGAAGAACAACGACGAGAACACCGGCTCGACGACGGTCTCCGCCTCCGCCGGCGGCGGCGACTTCAAGCGCGACCCGGGCACGGTGGCGGGCGTGGCCGCCAAGGCGGTGCCGAGCACGGTCACGATCGAGGCCGAGGGCACCAGCGGCGAGGGCGGCACCGGCACGGGCTTCGTCTTCGACAAGCAGGGCCACATCGTCACCAACAACCACGTGGTGGCGGACGCGGTGGACGGCGGCAAGCTCACCGCGACGTTCCCGAGCGGCAAGAAGTACGACGCCGAGGTGGTCGGCCACGCGCAGGGCTACGACGTGGCGGTCATCAAGCTGAAGAACGCCCCCGACGACCTGAAGCCGCTCACCCTCGGCGACTCGGACAAGGTGGCCGTCGGCGACGCGACCATCGCGATCGGCGCGCCGTTCGGCCTGTCCGACACGGTGACGACGGGCATCATCAGCGCCAAGAACCGCCCGGTGGCCTCCAGCGACGGCAGCGGCAGCCAGGCGTCGTACATGAGCGCTCTGCAGACGGACGCCTCGATCAACCCGGGCAACTCCGGCGGTCCGCTGCTGGACGCGCAGGGCAACGTCATCGGCATCAACTCCGCGATCCAGTCCACCGGCAACGGCGGCTTCGGCACCGGACAGTCCGGCTCGATCGGCCTGGGCTTCGCCATCCCGATCAACCAGGCCAAGTACGTCGCCCAAGAGCTGATCAAGAACGGCAAGCCGGTGTACGCGAAGATCGGCGCGTCCGTCTCCCTGGACGACAGCTCCGACGGCGCGCAGATCACCGACCAGGGCGCGGGTGGCGCGGCACCGGTGGAGCCGGGCGGCCCGGCCGCCAAGGCGGGCCTCAAGCCGGGTGATGTCATCACCAAGCTCGACGACCGGGTGATCGACTCCGGGCCCACCCTGATCGGTGAGATCTGGACCCACCAGCCCGGCGACAAGGTCACGATCACCTACGAGCGCGGCGGCAAGCAGCACACGGTCGACGTCACCCTGGGCTCCCGCGTCGGCGACAACTGACCCCCACCCGCCCGAGCCGACCCGCTACCCTTGTCCCCGCGCCGCCGATCACGGCCGGCGCGGGGAGGCGTGCCCGAGCGGCCGAAGGGAACGGTCTTGAAAACCGTCGTGGCAGCGATGTCACCGTGGGTTCAAATCCCACCGCCTCCGCGCAGGTCATAGATGTGCTGGTCAGAAGGGGTGTCCCTCAGTGAGGGGCGCCCCTACTGCATGGGGCTTGTCTCACCTTGATCCGGCTTTGCAGCGTTGTGGATCACTGCGTGTGGACCAGGCGTGGACCAAGACCCTTCCATGGTCCGAAGCGTTCCGGCAGGTCAGGCCACCGCACTTCTAGCGTGCAATTGGTACACGCTGTGTCCAGAAGAGGGAGCCCCATGCCCGCTTACGTCATCGTCAACGTCGATGTGCTCGACGAGGAGGCTGGCCTGGCCTACGCATCCGTGGCCCAGGAGTCCATCCTCAGCCACGGGGGCCGTTATCTGGCCGCTGGCCCCACGCCTGAGCCTATCGAAGGCACCTGGGACTCCTCCCGGTTCGTAGTCATCGAGTTTCCCGACATGAACCGGATCCGGGAGTGGTACGACTCCCCCGATTATCGGCGGGCCCGGGACATGCGAGAGGGCAAGGTTCGCGTGGGGATGCTGTTCGTCGAGGGCGCCCCGTCTCAGGGCTGATTCGGCAAGATCGACCGGGCCTGTCCTCCAACGGGGTCGACCTCATCCGGAGGGAGACTTCGGGGCCAAGACCGTCAAACGCTGCCACAACCCCTCCTGATCAGGCGCCACGTACCAAGACAGCGCAAGGCGCCATCCTCTTCCCGGAGTGGGATGAGGATGGCGCCCAGTGTTTGGACAGCCGCGCCGTCTACTCCTCTTCGGCGGCCTCCAACGCCCGCTCGATCTGGTCGTTTGAGCGCTGCTGATTACGATGAATCGCTTTGGCGTAGAACCGGAACAGGACCGCGATGCTGTGTCCGGCCCGGCGTGCAACTTCGGCAGGGGAAACGCCGGACTCAAGCCAGAGCGAGACGCCCGCGTGGCGCAGGGAGTACGGCACGTCTGCCAGCGGTGAGGCAGCCTCGGACTCCGTCAGCACCGCGCGCCGAGCCGCCTTCCAGACCTCTCCATACTCCTTGGACAGGAGGTGGCCACCCTGTGACGCACGGAACAGCCGACCGTCTTCGGCCGTGGCGAACTCCTTGATGTGCTCGCGGACCAGGCGGACGAGAACGGGCGGAATGGGCACCGGTCGGGTCGCCTTGCTAGCCCGCTTCTTCAGGCCGCGGGTATCGAACGACTCGCCTGTGTCGGTCCATCCGGATCCGACTCGGGGCATGCTCGTGGAGAGCAGGACTTCACCCCAGCCTTCTTCGGGAAGGGTGAAGTCGTCCTCACGGAGGCTGGCCGCCTCACCAGGACGGTTGGCCGCGTAGTAGAGGCAGCCGAAGAACGCTTTCAGATGCCGCCCGCGTTCGCCCCGCTCCCCGACAGCGTCGATCAGCGCCTTCGCCATCTTTGGGCCGGGGACGAACCTGAAGTCGATCTCGCCATCAGTCTCGGGCGGGGTCCAGTCGACCTTGTCGAGGGGCAGGGTCGTCAGCAACTCCCGTTCCACCGCATACCGGAGACAGTTGCTGAAAACCGTCCGTTTGCGGTTCACCGTGTTCTCAGCAGCGGCCGTGCCGTCCTGCTTCAACTTCAGAGCGTCGAGCGCCATACGCACCACCGAGGGTGTGTTGAGGGCGGTGATATCCAGGGACTTGCGGCTGATCCAATCCAACGCGGCCACGACGTCGGCAGGCGGCTGTTCGACGTTGATACGGGGCCTCAGCGTCCCGTCGTCGCCCAGTACGAACCGGTACACCCACGAGTAGAGCGCGATCCGGAGCACCTTCGGAGCCGGAGCCCCACGGTTGTCCTTGACCAACTTCGGCGTGATGGTGGCCAGCGTGTCAGCGATGCTCGCCCGGTGTTTGGCCGAGGCACCCGGCCACTTCATCTCGGCGTATGCACGAGTGTGGGCGTACCAGGTGGAGGAGTTGAGGGCCTGGACCTCCGAGGCTGGCAGGCCGGTTTCGGTGTCGAACTGCTCACGGTTGCGCAGGGCGGTCAGCAGCTCCGCACGACGCCCGTCGGCCTGTGCCTTGATCTTGTAGCTCTTGGAGAAGGGGCGCGGGCCAACGCGCCACCGGAGCTGATAGGCCGCCGCACGGTTGGGCCGCTTGCGGATGCCCCAGATCTGTACGTCGTAGGTCAGCACGCTTCCCGCACCTCGCAGGCGTCGAACCAGGCGTCGAGGTCGGCCCGGCGTATGCGGATCTGTCCGTCAGGGAGCTTCATGTGCCGGGGCGCCTGGCCCCGAGCGCGCATGCGGTAGAACGCGGCGCGGGAGACCCCGATCTCAGCCAGCGCTTCCACCAGCTTCAGCGTCTGCTTCTCGGCCTTGGTCGGAGCGGTCACAGCCAGGGGTCTCCTTCGCTGGCAGCAGCGATTCAGTGCGCTCGGGCTGCTGCCCGCAGGCATGACGGGGTGAGCCCAGGGGCGGGCGGGGCGGGGAAGCCGGAGAGGCCGGCGGAGGGTGCGGCCCTACAGGGCGGCGTGGAGGGCAGTGGCCATGGGCAGGCCGATGCCGAGTCACGTCTTCAGCTGGGCCGGGGTGATCGCTTCTCCGTGCTCGGCGTGGTGGGACGCGGCGATGGAGCGCGCTTCGGTCAGCAGCGGCTCAGGCACCTTGGGCGCAGGCGGGGCGGTACGCGGAGTCACCTGGGCCGGGTGCGGGACTGGGCCCGGCGCGACGGGCGGGGCCGGAGCCGCGAGCGGTGCGCCAGCGGGGCCATTCCCTTGCTCGGCTACGGTGACTGCCCGCTGTTCCCCGTGGCTTCCCGATCGATCGGGCACGGCTGGGGCACGGTTGCCGATCACTGGACGGTTCCAAAGGGAGAGGCGCCTGTGAGTAGCTGTACTCATGTGCAGTGCCTGCCACATCAGCATGCTGGGCGGCATGCGATTAACGGGGTGTCACCAGCAGACGGAATGGTGGTGGATATGAGGCCCGGGGGTGCGCCGTCGACCGGTGAGCAGATCGGGGTCAGCGTGGCGCTTCTTGTCATCGACCTCTTGGCCTTCGCCTGTCTGTTGTACGTCTACGGGATTTACGGCTGGGCCGATGGGGCCGATGGGGGCAACGCGCCCGAGGCACCGAAGTTCGCATGGCGAGCGATGTGGTTCCTGGCTGGTGGTGCTGCGGTCACAGGCGGTGGTCTTCTGGCTAGGCGATGGCACATACCTGGCATGGTTCAGCTCTTGACCCTCGGTGGCGGAGCATTGCTGTTCGCCTACTTGGCTGCCCGTCCGTAGCGCGCGCTGGCCGGACCACCTCATCCAACCCCTCACCTCAGCTCCCATCGAGGCCCTGCCCGGACGGGACGACGCACTCCTGTTCACCCCCGCGGGGAAAGCCGCCCCGCCACAACCAGTGCCGCAAGGCCCGGTGGGAGGTGACCTGCCTGCTGTGATGGTCGGGCGGCATGCTGTGCCTATGACAAAGGGGCGAGGGCGCGCGATCACCGGCTACAGCCTGCTTACCCTGCTGGGTACCGCAGCGTTGGCCTGGACTGTGACCACCGGCCTCGCGCGGCTGGAGCTGTGGGGAGACGCCGTTCACGTGCGACTCGCAGAGTGCCATAGCGAGAGCGCAGGGCGCGCGGGAAGCCGCTCCGTATGCAGTGGCCCACAGGTGGGCAATGAGACGCACACGGTGAAGGTCCAGTACGAAGGCCACCCGGGAGAGATCGTTCGAGTGGTGCGTAAACCGTGGGGCAGTTACGAACCCGTCGAAAGGGGGCTTGTCGCGTGGGGAATCTGGGTGCTGCTTCCGGTTCTCCCCGCCATCGGGACAGCCACTGCCGGAGCACTCACTGTGAGAGAGATACGCCGGGTACAGCGTGAGGCTCGTCGGTCATGATGGTGCATCTCGGGCGCGCAGCGGGCACGACGACGATGACGACGGCTCAGCCGGAGTGCCCATACCCGTCTGACCTGCGGCCGACTACCATGCTGGCCGTGAGGCAGGGAGATCTTGAAAACCGTCGTGGCAGCGATGTCACCGTGGGTTCGAAGCCCACCGCCTCCGCGCCAAGAGCAGTGGGAACGGCCCCTGACCGGATGTCGGTCGGGGGCCGTTGTCTTTCGACGAAGGGTGGTGGAGGGCGTCGATGAGCCGGTGCGTCGTCGTGGTCACCGCTGTGCACGGACCCTCCGCGCCGTTTCTTCCGGAGGCCTACGCCTCGCTGTGTGCGCAGCGGCTGCCCGAGGGGTGGGACTGGCACTGGGTGGTTCAGGAGGACGGGGAGGGCGCGGATGTGCGGCCCTGTGTGCCGAGCGACGCGAGGGTGACGTTCCGGCAGGGACGTGCCGGGGGGCCCGGGGTGGCTAGGACCATCGCGTTGGCTCATGCGGACGGCGCGTATGTGAAGGTCCTCGATGCCGATGACCGGCTGGCGCCCGGTGTGCTCGCGCGGGATCTGGCCGTGCTGGAGGGGGATCCGGGGCTGGGGTGGGTGACCTCGCGGGTGCTGGACCTGATGCCCGACGGGTCGACCGTCGGGTTTCCGGGTGATCCGGACGAGGGGCCGATCGAGCGTGGCGCCGTGCTCGAGTACTGGAAGGCGAACGACTTCCTCGCGCCGGTGCATCCGGCCTCGCTGTGCGTGCGGCGGGAGTTGCTGCTCGCCCTGGGCGGGTGGATGGCGCTGCCCGCCTCGGAGGACACGGGGTTGCTGCTCGCGCTGAACGCCGTGAGCCGCGGGTGGTTCTCCGGGGAGGTCGGGCTGCTGTACCGGAAGTGGGAGGGCCAGGTGACCGGGCAGGCGGCTCATGTGGAGCGGGGGGAGCGGGATGCCCGGATGGCCGTCGTCGAGGCCCGAGCCAGGGCGCTGGCCCGGCTGCGGTGGAGCATTTCGGCCGATCTGTGACCGTGGTTTCGGCTGGTCTGCGGCTGCTGTTCCGGCCGATTCAACGCCGCCGTTCGAGCTGATCCACGGCCGTCGTTCCGCCCGATTCACGGCGGCTGTTCCGGCCGATTCACGGCTGCCGCTGCGGCCGATTCACGGCAGCAGCTCTGTCTGGGCCGGTGCCGTCCGGGCCGGGTCGTGGCGGATGTAGTACTCGGTGCCGCGGAGCCCTTCCCGTTCGGGCGCGGGGAGCGAGGCGATCAGGCCCGGCACGGCTCCCCGCTCCACCTCCGTGCGGTGGGACAGCACCGCGGCGACCTTCCGGTCCAGCCAGGGCGTGACGTCGACGGTGGCTGCGACGCGGTCGTCCGGGACCGTGCGCAGCGCCTTGCCCACGGCGGCCAGGTGCCCGCCCCAGACCCGTACAGCCGAGTGGGGGTGCGTGGCCAGGTACACGGCGCTCGGCTGCCAGGGGGCTCCCGCGTCCGGGTAGAGGCGTTCGAGTCCGGCGGCGTGGACGGCGAGCAGGGTCACGCGGTGGGTGTGCACATGGTCCTCGTGGCCGGTCAGGCCGCCGTAGGCGTCGTGGGTGACCACGATCTCCGGGCGGACCTCACGGATGTGCGCGACCAGTTCGCCCACCGTCTCGTCCAGCGGGGCGTCGCGGAAGCGTGGTCTGCCCGGGGCCGCATGCGGGACGCGGGAATCGGCGTAGCCGAGCATCCTCGGCTTGCCGGCGCCCAGGATGCGGAGCGCGTCGGCCAGTTCCGCGGCGCGCGGGGTGTCCGGCGCCCAGGTCGCCGTGACCACCGCCGTGCGCGCGCCCGCGGACGCGTGCCGGGCGAGGACGCCGCCCGCCGACAGGGACTCGTCGTCGGGGTGGGCGAAGACAGCGAGCAGGCTCGGTACCGGCATCACCCCTCGCCGGAGCCGCCGGACGGCGAGGGCGCCTCGGCGATCCTGATCGCCTGGCTCGGGCACTTCTCCGCCGCTTCCAGAATCTCCGGGTCGTCGCCCGTGCGCTCGCGACCGGGGCGGACGACTCCGAATCCGTCGACGAACTCGAAGACCGCCGGTGCCCTGTGGGCGCACTCGGCGGAGCCGTAGCAGAGCTCGCGGTCCACGGAGACCTTCATGCCCTTCCATCCCCCTCCCGACGGCAGCCGGCCGGCGCCGTCAGGAGTTGACTGCCCAGCGCGGCCTCGGCTGAACCGGCCCGGTCGGTGCGTGCCGCGGAGTGAAGGAACGGATCGACGGCCCCGCCCCGGCTGACCCGCCCGTCAGCCCTCACCTCCAGCGGCAGCCGCGAGCCACTGGGCGACCCGGCGTACGGCGGCGTCGACGAGCCGTTCGACCAGCGCCTGGACGGTGTCCCCGGCCGGCCGGTGGACCATCGCCACCCAGCGCGGAGCGCCCTGCGGTCGTGGGTTCCCGGGACGTGACTCCACTGCGCTCACCCCTGCAGCTCGCTCCGGAAGCGGTACGGCAGGGGAACAGAGCTGACAAGGTGTCAGATATCCAGGGTTGGAGAGCGCACTCTGCAGGGGAGGATCACCACGTCGTCCGGCACCGGTCCCTCCCCTCGTGGGGACCGGTACCGAACGGTGGAGCTGCCCGTCGTCCGGCTCGGACGGAAGCTGTCCGGATGGGTGCGCCGCTGCGTTCCGGATCCTGCCATCTCAGGCCGTGGACGGGGAGGTTCCGGAGCTCGAACGACGGCGTTACCGCAGGTCAGCGATATAGAGTGAGTTTTCCGGACCGGACGTCCGGGCGTCGGAAGTGAGGAGTGGAGACCTTGAGTTCCGACTCGGGGGCACGCACCGCCTTCGCGGAACGCCTCGCACTGCTGTACAAGGAAGCCGGCAACCCTCCGCTCAAGCGGGTGTCCGAAGCGGTCGTGCGGCTGCAGCGGGTCGACGAACGCGGGCGCCCCGTGCGGGTGTCCGCCCAGCGCATCAGCGACTGGCGGCGGGCCCGGAACGTACCGGCCCAGTTCGCCGCCCTCGCGGCGGTGCTGCAGGTGCTGATCCCCGAGGCGCGCCGCGCCCGGCCCACGCCGGTGTCCCCGGGCCTGTACGACCTCGGGCAGTGGCAGCGGCTGTGGGAGAGCGCGGTGGCCGGCCCGGTCGGCGAACATCCCGAGGCGTCCCCGGCCGAGGAGCAGCCCCCGGCCGACAGCGCGCCCGTGCCCGGCGGGTTGTGCCCGTACCGGGGGCTGGCCTCCTACCGGCGGGAGGACGCCCGGTGGTTCTTCGGCCGGGAGCGGAGCACGGGCGCGCTCGTCGCCCAGCTCCGGGCCGTGGCGGGAACCGGCGGCCTGGTGATGCTGGTCGGCGCGTCGGGGGCGGGGAAGTCCTCGTTGCTGAACGCCGGTCTGGTGCCCGCCCTGCGGGACGGCGCGCTGGGCGACGACGGCGAGAACGGCCGGGGAAGGGCCGACGACGGCGAGAACGGCGGGGTCAGGGACGGCGGCGAGAACGGCCCGGAAAGGCTGGTCGCGCAGCTCGTGCCGGGCGGTGATCCGCTGGCGGCGCTGACCCGGTGCGTGCCCGAACTGGCGTCCGTCGTCCCGACCGTGCCCGCCCACGGGAAGGCCTCAGCCTCGCCGGAAGCCGGCTCCCCCGTCCCGGCACCGGGCGCCGAGGGTTCTCCCTTCCCGGAGTCGGATGCCGAGGGCTCCTCCGTCCCGGCACCGGGTGCCGACGGTCCGCCCGTCCCCACACCCGGCACTCCGGCCTTCACCGGCGCCGTCCGTACCGCCGTCACCGCCTGGGCGCGGCGCGAGGACCCCTCCGGTGCCCGTCCGGTCGTCATCGTGGACCAGTTCGAGGAGACGTTCACCCTCTGCGCCGACGAGGTGGAACGGCGGACCTTCATCGAGGTCCTGCACGCCGCGGGCTCGCCCGCCGGCCCCGGCGAACCGGCCCCGGCGGTCGTGGTCCTGGGCATACGCGCCGACTTCTACGAGCAGTGCCTGAGGTACCCCGAACTGGCCGACGCGCTCCAGCACCGGCACATGGTGCTCGGGCCGCTGACCACAGCGGAGCTGCGAGAGGCGGTGACCGGCCCGGCCAAGGCCGTCGGGCTGGAACTGGAACCGGGCCTCGCCGAACTGATCCTCCGGGAGGTCGGCGCCGACAGCCCGCGCGGGGCGCACGACGCCGGCGTGCTGCCGCTGCTGTCGCACGCCCTGCTCGCCACCTGGCAGCGCAGGAAGGCGGGCCGGCTGACGCTGGCCGGCTACCGCGCGGCCGGCGGCATCCAGGGCGCCGTCGCCGCGACCGCGGAGCGGGCCTGGTCCCGACTGGACCCGGCGGCGCGCACGGCGGCCCGGCTGCTCCTGCTCCGGCTGGTCCGGCTGGGCGAGGACACCCAGGCCACGCGCCGGCGCGGGACCCGGCGTCAGCTCGCGGAAGAGTCGACCGACCCCGGCAAGACCGAGGAGTCCCTCGAAGCGCTGGTCCGCGCCCGGCTGGTGACGCTCGACGCGGAGACCGTGGAGATCACCCACGAGGCACTGCTGCACGCCTGGCCGCGGTTGCGCGACTGGATCGACGAGGACCGGCAGGGCAACCTGCTGCGCCAGCGCCTGGAGGAGGACGGCCGGGCCTGGGAGGAGTCGCACCGTGACACGTCCCTGCTCTACCGGGGCTCCCGGCTGGAACAAGCCCACGGCTGGGCGAAGTCCGCCGGGCACACCTTCCTGACCCGCAGCGCGGTGGAGTTCCTGGCCGCCTCGGTCCGGCTGCGCCGACGCGTCATCTGGATCAGCCGGGGCGCGGTGGCGGCACTGACGGTGCTGGCGGTACTGGCCGTCGGGGCCGCCGTCATCGCCTGGAAGCAGCGGGACGACGCCGTGTTCGAGCAGGTGCTCGCCCAGGCCGACCGCGTCCAGGACACCGACCCGTCGCTGTCCGCGCAGCTGGATCTGGTCGCCCACCGGTTACGGCCGGACGACGAGGGCGCGAACAGCCGCCTGATCTCCACCGTGAACGCCCCGCTGGCCACACCGCTGTCCGGCCACACAGGCGCCGTCTACCTCACGACCTTCAGCCCGAACGGACGGGTCCTGGCCACCGCCAGCTACGACCGGACCGTACGGCTGTGGGACGTCGCCGACCCGAAGCGGCCCAAGGTCCTGGGCAAGCCCCTCACCGGCCACACCAGCTGGGTCAGCAGCGCGGTCTTCAGCCCGGACGGCCGTACCCTCGCCAGCGCCTCCGACGACGGCACGATCCGGCTGTGGGACGTGACCGACCCCGGCCACCCGAAGCAGCTCGGCAAGCCCCTGACCGGCCACGACGGCACGATCTACCTGATCGCCTTCAGCCCGGACGGGCGCACGCTGGCCTCCGCCGGCGACGATCGCACCGTACGGCTGTGGGACATGGCCGAGCGCCGGTCGCGGGGCGAACCGCTGACCGGGCACACGGCCGCCGTACGCTCGGTGGCGTTCAGCCCGGACGGCCGGACGCTGGCGGCGGGCGGCGACGACGGCACGATCCGGCTGTGGGACGTGGCCGACCCCGGGCACCCGGAACCGTCCGGTACTCCGCTGACCGGCCACAGCGCCATCGTGCACTCCGTGGCGTTCAGCCCGGACGGCCGGACGCTCGCCAGCGGCGGCGAGGACAACACCGTACGGCTGTGGAACATGGCCGGTACGCGCCCGGCGCAGATCGGCGCGCCGCTGACCGGCCACACCGGGCCGGTCTGGTCCGTGGCGTTCAGCCCCGACGGGAGCATGCTCGCCGCCGCCAGCGCGGACAGCACGGCGAGCCTGTGGAAGGTCGAGGACCCGGCGCATCCGGCGCAGGTCGGCGGGCCTTTGGCGGGCAGCAGCGGCGAGATGTTCGCGCTCGGGTTCAGCCCCGACGGGCGGACGCTCGCCACCGGGGCGGGTGACAACAAGGTCCGCCTGTGGGCGCTGCCGAGGTCGGACATGACCGGCCGGGCCGGGGCGTTCCGGCCGGACGGGCGGGTGCTCGCGACGGCGGGACGTGACGGGCGGCTCCGGGTGTGGGACGTGGGGACGCCCGGCAGGCCCGTACGCCTGGGCGAACCGTTCCGGCCCGGCAAGGGTGACGTGCGCTCTCTGGAGTTCTCCCCGGACGGCCGCACCCTCGCGGTGGTGACGGGCGACCGGGCCGTGCGGCTGTGGAACGTCAGTGACCCCGGCCACCCCGTCCCCCACGGACCTCCCGCGGCCCTGCGCATCCGGTACGCCGACCCGCTGGCCTTCAGCCCGGACGGACGGATCCTGGCCACCGCCGACGACGACCGCACCATCCGGCTGTGGGACATCGCAGACCGGTCCCGTCCGCGTCCCCTCGGCGCGCCTCTGACCGGGCACAAGGGTTATGTCAACGCCCTGGTGTTCAGCCCGGACGGCCGGACGCTCGCCAGCGGCAGCGCGGACGGCACCATCCGGTTGTGGGACGTGGCGGGCCCCGGCCGGGTCTCCCTGACCGGCGCACCGCTCAGGGGCCACCTCGGAGCGGTCAACTCGCTCGCCTACAGCCGCGACGGCCGGACGCTCGCCAGTGCCGGTGACGACACCACCGTCCGCCTCTGGGACCTCTACGACCCCGCCGAGGCTTCCGAACAGGCGCGCCTCACCGGTCACACGGAGGCGGTCGTGTCACTGACGTTCAGCAGGGACGGCCGAACTCTGGCGAGCGGCGGCAACGACAGCACCGTCCGGCTGTGGAACGTGTCCGACCCCGCCGGGGCCACCGCGATGGGCCAGTCGATGAGCCCCAACGTCAAGGCCGGCAACTACCTGGCCTTCAGTCCGAACAGCCACATGCTCGCGGTCTCGAGCGGCACCGACACCATCCGTCTCTGGGACCTCGACGTGGCCCAGGCTGTACGCCGCGTCTGCTCGCTGACCCGGGGCGTGCTGACGCCGGACACCTGGCGCGAGTACCTGCCCCGACTCTCCTACGACCCGCCCTGCGACGGCTGAACCGGACCCGCTTTCCCCAACGGGCTGGGCATATACGGCAGTTGAGTGATCCGAGTCACAGCCGTGCCTTCCTGTCGAACAGTCGTCTCGCGGTGCGCAAGCGCTTGTTACCCTTGGCCATAGCCCGACCGCTGGTGCATCCCCCGTCGCCAGCGGTCGGGTCTTCGTGTGCCGGGCCCTCGACCCGCACGGGAGACGGTCGGTGCCCGACCCGGTCCGCTCAGCGCAGGTCGAGGCGCATCAGGACCCGGGGATGACCGGCCAGGACCGAGGTCGTCGCCGCCGCGTGGACAAAGCCGGCGCGTTCGAAGTTCTTCCGCAGGCCCGCGTAGGCCATCGTCAGGTCGACCTTGGCGTCGCCGTTGTCGAGGGGATACGCCTCGATCGCCGGGGCGCCGTGCGTGCGGGCGAAGTCGACCGCACCGGCGATCAGGGCGTGCGAGATGCCCTGCTTGCGGTGGCCGGGGCGGACCCGGACGCACCACAGGGACCAGACGGGCAGGTCGTCGAGGTGCGGGATCTTGCGGTTGCGGGCGAAGGCGGTGTCCGAGCGCGGGGCGACGGCGGCCCAGCCGACCGGTTCGTGGCCGTCGTAGGCCACTACGCCCGGGGGGATCTCCGCGCGGCACAGCCCGGCGACGTACTCGCCCCGGGCCGGGCCGCGCAGTTGGTTGTTGAGCTTGGACGGGATGCGGTAGCTCAGGCACCAGCACACGTTCGCGGTGGGCGACTTCGGGCCCAGTACGGCACGGACGTCCTCGAATTCCGTGGCCGGGCGAACGTCGATGCTCATGCGCCCACGATGTCACGCGCCCGGCGGCCACGCCCGGGGAGCGGGGACACGGCCCGGCTGAACGCGTCGTGGAACGGCCGGGCCATGCCGGCCCGGCACCGAGGAGTGCTGGGCGGACGGGGTGATCGGATGCTGCCCCTGCCCTCCGGTCCGCGCGGCCGCGTCGAGGACGTGGTCGTCGACGGAGTGGCGTGCGGGCAGGGCAGAGCGGGCCGGCTCATCGAGGAGGCCCTGCGGATCGCCCGCGAGGCCGGTGCCCGCACCGACCTCGTCTCCCGGCCCGGCCGGGCCGCCGCGAACCGGCTCCACGAGCGGCTCGGTTCGAGGCACGCGAGTCGACTGTCCACCGCATCCGGCCTTGGTCGCATGGAGGTCTTTCACTGTTCCTGTACGAAGTCCCGCCCGGCACGGACGGGGCCGTGCTCATGGCCGGTGTCCCGTCATACGTGCCGCAGACGCGATCGTCGCCCGGGCCTCACGCTCGGACAGGCCGGTGTCGATCGCCGCCGCGACCAGGGGGTCCACGAGCGCGGGCCCGATGCCGTCCTCGTAGGCCCGGCAGGCAGCCCAGAACAGCCGGGTGTTGCGCTGGCCCTCGTGCGCGGCGAGGACGAACTGGACCAGGCCCTGGCCGTGCCCGCCGGCCGACGCCGGGGTCGGGTGGTGGGTGCGCGGCGGTGGCAGCAGCAGCCGCAGCAGGGAGCGCGGGCAGGGGGCGGGCGGCAGGTGCGCGGTGCCCGGGGCGGCGGCGTAGACCCCCTGGGCGGTGCGCGAGCCGGGTCCGACGAGGTAGCCGCCGGCGCCCCGGATGTCGATGCCGGGGGCGAGGCGGCCCGCCGAGTTGGGCACGACCACCTCGGGCGGGCCGCTCAGCCACAGGTGCCTCCCGCCGGACGGGGTCACGACGACCACCGTCGGGGGGATGGTGAACAGGTGCCGTAAGGCCAGCTCACGCAGGGCGGCCGAGGAGTCCGTGCCCGTCTTCACGTCCAGGTCGACGCCGATGAGGTGGTGCGGGGGCAGCCCGCAGGCGATGCCGTAGCCGGTCGCCCAGGGCGCGGCGGCGAACAGCTCGCGGATGCGGCCGGGGTCGCTGGAGGCGTCGTACACCCCGTGCCCGAGGCGGCCGCACTCGCCGTGGCAGGGGGTCCGTGTGGGGTCGTCGCGGTGGGGGGAGGGCAGCGCGGGCAGCTTGGTACGCGACAGGGGGATGACGGCCAGCCCGCGCTCGGCGGCTGACAGGGCGTGTGCGAGGGCCAGCGTCGTGGCCTGCCGGTCGGTGGTGGCCATGACTCCAGTTTCGTACGTACGTTCGAAAAAAGAAAGAGGGGACTGCTGGGCCTGCCTGGAGACGGACGGGGGCAGGCGCTCGTCGGCACCTCCGTCGAGCGGACCCGGGAGCCGGCCACTCCACGCCGTTCGTGCTGCTGGCAGATAAGGGGGTACGGCGGTGAACCCGGTACCGGGGGCCGAACGGGTCCTGGTACCGGCGGGGACAGGCGTGCCGGCCTCCGGTCTCGTCCTCACCGCCGACGGCTGAAGCGTCCCTCAGGGGAGAACCCGCAGTACCCCGGCCCCTCCGCTCCACCTACAGGAGGTCCGGTCAGCTCCACCCCTACAACCTGAGGGGGATCCCGCTTCGGGACCTGCGGCCGATCCGCCGGACACCGCCTCGCTCATAGCGTTGAGCCATGACCACACTCGTCTGCACCACCGCTTCGAAGGCGGCCGCACCAGCGGCGCAGACCCTTCCCTACCCGTCGTTCTCGTCGTACGTCAGGGCCCGCCAGCCGGTGCTGCTGCGTACCGCCCGCTCGCTCACCGGAAACCCGAGCGACGCGGAGGACCTGCTGCAGACCGCGCTCACCAAGACGTACGTCGCCTGGGAGCGCATCGAGGACCATCGCGCCCTCGACGGCTATGTGCGCCGGGCGCTGCTGAACACGCGGACCTCGCAGTGGCGCAAGCGCAAGGTCGACGAGTTCGCCTGCGACGAGCTGCCGGAGCCGGAGCCGGTGCCCGCCGGCGACGACCCGGCCGAGCAGCAGGCCCTGCGCGACGCGATGTGGCGGGCGATCATGCGGCTGCCGGCCCGGCAGCGGGCGATGGTCGTCCTCAGGTATTACGAGGACCTCAGCGAGGTCCAGACGGCCGAGGTGCTGGGCGTCTCGGTGGGCACGGTGAAGTCGGCCGTCTCCCGCGCCCTGGGCAAGCTCCGCGAGGACGCCGAGCTGGGGCTTGTCCGCCAGTGACTCGACCGGCACTCCACCGATGACCACCGGTGTCGCCACCGATGACCACCGGTGTCGCCACCGATGACCACCGGTGCCTCCACCGATCACCGCCTCGGCGAGTCCGCCGGTGTGGCGCCGCCCCGGCCGCCGGTGAGCCGGGCCTCCGGCATGACGTGATGTGATCGATCGCCCGGCCCTAGTGACATACCGCGCGGTATGTGCGCAGAATCAGCACAACCTTTACCACCGCGTAGGCAATGTCGCCACGGGAGGACGCCGTGCTGAGCACCATGCAGGACGTACCGCTGCTGATCTCGAGGATCCTGGCCCACGGGTCGACGATCCACGGGACATCGCAGGTGACCACGTGGACCGGTGAGGCTGAGCCGCACCGCCGCTCCTTCGCGGAGATCGGCGCCCGCGCGGCCCAGTTGGCCCACGCGCTGAGGGAGGACCTCGGCGTCACCGGCGACGAGCGCGTCGCGACCCTCGCCTGGAACAACGCGGAGCACGTGGAGGCCTACTTCGCGATCCCGTCCATGGGCGCGGTCCTGCACACCCTGAACCTCCGTCTCCCGCCCGAGCAGCTGGCCTGGATCGTCCACCACGCCGCCGACCGGGTGATCATCGCCAACGGTTCGCTGCTCCCGCTGCTCGCCCCGCTGCTCCCGCACCTGAAGACGGTCGAGCACGTGGTCGTCACGGGCCCCGGAGACCGCTCCCTGCTCACGGGCGCGACCGTGCGAGTGCACGAGTACGAGGACCTGATCGCCGGGAAGCCGACCTCGTACGACTGGCCCGAGCTGGACGAACGCCGGGCCGCCGCCATGTGCTACACCTCCGGCACCACCGGCGACCCCAAGGGCGTGGTCTACAGCCACCGCTCCATCTATCTGCACTCCATGCAGGTCAACATGGCCCAGTCGATGGGCCTGACCGACCAGGACACCTCGCTGGTCGTAGTGCCTCAGTTCCATGTGAACGCGTGGGGATTGCCGCACGCGACCTTCATGACCGGCGTGAACATGCTGATGCCGGACCGCTTCCTCCAGCCGGCCCCGCTCGCCGCGATGATCGAGAGCGAGAAGCCGACCCACGCCGCCGCCGTACCGACCATCTGGCAGGGCCTGCTCGCCGAGCTGACCGCGAACCCCCGTGACGTCTCCTCCCTCACCCAGGTCACCATCGGCGGCTCGGCCTGCCCGCCGTCGCTGATGGAGGCCTTCGACAAGCTGGGCATGCGGGTCTGCCACGCCTGGGGCATGACGGAGACGTCCCCGCTCGGCACGATCGCCCGTCCCCCGGCCCGTGCGGTCGGCACGGAGGAGGAGTTCGCCTACCGCCTCACCCAGGGCCGTTTCCCGGCCGGCGTCGAGGCCCGGCTGACCGGCCCCGGCGGCGAGCGCCTCCCCTGGGACGGCGAGTCGGCGGGTGAGCTGGAGGTCCGCGGCCCCTGGATCGCGGGCGCCTACTACAACGGCCCCGACGGAGAACCCCTCCGGCCCGCCGACAAGTTCAGCGAGGACGGCTGGCTCAAGACGGGCGACGTCGGCACGATCTCCCGCGACGGCTACCTCACCCTCACCGACCGCGCCAAGGACGTCATCAAGTCCGGCGGCGAGTGGATCTCGTCGGTGGAGTTGGAGAACGCGCTCATGTCCCACCCGGACGTCGCCGAGGCGGCCGTGGTCGCCGTCCCCGACGAGAAATGGGGCGAGCGTCCCTTGGCCACGGTCGTCCTCAAGGAGGGCTCCACCGCCACCTTCGAGACCCTGCGCGGTTTCCTCGCCGACGAGGGCCACATCGCCAAGTGGCAGCTCCCGGAGCGCTGGACGGTCATCGAGGCGGTCCCGAAGACGAGTGTGGGGAAGTTCGACAAGAAGGTGCTGCGCCGGCAGTACGCGGAGGGGGAGCTGGACGTCACCCGGCTCTGAGCCGGCGGCAGGGCGAGGCCGCCGTGGTCCGGCACATCACCGGCGCACGGCGGCCCGGCCGCCCACCTCACCGCCGTACGGAGGTCACGCCCCAGCCCAGCACCAGCCACACCGCCGCGACCACGCACACCCCGCCCCAGCCGAAGTGGCCGTAGGCGAACCCGGCGAGGGCCGAGGCGGCGGCGCCGCCCGCGAAACCGGCGACCACATAGGCGGTGTTGGCGGTGGCGGGGATGGAGGTCGCCGTCAGGGCGAGGGTCTGGTTGGCGACGTGGGACGCGACGAGCGCCGCGTGGATCGCGATCGCGGCGGCGAACAGGGCGGCCGGCGCCTGCCCGCCCAGCCAGAACAGCGGCACGGACACGGCGGCGGTCAGATACGCGGACCGCACGACACGCGCCGCCCCGAACCGGTCCACGAGCCCGCCCGCCGGCGGTGCCACCGCGCTCGCCGTCAGCCCGAAGAGCCCGAACAGCCCGGCGGTCGCGGTGGACAGCCCGTACGCCGGCCCGGTCAGCAGCAGCGCGAGCGAGGTCCACAGCGCGCTCCACGCACCGAACATCCCGGCCTGCCGCACACACGCCCGCCACAGCTCCGGCGCGCTCCGCAGCACCGACGGCAGCGCGGCGAGCCCCGAGAACAGCGAGCCTTTCCCGCTCCGCTGCGACGGCAGGACGAACGCGGTCGCGAGCCCCAGGACGAGCGTCAGCACGGCCGCGCCCGCGAACACCCAGCGCCAGCCGAAGGCCTGCCCGGCCAGCCCGCCCAGGACCCGGGCACCGACGATTCCGGTGAACAGCCCCGCGATGACCGCGGCGACATGCCGGGCACGCCGCTCGGCGGGGGCCCGTTCGGCGACCAGCGGCACGAGCAGCTGCGGGACGACGGTCGCGGCCGAGGCGACGAACATGGCGACCGCGAGGGCACCGGCGCCCGGGGCGGCCGCACCGGCACCCAGCGCGAGGGCGGTGACGAGGGTGAGCCCGGCGACCAGCCGGCGACGGTTCGCGTTGTCGCCGAGCGGGGCGAAGAAGAGCAGGCCGACCGCGTAGCCGAGCTGCGCGACCGAGGCGATCCAGGCGAGGGCCGAGGGTGCCGAGCCGAAGTCGCGGGCCATGAGGGAGAGCAGCGGGGCGGCGAGGTAGATGTTGGCGGCGGTGACGGCGCTGCACACGGCGAGCAGCGTGAGGAAGAGACCGGGTGCGGGCGTACGCGGCGGCCGCGGAGGAGCCGGGTCGACCCGGCGGGACGTGGTCGTGGTCGCTGACGGCATGAGGGAGGACTCCTTGGAGTCGACTCTAGCAACTAACTGGTTGGTTGGATGATGGGAACAGTCTGGGTCGCTTGGGGTCACCTGTCAACCAAACAGTTGGTTACCCCGGCGCGCTACCCTCTCCCCATGGGAGCAAGGGACCCCGAGGCCACCAGGGCCCGGATCTTCGAGGCGGCGGTCGCCGAGTTCGCCCGGCACGGCATCGCCGGCGCCCGCATCGACCGCATCGCCGCCGAGGCGAAGGCCAACAAGCAGCTGATCTACGCCTACTTCGGCAACAAGGCGGAGCTGTTCGCGATCGTCCTCGAGAGGAAGATGCTCCACCTCGCCGAAGCCGTCCCCGTCGACCCGGACGACATCGAGGGCTGGACCGACCGCCTGATGGACTACCACGCCGCCCACCCGGAGCTGCTCCGGCTGCTCTTCTGGGAGGGACTTGAGTACGGCAGCACCGAACTGCCCCACGAATCCCACCGCCAGGAGCACTACGCCCGCAAGGTCGCCGCCCTCGAGGACGGCCAGGACCGGGGCGTCGTCACCGACGCGATCCCGGCCGCCGACCTGCTGTTCCTGCTGACCGCCCTGGCCAACTGGACCGCCGTCGTCCCGCAGATGCGGCGCATCCTGGTCGGCGACGGAGAGCCCGACAGGGACCGCCTGCGCGCCTCGGTCAAGGAGGCGGCCCGCCGGCTCACGGCGCGTTAGGGGTCCGCACTGTGTCCGCCCGGGTCGCGCGGCCTGGCTCATGGTGCAAGGACCCCTCAGAGCCCGGAGCCGGCGCGCGCGTCAGAGGCCGCTGGTGCTCCCGGCCCGGCTCAGCCGCCCATCGGCCCCGATCCGGCCGACCGTCAGTTGGTTCCGATCCGGCCGAACCGTTAGTTGGTTCCGATCCTGCTGAGCAGTTCGACGATCCGGGACTGCACCTCGTTGCTGGTCGACCGCTCGGCGAGGAAGAGCACCGTCTCCCCGGACGCCAGCCGCGGCAGGTCGGCCTGGTCGACGGCGGCGGTGTAGACGACGAGCGGGGTGCGGTTGAGCTGCCCGTTCGCCCGCAGCCAGTCCACGATCCCGGCCTTGCGCCGGTGCACCTGGAGCAGATCCATCACGACCAGGTTCGGCCGGAACTGCCCCGCCAGCATCACCGCGTCCGCGTCACTCGCCGCCCGCGCGACCTGCATCCCGCGCCGCTCCAGCGTCGCCGTGAGCGCCAGCGCGATCTCCGCGTGCTCCTCGATCAGCAGCACCCGCGGCGGATGCTGCTCACTGTCGCGCGGCGCCAGCGCCTTCAGCAGCACGGCCGGGTCGGCACCGTACGCCGCGTCCCGCGAGGCCTGCCCGAGCCCGGCCGTGACCAGCACGGGCACCTCGGCGGCCACCGCGGCCTGGCGCAGCGACTGCAGTGCCGTCCGCGTGATCGGCCCGGTCAGCGGGTCGACGAACAGCGCGGCGGGGAAGGCCGCGATCTGCGCGTCGACCTCCTCGCGCGAGTGCACGATCACCGGCCGGTAGCCGCGGTCGCTCAGCGCCTGCTGCGTGCTGACGTCCGGCGCGGGCCAGACCAGCAGCCGCCGCGGGTTGTCCAGCGGCTCCGGCGGCAACTCGTCGTCCATCGGCTGCGGCCGCGGCGGATCAGCCACCTCGACGGCACCGCCGGGGCCGTCCAGCGGCTCGGGCCCCTCGGCGGCGTTCTCGTCCGGCGCGCCTATGGCGTACGACCGCCCGCCGCCCTCGGTCATCTGCGCGAGCCGCGACTGACCCGCGAGGGACGGCTGCGCCGGCACGGGCGCGGGCACCGGGGCCTGGGCGGACGCGGGCGTCGCCTCGGCCGTCGGATGCGGCCGCGCGGCCTGCTCCGGCCGGGGCGCCTGCTCGGGGCGTGCCGCCGCCTGTTCCGTGCGTGTGGCCGGGTCGGGCGGCGTGCCGAGCTTGCGGCGTCGGCCCGATCCGCCCGGCTGGTGCGGGGGAGGTGTCGCCGACGCCTGCGGGGCGGATGCGCCCGCCTGCTGGACCTGCACGGCCTGCCGGTTGAACGGCACGCCCTGCCCCAGCGTCCGCACGCTGATCGCCCGACCCTGCGTCGAGTTCGGGTCCACGGGCGCCGCGGCCTCGGCGGGAAGCGGCTGAGCCGCCCGCGCAACGCCGCCCGCGGAGGCAGGCGGGGTGCCCGGGGCGGGGGTGTGCGGCTGCGGTGGTGCGCCGTTCGTCGGGACGGCGACACCGGCTCCCGACGTGCCGTCGGCGGTGGGCCACGGCTGCGGGGGCGGGGTGCCCTCGGGCGGTGTGCCCTGGGCATGCGTCCCCTGAGCAGGGGCCGCCTGCGCCGGTGCGCCACTGCTCTGCCCGGGTACGGCCTCGGCTGGCAGCGGCTGACCGACGGAGGTCTGCTGCTCCGGCGCGGGGGCGCCCTGCTGGGGCAGCGGCTGCGCCGGGGCCGGAACCTGCACCGCCTGCCCGGGGAGAGCCGCCTGCACACTGTGCCCGAGCCCGCCCCGAGCAGGGAGGGAGACGCCCTGCGGGGGTACGGCAACGCCTTGCGGGGGTACGGCAGCACCCTGCGGGGGTACGGCAACGCCTTGCGGCGGTACGGCAGCACCCTGCGGCGGGACTGCGGTCGTCTGCGGCTGGGGCACGGCCTGCGGCTGGGGCGCGTTCCCCTGGGCAGGAACGGCGGTGCCCTGCGGCCGCAGGACGTTCCCCTGCGGCGGCACGGCCGTACCCGGAACGCCCTGGGCAGCGGCCGCACCGACCTGGGCGGACGCGCCCGGTCCCGGAACCGCCTGCCCCTGCGGGGCCTGCCCCGTGGCATCCGGCCGCGCGGGGGCTCCCTGCGGCGGAACAGCCTGTGGAGGGATTCCCTGCCCGGCACCCGCAGGCGCAGCACCCGCGGGAACCGGACCTGCCGGCACGGCCGTGCCCGGCGCGGGGACGGCACCCGCCGGCACTGCCCCGGCCTGCTCGGCGCCCGGCGCGGGAACGACCTGCTGCCCGGCCCCCGGCGCGGGCGAACCGGCCACAGCGCCCCCGGACGCCTGCGCCTGCGGCCCGGCGCCCTCGACAGGCTGCGGCGCTGCCACGGCCCGCCGCCGGCGCCCGGTCGGCGCACCGGTCGGATGCGGCTGCGGCGGCGTGTGATCGGCGGACTGGTCATGCGGGACGGCGTCGTGCCGCCCCTCCTCGGCGCCGCCGTCACCGGCAGCGGCGGAACCGGGAACCGCCACGGCCTCCTGACCCGGGACCGGCACCTGAGCGGGAGCGCCCGGCACCCCCGTACCACCGTCGCCGGCCTGCTGCCCCTGGTCGGTCCGAACCTCCGGATCCGCCGGACCCGCTTGATCCGCCTCGGCCGGCGGCAAGGCGAACACCGGACGCGGACCGGCCGCCTCCCGCGCGGCCGCCGCCCGCTCATTGGCGGCGGCCAGCGCCCGCCGCCGGCGCCCGGTCGGCTGCGGAGCCTCCGCCTGGTCCTGAGCCGCCTCGGCCGACGGCGCGGGCAGCGCCGGCGGCAGCGCCTGCTGCTCACCGGGCTCACGCCGGGCCCGCCGCCCCGCGGCTACGGGCACGCCCTGCGGCGGCACGGTCCCGCCCAGCCCGGTGTTCGAGGCGGCGGCCCCCGCCGCGTGCTCGGCGGCCGTCACGACGGCCCCTTCGGCGACACCCTGGAGGGCGCTGCCGACGGCCGCCGCCGCACCGGTGTCCTCGGCGGCGCGCCCGCGCCGCCGCCCGGTACCGCCCGACCCGGCCCCCTCGCCGGAAACCTGCGCGGGCAGAGCAGCCGGCTCCCCGGCGGCTCGCCTCCTGCGCCGCCCGGTGGGCGCGGTGCCCTCGGCACCGGAGTCCCCGGCGCCGTCGCCCTCACCAGCGGGGACTTCCCCGTCCAGGAAGGCGTCGGTCGCCCCCCGCCGGGCCCGCCGGCGCCCTCCGGCGGAGGTCTGCTCATCGAGGACAGGGAGAACGGCCTCGTCCGCCAGCTGGGCGGCGACGGCCCCGGCCCCGTCCCCGAGCGGCACCTCGAGGACGTAGGCGCTCCCGCTCATCCCCGGCACTTCATGCGTCTGCAGCACACCGCCGTGGGCCCGGACGATCCCGCGCACGATGGGCTCGTGCACGGTGTCGCCACCGGCGTACGGCCCGCGCACCTCGATCCGTACGACCTCGCCGCGCTGCGCCGCCGCCACGACGACGGTGTTGTCCATGTAACCGCCCGCCGACACGGGCGTGTTGCCGGTCGCGTCGACCCCGGCCACGTCGGCGACGAGGTGCGCGAGGGCGGTGGCGAGCAGCCGGGGATCGACCTCGGCCTCGATGGGCGGCGCGTGCACGGCGAACTGCACCCGCCCGGGCCCGATGAGCTCGACGGCCCCGTCGACACCGGCGGCGACGACGGCGTCCAGCATCACCTTCGTCCGGGTGACGTTCTCGCTGCCGGTGTCGAGCCGCTGGTAGCCGAGGACGTTGTCGATCAGCGTCGTGATGCGCGAATAACCGGCCGACAGGTGGTGCAGCACCTGGTTTGCCTCGGGCCACAGCTGCCCGGCGTCGTCGGCGGCGAGCGCGGCCAGTTCGCGGCGCAGCTCCTCGAGCGGCCCGCGCAGGGACCGGCCGAGCAGGGTCAGCAACTGTTCGTGCCGTGCGGCGAGCGCCTCGAACCGGTCCTTCTCCCGCTCCCCGAGCGCGGCGTACCGCTCCTCGTTCGCGGCGAGTTCCTCGGCGTGCCGCTCGGTCAGCTCCTCCAGCTCGGTGACGTGCTGCTGGCGCAGCGCGGTGAGCTCGGAGGCGTGCTCCTCGAAGACCCGCTCCAGCTCCTCGGCGTGGGCCTTCTCGGCCGCCTCCTTCTCCTCGACGACGGCGTCGTACGGCCGCCGGTCGGTGAAGGTCATGACGGCGCCGACGAGCTGGTCGCCGTCACGCACGGGCGCTGTTGTCAGATCGACCGGGACCTTCCCGCCGTCCTTGGCGTACAGCACCTGTCCGCGCACCCGGTGCTTGCGCCCGGAGCGCAGGGTGTCGGCGAGCGGCGAATCCTCGTACGGGAAGGGCGACCCGTCGGCACGCGAGTGCAGCACGAGCGTGTGCAGCTCACGTCCGCCGAGATCGCTGGCCCGGTAACCCAGTATCTGGGCGGCGGCCGGATTGACGAGCACGATCCGCCCGTCGGTGTCGGTCCCGATGACGCCCTCGGCCGCGGCCCGCAGGATCATCTCGGTCTGCCGCTGCGACCGCGCGAGCTCCGCCTCGGTGTCCACCGTCCCGGACAGGTCGCGCACGACGAGCATGAGCAGCTCGTCGCCGGTGTAGCCGTAACTGTCGTACGCCTGCTGCCCGTTCTCCAGATTCGCACTGGTGACCTCGACGGGGAACTCTGTTCCGTCCGTCCTGCGCGCCACCATCCGGGTCGGCTTGGTCCGGGCCCGCGGATCGAGATGCTCCGGCCGCCGCATGGAGCCCGGGATGAGCTTGGAGTCGAACTGCGGCAGCAGATCGAGCAGCCCGCGACCCACCAGGGCGGTCCCCGGGGTCTCGAAGGCCTCCAGGGCGATGGTGTTGGCGTTGACGACCGTTCCGTTGGCGTTGACCAGCACCAATGCGTCGGGAAGGGCGTCCAGTATGGCTGCGAGGCGAGCAGCGCCTCGGGATGGCCTGCTGCTCACGAGACGCTTCCTCCCTGTTACCGCACCTTGCCGACCGCTCGGGCCATCTTGCCAACCGTCCCGCAGCGTGTCACGGGAGGGAGTCTAAGGGCTGTGGTTGCGCTCGCGACGCGGATGCGAGCGAGGTCGCACGAGGAAGTGACCCCGAACTGACGACCGAGTAACCGTCAAACGCCCGTCCTCCTGCGACGACGTCGCGGGACCTTCGCGGGACCTTTACGACGACGGCGTTTCTGTATGTTTCGGCCGGGCCGGCCTGATGAGGGCGGGGTGTGGCGCGCATGGGTGTGTCGGGTGGAGGTGCCGTGGGGTGGGGCGGCGGGTGAGCCGCTGTGCGGCGGGTGAGGTGCCGGGCGTCGGAACGCAGGCTGTGGCCCCCGCGGGCGGGGCACGCCCGCGGGTTCGGCACGCCCGCCGCCGGGCCGGACTGCCGTCGAGGCCGGGGCGCCCCCGCCAGGCACGACAGGAGACTCAACCGGTGGAGCCCGCCGTGCCCCCCACACCGGGGAGGAGCGGCACGAGCCGGTCCCAGCGGTCGATCTGGCAGCCGTCGCGGCGGTCGTACGTGGCGTCGACGGGGCGCCCGGCCCAGGTGCCCGTGACGTGCGCGGTGGCCGGCCCGCCGTACTGCATGGTGCAGAAGCCGCCTTCCGGCGCGGGCGCGAAGACGTCCTGCCCCCACCGCGTGTCCCGCTCCAGGGCGTCACAGGCGCCGCGCGGGTCGGGGTGACTGCCGCGGTCGGGCCGGCAGTACAGCTCGAACGTCCCGTCGGCCCCGCCGGCGTTCCGCACGGTGACGGTGAGGTGATCTCGTTCCCGGCCGTCACCGATACGGCTCGGGGGCGACAGGTCGGCTCCGCCGGCCTGGGCGTACGCGGCCGGAGAAACGGCGGCCAGCGAACCGACGCCGGCGACGGAGGCGGCGGCACCGAGGAGAAGGCGCCGCAGTACGGGGCGGGCGGTGGCCCGGGGGGTGGTACGCAACATGCCCTGCCTAACGCGGCACGGCCCGGGATGTTGCGCCCGCCCCCGCCGGGCCCCTCTCCCGGGCCCCCCGCGAGCCACGACAAGGCCTTTGCCCTGCGCCCTTCCCGCCTAGTACCGTGGGGGTCGATTGGTGACACCGCGCTCGACTGTGTCATCATCGGCACGCACCGACTCGCGCTCGCGCGGGAGGATGCGCTGGAGGCGTCGCCTAGTCCGGTCTATGGCGCCGCACTGCTAATGCGGTTTGGGTCTTAAAGCCCATCGAGGGTTCAAATCCCTCCGCCTCCGCACTTGATCACGAAGCCCCGGTCACCCGACCGGGGCTTCGCTGTCGTTACCCCCCTCTGGAGCCATTTCCGCAGCTCACAAGGGGTACGGCTAACGGATTTCACATGGCGGCGGCAGTCATGTAATGTTCTTCCTGTCGCCGCGAGCGAGCCGGAAGGCCCGAGAGCGGCGAAAAAACAGAACAAGCACTCGTAGCTTAACGGATAGAGCATCTGACTACGGATCAGAAGGTTGCAGGTTCGAATCCTGCCGAGTGCACAGCACGTCGGAGGCCCTGTGGAGTGATCCACAGGGCCTCTGGCTTTGGTCTTGACGGCGGTCATTGACGGCAACCACTTCAAGAGTGGTTTCGAAGGTGTCCAGTGGTCCTGGCAGGGCAGCCCTGATTCGCCGAACCAGCCCCGCGCCAGGATCCCGGCTCATGGACACCAGGGGCGGGGAATCCTCACATCAGGACACGGAGCGCGGCACGGCCGTCGGGCTCGTCTGCCGACCGACGGTCGCGGACTTCGAGTAGGCGCTCCGTGGACGAGCCCGTCGGTCACCGGCGGGCCCGGTCCAGGCGCTCACGGCGCCGCTGACTGCGGCAACCGCCGTGGTCATCTTCTCGACCCTCCGCGATGCCGCGCAGCCCGTGTGGATCAAGGGTATCGAGTCCTCCACCCGGCTGGGCCGCCACCACCGCTGGGTCGTCGAGAGAACGGTCTCCTGGCTCGTCAGCTGCCGACGCCTGCACCTACGCTACGAACGCAAGGCCGAGCACTTCCCGCCTTCGTCGGCATGGCCGCAGCCCTCATCAGCTACCGCCGCCATGCCCGGTGAAGTGCTCCGGAAGCTACGACGCTGACTCATCGCCAGGACTGTTGCGTCTCAGCAACCCGGTGACTCGGGTCAGCCATCCCATGCGGGGCTGATTGTCCCTGTCGATCAGGAAGCGCGCCGTCTGCAGCGGGTCACGCGGGGGCTGGCCCACCTGGTGACGTTGCCAGTAGTGGGCCACTCTCCGTTCCAGATCGGCCAGGTCGCCTCTGCCTGTCCTGGTCAGCCCGACCGAGCCCGCTGGCCCCTCGGGAGCAGTCAGCGCCAACACGCCGCCGTCCGGCGAGTACGCCGCCGTGTACTCACCATCCGATACGTCAATCGCCTCAAGGTAGTCCCCGGCGTGCGCGAAGGACTCGAAGACCATCAGGTCCTCGTCTTGGTCAAAGACGAGGACGGTGCCGGAAGGGAGATCCATACCAATGACTCTGACAGCAACTCTCCGCGTGCCGCACCAAAAAAACGGCGTCTTGGCTCGTGAGGGGTTCTGCCCTGGAGGGTGGAGCCCGCGTTCGGAGGGGATGCACGTGAGCGCACATCAGTATGACCACGGGCACACGGTCGCCGCCGACTCCGGGCGTTGATTCCCGGCCCCGCTGGATCGCCGAGAGCCGGTGTCGGCGTTCGGCCCCGGCGTCGCTGAGGCCCTGGCCCCGTCCGGCCGCTGTTGTCAGTGGTGCCCCCTACTCTCGGCAGAGATGGCACAGGCATGGAAGTGCTCGGGGCTGCGGTGGTCGGCGGACGGTCCCGTGCTGGTGTGGTCCGGTGGGCGACGCACTGCGCTGACCTGGGGGAAACGGGTGGCCTTCGAGGTCGCGGAAGGGAGCGGGCGGACGTGTCTGGGGGCTCGGGGGCACGCCTGCCCGGTCGGGGCGGTCGTGCCGGGGCGGAGTACGGGGGCCCGGTGCGAGGAGTGTGCGCGGCTGGACCGGGCGCACTCCGTGGCGGCGGACACCCTCGCGGACGATCCACGGCCGTACCACGTATATCTGGCCTGGTTCGGGCCCGGCATGGTCAAAGTCGGGATCACCGCGTGGGAGCGGGGTTCGGCACGGCTGCTTGAGCAGGGGGCCGTCTGTTTCACCTGGCTCGGCGTCGGGCCGCTGATGGCCGCTCGGCGTACGGAGGAGCTGTTGCGGGCCGCCCTGCGCGTGCCCGACCGGATTCCCTACGCCCGGAAGCGGGCCGTGCGGTCCGCGCTGCCCGGCAGCGAGGCGGAGCGGGCAGCGGAGATCATCGAGCTGCACGCGCGGGCCGTGGCGCTCCCGGCGTGGCCGGAGTCGCTCCTGCGGGAGCCCCTGCGGGTCGTCGATCACGTCGGCGTGTTCGGGCTGGCGGGGATTCCCGCCGCCGTCGGGGAGGTGAGCGCGCTCGTCGCCGGGGGTGTGGTCAGCGGGGGGCTGGTCGCCGCCGCCGGGCCCGATCTGCATCTGGCCACCGGCGACGGGGTCGTCGTGCTCGATACGCGGCTGATGACCGGGTGGGAGCTGCTTCCCGCGCCGGGGCGTGAGCCGTCTGTTCCGATACGGCGGTACACGGAGGCCGACGGGGTGCAGGACGAGTTGTTCTGAGAACCGCCCGATCCTCCCGGTCGTTCCCAGGCGCTCCCAGGCGTTCCCTGAGAAGTGCCTGTGTGTTTCTCAGGGAAATCACAGGCTGGGAAAAGGGTGTTCTCAGAGGCCCCCGACATCGTGTTCACATGACCACGACCTCGCCCCAGGGGCGCACCGAACTGCTCAGGCCGGACGGGAGCCCCGTCCGAGTGCTTGTGGTGGACGACGAAATGTCGATCACCGAGCTGCTGTCCATGGCCCTGCGCTACGAGGGATGGCAGATCCGGAGTGCCGGTGACGGCATGGGCGCCATCCAGACCGCCCGGGACTTCCGGCCCGACGCCGTCGTGCTCGACATGATGCTGCCCGACATGGACGGGCTGGCCGTGCTCGGGCGGCTGCGGCGGGAGCTGCCCGAGGTGCCCGTGCTGTTCCTGACCGCCAAGGACGCCCTCGAGGACCGGATCGCCGGGCTCACCGCCGGCGGGGACGACTACGTCACCAAGCCGTTCAGCCTGGAGGAAGTCGTCGCGCGGCTGCGCGGGCTGATACGGCGCTCCGGTGCCGCCGACCGGCGGTCCGACTCCGTGCTCGTCGTCGGGGACCTCACCCTTGACGAGGACAGCCATGAGGTGACCCGGGCCGGGCAGAACATCCACCTGACCGCGACCGAGTTCGAGCTGTTGCGGTTCCTGATGCGCAATCCGCGGCGCGTGCTCAGCAAGGCGCAGATCCTCGACCGCGTGTGGTCGTACGACTTCGGCGGGCAGGCCAACGTGGTCGAGCTCTACATCTCGTACCTGCGGCGGAAGATCGACGCCGGACGTGAGCCGATGATCCACACACGGCGCGGTGCCGGTTATCTGATCAAGCCCGCGGTGTCGTGAGCGGACGACGACGGCCCCGTGCGCAGCGGAAGGCAGTCGGGCAGCGGGCAGGCAAGCCGCGCACCCTGCGGACGCGGCTCGTCGTCGCGTCCGTGGTGCTGATCGCCGTGGTGTGTGCGGTGATAGGGACCGTGACGACCCTCGCCCTCAGGTCGCACCTGTACGAGCAGCTGGACCGGCAGGTCGACGACACCGGCAAGCGCCTGACGGGACCCGTGAAACCCGGGGGCGCGAGCGACGCCGACACGAAGGACCGGATCACGGGCTTCGTCGAGGGGCCGGCGCAGCCCAGGACCGTCGTCGCCGAGATAGGCACCGACGGCTCGGTCACCCGGGCGGTTCTCGCCCGGGAAACCCCCAACGAGAACGGCCCCTTCCAGCGGAACACGGCCGTCAGCCTCTCCGGCGCGCAGAAGGCCGCTCTCGCCGAGGTGCCCACCAGGGGGATGCACACCGTCGACATCCCCGGCCTCGGCGAGTACCGCGTGCAGTACCAGCCCGGAATGGACGGAGGCAGCTACTACGTCGCCCTGCCCACCGAGTCGGTCACCACCACCATCAGCACCCTCATCCTCGTCGAGGTGAGCGTCACCGGTGCCGGACTGGTCGCCGCCGCCATCGCCGGCTACGTCCTCATCGGCGTGGCCACCCGCCCCCTCCGCCGAGTCGCCGCCACCGCCACCCGGGTATCCGAACTTCCCCTGCACACCGGCGAGGTGAATCTCAGTGAGCGGGTGCCCGACTCGGAGACCGATCCGCACACCGAGGTCGGGCAGGTCGGGGCCGCGCTGAACCGGATGCTCGATCATGTGCACGGGGCCCTGCACGCGCGACAGCAGAGTGAGACACGGGTGCGGCAGTTCGTCGCCGACGCCAGTCACGAGCTCAGGACTCCGCTCGCCTCCATCCGCGGGTACGCCGAGCTGACCAGACGCGGCAGAGAGCAGGTCGGGCCCGACACCCGGCACGCCCTGGGGCGGATCGAGTCCGAGGCGGGACGGATGACCCTGCTCGTCGAGGACCTGCTGCTGCTCGCCCGGCTGGATGCCGGACGGCCGTTGCAGTTCGAGCAGACCGACCTCGTACCGCTCGTCGTGGACACCATCAGCGATGCCCGTGCGGCCGGCCAGGACCACAACTGGCGGCTCGACCTGCCCGATGAGCCCGCGATGGTGTCGGCGGACGCGGCCCGGCTGCAGCAGGTCTTCGTCAACCTGCTCGGCAACGCCCGCAACCACACACCGCCCGGCACGACCGTCACCGCGCGGGTGCAGCGGCGCGGCCGGTGGCTGTGCGTGGACGTCGAGGACAACGGACAGGGCATTCCGGCGGAGTTGCTGCCGCACGTCTTCGAACGGTTCGCGCGTGGCGACTCCGCGCGCTCCCGGGCCACCGGCTCGACCGGTCTCGGCCTCGCCATCGTGCAGGCCGTGGCGGACGCGCACGGCGGTGCCGTGACCGTCGACAGCGTGCCCGGGCGCACCGTGTTCACGGTGCACCTGCCCGCGCTGCCGCCCCCGCCGCAGCCGGAAATGAGCTGGCAGCAGCACTCACAGGCACGCCACAGCGTCACCACATGGGCACAACAGGGCGCCTGACGAAAGTCGGTTCCATGCGAACCGATTCTTCTCCCGGCACCCTGCCGGCGCGGGAGCACCTCCCGGCCGCACCAGCCGGTACGCCTGTCCTGGACGTAGTGATCCCCGTCTACAACGAGGAGAAGGACCTCCAGCCGTGCGTGCGCAGACTGCACGAGCACCTCGTGAGGACGTTCCCGTACGCGTTCCGCATCACGATCGCGGACAACGCCTCCACGGACACCACCCCGCAGGTCGCCGCACGGCTGGCGGCGGAGATCCCCGAGGTCACCACCTTCCGGCTGGAGCAGAAGGGCCGCGGCCGGGCTCTGCGGGCCGTCTGGTCGGCCTCGGACGCCCCGGTCCTCGCCTACATGGACGTGGACCTGTCCACCGACCTCAACGCCCTGCTCCCGCTGGTGGCGCCGCTGATCTCCGGCCACTCGGACCTCGCGATCGGCTCCCGGCTCGCCCGCAGTTCCCGTGTGGTGCGCGGCCCCAAGCGGGAGTTCATCAGCCGGGCCTACAACCTCATCCTGCGCGGCTCGCTCCAGGCGCGGTTCTCGGACGCCCAGTGCGGCTTCAAGGCCATCCGCCGGGACGTGGCGCAGGTGCTGCTGCCGCTCGTCGAGGACACCGGCTGGTTCTTCGACACCGAGATGCTGGTGCTCGCCGAGCGCGCGGGGCTGCGGATCCACGAGGTGCCGGTCGACTGGGTCGACGACCCCGACTCGACGGTGCACATCGTCAAGACCGCGACGGACGACCTCAAGGGCGTGTGGCGGGTCGGCAGGGCCCTGGCCACCGGCTCGCTGCCGCTGGACCGGCTCGCCCGGCCGTTCGGCGACGACCCGCGCGACCGTGACATCGAGGACGTGCCGACGGGACTCGCCCGCCAGCTCGTCGGATTCTGCGTCGTCGGCGCCCTGTCCACCCTCTTCTACCTGCTGCTCTACAGCGGCTTCCGGGTCTTCACCGGCTCGCAGGTCGCCAACGCCCTCGCCCTGCTGGTCTCGGCGGTCGCCAACACCGCGGCCAACCGGCGGCTCACCTTCGGGGTGCGCGGGCGCGGCGGAGCGGTACGGCACCAGGCGCAGGGCCTGGTCGTCTTCGGCATCGGACTCGCCTTGACCAGCGGCTCGCTCGCCGCGCTCGACGCGGCCACCTCCGAGCCGGCCCACTCCACCGAACTGGCCGTCCTCATCGCCGCCAACCTCGCGGCGACCGTACTGCGCTTCCTGCTCTTCCGGGCGTGGGTGTTCCCCGACCGGCGCGACGAGCGGGAGCCCCCGGCCGCCGGTGGCGCGCCCCGCCCACGCCACGCGTACGGCCCGCTCCCGCAGGTGCCGGCCGAGCGGCGGTACGCCCCGTACGACACGACCCGGTTCCGCGCCGGTGACGCCGCGGACCGCACCTGGAGGGACGCCACCGTGCAACTCCAGCCGGTACGCCCGACCGACACCGACCCGAGGAACACCCGATGACGACGTACTCCGAAGAGAGAACCCGCGAGACGGGCCCGAGCCCCTCGACCTGGGAGCGACCCGGCGCGGCACCTCCGCCGGCCCCCGCCTCGAAGCCGCACTTCCCACGGCGGCTGTGGCGCGGCCGCCCCGAGGACCCCCGCTGGGCCCGCCCGGCCTTCCTCGCCCTGCTGCTCGCCACCGCCCTGCTCTACCTCTACAACCTGAGCGCCTCCGGCTACGCCAACTCCTTCTACTCGGCGGCGGTACAGGCCGGCAGCCAGTCCTGGAAGGCCTTCTTCTTCGGCTCGCTGGACGCGGCGAACGCGATCACCGTCGACAAGCCCCCGGCCGCGCTGTGGCCGATGGCCCTGTCCGTCCGGCTCTTCGGCCTCACCTCCTGGGCGATCCTCGCCCCCGAGGTCCTCATGGGCGTCGGTACGGTCGCCGTCGTCCACGCCTCCGTCCGCCGCAGGTTCAGCCCCGCGGCCGGGCTGATCGCGGGCGCGGTGCTCGCGCTCACCCCTGTCGCGGCGCTGATGTTCCGCTTCAACAACCCGGACGCGATGCTGGCCCTGCTGATGGCGCTGGCCTGCTACTTCGTCATCCGCGCACTGGAGGACGGCCGTACCAAGTGGCTGCTGTGGGCCGGTGCCGCCGTCGGCCTCGCCTTCCTCGCCAAGACCCTCTAGGCCTTCCTGATCCTGCCGGCGCTCGCCCTGGTCTACGGCGTCTGCTCCCCGGTCACGGTGAAGAAGCGGATCGGCCAACTCGCCGCCGGCCTGGCCGCGATCGTGGTCTCCGGCGGCTGGTGGGTGGCGATCGTCGAACTCTGGCCCGCGTCTTCCCGCCCCTACATCGGCGGCTCGCAGAACAACAGCTTCCTGGAGCTGACCTTCGGCTACAACGGCCTGGGCCGCCTCAACGGCGACGAGACCGGCAGCGTCGGCGGCGGGGGCGGCAACAGCGGTGGCAACTGGGGCGAGACCGGCTGGGACCGGCTGTTCAGCTCCTCCATCGGCGGCCAGATCTCCTGGCTGATCCCGGCCGCGCTGATCCTCCTCGTCGCGGGGCTGGTCGCCACGCGCAGGGCGAAGCGCACGTCCGTGACGCGCGGTTCGTTCCTCGTCTGGGGCGGCGCGCTGCTCACGACCATGCTGGTCTTCAGCTACATGCAGGGCATCTTCCACGAGTACTACACGGTGGCCCTCGCCCCCTACATCGCCCCGCTGGTCGGCATGGGCGCGGCGCTGCTCTGGGAGAAGCGGGAAAGGGTGTGGGCGTCGCTGACCCTGGCCGCCGCGATGACGGCGACCGCGGCCTGGGGGTACGTCCTGCTCAACCGCTCCTCCGACTACCTGCCCTGGCTGAAGTGGCTGGTCCTGGTCGGCGGCCTGACGGCCGCCCTCGGTCTGGTCTTCGCGGGTCGGCTGGGGCGGCACCTGGCCCTGGGCGCGGCCGGACTGGGCCTCGTCGCGGCGCTGGCCGGTCCGGCGGCGTACACCCTCACCACGGTGAACGAGGGCCACACCGGCTCGATCGTCACGGCGGGTCCGGCGGTCGCGGGCGGTCGCGGCGGCCCGGGTGGCGGCGGCGGCCCGGGCGGCGGCCAGAACCAGCAGGGCCAGCAGGGCCAGCAGGGCCAGCAGGGCCAGCAGGGCCAGCAGGGCCAGCAGGGCCAGCAGGGCAACGGCTTCCCCGGCGGCGGCATGCCGGGCCAGGGCCAGAACCAGCAGAACCAGCAGGGCCAGACCCAGCAGAACGGCGACGGCGGCCGCATGGGCGGTCCGGGGGGCGGGGCCGGCATGGGCGGCCTGCTCAACGGCGCCAGCGTCAGCTCCGAGGCCAAGAAGCTGCTGGAGGCGGACGCCGACCAGTACACGTGGGCCGCGGCGGCCATCGGGGCCCAGAACGCCGCGAGTTACCAGCTGTCCACCGGCGACCCGGTGATGGCCATCGGCGGCTTCAACGGCACGGACCCGTCCCCGACGCTCGCCCAGTTCAAGAAGTACGTGGCGGAAGGAAAGATCCACTACTTCATCGCCTCGGGCATGGGCGGCGGCATGGGAGGCAGCAGCGACGGCACGTCCTCGCGGATCACCTCCTGGGTCGAGGCCAACTTCAAGAAGGTCGCGGTCGGTTCGTCCACCTTCTACGACCTCACGCAGAAGGCGAGCAGCTGACAGTCCCACGACGACGAGAAGGGCGGTGGCCTCCGGCCACCGCCCTTCTTCCGTGCCGCCGAACCGCGTTGTACGCCGTATGAGAGGTGTTCTACGGTGTACAGCATGACGACGTCCCTCCAGGAAACGGCTCCGCAGCAGACGGCGCTCGGCGGCCATCCCCAACGCTGGCTGATCCTCGGTGTCATCTGCCTCGCCCAGCTCACCGTGCTGCTCGACAACACGATCCTGAACGTGGCGATCCCCTCGCTCACCCGCGAGATGGACGCCTCGACCGCTGACGTCCAGTGGATGATGAACGCGTACTCGCTGGTGCAGTCCGGTCTGCTGCTCACCGCGGGCAACTCCGCCGACCGCTACGGCCGCAAGCTGATGCTGATGTCGGGCCTGGCGATCTTCGGTGTGGGCTCCCTCGCGGCCGGGCTGTCCCAGAGTCCGGCCCAACTGATCGCGGCCCGTGCCGGCATGGGCGTCGGCGGTGCGCTGCTGATGACCACGACACTCGCGGTCGTCGTGCAGATCTTCGACGACAAGGAGCGGGTGAAGGCCATCGCGCTGTGGTCGACGGTCAGTTCGCTCGGTTTCGCGGCCGGGCCGCTGATCGGCGGTGTGATGCTGAACCACTTCTGGTGGGGCGCGATCTTCCTGATCAACATCCCGGTCGCCGTGCTCGGCCTGGTCGCGGTCGCCGCGCTGGTCCCGGAGTCGAAGCACAAGACGGGCGACCGGCCCGACCTGCTCGGTGCGGTGCTGTCGACCATCGGCATGACGGCCGTCGTGTACGCGATCATCACCGGGCCCGAGCACGGCTGGACGTCCGGCCAGGTGCTGGTCTCCGCGCTGATCGGCGTGGCCGTACTCGGGCTCTTCGTGCTGTGGGAGCTGCGCACCGAGCACCCGATGCTCGACATGCACTTCTTCCGGAACCAGAAGTTCGTGGGCGCGGTCGCGGGCGCCATCCTCGTGGCGTTCGGCATGACCGGGTCGCTGTTCCTGCTCACCCAGCATCTGCAGTTCGTGCTCGGCTACGAGCCGCTGGACGCGGGTCTGCGGACGGCGCCGCTGGCGTTGACCGTCGTCGCGCTCAACTTCACGGGGGTGGGGGCGAAGCTGGTGCTGAAGGTGGGGACGCCCGGGGCGATCGCGCTCGGCATGACCCTGGTGTCCGCGGGGCTCGCGGCGATCGCGCTGTTCGGGGGGCACGGGTACGGGGGCATGCTGCTCGGGCTGATCGTGATGGGTGCGGGTGTGGCGTTGTCCATGCCGGCGATGGCCAACGCGATCATGGGGGCGATCCCGCCGGAGAAGGCGGGTGTGGGAGCGGGGATCAACGGGACGCTCGCGGAGTTCGGCAACGGGCTGGGCGTCGCCGTCCTCGGGGCCGTGCTCAACTCCCGTTTCGCGTCGCTGGTCGCTGTTTCCGCGGCGTCGTTGCCGGCGGCGCTGGCGGCGGCGGACTCGGCTGAGGAGAAGGCGCGGATCGCTGACGCGTTCGCCTCGGGGCTGGAGACCAGTCAGCTGGTGGGGGCGGTTGCCGTGCTGGCCGGAGGGTGGGTGGCCGCGGCGTTGCTGCGGCGGGCGGAGCGGGCAGAATCCGCCTGAGGGGTCCTTGCACTATGAGCGTCCGCGCGACCCGGGCGGGCACAGTGCAAGGACCCCTGAGAGCTCGGGGCGTACGGTCGTCTCGTGGGTGTGGTTCGCTGAGGCTGGTCGCGTCCCCGCGGCGGAGCGCAAGCCGGCACAGCTCCGCGCCCCGCGGAACAAGGGCGCCCGGCATGATCGGCGTCGGCAAGTCGAGGAAGGTGCGCCATGGCGAAGGCAGCCGAAAAGGCCGCGCGGACCAGCGTCTGGCTGGAAGGCACGGCGCACCGGCGGCGCGGCGGAGGGCAGCCCTCGGGGCTGGACCGGGCGCGCATCATCGAGGTCAGCGTGCGGCTGCTGGACGCCGAGGGGCTGGCCAGGTTCTCGATGCGGCGGCTGGCCGGTGAGCTGAACGTCACCGCGATGTCCGTGTACTGGTACGTGGACACCAAGGACGACCTCCTCGAACTCGCCCTGGACGAGGTCATGGGCGAGATGCGGCTGCCCGATCCGGACGCCGGCGAGGACTGGCGGGACCAGATGCGGGCGCTGGCCCGGGAGTACCGGACACTGCTGGTGCGGCACCCCTGGGTGTCCGCGCTGGCCGGCGTCTTCCTCAACATCGGCCCGAACAACCTGGCGTTCTCGCGGGCGGTCCAGCGCGTCGTCCGCAGGACCGGGATGCCCGCGAAACGCCTGACGAGCACGATCTCGGCCGTCTTCCAGTTCGTCTACGGCTACGGCACGCTGGAGGGCCATCTCGCCACCCGGGCCGCGGCCGGCGGCATGACCGTGGACGAGTACTTCCAGCAGGCCCTGAGCACCGTCACCGCCGCCCCACAGGCCGCCGACGTCATCCGGGAGTCCCAGGAGATCATGGCGGCGCGCGGTGGCGACACGGTCGCGGAGATGCTGGAGCGGGACTTCGAGTTCGCGCTGGAACTGCTGATCGCGGGCATCGAGGCGATGGTCGCCCGCGAGTGAGCCCTAAAGGGTCCTTGCACTGTCCCGCCCGGGTCGCGCGGCCTGGCACCGCGCCTCGCCGCGTTGCCGAAACGCCCAGGCAGCCACGCGACCTGATCGGACACTCATAGTGCAAGGACCCCCGAGGACGGCGGCGGGTCCGTGATCGCCGGCCTGTGCGGTCGTCCTACTCGCCCTCGGCCAGCCGCGCCGGGAACCCGCCCGTCGCCACCGGCCCCCACCGATCCGGGGTGATCCGGATGATCGACTTGCCCTGCTTGAGCATGGCCGCGCGGTACTCGTCCCAATCGGGGTGCTCCCCGGCGATGTTCCGGTAGTACTCCACGAGCGGCTCGACGGAATCGGGCGTGTCGACGACCTCGGCCGTGCCGTCGATCTGGACCCAGGGGCCGTCCCAGTCGTCGCTGAGCACGATCAGGCTCACGCGCGGGTCTCGCTTGGCGTTGCGGGTCTTGGCGCGCTCCGGGTACGTGGAGACGACGATCCGGCCGGAGTCGTCGACGCCGCAGGTCAGCGGGGAGCCCTGCGGGCCTCCGTCGGCCCGCCGGGTCAGCAGGATCGCGTGGTGCCGGGGCCGCACGAAGTCGAGCAACTCGTCCAGGGAGACGCGGGTGTTCGTCGCGATGTTCGGTGCCATGTCCGGCAGCCTACGACGCCAGGGCCTCCGCGAGGTTGTCGTACACAGGGACGTCCCGGCGCAAGCCCGTCAGCTCCAGGACGCGGCTCGCACCGCCCTCCGGACGGGCCACCAGGCGCACCTGGGCCCCGGGGCGCAGCCGCTGCCGTATGTCGTTGATGAGGCGGATGCCCTGGGAGTCCATGAAGGAGGTCGTGCTCAGGTCGAGGACGAGGACCTCCAGCCGGTCGCCACGGGCCTGAGCCGCCGACAGGACGTGCGGGAGCAGCTCTCCGGCAGTGCAGAAGTCGATCTCCGCGGGCATGGTGAGATGGATGCGGCCGGGCAGGTCGTGCGGTTCTGTGGGATTCGTGAATGAGGTCACGGCGCTCACCTGGCAGACGTTCGTCCGGGTTCCGGTAAGGCCGCTTCCTGACCCGTGGGCCATTCCATCATGCCGGGGGGCGACCACGGAAGCGCCTTCCCCGGCCGTCGGCCGGGCGACACTTCGAGGCAACCGAACAGTTAGAGTGCTGTCCGTCCTGTGCTCGCAGTCGGGAATGTGCTGCGGAGCTCTCCTGCGCACGGCCGTGGCCGTGCATGCCGAAGAGGTTCGTGGTGGCTGCGTCCGAGTTTCCTGATTTGCCCCGTTTTCCGGTTGGCTTCGAGCTGGCCGAAGCTCTCACGGTGGCCTCTCAGCAACTGCACGAGACCCTCACGCCGCACAGCACCCTGCGCACGGCGGTCCGGCTGGCCGTGCACATCATGCCGGGCGCCGAGCACGCCGGCATCTCCGAGATCGAGCGCGGCGACAAGCTCCGCACGCTCGCCTGGACCGACGAGGTCGTCCGCTCCGCCGAGGCCCGGCACACCGGCCGGGAACAGCACGCGCACTGGGAGCAGCTGTGGAACAACCCGGTGGCGCGGATAACGGACAGCGAGACGGACGACGGCTGGGACGTGCTGGCTGCCCTGGGGCTGCGCTCGGCGCTGTCGCTGCGGCTGCGCGCCGACCGCCGACGGCTGACCGTACTGACGGCATACGCGCGTAAGCCGGGCGTCTTCGACGAGGACGCCACGCGCATCGGCCGGCTGTTCACCGCGCACGTCAGCATCGCCCTGGACTCCGCGACCGTGCGCGAGCAGCTCACCGAGGCCATGCACACCCGGGACCTGATCGGCCAGGCCACCGGCATCCTCATGGAGCGCCAGGGCATCGACGCGGCCGCGGCCTTCGAGAGCCTGGTGCGGGCCTCCCAGCGGGAGAACGTGAAACTGCGCGACCTCGCCCGCCGGATCGTGGGCACGCACCACACCCCCTGACGCGAGCCCGGTCACCTGGGGGCGTGTTCGGGGAGCGACGGGATACACGTACGGTCATGAGATCCGAGACGTCCGACACGCTGGACCAGGCGATGGTGCGCAGCAGCGGTCTCGACACCCTGCTGCGCGATCTGACCGACCGCGCGGTACAGGAGGTGCCAGGCGCCGCCGCGTGCAGCCTCACGGTGCGCCGCGGCGGGCGGCTGTTCACCCTGGCCGGCAGCGGCGGCCTGCCCAGCGGCCTGGACCTGCGCCAGTACGAGAACGGCTCGGGGCCCTGCGTCGACGCCGCCGAGACCGGCAGCGAGCAGTACGCCCCGGATCTGGCGGCGGAGTCCCGCTGGCCGGCGTACACCGAGTACGCGCTGTCCGCGGGGGTCCGCTGCGTGCTGGCGGTGCCGGTAGCCGTCGAGGGCGAGAGCGGCGCAGCGATCAACTTCTACGGCGTGCGGGCGGAGGAACTGGGCACGGGCCGGGACGCGGCCCGTGCCTTCGCGGCCCGGGTCGGCGACGCGATCAATGTGGCGCTGGGCATCGAGCGCCGGCGCCAGTCCGCGGCCGACGTGCGCACCGCGCTGCTCTCCCGCAGCGTCATCGACCAGGCGATCGGCATCCTCATGGCCCGGGAGCGGATCGACGCGCGCATCGCGCTGGAGCGGCTGCGCCGGGCCTCGCAGGACCGCAACGTCAAACTGCGGGACCTGTGCGGCCAGTTGGTGGCGAAGGTGTCCGACCCCGGCTCAGGCCGCCGGCAGTGACTCCCCCTGCACGGCCTGGATGTCCAGCTCCACCTTGAGGGTGGTGCCGATGGCGGCGATGCCGGCCTGCAGGACCTGGTTGTAGTTCATCGCGAAGTCCTCGCGGCGCAGCTCGGTCGTGGCGCGGAACGCCGCGCGGGTGCCGCCCCACGGGTCCGGACCCGTGCCGAGGTAGGCCAGGTCGAGGTCCACGGGCCGTACGACGCCGTGCATGCCGAGCTCACCGTGGACGGTCCACCGGTCGGACCCGGTCGCCGTCAGCCCCGTGGACCGGTAGGTGATCTCGGGGAACCGCTCGACGTCCAGGAAGTCCGGCGACCTCAGGTGCCCGTCGCGCATGCCGTTGCCGGTGTCGACGGACGCGGCCCGGATCACCGCCTCCACCCGCGACTCGGTGACGTCGTCCGGGGCGATCTCGATCGAGCCGGAGAACTCCGTGAACCGGCCGTGCACGCTGGAGATGCCCAGGTGCTGTGCCGCGGCGGCCACGCTGGAGTGCACCGGGTCGATCGTCCACGTCCCCGGCGGCGGCAGCTCGGTGCCGCCCTGCCGTGCCAGCGTCACCGTGCCGACCTCGGCCCGGCCGCTCGCCGTGACGATCACACTGGAGGCCGCGGGCGCGTACCCGAGGGCCGTGACGATGACGGTGTACGCCCCCGGCTGAAGCGGTGTCACGTCCCGTACGGCGCCCTCCGCGTCGGCCTCGGCCCGCAGCACCTGCGCACCGGTCGTGTCCGCCACCGTGACGACCGCGTGCGACACGGCCCAACCGTCGCGGGTACGGATCCTCGCGGTCAGTCCCATTTTCACTGCTCCTCAGAATGAGACCGGCCCGTGGCGGGGGCGCCGCTCCGCTCGGAGCGCGCCCGCCCGCCACGGGCCGGGGTCGGTACTACTCGCCGGGGTGGGCGAGTTCGATGTCGTGGGCGTCCGTGCCGCGGCCCGTCACCGTCAGGGCGGTGGCCACCGGCGGGTAGCCCGTGGCGATGACGGTGTACTCGCCGCCGTCCAGGTCGGTGAAGGCGTACGCTCCGTCCGTGCCGGTCGTGGCCGAGCCGACGACGTTGCCCGCCTGGTCGACCAGCGTCACCCGGGCGTCGGCCAGCGGGCCGTGCGGGGCGCGGACGACACCCTGGACCCGGGCGCCCGCCTCCAGGTCGATCTCGACCCGGGTGACCCCGGTCCCGCCCACCTCGACGGGCAGGGCGCGCGGCCGGTACCCGGCGGCGTTCACCGCGACGGTCACCGCCCCCGGTACCAGCTCGGCGAAGGCGAACTCACCCTGTCCACCGGTGGCCCGGGTGGCCAGCAGGTCCCCGCGCACGTCGGTCACGATGACCAGCGCGTCCTTCACCGGCTGCCCGCTCTCCGCGGTCCGCACCAGGCCGGTCAGCCCGCTGGTGCCGCTGAGCAGGATGTCGTAGGCGAGCGGCTCGCCGTTCACCACGACCGTGGACGCCTGCGGCTGGTAGCCGTCGGCGGAGGCGATCAGGACGTACGAACCGGAGCCCGGGACGTCCACCGCGTACGAACCGTCGGCCTGCGCCACGGACCGGCCCAGCTGGCGTCCGGCCGGCGAGATCAGCGTGACGGCGGCCTGCGGAACGGGCGCGCTCTCGTTGCCGCGGACGAAACCGCGGACCGGCACGCCGCCTCCACCACCGGACGCGGACTCCTCACCCCGGGCCACCGTGGCGACGGCGGCGAGCCGCTGCGTGCCCTCGGGCCCGGTTTCGTCGGCGGCCTCGGTCTGCGCCCCGGCCCAGCTCGGCACGGCCTTCTCGCCGGCGGGAGCCTCGGCAGCCACCTCGACGGGAGCCTCCGCGCGGGCGTCGGTGCCGGCGGCCTGCGCCAGCCCACCCTTCGTCCTCAACGGGACCTCCTTGATGAACAGCGAGACCAGCAGCGCGAGCAGCGCCAGCGGAGCCGAGTAGAGGAACACGTCCGCGACACCGTGGCCGTAGGCGCTCTCCACGACGGTGCGGATCGGCGCGGGCAGCGCGCTCAGGTCGGGGATGTTGCCCTCGCCCGTGCCGGCGTGACCGAGGGCCGCGCCCTCGGGGCCGAGGCCGGCGAGGCCGTCCTTGACGTAGTCGGTGATCCGGGTGGCCAGGACCGCGCCCAGGGCGGAGACGCCCACCGCACCGCCGAGTGACCGGAAGAAGGTCACCGTGGAGCTCGCGGCACCGAGATCACCCGGCTCCACCTGGTTCTGCGTGCACAGCACCAGGTTCTGCATCATCATGCCGATGCCGAGACCCAGCAGCGCCATGAAGATCGCTATGTGCCAGTACTCGGTGTCGTACCGGATCGTGCCCAGCATGCCGAGACCCGCGGTCACCAGCACGCCACCGGCGACCAGCCACGCCTTCCAGCGCCCGGTCCGGGTGATGACCTGGCCGGAGACGGTGGAGGAGACGAACAGGCCCGCGATCATCGGGATCGTCATGACACCGGACATCGTCGGCGACTTGTCCCGGGCCAGCTGGAAGTACTGACTGAAGAAGACGGTTCCCGCGAACATCGCGACACCGACGAAGAGTGAGGCCAGCGAGGCCAGCGCGATGGTCCGGTTGCGGAACAGCCGCAGTGGGATGATCGGCTCGCTCGCCTTGGCCTCGACCAGGACGAACAGCGCCAGCAGCACGACAGAGCCGCCGACCATCGCGTAGGTCTGCCAGGAGATCCAGTCGTACTTGTCGCCGGCGAAGGTCACCCAGACGAGCAGCAGGCAGACGGCCGCCGTGATGAAGAACGCGCCGGCCCAGTCGACCTTGACCTTCCGCTTCACCACGGGCAGGTGCAGGGTCTTCTGCAGCACGATCAGGGCGATCACGGCGAAGGGCACGCCGACGTAGAAGCACCAGCGCCAGCCGAGCCAGTCGGTGTCGGTGATGACACCGCCGACCAGCGGGCCGCCGACCATGGCGGTGGCGAAGACGGCCCCCAGGTAGCCGTTGTAACGGCCGCGCTCACGGGGCGAGATCATCGCCGCCATGATGATCTGGGCCAGCGCGGACAGACCGCCCATGCCGATGCCCTGGACCGCGCGGAACGTGATGAGCGTCGCGGGGTTCTGGGACATGCCGGCCGCCGCCGAACCCAGGACGAAGACGACGAGAGCGAGCTGGATCAGCAGCTTCTTGGAGAACAGGTCGGCGAGCTTGCCCCACAGCGGCGTCGACGCCGTCATCGTCAGCAGGGACGCGGTCACGACCCAGGTGTAGGCGCTCTGGCCGCCGCCGAGGTCGCCGATGATGCGGGGCAGGGCGTTGGAGACGATCGTCGACGACAGGATCGCGACGAACATGCCGAGCAGAAGGCCGGTGAGGGCCTCCATGATCTGCCGGTGTGTCATCGGAGCGCCGTCGCCGGAGGAGCCGTGGGAGCCTCCCCCGTGCTTGGCATGAGCCCGCACACCGGCTGGTGTGGTCGTTGCCATGGGCTTCCTTTTCTTACGTGCTTGCGGGTGTACGGGTGGTCCGGTCGAAAGCGGGCGGTGCCGTCCGTAGCGCGGGCCGGCAGTCGAAGCTCTGCCTCAGTCGCGCCATCAGGTCCGTGAGCCGGCCGACGTCCTCGTCGGACCAGTCGCTCAGGCGCTCGGCGAGGACCTCGGTGGTCCGCCGGGACAGCTCGTCGAGCTGTACGTGGCCCGCGGGCGTCAGGCGCAGAATGCGTGAGCGCTTGTCCGCGGGGTCGGGGGAGCGTTCGATCCAGCCCCGTGCCACGACGTGCGCGACATGGCGGCTGGTGACCGACATGTCCACCGCGAGCAGCTCGGCGAGCTTGCTCATGCGCATGTCGCCGTGGCGGCCCAGCAGTGTCAGTACGGCCGCCGACCCGCCGGGGCAGTCGGCCGGCATGATCCGGCCGAGCTCCCGCTTCACGGCACCGAAGGCACTGAACTGGCGGACCAGCTCTTCGTACTGCGCCCTCTCGGCCATGACACCTCCCGCTTTCGTTGCTTAGGGCAACCATAGAAGCTGTTGGTTGCTACAGGCAAATAAAAGAGGGGAGCTGGGCGCAAAAGGTTGGCAAAGGTAAGTACCGCGACAGTAAATGTGCAGGTGGTGAGTCTTGGCTGTGCGGGCCAGGCAGGGCCAAACGGAACGCCAACCCCCACTTGGGGAGCCCCGTCGTTTTCGCTAGTGTCTCGGGCCATGGCTAACAACCAGGCCCCGCAGGGCAATCACGACCCCGCCGGCAGCACCCAGATGTTCCGCGCGTTCGTCGACGAGGTACCCCCGACGCGCCAGGCCGCGCCGACCAGCGGCGGGCCGCGTATCGGTCTCGTCGTCGGCGTCGTCGTCGCCGTAGCGGTCATCGCGGCGGTGGCTTGGCTGGCGCTGGCGTAACGCCGCCGACGGGTTTCCCGGCCGCTCGGCATCGCCGGGCGGCGGATTCCAGGTGCTCGGGGTCGGTGCCGCTGCCACCGGGGGGCGCGGGGTGCCTCCCCCAAGCTCTTCGCGCAGGGGGCAGCCCCAGCGACCACCCGTGCCGCCCTCAGGGGTCCTTGCACTGTGCCCGCCCGGGTCGCGGACGCGCATAGCGCAAGGACCCCTTAGCGGCACGAGCCCGCAGCCCACCGGGACCGGCGGCCTGCCGCAGCCGGTGCGGCCGCGACGCGCCCGCACGCGCCGGACGACGCAAGGGGACGTGTCGGGGTGTCCGCCCGCAGCGGTGGGCGCGTCAACGCCAGCCGGTGTGACACCCCATCGCGCCGTTCAGCGGACGGATACCCACGCGGCCCCGGCCCACCCCGGCGAGAAGGCGCTGCGCGCCCCCCGCCGAAGCAGCCGCAGGCCGCCGCAGGCACCCACCCGCTCAGTCCGAGATCAGACCTTCCCGCAACTGCGCCAGCGTCCGCGTCAGCAGCCGCGAGACATGCATCTGCGAGATGCCGACCTCCTCGCCGATCTGCGACTGCGTCATGTTCGCGAAGAACCGCAGCATGATGATCCGCCGTTCCCGAGGCGGCAGTTTGGCCAGCAGCGGCTTCAGGGACTCTCGGTACTCCACGCCCTCCAGCGCGGTGTCCTCGTACCCCAGACGGTCCGCCAGTGACCCCTCGCCGCCGTCGTCCTCCGGGGTCGGCGAGTCCAGCGAGGACGCCGTGTACGCGTTCCCGACGGCCAGCCCGTCGACCACGTCCTCCTCGGACACCCCGAGCACGGACGCGAGTTCGGTCACGGTCGGCGACCGGTCAAGCTTCTGTGAGAGTTCGTCGCTGGCCTTGGTCAGCGCCAGCCGCAGCTCCTGCAGCCGCCGCGGCACCCGGACCGACCACGACGTGTCCCGGAAGAACCGCTTGATCTCCCCGACCACCGTCGGCATCGCGAATGTCGGGAACTCCACGCCCCGTTCGCAGTCGAACCGGTCGATCGCCTTGATCAGCCCGATCGTGCCGACCTGGACGATGTCCTCCATCGGCTCGTTCCGCGACCGGAAGCGCGCGGCCGCGTACCGCACCAGCGGCAGGTTGAGCTCGATCAGCGTGTCACGGACGTACGCACGCTCGGGGCTGTTCTCGTCGAGCGCGGCCAGCCGCAGGAACAGGGAGCGGGACAGGGTGCGGGTGTCGATGGCGCCCGCGGTCGGAAGGGCCGGCTCGGGCTCGGCCGCGAGGGCCGGAGCGTCATCGATGGAGCCGAGTGAGTCGAGAGCATGGGGAGCTGTCTCGCTCTCCGCGAGCGTGAGCACCTTCGAGCTGCCCTGTTCTGCGGACATGCCACCCCCTTTGGGTCGCGGACGGTCGCGGCGAACGCCCCCGCCTGAGGAACGCAGCCTTCACCTGAATACCGGAACCGGAGCTCCGGCAAACGCGCTTCACGCAGAATGTCACATGTCGGCAACACGCTGTAGTGACTTGTCGACATGTGAGACGCGAATCAGCCCTGCAAACAAGGGGTCTGACGGGTTCTCGGCCGCGAACTGTCGGCAACCGCCCTGATGAGCGATTCCCTCGCCCCGGTGACCTCTCGCTCGCGTTTGCGGTTACGCGTCGATCCGGTTCGCAGACCGCAACCGCTGGAAGCTGCGCGCGAGCAGGCGAGAGACGTGCATCTGCGAAACGCCGAGTTCCGCACTGATCTGGGACTGCGTGAGATTGCTGTAGTACCGCAGCAGCAGGATGCGCTGCTCCCGCTCGGGCAGCTGCACGAGCAGATGCCGTACGAGATCGCGGTGCTCCACGCCGTCCAGCGCGGGATCCTCGTAACCGAGCCGGTCCAGCAGCCCCGGCATCCCGTCGCCCTCCTGCGCGGCCTCCAGGGAGGTCGCGTGGTACGACCGCCCGGCCTCGATGCAGGACAGCACCTCGTCCTCGCCGATGCACAGCCGCTCGGCGATCTCCGCGGTCGTCGGGGACCGCCCGAAGGCGGTCGTCAGGTCCTCCGTCGCGCTGTTGACCTGTACCCACAGCTCGTGCAGCCGGCGCGGCACGTGGACGGTGCGGACGTTGTCGCGGAAGTAGCGCTTGATCTCGCCCACGACCGTCGGCATCGCGAAGGTCGGGAACTGCACGCCCCGGTCCGGGTCGAAGCGGTCGATGGCGTTGATGAGCCCGATCGTGCCGACCTGGACGACGTCTTCCATCGGCTCGTTGCGGGAGCGGAAACGGGCGGCCGCGTAGCGCACGAGCGGGAGGTTGGCCTCGATGAGCGCCCCGCGCACGCGGTCGTGCTCCGGCGTGCCCGGCTGGAGCTCCTTGAGCTGGGCGAAGAGGACCTGTGTGAGGGCGCGGGTGTCGGCGCCACGGCTCCGCTGGGGGGCGGCTTCCGAGGTGGGTGCCTGAGGTGCGGTACTGGCCAGCACGGTCAACTCCACCTCGTCGTCATCAACTCATCCGTCAACTCTTCCATCAAAAGCGGTCATAGCATCACAAGACATGTGCACTGTGTGCAAGCACCCAATAACTACGTGTTGAGGGATGAAAGCCGCATAACTGAACCTTCACAACAGAAGAGCCCCCCGTCGCGACGACGAGGGGCTCGGAGCGGCCGGCTCAGAACTCGTAGTCGGCGATCACCCAGGTGGCGAACTCCCGCCACAGCGCCACACCGGCCTGATGGTCGGGGTGCTCCACGTACCGCCGCAGTGCCTCCGCGTCGTCAAAGGCCGAGTTGATGGCGAAGTCGTACGCGATGGGGCGGTCGCTGACGTTCCAGCCCAGCTCCCAGAAGCGGAGCTCGGGGATCTTGCCGTCGAGGGCGCGGAAGGCCTCGACGCCCTTCAGGACCCGTGGGTCGTCGCGCTCGACGCCCTGGTCGAGCTTGAAGAGGACCAGGTGGCGGATCATCACTTTCCTCCGGCGGCGACCCATGTGGCGAAGTCGCCGAGGGCCTGGGCAGCGTCCGATATGCCCTGGAACCCTATCTTGACGTAGTCGGCGGCCTTGGTCGGGTCCGTGATGATCACGTACAGCGCGAAGACCACGAGCACGTAGACGGCGACCTTCTTCGCGTTCACCGCCATCGCGGCCTCCCCTGTCTCTGGTGTCTCAAACAGCGCACATGATCGCACGAAGGGCCGATCACACGAAGGGGCAGATCGCACGAAGGGCCCCGTCTTACGACGGGGCCCTTCTTGAGCGGTAGCGGAGGGATTTGAACCCTCGGTGACTTGCGCCACACTCGCTTTCGAGGTCTGTTCGTGCTGGTCAGCGGGTCATTCGGAGCCGTTCAACCTCGTTCATTCCCGCGCTCTCTCCCGCCGCGTGAACCGCTGTGGACGGCTCCGAACGGGAGTGAATGAGACGGAAACTGAGACGGAGCCGTCCCGGCTCGTTCGGCGCTCACGGTGGTGAGAGCCCGGATCGCCATCCGGGGGCCTTGAACCAGGTTAGTTAGGCCGAAGGACGGCCTGTACGGGCTTCCCCGGGGAGTGGGTAGCGATATGCGGTGGCCACGAGCTCTTCGCGACTCGGCGCCCAGTTGGCCCACGTACGCCATCGCCCGCCACGGCATCGAAGATCGGCATCGAGCTCGATCTGATCTATCACTATGAGGCAGGTTGGCAGGCCTTCAGCGTGGCGGACCTCTCCTTCGGTTAGATCGATGGCTTCACGAGTCGTAGTGCTGCCCTTCACCTCTATATGGGACTCGGTCCCGTCCTTGCGCACGGTGACGTCCCAAGGGGAGTGATCGCCCACGTCCTCAACCTCGTAGCCCAGTGAACGGTAGTGACCGAGTACAAGGTTCATCGCATACCGCTCGACAGCCCGTCGCCGCTTGGTGTCGTGCTGTCGACCGTAGCCGGTCGACCCAAGCGACTGGGGCGGTGATGAGGACCGCAGATTGGGCGTATTTGGCTCATGAGGCTCAGAAATCGCGATCTGACGCAGTTCCAGCAGCTCAGGAAGTTCCTCTACCAGGGTCCGCGGGAACTTGGTCAGGTATCCCTGCATGGCACGAAGCGGCCGTGTGTCGGAGAAGACGAAGGGCAAGTAGAGCGGCCCTTCTACTTCCTCCTTAAGGCGATCCAGCAGGGACTGTATGCGCTGCTCAATGTCACGCAGACGGGCCTGCGTGACCGGACGCTTCAACTGTCGATACCCCCCGAGAGGGGCCTCCCAGGCTGGTTCTGGCCCTGATGTACCACGCTGGCGGCCGTAGGTACCCCGGCTTTGCCAAGTGATCATGGATTCGAAGGCCTCGCCCTGAACACGGGAGTAGCCGACCACCCCGGGGCCGTGCTTCTTATCCCAGTGCAGCACGAGGTCACCTGGTCGCACCTCACGGACGAGCGCATAAGACCAGTACGGCTTACCCCCATCATCACGTTGCGGCGCGAGCAGGTTGGTGCCAATGTCTTCGCGGTTCGTGATCTCAAGCCAGTACCGCTCGTTCGGGTCGTGTCGCCACCACTTGTTTACAGGCACGGTCCCCCCTAAATGCCACCGTTGAATCCCTGCTGATCTTGCCAGGCTTGAGATGGCCTGACGAGGCGTTCGGAAGCGAAGACGTGCGGCACGGCATGGTGCCCGCTACGGCCTGACGACCTTCCGCTCCTCAGGCCGTGGCCGAGTGTGACGCGAGCTGCTCGCTTGGGGTATCCAGCACCGCCGACAGTCTCCGCTGTGGTGCCCTGCGCCTGCCATGGGGGAGGATGCATGCCAGCACAGACCAACGAGTGCGCTACGGGGTGGGGATGGCACAGGGGGAGTCTGAGGGCGTGTCCGATGTCAGCATGCCGAAAGCCCAGGAGGCACGCGAAGCCTGGGCCGCTGAGGCCTACTCGATTCTTGTAGCCGTGGCGCAGACCTACCACGCTGTGATCACCTACAAGGCGCTGGCCGAGGAGATCCAGAGCAGGACGGGCATCCGGACCAAGACTCTTTTGCATAACTGGATCGGTCCGGTCTTGGGCCGGGTGGTGCGTGAAGCGCACCGTCGTGGCGACCCGCCACTGACAGCTCTGGTGGTGCACACGGACGACGGGAAGGTGGGTAGCGGCTACAGGGAAGTTCTGACGGTCGCTGGGGAGCCGCCGGTGGAGGATGATCTGGAGCGCGAGCATCACGCTGCTGAGGCGCGCCTTGCTTGTTACCGCCACTTTGGCGCGAGCCTGCCGCCTGGCGGTGGAGCGCCGGCCCTTGCCCCCAGGCTGCAGGCCACCATCGATCGCCGCCGTCAAAGCGTTGAAAAGCCCCTGCGGATCTGTGAGCGCTGCTTCGTTCAACTGCCCTCAACGGGCGTTTGTGATTCGTGTGGTTAACGCATGGGCTCACTGGGACGTGACATCTGATCCGTAGGCGGGTGCAGCTAGGGGCACGAAGCGCTCGCACGGTCGAACCTGCCTGCTCGTCCAACATTTAGGGGTGTGCCATCGTGCGCGATCGTGCACATCTGTCGATGTCAGCCGCTGATGTCACAATGAACAGCCCTGCAGCAGTTCACCCAGGGCAGGCACGAGACTCGCGAGGCTCAGGAAGAACAAAACCGTGACTGAACACAGAGACGTGACGAGCAACCGGTTCGAGTTCTACACGTACCGCGTGGGGCGCTCTCATCTGGACCGACTCTTCTCCATCGCAACGGAGGGTTTCCCTCCCAATCGGATCAGCTTCGAGACCGAGCGAAGCGGCACTCGTCTGACTCGTTCCACGCTTGAGGAACTGGTGTCAGCGGTAGCCGCGTCCTCACTTCCTGGCGACCCAAACGCGTGGGAAAACTTGTCATTTAACGCTTACGGTGACGGGAAGGATATTTCCATTGACATCAATCACCACTGGTTTCGCGCCTCAGTTTCCGGCCCGGATGCGACGTGGGTGCACGGTCAAGCCGCACGCCTGAAGGCGATCGTTGAGTCGACTGCGGGGGAAATTCGACCGTGGGAACTAAGGCATCGCCGAGCGGCTAAAATTGGATTTTCGGCGGGAGTGCTTACCGCACTGTCTACACTCATCATCTTGAGAGCATCGCAGGAAAAGCCCGGGATGGAAGAGACCGTCACAGGCGCAACAACCATGGGGGCATTCATAGCCTTTCTCGTATGGATCATTGGAACTGCCGGGAAGGGAAAAAAGAGGACACATCTGAGTGCGACCGAGGAGCTTTCCGATGCTAAATGGTGGCAAGACCTATCCGTCACCGAAAAGATAGCCCTGGGTGGCCTCGGGGTGACAGCAGTAGCGGCAATCGCAGCCTCTTTGTCAGCGTATGCAGACGTATGGGGATCTTGATTGGTGATCTGCTCTCGGGGCGCGGCTACGTCAAATTACACGATTAGCGGATGGCAAAGATCAGCCTCCAAGCATCAAGGGTGAGCGGTGTTGAGGGCTGCGATCATGGCCGCAGGGTCACCGTCGTACAGCAGGTGCGGTTCGTCTGCCTGAGGGGGGACGAACCGGGTGCGGTACCGCTGGAGGTCACTCTCGGAGAAGTAGATTGAGTTTGGATCGTCCGCATGGAACTCGTTGCGCTTGCTGATTCTCGCCCACAGCTCGTCATGACTGGCTGCGATAACAGAGTGAGATTGCAGTGGACCATCAGCGGTTTCTCACCGCCGTGCTAAGCCCCCGGAGGCCGTGGGAATGGGCCCCAGTCAATAGCGGTCCCGTTGAACGTTGCGTTGTTGAAGCTAACTGTCCCGCTGTTGAGTATCGCGTCGTTGAAGTGGACGGTACCGCCGTTAAATGTCGCGTTGCCAAATTTTACGTCGCTACCGTTGAACGTCGTTTCATAGAAGTTTAGTATGCCGTCGTTGAGTGTCGCGTCGTCGAAATTGACATCTCCCTGATTGAGTGTCGCGGCATTAAAATTAACGTTGCCGCCGCTGAACCTCGCATTGCTGAAATCGATGTTGCCGCCTTTGAGTGTCGCGCCGCGAAAATTGACGTCACCTCCGTTGAGCACCGCCCTGTGGAAGGTGACGTCGCCTTCGCCGAGTGTTGCGTAGCGAAAATCGATGTTGCCGCCGCTGAGTTTCGCGTTATAAAATTCGATGTTGCCGTCGTTGAGCGTCGCGCGGCCGAAGCTGATGCGGCCAGCGCTGAACGTCGCTTGATTGAAAGTTACCATTCCGCTGTCGCTCACTGTTGAGTTGTTGAAGCTAACGTTGCTGCCGTTGAATGTTGCATTGTCGAAACTGGTCATGCCGTGGCTGAACGTCGCGTGGGAGAAGTAGACGTCGTCATGGCTGAAGTCTGCGCTACGGAAAATGGCGAAGTGGCGGAAATGGGCGCCGGAGAAGTCTCCGCCGTCGAAGGTGGCGCCGGTGAAGTCAAAGGAATAGTCACACCAGGAGGTGGGAGCGTCCGGCTGCTGGAGGTGGTCGCAGATGACACGGATAATCGTGAGCCGAACCTCGCGCTCACCTTCCTTGTGCCCAGGTGCTGTGTCCTCGGGTTCATAGGGCATACGCAGATAGGCGCAAAGTACGTCGATGCACACCTGCCGCTGTTCCTCCCAGTCGTCGGCGAGACGCGCGAGGGCGTATACGCCAGCGAGACGGACGGCAGCTTGGTCGTGGCCAAGCTGTTCGGCGGCGGTTGTGTAGCGATCGGCGAGCTGACTCGCGTCGGCTCGATGAGCGTCACCCTCCGAGAGAAGCTGCTTGCGGTAGGCATAGATGCCAGCGAGGACTGCGCCGGCCAGGGTCAGGACGGTGACGGTCGTCTTGATGACGTCGTTGATGTTGACCGGCTTGGGCGGCTTCTCGCTGCGGGCGGCATCCGCGAGCAAGCCGTAGACGCCGTGATAGAGCCCAAAGCTCAGGATACCGACGACGACGAGGGCCAAGGGGGCGACGACCCAGACCGACCAGAGGTTCGGCGTATAGCGGCCCCGCGGAGCCTGACGCCTGCGTAGGAGTGATGCCACGACAGGATCATGGGGGCAGACCTGCGCCGTCGGCAGAGAGTTTCCAGAATCTCGACTGGGGCAGTCCCCGCTTGAACCCTGCCTGACCTAGGCCGCCGGAGCACTCGTCCAGTCGCAGGACAGGGCTGCAGGTAGCGCAACTGAGACGGGGCAGCACGAGGGGCCCGGTCCAACGGACCGGGCCCCTCGTCTACCTGCGGTAGCGGAGGGATCTGAACCCTCGGTGAGTTGCGCCACACTCGCTTTCGATGTCTGTTCGTGCTGGTCAGAGGGGCGTTCGAGGTCGTTCAGCCTCGTTCATTCCCGCTCCCCCGCCTGCCGCGTGAACCGCTGTGAACGACTCCGCACGAGGCTGAATGAGACGGAGCACGGCCCGGCTGACCTGCCCCCTGGCTCCCCTACCAGTCAGGGGGAGAGGCTTCCAGGGCTGCGATCACGGCCGCCGGGTCACCGTCGTACAGCACGTGCGGTTCGTCTTCCTGAGGGGGAACGAACCGCGTGCGGTAGCGCTGTAGGTCGCTCTCAGCAAAGTAGATCGAGTTGGGGTCGTTGGCGTGGAACTCGTTGCGCTTGCTGATCCTCGCCCACAGCTCTTCATGGCTGGCAGCGAGGTAGACGAGCATGGGGGTCGCGCCGGCGTCGGTAGCGATCGCTCGCCACTTCGCCCGGTCCTCTGGAGTCCAAAAGCCGTGGTCAACGACGACATCGCGCCCGGCCTTGAGGTGCTCCCGCAGTTCGATCGCCACGTCTTCCAGAACGGGGCGCTCAAGGGTGGGGAAGACCCCCCGGGGGAAGTCCACGCCGTAGACGCCGTGCCGGCGGAACATCTCTTCGTCTGGGCACAACCGTACGAAGCCACGGTCGGTGAGGGTGCGGGACAGAGTTGTCTTGCCGGAGCCGGGAAGCCCCGCCATAAGGACACAGAACGGCGGACGTGGGGGCATCAGTCTCGTCACGGTTCGGGAGATGGCGGCCACCTCTGCTTCTGCTTTGGGCGTGATTGTGCCAGCCCTGCGGGCCGCAAGTAGTGCATCCAGGCGGTCTTCGAGCACGCTCATGAGCGTGTCGTCCACGACCGTCACGGGGCCACCTCCGATTCTGTGCGCCACGTCCGACCCGGGCCGCCGAGGTCTACGCCGTACTCCACAATGTTGCCCTCGCTGTCCACGAACTTGGCAGTCATCACGACCACTGGGTCCGTCTGCGGATTGTCAGGGTCCAGCTCCAGGAGTCGCGCGTACTCCGGCGTTAGGAGGCGAGCTGAGGCAGTGTCGATGCGGTGGCTGATCGGGTGGCCGGTCGCCTGGGCGATGAGCTGAAGCGAGGTTCCCCCCGTCAGTCGTTCGCTTGCTGCGAGCTGAGGGATCAGCTCCGCGTACTGCGCGGGAATCCACGAAGTGCTGTGCGCGACGATGCCGTGCCGGTCCCGGTACACGCGGCTGCGGCGCACCACGTCGGAGCCGGGCTGAATGTCCAGTGCTTGCGCCACGTCTTCGGGTGCGGGCACCACGGCTGCCTGGTGGGAGTCGGATCGCTCGCCTGCTCCCCAGCTAGATCCGGTACGCCGCCCCCGGTCCTGCCGCTGGGACCCCGACGACATAGAGGCCGGTCGGTCCAGCACTTCGGTACCGATGCCGTGGATACCACGGACGAGCCCTTCATTGCGCAGCTTGCGCAGGGCTTTCTCCGCTGTCGCCGTGCTCACCTTCCACTCTTCCGAAAGGTTCTTGATGCTCGGCAAGAGGGTTCCCGGCTGTAGCTGACCAGACGTAATCAGCTCCATGTAGTGAGCGGCGATCCTCGCGTACGGCGCCCGATTGTCGGCCTGGCCTGCCATGTTGTCCGCTCCCTGTCGTGACTTCCCTGAGGTTCCCTAGCTTACCGCTTGACACCGCAGGGAACCCTAGGGAACCTTAGGGATGTGCCCGCCGGTCGGTCCGCCGGTCGGAGGGTGCAGGACCTCAATGCGCTCTGATTCAGGGCCGCTTCGAGGTCAAGGGGCCCGGGACAGATCGGGCCGAGGGCGCACCCGACCCTGGTCATTCGGGAGGGCTTAGACCGAAAGGTCACGTCTCCATACGCCTGTAACGGGAGCCCGCGTTCCCGAAGGAGACATCTGCACGCCCCCGAGCTACCGCAGCGCTTTCAGCGCTGCGGCCGGTTGCCTCCGCTGCTCGTCTCGTACGAGCAGCGCTGAGGGGAGCCGGAAAGGGCCGGACCCAGAACCGAGGGGAGAACCTCGTGCCGAAGTTCAGCTTCACCGCCGACAGGCTTGCCGACACCCTGACCCCCGGGGAGACCACGAGCGCGAGCGGCACGTTGAGCGCATCCTCACCGACGGCCGCCAGGAAGGCCGTCGAGCGGAGCTTGCGGAGCAGGGGATACGAGCCGATCTGCGACATCACGATCACCCCGAAGTAGGCACACCTGCCTGCCCTACCTACATCCGATGAACGGCGTGAGCCCCCGGAGCGGCAACTCCGGGGGCTCTGTTCGGGCCGTTCCACCTGCAAGGGAGACCACGACCCAATGGATCACATCGTCACTGTTCAGGACGCTGTTACCGCGTTCGCCGACTTCATGGAGCCGACGGACGCGGAGCTGGAGGCGATCGAGCAGGAGATGCCCGTCATCCTGGCGGACGTTGACCTGCTGGACGCGCAGATCATCACCCTGGACCGCGTCCCGACCGAGCTGGACAACCGGCGCATCCGGCGGGCCCGCCGCCGGGCGCTCGCCGCGCGCATCGCCCTGGCCAACCGCACCACCGCCGCGACCCTGCCCGGGGGTGCCGCATGAGCGACACGACCCGGAGCCTGACCGCGGCGCACGCCGAGGTGAAGGCGGAGATCACGCGGACCGACACGAAGACGGGCTTACTGCTGGCGTTCGTCGGCGCGGTCCTGGCCGGCGCCTGGACGGTCGCCCGAGACCTGCCCCTGACGCTCCCCTCCTACGTGGCGGGTGGGCTCGGGATGGTGCTGCTGGTCGCGGCGGCCGGTCTGCTGCTGCGTTCGACGAGGCCGAACCTGCGTGGCCGACACGGGTTCCCATTGTGGGCCACGCTCACCGCCGAGGAGATCACCGACGCCGTCGCAACCGGCCTTGCTGCCGACATCGCCGGGCTGTCCCGGCTCGCGGTCGCCAAGTTCACGATCCTGCGCCGCGCGGTCGACCTGACCTGTGTCGGTGGGGCGCTGCTCATCCTCGCTGCGCTGCTCATGGTGGGGGGTGTCCGGTGAAGCGCACCAAGCTGACCCGCGTTCAGGTCGGGGTGCTGGCGGCCGCGTTCGTGCCGATGCTCGCCACGGGCGTGTTCGGCGGGATCGGTACCTACAGCAACATCGGCCACGCCTACGGCAAGGGCACCGCGCTCGGAGCGCTCGCCGCGGGCGAGGGCGCCACCGCCGTGCTCGCCCTGGTCCTGCTCGGGCTGACCATGCTCGGGCAGTCCTCCCCCCGGATCGTGCGAGTAGGGCTGTGGGCGCTGCCGGCAGCCGCCGCCGTGATGGGTGCGATGGCTGCACCCGATCCGGGCCGCACGGTCATCTACGCCCTGACCCCGATGGGCATGTCCGTCTCGGCTGAGGGCATGGCGTTCCTCGCCCGGCGGATCGTCGTCCACACCGACGGCCGCGACGCGGAGAACGAACGCCGCACCGCCGATCTGGTGCAGGCGCTCGCCTACCACCGCGCCCGCGCCGCCTCCCACCCCAGCGACCGGATCAAGAAGTGGTCGGAGCGTAAGTCGTGGCGCCTGGCCCGCAAGGTCGGCGTCGGCGATGTGGCGCTCGGATCGAGGCTGCTGGACGTACAGCGCGACCGGGTCACCGCCGGTGCGGATGCCGCCCTCGCCTCGATGTTCGGCGGTGCCACCCCCACCCCCGCCCTCGATCCCGCACACTCCGCGAAAGCGGAGGAATCCACCAAGAGCATCATGAAACGGTCTACGGCTGAACTGCGGGAATCGACCCCGGAGCCGGTGGTGACGCTGACTCGTCTGACCGTGCCGGAGCCGGTGGCGGTCGACCTGGGCAAGTCGATCCCTCCGCTCAAGCCGGTGCCCGCGATCCCCGCCCCGATCGAGCCCCCGGCTACCAAGCCCGTGCGGGGGGCTGTTGCGGCGGAATCGACCCCGCGCCGACGGGCGACCGGTCGACTGCCCGACGTGGCCCGATCGCCCCGGCCCAAGCGCACCCCGGAAGAACTGCTCGCCGAAGCGCGGTCGGCTACGGCCGATTGGCCGGACGCGAAGGTGACCGCCGAGGGCATCCGCCGCGCGATCCACACGTCACCGGCCAACGCCCGCACTTTGCGCGACACGATCCTCGCCGAACGCGCCGCCTGACCTGCGGCGATCCCTGAGACGGAGACCAGTCGTGAAGACATCCGTGAGCACGCACAAGCTGCCCGGCTACGGCTCCACCCTGCGCACCTCCCGACGGCTGACCGAGCAGGCGGTGAAGCTCGTGAACCGGTCGGTGCCCGGCCGCATGCCGGACGTGGAAGTCGTCCTGACTAACGAGCGTGGCATGGCCGATTTGATGGTCGCCGCTGACATCGCCCTGGCCGGCGCCGCTGACCGCCGCGCCCTCAAGCGCGTCACCCAGCACGCCAAGCGGACCGCCCGTGAGGTGCAGGCAGCGGCGATCCCGCGCCCGGACGGCTCGACGCTGATCCTGATCGACGCGAACAAGCACCCCACCCCGGCCGACTTCGCCGTGACGCTCGTGCACGAGCTTGTCCACGCCATGCAGTTCAGCCGCAAGGGCGTGCTGGAACGGATCGTGCGCAACACCCGCGACGAGCTCGGCATCGAGCGCCAGCCCCGCCGCCAGGCCCGCGAACACGAGCGGCTGGTCGAGCTGGACGAGAACGAGGCGCACAGCCGCGAGTACCTCGCCGAGCAGCTCGTGCCCGGCGCCCGCGCCGCCTGAAGCCCCCCGTACTGCTGCCCGGGGGTGGCCCCTTGTCTGCCAGGACCAGGCCACCCCCGGCTTCTCCCTCAACTCCCGCCCCCGATGGGGGCAGTCAGGAGAACCCTCAGCATGTCCGACAACGTCGTACGCCTCCACAAGGACCCCGAACCCGCCGCTCAGAACGCCTCCGTGACCACGCTGACCGTGGTGCCCGACGCGCCCGTCCCGGCCCCGGTGCCGTTGTGGGTGCGCTCCGGGCGGGCCGTGAAGCGCGTCGCCACCGACGAGCGCACCACAACCACCGTCCGCGCCGTGGCCCGGCACGGGCTCTACACGTTCAACGGGGGCCGGATCGTGGCCCGCCGCACCTGGGACGGCCGCACCGGCTCCCGCTACGAACGCATGATCCGCGCTGCTGAAGCCGCGGGGAACCACGAGCTGGCCGAGGAGTGGGAAGAGCGCCTGCAGCGCTTCCGGGATGCCCGGCACCGGCGCCGCATGGACCTGCTCACGTCGCCCGTCGACGTGGCCAAGGGCGCCGTCATCGGCACCGGGATGAGCATCGGCACCCTGGTCGCCCTCGGTATCGTGATGGCCCTCAACACCAAGGACGCCGCCGACGTCATCACCCCGCTGACTGCGGTGATCGAGTTCATCGGCCTGCTCATCACCATCGTTCAAGTCGTCTGGCCCTACGCCATCACCCTCGGTCCGCTGTTCGCCCTACTGGCCCTGTGGTCGGTCGGCCGGAAGCAGCAGGCCGCCCCGAACTGGGCACTTCCTGCCAACGTACGGAACGGTGAGGGTGAGCCGATCACGCCGTCCATCGTGGTCAAGGCCCTGCGCGACCTCGGCATCGCTCCGCTGAAGAACGCCATTAAGGAGATGGGAGATGCCGGCGCCTCGATGCTCGGGCCGATCCGGATCGCCGGATGCGGCGTTGAGGTGGACGTCACGCTGCCCTCGGGGGTGTCGACGGTCGAGGTGCAGAACCGGCGGCGCAAGCTCGCCGAGAACCTGACCCGGCACGAGCACGAGGTGTTCATCACCATCCCGCAAGCCGCGCGCACGGTGCGGCTGTGGATCGCCGATTCCGGGGCGCTGGACGAGCCGATTGGCCCGTCCCCGCTGGCCGTCGACGAGTCACTCACCGCCGACTACGCCAAGGGCCGCGCCCCCTGGGGCCAGGATCTGCGCGGAGATGCAGCCCTGCTGAGCCTGTATCAGCGGATGCTGCTGGTCACGGGCCTGTCCAACCAGGGCAAGACGGCCGCGCTGCGGGCGCTCGCGCTGTGGCTCGCATTCGACCGCACCGCCGAGTTCCGCATCGCCGACCTCAAGGGCGTGGGCGACTGGGCCATGTTCGACGGGCTCGCCACCGTGCTGATCCAGGGTCCGACCGATGAGCACGTGATCGAGGCGACCGAGATGGTCGAGGACGGGGTGGAGGAGATGAACCGCCGTCTCCAGGCCCCGCCCGGCACCGCCTTCCCGCCGCTGATCCTGCTCGTGGACGAGGCGCAGGTCGCGTTCATGTGCCCCGCCAAGGACGAGCAGAAGCGCCCCTACGGAGGGCAGAGGAACGAGTCCCGGTACTTCATGGCCTGCCGGAAGATCCAGAACCAGGGACGTGCGGTCAACGTGCTGCTGTGGCAGGGCACGCAGGACCCCACCGACCAGAACCTTCCCAAGCTGGTCCGCGAGGGCGCCCACACCCGCGCATCCCTCGCCCTGGGCACCGAATCGCAGGCCCGCATGGCTCTGGGGGACAAGGCCGTCGATGGTGGCGCCGCCCCGCACCTGCTGCGCCAAGGCCTGGACAAGGGCACCCTGGTCGTCGCCTCCGATGGCATCGACATCCCGGCCGGGCAGGCGTCCATCACGGTGCGCACGCACTACATCAGCACCGACGACGCAACCGAGATCGCGGAGCGGGCCAAGGCCCTGCGCGACGGGGTCACCACCCTGCACGCCATCGAGCGGGGCGAGGAGCGCGACCCGCTCGCCGACATCGCGTCCGTCCTCGGTAACGCCTCCCGCGTCCTGACCGCGGACGTCCTCAAGCGACTGTCCGCGCTCAGCGAGGACGCCTACGGCAAGTGGACGCCCGGTGACCTCAAGCGCGTGCTGGAGGACGTCGGCGCCGAGCCGTACAAGTCCGAGGGCCGCATGGTCGTCGGACGTGACCGCGTCGCCCGCGCTCTCGCCAACCGCGACGCAGACGGTTCCGCTTCCGCCGACGGATGACAGGGAGCCGACCCCCAACGGGTCGGGGAGGCAGGGAGAACTCCCTAACCGCCTCCCTGACCCGCCTCCCCTGCCCTGAGCTGCGCAAATGATCGCTCGGGGAGGCAGGGAGGCATGCAGGTCAGACCCCTGAAACACCCCTCCACAGCGCCCCCGGCAGGGGGTGTCTCTGCCTCCCTGACCCATGGCCGGAAGGGATTCCGCATGTACCCCGACCATACTCACCAGCCGCCCGTTCAGCGGGCCATAGAGGTTCATCAGCCGACCCCGCTCCCGCCCGCCGTCACCGTCCCGGCACCGGTCGTCACGGTGCAGCCGGGCAGTGTTCCGACGGTGGCGAGCATCGTCCTGCCCGACGGCCGCGTCGTCACCGGCTACGCCATCGAACCGGCCCGGCCGGAGCCGGTCGGGGTCAAGCCGGCCGTCTCGCGCACGGCCGTGAACGTCGCCCTCGGGGGCGTCGGGTTCCTGGCGGTGTGCGGCGGGCTGATCCTGCTCACCTCGTTCATCGCCGCGCTCACCGCGTTCATCGCCCAGCTCATCACCCTGGCCGCCGTCATCTTCGGCGGATGGATCGCCGTGCAGATTTTCAGCACGAGCGGCCACAAGGGCGGGACCACGGTCAACATCCGCAAGGCCACGTTCAAGCGCAACCACTTCCACAGCTAGCTACGCCCGGGGCGACCGCAGTTCTTTGGCGAGACGCGGCGGTCGCCCCGGCCCAACCAGTCCGCAACAGACCTGTTGGAGGTCTCCCAGCATGACGCAACGTGCCATCTTCCGGCGAGTGCACGGCCGACGGCCGCGCTTACTGGACCTGTACTGCTGCCAGGGCGGCGGCGGCAAGGGCTACGACGACGCCGGATTCGCCGTGACCGGCGTCGACAAGGACCCGCAGCCGCGCTACCCGTTCCGGTTCGTGCAGGCGGACGCGATCGCGTTCGTCCTGGAGCACGGCGCGGAGTTCGACTTCATCCACGCCTCACCGCCGTGCCAGCACGACACCGAATGCCAGCGCCTCCAGGGCAACAATCACCCCGACCTGATCGACCCGACCCGTGCGGCGCTGGAGACGACCGGCCGCCCGTGGGCGATGGAGAACGTGCGCGGTGCGGTGCCCAAGCTCCGCGCTCCGGTGATGCTGTGCGGGCAGATGTTCGGCCTGGCCAACTACCGGCACCGGTACTTCGAGACCGGCGGCGGATTCACACTCACCCAACCCGATCACCCGGCCCATCTGGTGCCGCAGGCCAAGATGGGGCGTCCGGTCCCGCCGGGCCACTACGGGCAGTTCGTCGGCAACTTTTCCGGCGTCCCCCTCGCGCGTGAGGTGCTGGGGGTGCCGTGGATGAACCGCGACGGCATCCGTGAGTGCATCCCGCCCGCCTACGCCGAGCACATCGGCCACGCCGCACTGGCCCAGCTCGCCCCGGTGCTGGGGGTGGCGGCATGAGTGGCATCCTGACCGCCGATCTGGCCTGCCTGCCCCTGCTCGCCTCCGCGCTCACCAGCGCGGAACGCGGCTGGCCGGTCATCCCCCTGCACCCGCGCGCCAAGCGTCCGGCCGGGCACGCCGAACGGGACTGCCCCGGCACAGGGCGGTGTGCGGGTGGGCACCGCAAGCCCGAGCAGCGCGCCACCACCAACCCTGACCTGATCCACGCCACGTGGGCTACGCGCCCGTACAACGTGGGGATTGCGACGGGTCCGGCCGGTCTGCTCGTCATCGACCTGGACGTGTGCAAGCCCGAAGAGCCGAAAGGGGCGCCTGACGGCGCGACTTCCCTTGCGGCGCTCTGCGAGCGCACCGGACAGACCGTCCCCGACACCTACCGGGTGCGGACCGCGCGCGGCGGGGAGCATCTGTACTTCACCGCACCTGCCGGGGTGCGGCTGAAGTGCAGCGCGAACCGTCTGGGGCCCCACATCGATACCCGGGCGTGGGGTGGTTACGTCGTCGCCCCCGGCAGCACGACGGCCGATGGGGCGTACGGGGTGACCGACGATGCCCCGGTGGCTCCGCTGCCCGGGTGGCTGGCCGAACGGCTCACCGAGCCGGCCAAGCCCGCGGTCGTCGACCTGGCCGTCGTGCGCGACGGCACCAAGGCTGCCAGGGCGGCGCTGGAACGCGAATGCGCGGTCATCGCCTCCGCGACCGAGGGTGGGCCGGACGGCCGCAACAACACCCTGCACAAGAGCGCCTGCAAGGTGGCGCGGTTCGTCGCGTGGGGTCACCTGCCCCGGGATGTGGCGGAGCAGGCAATCCAGGGGGCGGGGGAGGCTACCGGACTGCCGCCGACCGAGTGCCGCACGACCATCCGCAGCGCCATGGACTGGGTCATCACCCATGCCACACCACGGCAGGCAGCCTCATGACCGCCCCCAACTCCCCCCGCCTGGATTGCCCCTCCAGCACCCCGAGCAGGCCGCACACCGCTCCACAGCCTGTGGGCCGGGCGGCCGTGGGCGAGCCGAAAGGCGCCGCCCGTGAGGGCGTCGTGACTGCTCTTCCCTGCTCGAACCGGCTCCCGACCGCAGAGGTGCAGCCCGACGCTGACCCGACACCGGACCGGCCCGGCATCCGCGTCTACGCCCCGCCGGTCTACCGGCACCACTACGACGGGGCCCGCTGGTCCAAGCGCTACGGCGACACCCCTACCGCCGCCTACGCCTGCGCCTGCGGGCAGACCGGCACCGCCACCGGCCCCCGTGCCGTGGCCGCGCTGGTCGCCGAGTACGACGCCCACAAGTCCGCCTGCACCGGAGAACCTGCCGCACCCCTGGAAGGGAGGACTGCCGCATGACCCCCACCATCGACGGGGCCACGCTGCTCAACGAGGTGGAAGCCTTCCACCGCCGCTTCAACGTCTTCCCGCACGAGGCCGCCTACGTTGCCGTGGCACTGTGGGACGCACACGCTCACCTGCTCGACTGCTTCGACTCCACGCCGCGCCTGGCGTTCCTCTCCCCTGAGCCGGGGTCGGGCAAGTCGCGTGCGTTGGAGGTCGTGGAAACCCTCGTGCCGCAGCCCATGACGGCCGTCAACGCGTCCGCCGCCGCCCTGTTCCGGTCCGTGTCCAACCCCAACGGGCGGCCCACGATCCTGTTCGACGAGATCGACACGATCTTCGGTCCCAAGGCCGGGGACAACGAGGAACTGCGCGGGTTCCTCAACGCCGGCCACCGCCGCACCGGGGTCACCTACCGGTGCATCGGCGACGGTGGCAATCAGACCGTGCAGGCCTTCCCGTCGTACTGTGCGGTCGCGGTCGCCGGACTCGGAGCACTGCCGGACACGATCATGACCCGTTCGGTCGTGATCCGGATGCGTCGCCGGGCCCGTAACGAACGCGTGGAAGCCTTCCGTGCCCGCCTCCACGAGGCGGAGGGGCACAAGCTCCGCGAGCGGCTCGCACAGTGGACGGAGCAGGCACGCCCGTCGGTCATGGGGGCGTGGCCGGACATGCCGGATGGCGTGACCGACCGGCCGGCGGACGTGTGGGAACCCCTGCTTGCCATCGCCGACGCGGCCGGCGGTGACTGGCCCGCACGGGCACGCGAGGCATGCGTGGCCCTGGTGACCGCGTCCAAGGCCAACGACAAAGGCAGCCTTGGTGTCCGGCTGCTGACCGACCTGCGCGACCACGTCATGGTCGGCATCGACCGCCTGCCCACCGTCGCCATCCTGGACCGTCTCAACGCCCTGGACGACGCGCCATGGGCCGACCTCCACGGCAAGCCGCTCGACAACCGGCGCCTGTCCAAGATGCTCGCCGAGTACATGACGGCCGACAACGAGCCCATCGCTTCCCGCAACATCAAGACCGCCGGAAGCGTCCTCAAGGGCTACTACAGCGCCGATCTATGGGACGCGTGGGCCCGCTACTGCCCCCCGCCCCCGGAAAGTCCGCTACCTCCGCTACCCGGCACCGAAAACGCGGCCTGACCAGTACTAACGCGGTAGCGGCAATCGGCCCCGGTTGCCGCTACCGCGCCGCTACCCATCCGCTACCGCTACCCCTTCCCGCTACCTCCAACAGGCCCCTGACCTGTGCGGTAGCGGCGGTAGCGGAAGTAGCGGCCCTCAGAGGGACCCCCAACGGAAAAGTCCTAGAGGAGACCTGCCCATGAGCATTGCCACCGTGGACCTCGCACCGCTCGTTGAGGCTGGCGACCCGGCCCCCGTTGTGCTGACCGTCGAAGAAGCCGCCCGCTGCCTCCGCATCGGACGGACTACCTGCTTCGCGCTCATCCGCGCCGGGGAGCTGGAGTCCCTGATGATCGGGGGGCTCCGGCGAGTACCCGCCGACGCACCGGCCGCCTACCTCGCCCGCCGCCGCGCTGAGCAGCACGCCGCCTGATCACCTCACACCGGGACGCCACCTCGCCACGAGGGTGGCGTCCCGGGCTGTTTTCACACCCCAATCTGAAGGAGTCCGCCCGTGGCGGAAGAGAAGAAGCGCACTCGACAGCCCAACGGCCGCAGCTCCATCTACCAGGGCAGCGACGGCAAATGGCACGGCCGTGTAACTGTCGGCATTCGCGACGACGGGAAGCCGGACCGCCGCCACGTCGAGCGAAAGACTCGCGCCGAGGTGACCGCCGCCGTCCGCGAGCTGGAGCAGCAGCGCGACGCCAAGAGCATCCGGAAGGCGGGTCGCCCCTGGACGGTCAAGACGTGGCTGACTCACTGGGTCGAGAACATCGCCCCCCTCGCCGTCAACGAGAACACGATGGTTGGGTACGGCGTCGCCGTGCGGAAGCACCTGATTCCTGCCCTTGGTGCTCACCGGTTGGACAAGCTCAAGCCGGAGTACATCGAGAACTTCTACGGCCGCATGGTGGCCGACGGGCGTAAGGCCGGGACGATCCATCAGATTCACCGCACATTCCGCACTGCACTGAACGAGGCGGTACGGCGCGGCCACCTCGCCCGCAATCCCGTCCAGCTCGCCAAGGCCCCTCGCGTCAGTGAGGAGGAGATCGAGCCGTACACGGTTGACGAGGTGCAGCGGCTGTTGCGCGCGGCGGATAACCGTCGTAACTCCGCGCGCTGGGCCGTCGCGCTGGCCCTCGGACTCCGACAGGGTGAGGCACTCGGCCTCAAGTGGTCGGACGTGGACCTTGAACGAGGGGTACTGATGGTCCGCCGGAGCCGTCGCCGACCGCGCTACGCCCATGGGTGTGGTGAGACCTGCGGCAGGAAGGCTGGGTACTGCCCGCAGCGTCAGCGGACCAACCCGGAGACGGCCGACACGAAGTCTCGCGCCGGACGGCGAGCCGTGGGGCTGCCCGGGCAACTCGTGGACTTGCTGCGTACCCACAAGGCCAGGCAGGAGGCCGAACGCGCTGCGGCCGGCCTTGACTGGGCAGACGAAGGATGGCTTTTCGCTACGCCGACCGGGCGAGGCACCTCACCCCGAACGGACTACGACGACTGGAAGGAATTGCTTGACGACGCGAGGGTACGGGACGGCCGCCTGCACGACGCTCGTCATACCGCCGCCACGGTTCTCTTGATCCTTGGCGTCTCCGAGCGGGCCGTGATGGGACTCATGGGCTGGTCGACCACAGCCATGGCCGCGCGGTACCAGCACATGGTCGACTCCGTCCGCGCCGATGTCGCTCGGCAGGTGGACGGGTTGATCTGGACGGCGGTTGGTCGCAGTCAGGGTGAGCGCGGCCGCATTGACTAGTCATTCTTCCAGCTGTGGAAGTGTTTGACGCTGCTGGTCGTTTGCCCTGGTCAGAAGCGCTAAACGTTTGTCGCACCTCCGATGGACGGAGGACCCAGCAGGCAACTTTGTGGACTCTTTCTTCCTCGCAAGGAAGGAAGGGCCGCTACGCTGACGGTGCAAACTTCGTGTCACCCGCCAGGACACTAATTGCAACGATCTCTGGAGAGCGACCAGGGAAACCACAAACGAGGAACGCCCAGCACGCCGGCATTGGACCCGCCACCAAGCCGGTACCTCACTTCACTCACGCTGGACCCCAAAGACGGAGGCCGCAGCGCCATGCGGCGTGCGGCCTCCTCCGATACGTCGGGCTAGGACGTATCGGCCTGCCTCATGGCAGGGTTGGGCTGCTTACGCAGCCCTCTCGTTAGGAGGGCCTGAGCTGAGGCAGCGGGTTACTCACCGTCGTTCCACCAGTCGCGCCAAGCGCGCCACAGGTTGATCGCGAATGAGCCCGCGGCCCAGTTCGGGCCCTTCTTCTCCTTCGCCGGCTCTGCGTCCCGAGTCGGTTCCGGCTTGTCCCCCTTCGTCGTCTCGGTCTCCCGAGCCGGCTCGGAGGAGGGATGTCCGTCCTTCTTGCCTTCCAAAGTCACCTCCAGATCGAAGCCCGTCTGTGGGCATTGGACGTGATCTGAGGGACTGGTTGGCGTGACCTACGGCCACCCGAGTGGCAGCCTATGGGGCCCGTTGGCCGGAGGGGGCCAGGTTCGCCAAACAGGGACGAGGGACAACTTGGACAGGTAACTTGCCGTCCCCCGATGCCGCCAACTGAGACGAGAACTGAGACGGAAGCCGAAGAGGCGCCCGGTTCAATGAACCGGGCGCCTCTTCTACCTGCGGTAGCGGAGGGATTTGAACCCTCGGTGACTTGCGCCACACTCGCTTTCGAGGCGAGCTCCTTCGGCCGCTCGGACACGCTACCGAGGGAGACCTTACAGCAAGGTGCAGGGTGCTTCGAAATCGGTATCCGGCGACCGTTCAGCGACCGCGGAAGAACTCGGTGAGCAGCAGGGCGCACTCGTCGGCGAGCACGCCCTCGATCACCTCGGGCCGGTGGTTGAGCCGCCGGTCGCGGACGAGATCCCACAGCGAGCCGGCCGCGCCGGCCTTCTCGTCGCGGGCGCCGTAGACGAGCCGGTCGACGCGGGACTGCTGGATCGCGCCCGCGCACATCGTGCAGGGCTCCAGCGTCACCACGAGGGTGCAGCCGGCGAGCCGCCACCGCCCGAGGGCGGCCGCGGCCCGCCGGACGGCGAGGACCTCCGCGTGCGCGGTCGGGTCGCCGCCGGCCTCGCGTTCGTTGTGCCCGGCCGCGAGCACGGTCGTGCCGTCCGGCGCCAGGACGACGGCGCCGACCGGGACGTCCCCGCCCCGGACGGCCTCGGCGGCCTCGTCCAGGGCGAGTCGCATCGCGGGTCGCCAGGGGTCCCGTACGGGGTCCGGCGGTCCTGGTGTGGCGCGAGCGGTCAGCGGACGGTCTCCAGGGTCTCCGAGGCGCCCAGCGACTCGGCGATCTCGGTGACGGCGTCCGTCGCCATCGCGCGCAGTTCCTTCTCGCTCACGCCGAGGTCGTCGAGGATCTGGGCGTCGCCGACCGGGCCGTGCGGCACGGCGTCGACGGACCGGGCGGCCGCGTCACCGTCGTCCGCCTCCTCGTCGTCGGACTCACCGTCCTCGGTGCCGTCGAGATCGAGGGCGTCCAGGTCGTCCCCGTCGTCCGGATCCCGGCCCAGCAGCTCGTCGGTGAGCAGGATCTCGCCGTAGCTGCTGCGGGCAGCGGCGGCGGCGTCCGAGACGTAGATGCGAGGGTCCTCCTCGCCGTCCACGCGGACGACGCCGAACCAGGCGTCCTCCTGCTCGATCAGCACGAGCACCGTGTCCTCGTCGGGGGAGGCTTCACGGGCCAGGTCGGCCAGATCCGACAGGGTTTCCACATCGTCGAGCTCTGTGTCGCTCGCTTCCCACCCGTCTTCGGTGCGCGCGAGCAGTGCGGCGAAGTACACCGTGACTCTCCCACTGGTCATAGGCGTGCCGGTTGGGGATCCCCCCGGCGGAGGTTGCGGGCGGGGAGTGCTCGTCCGAGCCCCACCCACTCGGAATCGTGGCAGAAACAAGGCGTTCAGGGGACGTCTTCGGCTCCCTGTGTCCGGCAGTTCTGTTCGCACGCTCGTTGCCGCCACCTGCGGATCGTACGCGGCTTTCCGCCGCTCCACGCGCGGCCACCTCGACAACTTCCGCGCGGTTCGTGATCTTCTCCGGCGGTTTCCTCACCCGTTTCCTACCAGCGGAACGTGCGCATGCGCATCGCGTGGCGCAGCCGGGCCGTCTTGGCGCGGCGCGGCTGGACGCGGTCGCGCAGTTGCCGGGCCTCGGCCAGGTCGCGCAGGAACCGGGCGCGGCGCCTGCGGCGCTCGGCCTCCGACTCCTCCGTCCGGTCCGTCCGGTCGATGTACGGATCCGTCCCGGGCCATGCGCGCGGCGACGGATCGTCTCGGTAATCCCGGTCGTGCATCAGCTCACCACCCCTGTCCGTCCCTCCCACTTTCCCCCGGACGGCCGGTTTGACGCCAGGGAACGGGGGCCGCCGGTGGTCGGCCTGCCGACGGCGGCCGGGCTCATCCGGCCCGGTTAATGTTGTGGACATGCGTCTCCACGTCGTCGACCACCCTCTGGTCGCCCACAAACTCACCACGCTGCGCGACCAGCGCACCGACTCCGCGACCTTCCGCCGTCTCGCCGACGAGCTGGTCACCCTGCTCGCCTACGAGGCCACGCGCGACGTGCGCACCGAACAGGTCGACATCCAGACGCCGGTCGCGCGGACCACGGGCGTCAAGCTGTCCCACCCGCGCCCCCTGGTGGTGCCGATCCTGCGGGCCGGGCTCGGCATGCTGGACGGCATGGTGCGGCTGCTGCCGACCGCCGAGGTGGGCTTCCTCGGCATGATCCGCAACGAGGAGACACTGGAGGCCTCCACGTACGCGACGCGCATGCCCGAAGACCTGTCGGGGCGTCAGGTGTACGTGCTGGACCCGATGCTCGCCACCGGCGGCACGCTGGTCGCGGCGATCCAGGAGCTGATCCGGCGCGGCGCCGACGACGTGACGGCCGTGGTGCTGCTGGCCGCGCCGGAGGGCGTCGAGATCATGGAGCGTGAACTGGCTGGCACCCCGGTGACGGTCGTGACCGCCTCGGTCGACGAGCACCTGAACGAGCACGGCTACATCGTCCCGGGCCTCGGAGACGCGGGGGACCGGATGTACGGGGCGGCCGAGTAGGCCGAACGGGCCTGCTCAGCAGTCCTTCTTCGACGTCGGCGCCGGCTCGGGCCTGGCCAGCTCGGTCAGCGCCCGGTCGGCGTCCGTCCTCTTCGCCAGTTCCGTGAAGCCGTCGCCGATGACGAGGTCGACGGCACCACCCTTGCGGGTCGCCTCGGTACGCCGTTCGGCGCCCGGGAGCTGGGTGCCGAGCACCGGCAGCGAGGTGTCCAGGGCGGCGGCCGGGCCGAGCAGTACGCCGGTCCCCTTGACCTTCTTGTCGTACTCCGTGGGCGCGTTGCCCACGTCGCCGATCTTGAAGCCGCGCTTCTTCAGCTCGTCGGCGGTCTTCTTCGCCAGGCCCCCGCGGGTGGTGGCGTTGAGCACGTTGACCGTGATCGTGCGCGGCTCGGGCAGGGGTTTGGCGCTGGGCGACGGGCTCGCCTTGGTGGCGGGCACGCAGTCCGTCCCGCTGCCGGCCGCCGAAGCCTTCTTGTTGCCGCCGGTGAAGACGTCGATGAGCTGCAGGGTGCCCCAGCCGCTCACCCCGAGCACCACGACGGAGGCGACGCCCAGAGCGACGAGCCTGCCGCGCCGCCGGGGCCGGCGCATCCGGGGGTACTTGTTGCCCGTGATGCGGTACTTGCCGCCCATGCCTCGGGGAGTCAGCATGCTCATGAGCGCAGCGTAGTGCGCCCGGGACGACGGTGCCTACTAGATGATCATTCGACGTCGCCGAGCGGAACCCGAAAGGGTCAACCCGTGACCGGCGGGGGTCAGTCGAGCTCGAGCACGCGCGCGTGCAGCACCTGACGCTGCTGGAGCGCCGCCCGCACCGCGCGGTGCAGGCCGTCCTCCAGGTACAGATCGCCCTGCCACTTCACGACGTGCGCGAAGAGGTCCCCGTAGAAGGTCGAGTCCTCGGCGAGGAGGGTCTCGAGGTCGAGCTGCTGTTTCGTCGTCACGAGCTGATCGAGGCGGACCGGGCGCGGCGCGACGTCCGCCCACTGCCGGGTGCTTTCCCGGCCGTGGTCGGGGTACGGCCGGCCGTTTCCGATGCGCTTGAAGATCACACGGAAAGCCTACCGGTCAAGACCTTCCGGGCGCAGCTATGGCGGCGTAGTGCGACGCCGAAAAAAACCCCGCAAGGCGGTACGAACCGGGAACAGCGGCGGGAATATGCCAGACCGTGAGACCATGCCCGCGGCTCCCGCCCAAGAGGGTCCCCGCGCGCCGCCGCTCTCCCGACGCTCGTCGCAGTTCGGGACGGCTCGGCGTTCAGGCGGCGGAGGCGACAGGACCTGTCGTTCGGATCACGCCGCGACGAGATGCCGGCGGTTCCGTGCGACCGGATCCGAACGACAGGCCCTCGGCCGGTGGCCACCGCCGCGGGTGAGTCAGCCGCGGTCCCGTTCCTTCGGTGGTTGCGGCGGCTTCCGCGTGTCCGCCTTCGAGGCGGGCTTGGGGGTGTTGCGGACGGCCTCCGCGCGCAGGAGGGCGCGCAGAACCGCGTACGGGTCTTGAAGCATGGCTGTCGTTCCTTCTGGTGCGGTGCGGGACTGATGGACCGGTGGCGGGTCCGCTCAGCAACGCAGAACCTCGGAACGCGGGGGGCGCGGGTCGGGCGGTGGGTCCCGCCGCACGGGTACGGGGCTCCGGGTGGTGTGTGCGGGGCCGGGGCCAGGGGGCGGCGCGGGGCGCGGGGCGACCGCGGTGCGCCGGGAGCCCCGGGGCGACGGGCGCGGGGCGGTGTCGAGGAGGTCGCACACGACGGTGGTGCTCTCCCCGGAGACGGTGGCAGGCGGCCCGGTGTGGGCCTCGGCGTGTGCGCCCGGCACGAGCAGGGCGAGCAGCAGGACGAGCACCCGCAGCCAGGCGGGCCGGCGCGGGACGCGGGGGACCGGCTGCGGTGCGGGGTTCACGGGAGGTCATTCCCCGCCGGGCGCGGGCCGTTCATCCCGACCGCTCGGGGAGCCGCTCGCTCGGCGTACGGCGGCTCCCGGGGTGCGGGGCCCCGAGGACTTCGACGGCTCCGGCTGATGGCCTTCCGGGGGCCGGCTCGTGGTGTGCGGTGTCCGCGGTGCGCAAGAGGCCGGGCCGTGCGGGTCGTGGGGCCAGGCGTCCTGCGGGCCGGGTGGTGCGGTGCGGCCGGGCCGTTCGCGGGGGCCCGGGCCCTCGGGGGCCTGCGGGTCGTGCGGCCAGTGGTCGGGAGGAACGGGTGGGGTGTGACCGTGCCGTTCGTGGGAGTGGGGACCGTCCGGGCCCGGGCCCTGGGGGACGGGAGGTTCCAGGCCCTGGGGTGCGCGGTCGTGGTCGGTCTCGGGCTCCGGGTCCCAGGGGGAGCCGCTGGGTGGCTCGGTCATGGTCCATGCTTGGACCGGGCCGCAGGGTTCCGCCATCCGGGGCGGGCCAAGGGGCTGACGGCTGCCTGCGGGCCGGCGCGGCGGCTACGTGCCCGCGGCCTTCGCCGCCTTGGCCGCGGCCTTCGTCTCCTGCTTGTGCGCCCGCACCTTCGCCAGCGATTCGGGCCCGGTGATGTCGGCGACGGAACGGAAGGACTTCTCCTCGCCGTAGGAGCCCGCCGCCTCCCGCCAGCCCGTGGGCCGCACCCCGAGCTGCTTGCCGAGCAGGGCGAGGAAGATCTGGGCCTTCTGCTTGCCGAAGCCGGGCAGTTCCGCCAGCCGCTTCAGCAGCTCCTTGCCGGTGCCGACGTCCTTCCAGACGGCCTCGGCGTCACCGTCGTAGTGCTCGACGAGGTACTGGCACAGCTGCTGGATCCGCTTGGCCATGGAGCCCGGGTAGCGGTGAACGGCCGGCTTCCGGGAGAGCAGCGCGGCGAAGGCCTCCGGCGCGTGTGCGGCGATCTCGTGCGCGTCCAGGTCGTCGGTGCCGAGGCGCTGGGCGATCGTCGCCGGACCCTTGAACGCCCACTCCATCGGAACCTGCTGATCCAGCAGCATCCCGACCAGCGCGGCGAGTGGACTGCGGCCGAGCAGCGCGTCTGCCTCGGGGTCCTGGGCGAGGTGAAGAGTGACGTCCATGCCCCGATCATCTCCCGGTGCGGGCCCGGCCGCGTCCGGAGCCGGGGCCGCCGGTGCTCAGGTCGCCCGCCAGTAGCCCAGGGCGTGCACCCGCTGCCTGGGCAGGCCCAGTTCCCTGCGGACGTACGCCGCGAGCGTCCGGGTCGTCGCCGTGTCGCAGGCGATCCAGACGTACGGGTCGGAGGTGCCCTGGAGCAGGCCGGGCAGGTCCGACCTGACGCGGTCGACGAGGTGGGCGCCGCCGTCCCGGCGCGGCACCTCGCGCAGCTCGTGCCGGTCCGGGTCCGTGCGGAACGGCAGGCCGTCCGCGCCGCCCTCGAACCAGACGGTGGCCGGGGCGGATCCCAGCGCGTCCAGGAGGGAGTTGATGGCCGGCAGGGAGGCCGGGTCGCCGACGGCGAAGACGTGCGAGGGCGCGGGGCCCGGGTGCTCGAAGCCGGTGCCCTGGACGGTCGCCTCGATGGTGTCGCCCGGCTTCGCCGCCCGGGCCCAGTCGCTCGCGCACCCCTCGTGCAGGGCGAACTCCAGACCGAAGGTGCCGGCCGCCGGGTCCGGATCGACCAGGGTGTAGGCCCGCTGGTGCGGCCTGCCCGCGTTGTCGAACCAGAGCCGGACCCACATGGTGGGGTGCACGCCGGTCGCGGCCAGCAGACCGCCGTCGGTGAAGCGCAGCCGCCGGTAGTCCGGGGTGACGTCCTCCGCGGCCGTCACGGTGAACTCGAAATCCTTCGCGCGCAGCAGTTTGAGGACCGCGCCCTCCCAACCCCGCCCCTGCCCCATCGCGTCCTCATCCTTCGCGTACGATTTCGCCCCGATCGACTTAGGCAAGGCTAACCTAAAGCAAAGAAGGGGCACAGCGTGGCCGCCGAGATCTACCGTGACGTCTGGGGCGTTCCGCATCTGCGTGCGGGCAGCGCGGCCGAACTCGCCTACACGCAGGGCCTCGTCACCGCCCGCGACCGGGCCTGGCAGCTGGAGGTCGAGCGCCACCGGGCGCAGGGCACCTCGGCGTCCTTCCTCGGCGAGAGCGCCCTGGCCTGGGACCGGTTCGCGAGACGCGCCAGACTCGACGACACGGCGAGACGGTGCTTCGCGGAGCTGGAGGGACGGGACCCCGAGACGGCGGACTGGGTGCGGGCCTACGTCGACGGGGTCGACGCGGGACTACCGGAGGGGGCCGAAGCGGCCCCCGAGTTCGCCCGCACCGGTCTCGCCCCCGGCCGCTGGCAGCCCTGGACCCCGCTCGGAGTCTGGCTCGCCACCCACATCCTCTTCGCCGGGTTCCCGGCGAAGCTCTGGCGCGAGCGGGTCGTCGCCCATCTCGGCGCGGACGCCGTCGGTCTGTTCGCCACCGACGGCCCCGGCACCTCAGGCAGCAACGGCTGGCTGGTGAGCGGGGAGCGGACCGTCACCGGGCAGGCCGTGATCGCCGGCGACCCGCACCGCTGGATCGAGGATCCCGGCGTCTACCAGCAGATCCACCTGTCCTGCCGGGAGTTCGACGTCGTGGGCCTGGCCGTCCCCGGGGTCCCGGGCATCGCCCACTTCGGGCACACCGGCACGGTCGCCTGGGCCATCACCAACGCCATGGCCGACTACCAGGACCTGTACCGGGAGCGGTTGCGGCGCACGGGCGCCGGTGTGGAGGCGCTCGGCCCGGACGGGGTCTGGCGGCGGGCGGCCCGGCACACGGAGGTCGTCGAGGTCGCGGGCGGGCAGCCGGCCGAGGTCGAGGTGATCGAGACCAGCCGCGGGCCCGTGATCATCGGTGGCCCCGAGGGTCTCGACGGTGACCCGGCCGACCCGGCCGACCCCTCCGGCGTGCCCGTGGCGGTCAGCCTGCGCTACCCGCCCCGCGTGACCGGCGACCTCGGCTTCGGCGCCCTGCTGCCGCTGCTGCGTGCCCGCCGGGTCGCCGATGTGGACCGTGCCTTCGACCACTGGGCCGAGCCGGTCAACGTCGTCCAGGCCGCCGACACCGAGGGCGGTGTCCTGCACCGCGTGGCCGGGCGGGTGCCGCTGCGCTCCGAGGCCAACCGCCTGCGCCTGGTGCCCGCATGGGAACCCGGCCACGACTGGCACGGCTGGCACGAGTCACCCCGCGCCGGGCTCACCGACGGCGTCGCCGTCATGGCCAACCAGCGCGGCCCGGCCGAACCCCTCGGCGTCGAGTTCGCCCCGCCCCACCGCCACGACCGCATCGCCGCGCTGCTGGCCGGCAAGGAGCGCTGGTCCGCCGCCGACATGCCCGCCGTCCACACGGACACCCACCTCGCCTCCGCGAGCGCCCTCCTGGACCACCTCCGCTCCCTGGACGGCCTCACCCCCGGGGCCGCCGCCCTCAGGGCCCGCCTCCTCGCCTGGAACCGCCGCATGGACGCGGACAGCGCGGACGCGGCCCTGTACGCGGCGGTGCGCGGAGCGGTCGTACGGCGGCTGGCGGGGCACCCGGCGTTCACCGCGCTCGCCACCCCACCGGCGTACCCGGAGGTGTTCCGGCCCTGGCTCGCCCTCCTCCCGCGCGTCGGCTTCGCCCTCGAACACCTGCTGACCGCCGAGGAGCTGTACGGCGTCGACCGCCCGGCGGCCGTCCGCGCGGCGATCGAGGAGGTGGCCGTACGCCCACCGGCCGGTGTCTGGGGCGACACCCACCGGCTCGCCCCCTGGCGGGCGCTGGAGCCGGAGAAGCCGTACGGCGAACCGGGGTTGTCCGGCGACCACGACTGCGTGCTGTGCACCTCGGGCGTGCCGGGCCTCACCGACCTGGCGGCCCGGGGCCCGGCCGCCCGCTACGTCTGGGACCTGGCCCGGCGCGAGGACAGCCGCTGGGTGGTCCCGCTCGGCGCCTCGGGCGTCCCCGGCTCGCCCCACCACCGCGACCAGCTCCCCCTGTGGCTCGCGGGAGACCTCGTCCCGGTCGTCACCGACTGGGACCGGCTGAAGAAGGAGACCGATGTCTGACCCGTACGCCTCCCGCACCGCCGTCCACGAGCAGGTGACCGGCGGCTTCGGCACCGTCCGCGTCCTGCCGCTGGATGCGGAGGCCGACGCCGGCGTGATCCACCGCTGGGTGAGCGAGGACCGGGCCGCCTTCTGGGGCATGACCGGCCTCACCGAACAGCAGGTGGCCGGGATCTACGCCCACATGGAGACGCTCACCACGCACCACGCCTTCCTCGTCGTCCGGGACGGCGAGCCGGTCGCGCTCCTGCAGACCTACGAGCCCGACGCCGACCGCCTCGGCGAGTGCTACGAGGTCCGCCCCGGCGACATCGGCCTCCACCTGCTGCTCGCGCCCGCCGGGCCCGGCGGCGGGCAGTCCGGCTGGACGGCCCGGCTGGTGGCCGTCATCGCCGAGTACGTCCTGCTGGGCCTGGGCCGAAGGCGGGTCGTCGTCGACCCGGACGTGCGCAACGAGAAGGCCGTCGCCCGTTTCCGCCGGCTGGGTTTCACGCCGGGACCGGTGGTCGTCCTGCCGGAGATCGACCTCCCGGACGTGTACCTGCCGGAGAAGAAGGCCCAGCTCGCCTTCCTGGACCGGGAGATACCCTTCCCCGGGTGACGCCCGACGACCTCATCGCGCACTACGGCCTGGAGCCGATCCCCAGCGAGGGCGGCCTGTTCCGCCAGACCTGGGCCGGCCGCGAGCGCCCCGACGGCAGTCCGGAGGGCACGGCGATCATCGCGCTCCTCACCGCGGACGACTTCTCCGCCCTCCACCGCCTGCCCACGGACGAGATCTGGCACTTCTACCTCGGCGACCCGCTGGAGCTCCTCCTGCTCGCCCCGGACGCAAGCGTGCGGACGGCGGTCCTGGGCCCGGACGTCCTGCACGGCCAGCACGTGCAGTTCACGGTCCCGGCAGGCACCTGGATGGGCGGCAGGGTGAGCGAGGGCGGCTCCTGGACCCTGTTCGGCTGCACCATGGCCCCGGGTTTCACGGTCGAGGGGTACGAACACGGAGACGCGACGGACCTGACGGCCCGCTATCCGGCAGCGGCGGGCAAGATCGCAGGGCTGTCCCGGCCCGTCCCGTGACGCGGGGACCTCCCCGATGAGCGCCGCACCGATCCCGTCCGTACCTAACCGGAAGCCGTAAGCCCGACCTCGGAGAACCACGTGGACCAACGGCGGAACGAGGAGCGCTGTGCCGGACACGCCCGGCGAGCCCGAGCCCTGGTGCTGCTCGGCACCGTGCTGGTGCTGCTTCTCTTCGGCGCGACGCCCGCCTCGGCCCACGCCGCTCTCCGCGGCACCGACCCCGACGACGGCTCCGTCGTCCGGCAGGCCCCCCGCCACGTGACCCTGACCTTCACCGAGTCCGTCGGCCTGCTCGACGACTCCTTCCGGGTCTTCGGCCCCGACCAGCGCCGCGTCCGCACCGGCGAGGCCACGCACGCCGACGGCCGCTCCGACACGGCCCGGGTCGGACTGCCCGGCACGCTCGCCCAGGGCACGTACACGGTGGCCTGGCGGGTCGTGTCGGCCGACAGCCACCCGGTCTCCGGTGCCTTCACCTTCTCCGTCGGGAAACGTTCCGCGACCACGGCCCAGGTCGACACCGGCCTGGACGAGGACCCCGTCACACGCGGGCTCCACGACGCCGCCCGCTACCTCGCCTACCTCGCCGCCGCGCTGCTCGTCGGCACCGTGGCGTTCGCGCTGCTGTGCCGGCCCGTGAACACGGCTGCCCTGCGCAAGCCGCTGGTGGGCGCCTGGTGGACACTGCTCGGCTCCACGGCCGTCCTGCTCCTGCTGCGCGCCCCGTACGAGGCGGGCACCGGCCCGGCGACGGCCTTCGACGCCGATGCCCTCGGCCGCACCGCGACCAGCCGCCCGGGCCTGGCCCTGCTCGCCAGGCTGGGCGTCCTCCTGCTCACCGCGGCCTTCCTGATGTGGCTGTCCAGGCGCCGTGACCGCCGGGAGCCCCTCGTGCTCGTGGTGGGCACTGTCCTGGCCGTGGGCCTGGCCCTGACCTGGGCGGCGGCCGAGCACGCCTCCGCCGGGATCCAGGTGCCGCCGGCGATGACGTCGTCCGTGCTGCATCTGCTGGCGACGGGCGTCTGGCTCGGCGGCCTGGTGGCGCTGCTGCTGACCCTGCGCCGCGCGTCGGACGAGGAGCTGACGGAGGTCGTGCCCCGCTTCTCCCGGATCGCCTTCGCCTCGGTGACCGTCCTGGCCGTCACCGGCCTCTACCAGTCCTGGCGCGGCCTCGGTTCCCTGTCCGCGCTGACCGGGACGCCGTACGGCCGTCTGCTGCTCGCCAAACTGGTCGCGGTGAGCGCGCTGCTGCTGATGGCCGGGTACTCCCGCCGCTGGACGGCGCGGTTCGCGGCACCGGCGGCCGCCACGGCCCGGGAAGCCGTATCCGAACGGGTCCCGCAGCCGGTCGGCGCACCGGCGGGCCCCGGGAACCCCGGGGAGCTCGAGGAACGGGAGTCGCCTGCCGAACCGGAGACGTCCAGCCGAGCGGAAGTGCCCGGCGGACCAGAGCTGCCCGGCGGACCAGAGCTGCCCGGCGGACCGGAGATGCCCGGCGGACCGGCGGGCGAGGCGTCCGCGACCGGCGACCCGGACGCGCGGCGTCGGGGTCTGCGCCGGTCCGTCCTCGCCGAGGTCGCCGTCGCCGCCGTGGTGTTGCTGATCACGACCGTGCTCACCGGGACACTGCCCGGCCGCGCCGAGGCGGAGGCGGCGCAGCAGGCCCCGGCGGGCGCGCTGCCGCCCACCACCCAGGCCACCGTTCCCTTCGACACGGGCTTGGACTCCGTGACCGGCCGCGGCACGGTGCAGGTCACCCTGGACCCGGCCCGCGTCGGCGAGAACGGCGTGCAGGCCGTGGTCTACGGCGCCGACACGGGCCTGGTCGTGGTCCCCGAGGTCCGCATCACCTTCACCCTCCCCTCCCGCGAGGTCGGCCCGATCGACGCCGAGCTCACCGACCGGGGCGGCTACTGGGGCACCAACGCCGTCAACCTGCCGCTCCCCGGGAACTGGACGATGAAGACGACCGTGCGGGTGTCGGACGTGGACCAGGTGACGGTGGAGAAGCGGGTGCGGATCGTGCCCTAGGCAGCTTCGGCGCCGCTGTCGGCCCGGCGCCGTCGAGCAGCCCGGTCATGGTCTCGGCGGCCCGTACGGCGGCGTCGCCGCAGCAGTTGTTGAACAGGACGTGGACCTGCTCGGCCCGTTCGGCCAGCCGGCGGACGCGGGGCACCCACTCGGCGAGTTCGTCCTCGCCGTACGCGTACCGGAACCGGTCCTCCTTGCTGCCGGTGCCCCAGGCGGTGCTGCGGCCGTGGAACCGGACGACGGACAGCCGGGGAGAGGTCACGGGTGTCACGGGCGGGACGGAGGAGGGCAGCGTCTGCGTCATGTCGACGGCGGCCGCCGCCATGCCGTGCCGTGCGAGCAGCGCGCATGTGTCGTCGGCGCGGTCCGGCTCCCACCACGAGGGGTGCCGGAACTCCACGGCGACGGGCCATCCCTCCGTCCGCTCGGCGCACTCCCGGAGGAACACCTCCGCCCGCTGCCCGGGCCGGAACCACGGCGGGAACTGGAACAGCACGCTCCCGAGCCGTCCGGCCCGCCGCAGCGGCTCGATGCCGGCGGCGAACCGGGCCCACACCTCGTCGAGCACCGCCGGGTCCCGGTGATCGGCCTGCAGCCCGCCCGGCATCACCGCCTCCCGGGTGGGATGCCCGGTCAGCAGCGAGAACGCCTTCACGTCGAACACGAACCCGTCCGGTGTCCGCTCGGACCACAGCCGGCTGTTCCGCTCGCTCGGCAGCGCGTAGTACGAGGCGTCGACCTCGACGACCGGGAACCGCTCGGCGTAGTGCCGTAACCGCCCCTCGGCGTCCCGCCGCCCCGCCGGATACCAGCCGCTTGCGACGAGGGCCCGGTCGGTCCAGGAGCACGTGCCCACGAGGATCTCACCCATGGCGGAGCGGTTACCCGGGCCGGGCGGCGGCAGGCCCCGCTTCTCGGCAGGGGCGGCACGGTGAGACGATAACTAATCGGGGTAAGCAGGTCATAACCGCACATATCCGGGGATATGGCCGCCCCCCGCGAGAGCGAGATGACCCATCATGGAGCAGCCCGTCACCGTCGGCCGGGCCGACCGGTCGTCGCCCGGACCAGGACCCGAAGCGCTGGACGCCCTCGTCGGCGAAGCCCTCACCGCCCGCGTCACCCTCGACGAACACGGCGCGGTGACCGGCTGGAACGCGGGCGCCGAACGGCTCCTCGGGTATCCGGCCGAGCGGATGACCGGCCGCCGCGCCGCGGACCTGCTGGCCGAGCCGATCCCGGTGCGCGGCGGCATGCCGGCCCTGTCCTCGCTGCCGCGCTGGAACGGAGACGTCGCGCTCCGGCACCGCGACGGCCGGAAACTGACGGTCAGGATCCTCGCCCACCACCGGCCGCCCGGCACCGACGCCCCCGCCTGGCTGATCGTCTCCCCCCTCGCCGGCAGCCGGCCCCGGACCGGCCTCGACGAATCGCTCGTGAGCTGGAGCTTCGCCCAGTCCCCGTGCTGCGCCATGGCGATCTACGACACCCGGCTCCGGCTGCGGCGGGCCAACGCCGACATGGAGCGGACCACGCACCTCACCGAGGAGGAGATGCGGGGGCTGCGCGTGTGCGAGATCGTCGACGACGACGCCGCTGAGCGGGCCGAACGCAGCATGGCCCGGGTGCTCAGGACCGGCGAGCCGGAGTACGAGGAGAACTACCCGCGCGTCCAGGGTGAGGACCATGAGCACGCCTGGTCGGTCTGCATGTCCGCGCTGCGCGACCAGGAGGGCACCGTCCGGGGCGTCTGCCTCGCCGCGCACGACATGACGGAGCAGTTCTGGGCCCGCAAGCGGCTCCAGCTGATCGCCGAGGCCGGCCGGCGCATCGGCAGCACGCTCGACGTGACGCGCACCGCCCAGGAGCTGGCGGACGTGACCGTCCCCGCCCTGGCCGACTTCGTCAGCGTCGATCTGCTGGCCGCGCTGGACGACGTACCCGAACCGCCCGTGCGGGCCGTTCCGGCGGTCGGGCCGCTGCTGCTGCGGCGGGCCGCGCTGCGGTCCGTGATTCCGGGTGCCCCGGAGGCGGTCGTGGCGGCCGGCGGCGTGGACGCCTATCCGGAGGGCTCGGCGCCGTACGAGAGCCTGCGCACGGGACGGCCCGCGCTGTACGAGGCGGCCGAACCGGTGTTCACCGCGTGGCTCGCCCGCGACCCGGCCCGCTCGGCCCGGTTCCGGGCGTTCGGCGTCCACTCGGTGATGAGCGTGCCGCTGGCCGCCCGCGGCGCCACCCTGGGCGTCGCCTTCTTCGTCCGCCACCGCAACGCCGAGACCTTCCGGCACGACGATCTGGTCCTGGCCGGGGAACTGACGGCCAGAGCGGCGGTCAGCATCGACAACGCCCGCCGCTACACGCGCGAGCGGGCCACCGCGGTCACGCTCCAGCGCAGCCTGCTGCCGCGGCGGCTGCCCCGGCAGGCAGCGGTCGAGGTCGCGACCCGCTACCTCCCGGCCGGCGCGCACGCCGGCGTCGGCGGGGACTGGTTCGACGTCATCCCGCTCTCGGGGGCGCGGGTGGCCCTGGTCGTCGGCGACGTGGTCGGCCACGGGCTGCACGCTTCCGCGACCATGGGGCGGCTGCGTACGGCGGTTCGCACCCTGGCCGACATCGACCTGCCGTGCGACGAGCTGCTGACGCACCTGAACGACCTGGTGGCGCGGCTGAACACGGAGGATGAGGACGGGTGGGACCGGGGAGGCCGGGCCGGAGTCACGGGGGCCGGAGAGGCAGTCGGGGCGCGGGAGACCACCGGGACCGCAGAGGCCGGGAGCCGCGCGGAGCCTCCCGCGAGCGCGGAGCCACACCCGGAGCCCGCATACCCGGAGCCCGCAGGCCAGGACACGCAACCGCCCGCATACGCCGATCCCCTGGAACCTAGGCAACCGCCCCCCTACGCGGAAACCTCGGGCGACGTCGGCGCCACCTGCCTCTACGCCGTGTACGACCCCGTCTCCCGGCGCTGCTGCTTCGCCGGGGCCGGGCATCCCCTGCCGGCCGTGGTGAGCCCCGACGGCACCGTCGACCTGGTCGGCCTCACGGCCGCTCCCCCGCTCGGTGTGGGCGGGCTGCCGTACGAGGCCACCGAGGTCGAACTCGCCGAGGGCAGCCTGCTCGCCCTCTACACCAACGGCCTGATCGAGACCCGCGACCACGACCTCGACGTCGGGGTCACCCGGCTGCGGGAGGCTCTCGCCCGCCCGGCGCCCTCATTGGAGGTGCTGTGCGACACGGTGCTCACCGAGCTGCTGCCGCAGCGCCCGGCGGACGACGTGGCCCTGCTCCTCGCCCGCACCCGTGCGCTCGACGCGAACCAGGTCGCCACCTGGGCGGTGCCGGCCGACCCGTCCGCCGTCGCGCGAACCCGCAAGGACGTGGTGGCGCAACTGGAGCGGTGGGGCCTGACCGACGCCGTGTTCGTCACGGAACTGGTCGTCAGCGAACTCGTCACCAACGCCATCCGGCACGCCGAGCCGCCGGTCCAGCTCCGCCTGATCCACGACACGAGCCTGATCTGCGAGGTCTCCGACGGCAGCAGCACCGCGCCCCACATGCGACGCGCCCGCACCTACGACGAGGGCGGCCGCGGCCTGCTCCTGGTCGCCCAGCTGACCGAGCGCTGGGGCACCCGCCAGAGCGTCACGGGCAAGACCATCTGGGCGGAACAGCCCTTGCATCCCCAGTGAGGAGCCACCAGCCATGACCACGCACCCCTCCCACCGGGCCGCCCGTGCCCCCGTCCGGCAGGCCGCCCAACTGGTCGGCCTCGTCTTCCTCCTCGTCGGTGTACTGGGCTTCATCCCCGGCATCACCACCGACTACGGCTCGATGGAGTTCGCCTCCCACGAGTCGGGCGCCGAACTCCTGGGCGTGTTCCAGATCTCGATCCTGCACAATCTGGTGCACCTGGCCTTCGGTCTAGCCGGTCTGGCCCTGGCCCGCACGGCCGCCGGGGCGTACTCGTACCTGCTGGCCGGCGGTGCCGTCTACCTCGTGCTGTGGATCTACGGCCTGTTCGTCGGTCACGACAGCGACGCCAACTTCATCCCCCTCAACACCGCGGACGACTGGCTGCACTTCGTCCTGGGCATCGCCATGATCGGCCTGGCCCTCGTCCTCGGCCGGCGCTCCGGCGCTCGGTAGGGATCACCGACGACGGCATGCAGACCTTCCTGCCCTACGCGGACTTCAGGAAATCGGCCCTGGCCCTCGACCGCCGCCGGCTGGGCAAGCAGCGGGTGGAGGCGCTGCAGGTGCTGCGCGGCCTGGTCGTCCCGGGATACGCGTGGCGCCGCCACCCGGCGGTGAAGATGTGGCTCGGCTACGAGGAGGCGCTGGTCCGCTACGGCCTGGAGATCTGCCGGGTCTGGCGCGAACAGGGTCACCAGGACACCTGCGCCGCCACCCTAGTGGCCGACCTCGCCGCGATCCGCCCGCACGCCCCGATCCGCGACCAGTCCCTATTGGCCGCCGAGGGTGAACTCCCGCCCTGGCTCGGCGACAGCTCCTTCCACCGCAGCCACCGCTCGGCCCTGGTCCGCAAGGACCCGACGACCTACGCGGACCTCTTCCCCGGAGTCCCGGACGACCTGCCGTACGTCTGGCCGGCGTCGGACCGTCAGCCGTAGGCGCGTCCCTCTCGTCGACTGCGGCTGATCCGCCTCACCACGGGCGGCAACGCCTACGACCGACCGGCCGCGATCGGCGAACCGGACCCGGGGCGCCGGGGGGAGGGCACGCTGGAATTCGTGGGCCTGGGCCCGCCCAGGGCAAGACCCAACCGAAGAACTGCGTGATCCCCAGCGACACGCCGTGAGGGACCACGACATGACGAAGGCCCCGACGGGCTGTCGAAGCCACCGTCCTCGTGGAGCTAAGCCGCCCTGGTCCCCGCCGCGCGCCTGCCCGGGACGGGCTCCTGGGAGTCCTCGGGCAGGAAGACCTCGTCCTCCCCGAAGTCCGGGGCTTGGAAGGGGTTCGTCGCCGGGGGCGGCGATGCTGCGGCGGAACGGCGGGGTTGCCCTTCCGGAGCGGAGAACAGCGAAGTCGGTTCGATGGGAAGTCTCTCTTTCGTTGCAGGTCCCTGACGGGGCCTGGCGTGCCGTGACCGGGCACAGCGGTCCTACAGCTTGGTCATCTTGCTGTACGGGCTCAGGATCCGCATCTGCGCCGAGCCGAAATCCACGAGTGCCGCGATTCCGTCCTCGATGCCGATCACGCGGCCGAGACCGTACATGTCATGTGTGACCTGGTCGCCCACGGCGAAGTGCTTGGGAGCCGGTGCGACGGGGGCCTTGAAGGGGCTGGTAGGCAAATGACGCTTGGGTGCAGCAGGCTTAGTCATCGACCCCAGTATGCGCCTATGGCTCTCCCGTTCCCATAGGCTATGCGTTTTGCCTGGTCAGGAAGGTCTCGGAGGGTGGCGCGGGCGAGGGGCGGCCACGGGCGGACCCGGATGGCCGGCCACCGGTGTCATCGGACGGAGCGGTGAGGGAGCGCTGGGACCAGCGCACGGCCCATGGATCGCTCGCCTCAGGACTGCCTCGTCGAGGGGTGCGAAGGCCGGCCGGCGGCGGGTGGGCGTCCGCGCGTCGGGCCCTCGCGCGGTGACGGTACCGAGGTGCAGCCGACACCTGGCAGCCGGCAGGCCCGGGGCGCGCCGGAGCCGCCTTCCGGTGACTGCGGCCGGGTGCCTTCAAGATGACGGAATTCTCGTCCGCCGGGATCGACGCCGGCGGTGCGGATGCCGTCGCGAAGGCATGCGCCCGCGTGCCCGGGGATGCCCGTCCGGTCGGCCTGGGCGGCGCCTGTAAATTGCGGCAGCCCGGTTCGCCACCGGGATGATTGCCGTCGTCGGCTCCGCTCATTCGAATTAAAGCTATTTTCGTAGCGCTGTGCGCCGTTCGAATGATCGGAATATTCTCCGGTCTTGTCCAAGCCGGTTACAAGGGTATTTCTGCGTAATGTGCGGCGGCAGTAACAGCAACAAGGCTTCCCGGGTGATCGGTAGGGCCCGGTACGCCATGGCCCCTCAGGAAATGGCCTTTCGATGAAGCTGAAGATCCCTCAGGTATTCCACCGTCGCACTCTGTCCGGCTTGCTGGCCTCGGCTCTTGCCGCCATCGTCGCCGCCGTGATGGTTGCCCTGATGCCGACGCAGGCTGTGGCCATCGCTACGCCCGTACCCTTGGGCACGGCCGCGGATTTCTCCGTTCTCGCAGGCCAGGGAGTCACCAACACCGGCCCCACGGTGATCGGCCAGGACCTCGGCACGCACCCGAACGCGTCCATCACCGGATTCCCGCCCGGCATCGTGCTCGGCTCCGTCCACGCTGCGGACGCTGTCGCCCTTCAGGCCAAGTCCGACCTGGTCACGGCGTACAACAACGCGGCCGGCCAGGCCACGGACTTCGCACTCCCGGCGGCCATCGGCGGTGTCCCGGGCCAGACGCTGCTTCCGGGCGTCCACACCGCTGTCTCCGGCGTCGGGCTCACCGGCGACCTGATCCTGGACGCCCAGGGAGACCCGAACGCCGTCTGGGTGTTCCAGATCCCTGAAGCCCTGACGACGGCATCCTCCAGCCGGGTGCTCCTTGCGAACGGTGCTTCGCCGTGCAACGTGTTCTGGCAGGTCGGGAGTTCTGCCACCCTCGGCACCAACTCCACCTTCGTGGGCACCATCATGGCTCTGACGTCGATCAGCGCCACCACGGGGGCGAGCATCCAGGGCCGGGCGCTGGCTCGTGAGGGCGCCGTGACGCTCGACACCAACAACATCTTCCTCAGCGGGTGCGCGACGTCCACTACCGGCGGCACCACCACGGGTGGCACCGCGACGGGTGGCACCGCGACGGGTGGTACCGCGACGGGTGGTACCGCGACGGGTGGTACCGCGACGGGTGGTACCGCGACGGGTGGTACCGCGACGGGTGGTACCACGGGCGAGCCCACCGGCGGCACGTCCGGGGACACCGGGAACACCTCGGGCATCACGTCCGGGAACACCTCGGGCATCACATCCGGGAACACCTCGGGCAACACCGCGGGGAACACGGCGGGCATCACGTCCGGGAACACCTCGGGCATCACGTCCGGGAACACCTCGGGCAACACCGCGGGGAACACCACCGGCGGGCACGACCATGAGCCGGGCCGCCCGGATCACGGTGGTAAGCCCGGAAAGCCGGACCACGGTGGCAAGCCCGGTAAGCCGAACCACGGCAAGCATTCCGACGAGCACTACGGCTACGACAAGGTGCCCAAGGGCTACTAGGACGACCACTCCGAGAGCCACGAGGGCTAGGCAGCCCACCGCGGCCAGCCCGCTCACCGGATGACAGCGCGCGGCGGTATCTCCTCGAGTCCGCCGCGCGCCGTCAGCGCTAGTCGGTGGAAAACGCCGGGCGCGAGCAGCTGACAAGAGAAAGACGGGATGGGCGGTGTCGAGCGGAATTGACTCAGCGGCCGTGCAGGAAATCCAGCATTCCGATTCCGGTCCGGCCACGGTCACGCAGTCATGTCCTGGCGCCGTGGCCGCGCCCCTGAAACCATCGAGAGGCGTTCGGGCACTGAATGCCGGACTGTGTGCCGCCGTGGCCCTTTTCCTGGTGACGAGTGTCGTGCACGTGCTTCTGGTGTTCCTTCATGTGGCACCGGCCAACACCGTCTCCAAGCGATACAACCAGCAGATCACCGCATGGGTGTACCCCTTCTTCGAACAGAATTGGCGGCTTTTCGCCCCGGACCCCGAATCCGTCAACCGGCAGATTCTGGCGAGAACCGCGCACACCGGCTCCGACGGATCGGTTCAGGTGAGTTCCTGGTTCGACCTGACCGCCGTGGACGTTTCCGCGGTCGAGCACCAGGTGTTCCCGAGCCACACGGCGCAGAACATGTTGCGCCGAGCCTGGGCCGGCTACGCCGACTCGCACGGAGGAGACGACAAGGCGGGCACGGAACGCGCTCTGATGATGCGGAAGTACCTGAGCAACATCGCCGCGGACCGCGTCGCCGCCCACAACCGCGGCACCTTCGACTTCATTCAGCTCCGCGTCGTCACACTGCCTGTCGCCGCTCCCGCCCCCGCGGCCGGCAATCGCCCCCCGACGCCGACCGAGAACCGGCTTCTCCCCTGGTGGAAGGTGATCCGCCATGGAAGCTGAGGCGCAGAAGACCGCGTCCGGCGGCGCGGCCGGGTGGCTCGTCGACCGGACCAGTGCCGGGTGGAACCTCCTGACCGGCCGGCCGGTGTCCCTGTACGCCGCGTCGATGCTGCGCATCGGCTACGGGCTGCTCTACCTGATCTTTCTGCTGCGTGAGTTCCCGCACCGGGACGAGATCTGGGGCCCCGGCTCTCCGTGGACGCCCGCACTGGCACAGCAGCTCTTCGACCAGACGGGCTGGTTGAGCATCCTGGCCCTGTCCGACAGCCGCGCCTACTTCGAGCTCTGCTACGGGCTGGCGCTCGTCACGTCCGCGCTGTTCACGCTGGGCTGGCGGACCCGCTTCATGTCCGTCCTCTTCGCCGTCGTGGTGACCTCGTTCCATGCCCGGGCGATCTTCATGACGGACGGGGGCGACAACCTGGTCCTGCTGATGGCCCTCTACCTCGTCCTCACCGCCTGCGGCCGACGCTGGTCCCTGGACGCGCGCAGAAACAGATCGAAGTCGGTTCCCGCCGACAACACGCCGCAACCGGAGAGAAGCCTCCTCACACGGCAACTCCGCGACGCCCGGACCACCTTGGTCACGGCGGTGCACAACTGCGGCATGTTCGTCATCGCGGCGCAGGTCTGCCTTCTCTACGGATCAGCCGGCCTGTACAAGGTCCAGGGCGCTTCCTGGGGCAGCGGCACCGCTCTCCACTACGCCCTGAACCTCGAACTCTTCCGGCCCTGGCCCGCGCTCTCCCACTTCGTGGACTCGCACACGCTCGTGATCGCCGTCGTGGGCTACCTGACCGTGCTGTTGCAGGTGGCCTTCCCGTTCGTGCTCTTCGGCAGGCTCAAGTACCCCGTTCTCACCCTGCTGCTGGGCATGCACATCGGCATCGCCGTGCTCATGGGCCTGCCTCTCTTCTCCGGCGCGATGATCATCGCGGACGCCGTGTTCCTTCCCGACCGCTTCTACGCCCTTCTGCCTCGCCTGTGCCGACGCGTGGTGCGGCGGGCGGACAGCAGACGGTCGGCACCGGCACGAGCGGCAGGCTCCAGAGCCGTACCCGCGCAAGGCGGTCCCGGCGGCGCGCTCGGCTCGAAGCAACACGTCGACCACCCCGTTGAGCCGGCAGTGGGCCCGAGGAATGGTCCCTGACGCCGCACGCCTGCGGTCACGGCTGCTTCCCGCGGGCGGCTGAGGCCTGCCGGTGTCCGCGCCGGAGCTGACGTGCCGCTGGGGCTCGTGGGGGCCGTGCCAGTCCAGGCACATGACGGTGGCAGGAGCCGGTACTGGATCTCTGCGGCCGACGTGGGTGGCCTGGAGCGTTTGCCCCAGGTGAAGAGGTCGGTGAAACGCCCGTTGGCGCCGCCTCCCCGACCACCCCCCGCAAGGGCGGTCGAGACAGCCGTCCCACGGCCTTCCCCGTCAGATCCACGATGACTCGGTTTCTCCGCGGTGAGCGTCGATCCGCGGACGGACACGATGGACCCATGGCCGAGGGCTGCTGTCCGGCCCGTGTTTGGGGCACCGAACAACTCCTCATCGGGCTGCCGTTGTCACCCGGCTGGCCAGGGCGCGGCGTCTGTGATGAGAACGGCGGCGGTGACCGGGCCGGGGGTGTCCGAGGTGGCTGCCTCCACCAGGGCGGTCCGGACGGCGCGGGCGACTTCCAGCGGATGGTGTCGGGGGGCTACCGCCAACTGGACCTCGATGTGGCGTCCGGGCGGATCGCCCTCGTACCTCACTCTGATCGGGCGGCCTCCCAGAACGGCGGTGAGGTGGGCGACGCCCGGAACAGTCGCCGCGACGTCGGCCAGTTCTCCCGTGGGTCCTGGCGTTGTTGCCGTTCCGGTCGCAGGGGGCCGGCTTCGCGCGGCCGCAGCTTCCCGCTGGGGCTTCATGGCCCTCGTCGCGGTCTGCGACCCGGCGACCGTCTCCGGGCCCTCGACGAGATCGGTGACGCGCAGGTCAGCCGTCACGACGGCCAGGCCGAGCCCTTCGGTGGCCGCGTCGAGAAGTGTGCTCCTCAACTGTTCGGTGATGTCGGGCAGTGGCTGCCCGAGCGAGGCTGTGAGGGCGGCCTCCATCCTGAGCGGGCCCGGCGGTAGCGCGCCGGCCGGCGGACGGACCGACGGCTCGGACACGGGCTCCTGCGGTGCCGCCCCGATGCGCACAGACTCCAGCCGCACACCAGGAAACCCGGCCGCGGCACGCCTGAGGGCCCGGACGGCCGCTTGCTCGGTGATCCACGCCCCGTCCTCCGGCCCGCCGAGCGGGAGCAGTCGGCCCAGGTCGAGCTGATGTCGTACCGCCTCCGCCCACGCCTCGGTCTTCACCGGCCTCTCGCCCTCTTTCTTCTCACCGCACCTCTGGAAACATACTAAAAACATACTAAAGGGAATATAATGTAAAAGAGGCGGCAAAGTGGGCATCCTTCAGGGAGGAACATCCCGATGACTGAGAACACCGGCCTACGGCACGGTGGTGCGCCGGCATCTCGCGGCCGGACGGCCATCGCCGATGTGGTGGTGGAGAAGATCGCCGGAATAGCGGCACGGGACGTACGCGGCGTCTATGCCCTGGGCAGCGGATTCGCGCGCTCGATGGGATCCGTGCGCGAGCGGATGCCCGGCGCCGGTAGTGGCAAGTCCGTCACACGCGGGGTCAGCGTGGAGGTCGGCGAGCTGCAGGCGGCCATCGATCTGGAGATCGTCGTCGACTACGGCGTCTCGATCACGGACGTGGCCGGTGCGGTGCGGGAGAACGTGATCGCCGCGGTGGAACGGATGGCGGGCCGGGACGTCGTGGAAGTCAACATCATGGTCAGCGACGTGAAGCTCCCCGACGAGGAGGACGAAGGGGAAGAGCGGCAGCGGATCCAGTAGCCGGGGCGGAGCAGCCCACTTGAGTGAAGGAGCGCGTGATGAGCAGGGCCATGGTGGGCTTGATCGCGGGGATGGCGCTGGGGTTCGCCGCCTATTTCGGTAACTTCTGGGCTTTCCTGCTGGTGCTCGGGCTGGGCGTCGTCGGTCTCGTGGTCGGGCGGCTCATGGAAGGCGATTTCGAACCGGGCGACTTCGTCCGCCGCCGTGACCGGCAGGACCGGATCCGCGATGACCGGCGACGGGCTCGGGGAGACTGGCGGCAGTGACCGGTGGAGCCGACCGGCGCCCTGGCATCCCCCGCGGGGAGCGCGGTGCGATCAGCGTCGCCGACCGGGTCGTCGCGAAGATCGCTTCCCAGGTGGCGGCCGAGGTGCTGAGCCGGTTCACCGAGTCGGTCGGCCACGTCCCACCCGGCCGCCGGACGCCACGCGTGAACGCATCCGTGCGGCGGGCACCGGAGCGGACCGCCGGGGGAGACGCCGAATCCGCCGCCGGACGGCAGGCGGTCATCGGCGAGGTACGGATGCACGTCACCGTAGAGCTCGGCTATCCGTCCGACATCGGGGCTCAGTGCGCCGCGGTGCGCCGGGAGGTCACCGAACGGCTCAGGACATGGGCCGGCATGGAGGTGTCCGACTTCGCGGTGTCGGTCGAGCGGCTGCACTCGGTGCACGCGCTCCACACGGACCGGGAGAGGGTGAGATGAGCGCGAACACCTGGCGGAAGCCGACCGGTGACAGTGACCTGCCCACCGATCCCGGTCAGACGGATCCGTCCCCGGACGGCACCCAGCGCACGGGCTCGACGACAGGGGTCGACGCCTCGGGCCGGTCGGCGCGCCGTTTCTGGTCCGCGCGGCGGCTCCCCGCGGCACTGGTGGCCCTGCTGTCCGTCGCGGCGGTCGGCCTGCTCCTGTACGACGTGGTCTCGGTTCGGGCGGGCCGGTCCGCGATGCGCTGGCGGCGTCGGCTCGCCGAGGAACTGGCCACCCGTCCGCTGGACGACGTCTGGATGATCGTCGGAGCCGCGGTGGCGACGGCCCTCGGCCTGTGGCTCTTCCTGCTGGCGGTGACGCCGGGACTGCGCAGGCTGCTGCCCATGCGGCAGCCCACCGGCGCCCCGGGGACGCAGGAGGTCCACGCCGGGCTCGACCGCCGCGCGGCCGCCCTGATCCTGCGCGACCGGGCCGTGCAGGTGCCCGGTGTCCAGACGGCACGGGTCGCGGTCGGCCGCCGGAAGGTCAAAGCCCGGGCATGGGCGCATTTCCGCGATCTGGAGGAGGTTCGCTCGGACCTGGACGCCACGCTGGGCGAAGCCGTGACGTCCTTGGGCCTCGCCCGGCAGCCCACGCTGACCGTGCACGTGCGGCGGCCGAAGAAGGACTGAGGTGATCCCGATGCTCACGCGAGTGAACCGGGTGCTGCTGGGACTGCTCGGCCTCGCCTTGTTCGCCCTGGGGGCGGGCGTGCTGCTGGGCGGGCTGGATCTGCAGCGTCACTGGAATTTCGGCATGCCGGGCTGGTGGCCCTTCCGCGGGCCGGACGATGTGGTGCTGGGCACCGAGGGACGCACCCGGTGGCGGGAGGAAGGCTGGTGGTGGCCGACCGTCATCGCGGTGCTCGCCGTACTGCTGGTCCTGCTGCTGTGGTGGCTCCTCACGCAGCGCAGACGACGCCAGGACCGGGTCCTCGTCGACAGCGACGACGGCGCGGCGGCCCATCTCAGCGGCCGTGCGCTGGAGGGCGTGATCCAGGAAGAAGCGCAGGCCCTGGACGGGGTCTCGCGGGCTCGGGTACGGCTGGCGGGCCGGCGTACCGCTCCGACGGCACGCCTGCGGCTGTTGCTGGAGCCTTACGCGGACCCGGAGCGGATTCTCGGGCAATTGAGCCGGGAAACGCTCGTCCACGCGCGGGACTCGGCCGGCCTGGACCGCCTCCCGTCGAAGGTCCGTCTCCGGGAAGCCCGCCACCGCGCCGACCGCGTCGCCTGAGGCGGTCAACGTCGAAGGGCCCCACCGCTGTGGGCCCTCCGACATCGTGCCCGGTGAGGCACTGGGCGGAGGACACGAGATTCGAACTCGTGAGGGGGTGCCCCCACACGCTTTCCACATGTTCGTCTGGGGGTTCGGCGAGGGCCGGGGGCGTGCTGACCTGCGGTGGAGCGGGTGCTGATGGAAGTTGCGGACGGCTGAGACCAAAACTGAGACCACGCGGCTACCCGGGCATGACGCCGTGAATGCGGGAGAGGGTGAAGACACGCTCGTCGTTTCGCAGGTGGCACCAGGCGTACAGGTAGGGCGCGTCGAGATCGAGCTCGCTGAGGGTACGTATGGTGCGGCTGCCCGAGGCGGCGACGTATTCGATGGTGACCGGCTGGCCTTCGCTTACGGCATGGGCCAGCTGACGAACGTCGGCGAGGGAGAGCTGACGGGCGGACCCGGCGATGATTTCCTCGGTGTCGCTGTCGAAGGGGATGCCGTTGTACGGGTCTGGCTGCGGGGAGGCCGGTGGCGCGGCCTTCAGCCGAGTGGCCAGGGCACGCAGGTCGGCCGTCGCCGGAGCCTCCTCCGTCCGGCCGTCGGTCTTCCGGCGGCGGGAGGTGCCGCCGGACCGGCGCGGGGACGGGACCGGTGCGACGGCACGGTGGCGCTGAGCCTTCTCGACTCGTACCGTCCCGTCGGCGGTTTCGGCGACTGGGGCGTAGCCCGCGGCCCGGAGCGCTGCGAGGGTTTTGTCGAGCGAGGTCCGGCTTACCAGTACAGTCGGCGCCAGGTGCCGCAGGCCGAGTCGGGCCAGCCCCCGGTGGGCGGCCAGCTCGGCCAGGAGTGCGGGCTCTTCGCCGTGGAGCACGCAGGCCGCGGGGGCGATGCGCACCCGGCCGTGACCGCGCGCGGTGTCGTGGATCAAGTAGACCAGCGGCTGGGGGAGAGTCTCTCCGGAGATGGCGGCCAGGTCGGCCTCGATGGCATCGGGGGTGCGGCCGGCGTCCAGGGCCCGGCGGATGGTGCCGGAGCTGAACCGCCACACCGATGCAGTGCCGCCGGTTTCGCGGTCGGCGACCGAATCCAGCAGCGTGGTGAGGCGGGCGGACGGCGTGCCGGTGACGACGGCCGTGAGGTCGGCGCCGAAGCAGGCGGACGCAGTGGCGCCGGGAAGCAGCCGGCGGCAGGCGGCGGCCAGTATCTCGGCATCATCGTCCGGCCGGGAGGACAACAGGGCGGTCCCGGCGGGGGACAGAGCGCCCCGGGCGAGAACGCCGAGCAGTTCCGCCTCGCGGATCACGGTGGCGAACGGCGTGGAGTCCTGGGGCGGCGAGTCGGCGAGTGGACGGTGCCAGGCGACAAGCCGGCCCAGATCCGCGTGACTCTTCACGCCGTGCCCCACTGGGAGCCGTGCCGCGGCGGTGAGGAGACCCTCCCGGGCCTGCAGACAGCCGTCACAAGGAGGTGCTCCGGCAAGCACGGCCAGGGACTTGCCGTCCTCGTCGCGGGCCTGACCGGGGGTGAGCCGCAGTGTCCGCCACGCCCGGAGAAGCACCGCGAACTGTTCAGCCGGTTCCTGTTCCGCCCAGGCGTCGTAGCCTTCCGTCGCCGAAACCCTGTCGCCGTCCCGGGCCAACAGCCCCGCCGCGTACGCCGTTTCGAACACAATGCGCACCACGACGTCGTCACAGCGTGCCGCCTTGCCGACCCGGGAGAGTTCGCGTGCTCCGATCCCGCCGCTCTTCAGCCGGGCCGGCTGTGAGGCGGCGCACACCGCGAGAACCGAGGCTGCATGAGCGCCGAACGCCATGGCCGCGGCCGTCGCCTCACGGTCCACCTCGGCCGGGGTGACGGGCACGGCGGGCACGTCGGGCGGGACGGGCTCGAACGGAGCGCGCCAGCCGGGCCCGCGCAGTGCGAGCGCCACCTCGGCCGGCATGCGCGCCGTTCCGTACCCGCGATGGTCCTGAACCAGCAGTCCCCGCTCCAGAGCCCATCGCGCACCCGGCTCCGAGTCGATCCCCGGAGCCCCGAACACAATGAGCTCCGACCGCTCCGGCGCGGTCCTAGCCCGGCGCTCGAGCAGCTTGCGGGTGGCCACCGGAGCCCGTGCCGCGATTTCGGTGATCCGCTCCCGGTCGCTGTGGTGTTCCACCAGGTCCGCCAGCCGCTGCTGCTTGGTGCCACCGGACTTGATCCCCAACGCCCCCAGCATGCGGCGCAGTTCGTCGGAGGTGGTGTCCTTCAGCAGCTGCCGCAGCGGCGCGTCCAGTGCCAGCGGAGCGTCCCACGCCTGCCGCAGCGGCGCCACGATGCGCAGCAGTCCCTCACCGTCCGGCCAGACCAGCGCGTGATCGGCCAGCGACCGAAGGGCCGCGTCCAGGCCGCGAGCTCGCTCCTCGTCCACCGCTCCCAGCAGTTCCGCCAAGGCATCGCGGGTGGTGGGCGCCAGCGCCGCGAGCGCCTCGGCCACCTGCAGGTGCGGGAGCGAGAGCCGGGGCAGTACCTGTGCCACCGCCCCCGGCCGCTGCAGGCGGTCCGCCAGTTCGCCGACCGACCTCGGCTCCGGAGGGGACACGGCATCGGTCCTCGTTGTGAGGACCCTCTCCAGCCGCGCTGTATCAAGGCTGAGCAGCCAGGCGGCCAGTGTTGATCCACTGGACTTACTGATGGGGAACACCTCACCGTCGAAGAGCAGGTTGGCTCCGCAAGGGGAACCGGCACGCACAGTATTCAAGGGTGGCGGACGGACAACGCCGATGAGGTCACACGAAAGGGTGTTGCATGCTGCGTGGCCGTGGTGCGGTGGCGTACACCGTAAGGGTGGCCGATGTCCGCCCGAGTGCATGCCGCGGCGACGTCGGCTGACGTCGCCGACCATCCGCCGCGGGTCATACCTTCCGGACGACGATCGACTCCGGGACCAGACGCTCCAGATCGTCCACGTCCGAGGTGAAGACGGTGACCTGCCCCTTCTGCCGCCGGGCGATGACGGCCAGTACCGCGTCGATGGCGTACTCGTGTCCGTGCAGCTTCGCGTCGGCCAGGAGCCGACGGGCCTGACGGGCCTCGTCCTTCCCGATCTCGGCAACCTTGAGGCGCGAGAGGACCCAGTCCCAGCGCTGCTCGGTGGTCCTGCCGTCGTATGCCTCGACCAGCGTCACAGGAGATGTCACCACCTCGGCCTCGCCCCGTGCTGCGAGGTCCAGCCAGGCGATCATCTTCCGGTCACCGCGCACGGCGAGGGACAGTGCCTCACAGTCGAGCACGAAGACGCGCAGCCGCGGCTGCGCAGGGTCACCGGCCCGTTTTTTCACGCGGCCTCTCCGGCATTGTCCTTGGCGGTGGCGCGGCGGCGCTCATGCTCGGCATCGAGGTCCGCCAGCTCCTCCAGCGCTTCCACATGTTCGTCATCGGTGACGGGGCCGTGTTCCTCCTGCAGCCAGTCCACGAGTTCCCGCAGCCGGTCCCGGTCGCGTTTGAAGCGCAGGGCCTCGGCGACGTACGCCGACAGGCCCCGCTCGGCTGCCTCCGTGCGGATCTCGTCCAGGAGATCCTCAGGGATGGTCACCGTCACCTTCTTGGTCGCCATACAAGTCACCATACTCCTGGTATCGAATCCCTTACCAGGTTGTCGCTGCGACAGCCAAGCACGGCCTGCGCACGTGGCCGGGCTCGGTCGGGGAGTTCGGGAGCGGAGTCGGCTGTCAGGCGGCTGTGGCAGGGCGTGGGTCGCCGTGGAACACCTGGCTCGCGTGCCAGGCACGATGGGCCGGCGCGATGGAGCGGATGCCCGGCTGAGGGCCGACGAGCGTACGGCCCGCGAGTGCTATGACGTGTTCGTGGGCGGCAGGGCTGTGGCCGACGAACCGCTGTGAGACCAGGATGCGGTGGCCGGCGCCGACACCGAGGACGCCCTTGTCGAACAGCTTGTGGTGCAGCGAGCACAGACACAGTCCGTTGTCGACATCGTCAGGGCCGCCGAACGCCCACCACCGTACGTGCGCGGCCTCCAGTCCGACCGGAACCGCGCCGATCCTGCCGTCATAGCCGCAGAAGGCGCACCGATACTCGTAGGCCGTCAGCACCAGCTCCCGCATCCGCGGGTCCCGGCGCCTCCGCACGGCCGAGACCTCGGCGGTCTCCGCCTGTTCCAGCTCCAGACCGACGACTTCGCACAGCTCGTCGTGGAGCGATGGCGGGAAGTTCAGGTCGAGCAGCACCCGTGCCATCCGGCCGAGCAGCGACGGCTCACGCCGCAGCGCCGTCCGCAGGTCGGGCGCCAGGCGCCCTGCCGCTCCCGCGGCCCGCAGCTCCCGTACCCCACTACCGGGACTGCCCGGTCCGCGATCGGTACGCACCTCCCACACCCCGTCACTGGCCAGGTGATGGAACGGGTAGGCGGGCGTGGTCTTGTTGGGTGGCCCGTACTCGGACAGCAGCCGCTTCAGATCCTCTTCCACTGCGCTGTACCGCAGCTCGTCGTCGGCACCCTGTTGGAACCGGCCGAGGGCGTACAGAAGCAGCAGCGGCTTGTGCGGAGCGCGAGTGCCGCTTCTGGTCCACTGCCTCAGCTTTGCGGTGCGCTCCAGCCAGTCCATGACCGGCGATCGTAGCGGCGCCCTCGGACACTGTCCCGGACTTGCGAGGGCAGGCGGCTGACGGCGGCTGGGGTCGCAGCGATTCGCGCTGAATGGCCGGAATGAACGAGACCAAGACTGAGACCGGGGCATGCCAGAGCGTCGGACCGCGAGCTGCGGTCCGACGCTCCGTCTCGCCTGTTCAGGCGGCTGCGGAGGATACGAGATTCGAACTCGTCAGGGGGTGCCCCCGACACGCTTTCCAACTGTGTTGGTGCGGTGGTGGGGTGCGTGCAGGGGCGTTCACCCGCGTTCATGGGTGGACGACCCGTACGACGAGTCTGGTGTGCGGTCTCCTCTGAACGGCTGCGAACGGGGCTGAACGAGACGGAAACTGAGACGGGCTGCGGCCCGAGGTGACGTGCCAATCACGGAGGGGTTGACTGGTCCTGCCCGTTGACTTCGGGCCAGCGGCTCCGTCGGGGCGGTCCAGTTCAGCCGGCGCCCCAGAAGGCGTCCTCGGCCTGCTGGTCGGAGGAGAAGAGCCACACTTCCGCGATCTTGTCGCCCTCGACCCTCAGCACGTCGACCCCGTCCATCGACATCTCATTGTCGGCGCGCTTGGCCGAGAAGTGGATGGGGATCGCGACCAGCGCGCCGTTGATCATGGGGTCGCCGGTCAGCTGGAGTTCGAAGGTTCCCTCGGTGGCGGTCATCTGGGTGGCCAGCATCTCGCCTACCGCGGCCCCGCTGTGGGTACCGGAGACAGCGTTGTCGCCGGGCTGGTGCCACACGATGCCGTCGGCGAACAGGCCCGCGACCGCGGCGAAGTCCTTGGTGGACACGGCGTCGACGTAGCGGCGGGCGACAGTGAGTGTGTGGGACTCCACGGTTCTCTCCTTCGTTGGGTTCTTGCTGCTGGAGCCCTATACTCACCATCGGTAACCAGTCACCTCAACGTAACCAATGGACCGGTGTGACGCATGCCACAGCAACCGGATTTCAACCTGATGACCGCGACCTGCCCTTCCCGCACGTCGCTGGCCCGCATCGCCAACAAGTGGACCGCCATGGTCGTCATCGCCCTCAGCGGCGGCAGGATGCGCTTCCGCGACCTGCGTACCACCGTCGACGGCATCAGCGCCAAGGTCCTCACTGACACCCTGCGGGACTTGGAACGTGACGGCATCGTCACCCGCCACGTCTACGCCGAGGTGCCGCCGAGGGTCGAGTACGAGCTGACCGCACTGGGGCGCACGCTGCACATGCCTTTGGAAGCACTGGGCCGCTGGGCTGAGGAGCACATCGAAGAGGTGCTCGCGGCGCGTGATGAGTACGACACCCGTCGCTGACCTCTCAAGGAAAGGACCGGAAGAGAAGGCCGGCCCCGGGCAGGCCAGTAGCCGTTGATGGCTGGCGCTCTCAGCTTGGGAAGCTGAGGTGATTTGGGGTCAGCTACGTGCTGACCTGCGGCGAAGCAGTGTCGGCGCCTGACCGGCCCCTTGTTCGATATCCCGGTGTTCCCCTGGCTCGCCACTGGATCTGGCACGCGTCTGGCACGTACCCCTTCGTCCCTGGAGCTGGCGGACTGGCCGGCGACAACTCTGGCAGTCGGTTGCGCGGTACACGCATGTGACCGGGGCCATGCTCCGCAAGGTCGCTCAACAAGTCGGAGACACGCTCTGGGAGCCTCCGGGACACCGGTGAGCCGCCCAGCACGGAAGAAAAATCCAACTGAGACGGAAACTGAGACGGAGCACGTCGAAGGGCCCCACCGCAAGCGGTGGGGCCCTTCGACATCGTGCCCGGTGAGGCACTGGCGGAGGATACGAGATTCGAACTCGTGAGGGGTTGCCCCCAACACGCTTTCCAAGCGTGCGCCCTAGGCCTCTAGGCGAATCCTCCGCCGGAAACATTACATGACCGAGAGGAGTGCTCGCGAACTCGTTCCCTGCCCCGGACATCAGGTAGCCTTGGCGCAGCCCCTCACGCGGCGCTATCTGACTGAACTCCCCCAGGGCCGGAAGGCAGCAAGGGTAGGTCGGCTCTGGCGGGTGCGTGGGGGGCGTCTGCGTTCCCGGACCCGGATCACCTCGCCGGGGCCCGATGTCAGTGGGCGCCTATAACCTCGTATGCGTGTCGTCTCTCGCTCTGTACCGCCGCTACCGTCCGGAGACCTTCGCCGAGGTCATCGGGCAGGAGCATGTCACCGACCCGTTGCAGCAGGCGCTGCGCAACAACCGGGTCAACCACGCGTACCTCTTCAGCGGGCCGCGCGGCTGTGGCAAGACGACCAGTGCGCGGATCCTGGCCCGCTGCCTGAACTGCGAGCAGGGGCCCACGCCCACGCCGTGCGGCGCGTGCCAGTCCTGTCAGGACCTCGCGCGCAACGGCCCCGGCTCCATCGACGTCATCGAGATCGACGCTGCTTCCCACGGAGGCGTGGACGACGCCCGTGACCTGCGCGAAAAGGCCTTCTTCGGGCCCGCCGGCAGCCGGTACAAGATCTACATCATCGACGAGGCCCACATGGTCACGTCGGCTGGATTCAACGCGCTGCTGAAGGTCGTCGAGGAGCCGCCGGAGCACCTCAAGTTCATCTTCGCGACCACCGAGCCCGAGAAGGTCATCGGGACCATCCGGTCCCGGACCCATCACTACCCCTTCCGGCTCGTGCCGCCCGGCACCCTCCGGGACTACCTCGCCGAGGTGTGCCAGAAGGAGAACATCCCGGTCGAGGACGGGGTGTTCCCGCTCGTCGTGCGCGCCGGCGCCGGCTCCGTGCGTGACTCGATGTCCGTCATGGACCAGCTGCTCGCCGGTGCCACCGCGGGCGGTGTGACGTATGCCATGGCCACCTCCCTGCTGGGCTACACCGAGTCCTCGCTCCTCGACTCCGTGGTCGAGGCCTTCGCCACGGGTGACGGGGCTGCCGCCTTCGAGGTCGTCGACCGGGTGATCGAGGGCGGGAACGATCCCCGTCGTTTCGTCGCCGACCTGCTGGAGCGGCTGCGTGACCTGGTGATCCTCGCCGCCGTTCCGGACGCCGCCGAGAAGGGGCTCATCGACGCCCCCGCCGATGTAGTCGAGCGCATGCAGGCCCAGGCCGGCACCTTCGGCCCCGCGGAGCTGAGCCGGGCCGCCGATCTGGTCAACGAGGGCTTGACCGAGATGCGCGGCGCCAACTCGCCCCGTCTCCAGCTCGAACTGATCTGCGCCCGCGTCATGCTTCCCGCCGCCTACGGCGACGAGCGGTCCGTCATGGCCCGCCTGGACCGGATCGAGCGCGGCGTGCACTTCTCCGCCGCGGGTTCGCCCGCCATGCCCGCCATGGGATACGTGCCCGGGCCCGAGGTTCACGCGCAGGCCGCCCCGTCGGTCCCGCCCGGCGGCGGCCCGGCAGCGGCCCGGGCGGCGGTACGGCCTTCCGGAGCGCCCGGTGCCGTGAGCGGCGGCGGTCCCGGCGGTCCCGGCGGCCCGGGCAGTGGCGGCCCCGGCGGTGGTACGACGGCTGCGGCGGGGCACGCCCCTGCGGCGGCGGGCCAGGGCGCGCCGCCGTCCGGGGCCGGTACGCCCCAGGAGCACGCCCCGACTGCTCCCAGCGCCCCCGTCGAGGCCCCTGCCGCCTCCAGCCCCGGCACCGGAAGCGGACCCGCCCAGCCCGCCCAGGCGCCCCAGCCACCGGCCCCCTCCGCCCCGGCCCCCGGCGCCTGGCCCACAGCCGCGTCCGCCGGCAGTGGCCGCCGCCCCGGCGGCTGGCCCTCGCCCGCCCCGGGCGCACCCGCATCGAGCACCCCGTCAGCGAGCGCCCCCGCGCCCAGCGCCCCCCCGCCCAGCGCTGCGCCATCGGCCACCCCGTCCGCGCCGCAGCCCCCGGCAGCTCCCGCACCCACCTCGCCCCCGGCCGGCGGCCTGGACCCCCGCATGCTCTGGCCGAACATCCTGGAAGCGGTCAAGAACCGCCGCCGCTTCACCTGGATCCTGCTCAGCCAGAACGCCCAGGTGGCCGGCTTCGACGGCACGACCCTCCAACTCGGCTTCGTGAACGCCGGAGCGCGGGACAACTTCCTGAGCAGCGGCAGTGAGGACGTGCTGCGCCAGGCCCTGGGCGAGCAGTTCAACGTCCAGTGGAAGATCGAGGCGATCGTCGACCCCTCAGGCGGCTCCGCGCCCCCGGCGCCGGGCGGCCCGGCCGGCTTCGGCGGCGGTCAAGGCGGCCACGGAGGCCCCGCCACCGGCTCCGGCGGTTACGGCGGTGGCGGCTACCCCTCCGGCGGCGGAGGTACGGCGACCGCCCAGCGTCCCGCCCCGGCCCAGTCGACGGCCCCGGCCACCCCCGCCCCGCAGTCCGGGCCCCCCGCCCCCGCGCCGGCCCCCGCGCCCCCGTCCCCCGCCCCCCAGCCCTCCTCCCCGGCGCCCCGGCACGTCTCCGTCGAGGAGGACATCCCCGAGGACGACGACCCGGACCTCGACGAGTCGGCCCTCTCCGGCCAGGAGCTGATCGTCCGGGAGCTGGGGGCGACGGTGGTGGAAGAGTTCACGAACGAGTAGCACGGGCCCTGAGGAGCGGGACCTTGTCGGAGGAACCTCCAGCTCGAGATCTCCCTCTCCCTCGGCAGCCCGCACAAAGAGAACCGGCTGTCTCCGGTTAGGCTGACCCCCGTGAAGGTCCTCGTCATCGGCAGCGGCGCCCGCGAACACGCCCTGTGCCACTCCCTGTCCCACGACCCCGATGTCACGGCGCTGCACTGCGCCCCCGGCAACGCCGGCATCGCCGAGGTCGCCGAGCTGCACCAGGTCGACGCCCTGGACGGTGCCGCCGTCACCGCGCTGGCCGCGCGGCTCGGTGCGGAGCTCGTGGTCGTCGGTCCGGAGGCACCGCTGGTCGCCGGTGTCGCCGACGCCGTGCGCGAGGCGGGCATCCCGGTGTTCGGCCCGTCCGGCCTGGCCGCGCAGCTCGAAGGCTCCAAGGCCTTCGCGAAGGACGTGATGGCGGCGGCCGGAGTGCCCACGGCACGGTCGTACGTCTGCACGACGGCGGAGGAGGCCGACGCGGCTCTCGACGCCTTCGGCGCTCCCTACGTGGTGAAGGACGACGGGCTGGCCGCCGGCAAGGGCGTCGTCGTCACCGACGACATCGAGGCGGCCAGGGCCCACGCGGCGGCCTGCGGGCGCGTGGTCATCGAGGAGTACCTCGACGGCCCCGAGGTCTCCCTCTTCGCCGTCACCGACGGCGAGACGGTCGTACCGCTCCAGCCCGCCCAGGACTTCAAACGCGCGCTGAACGGCGACGAGGGCCCGAACACCGGCGGCATGGGCGCGTACTCCCCGCTGCCGTGGGCCGACCCGAAGCTGGTCGACGAGGTGCTGCAGACCGTGCTGCAGCCGACCGTGGACGAGATGCAGCGGCGCGGCACGCCGTTCTCCGGCCTGCTCTACGCCGGTCTGGCGATCACCTCCCGCGGCGTCCGCGTGATCGAGTTCAACGCCCGCTTCGGCGACCCCGAGACCCAGGTCGTCCTGGCCCGGCTGAAGACCCCCCTGGCCGGTCTCCTGATGGCTGCCGCCACCGGCAACCTCGCCCACCTGGAGCCGCTGCGCTGGAGCGACGACGCGGCCGTCACCGTCGTCGTCGCCTCGCACAACTACCCCGGCACCCCGCGCACCGGCGACCCGATCACCGGTCTCGACGAGGTCGCCGTCCAGGACGCCCCGCACGCCTACGTGCTGCACGCCGGCACCAAGCGGGACGGCGACGCGATCGTCAGCGCGGGCGGCCGCGTCCTGTCCGTCACGGCCACCGGCAAGGACCTCACCGAGGCCCGCGACCGCGCCTACACGGCCGTCGGCCGCATCCGCCTCGACGGCTCCCAGCACCGCACGGACATCGCCGCGAAGGCGGCAAGCGCGTAACCGACCCGCGCGGCCCGCGCGGAGCAGGGAAATCACCCTGAACCACCCCGCCGCCGATGAACCCATCAGGCCCCGGATCCGTCTCAGGATCCGGGGCCTGAGGTTTTCGGTCCGCCGGGTGCCTGATCCGCGCGGTCCGTCAGCCACCTCTCCCCAAAGCCATTCCATCGAGTGACCGATGCCCTATCCGGCTGACGGGGGGCGGAGCCCCAACTAGGGTGCGGCGCAAGCGTTCCGGCACTTGGCCCACCGGCATTGCGATGTCAGGGGCGGGTGCCACAGTGGGGGAGTGAGCAAGGGAAGCGTCAGGTCAACGGGGAGGGGGTGAGGTCGGTCGTGACCGGAATGAGTGTGGAAGCAGGCGCGCAGGCCGCGCGGGCACGGGCACTGGTCGTGCTGCGCATCCGCAGCCGGGCCCTGGCCGTCGCCCTGCTGCCGGCCGCCGTCGCCGTGATCCTGCTCGCGGGCGCCGTCGGCGACCGTCTCGAGGGCCCCGTCTGGGACGCGGCCCGCTGGGTCCTGACCCCGGTCGCGGTCCTCGTGCTGCTGGCCGCCGCCGGGGTCGCCCTGGTCGTCGCCCGGGCCCGGCCGGCGATGAGCCCGACGGTCCCGATCATCGAGGAGGCGGCCCCCGATCTGTACCGGATGGTGCGCGACCTCGCCGACCGCCTCGACGTCCCCGCGCCCTCCGCGATAGCGCTCACCCCGGACTGCGACAGCTGGCTTGAGGACCGTACACATCCGGCCCACGGACCGCCGCCGGCCGAGGAGCACGACGACGTAGCGGGTGCGGGGAAGCAGGCTCACGGCCGGCACCCCGTCGCGCCGGTCCTCGTCATCGGCTCCCCGTTCCTGTGGTGGATGCGGGTCGGCGAGCTGCGCGCGGTCCTCGCCCCGGTCGTCGCCGGTACGGGCCCCTCCGCCCACCCGGACATAGCCGCCGCCCGTCGTTTCGTCCGGGGCCTGGACGCGGCGGTGGCCGTGGCCTCGGCGCCCCGCCGTGATCCGGTGTCGCGGGCGGTGCTCGCCGGGGTCGGCTGGGTGGCCCGCCTGCTGCTGCGCAGCTGCCGTGGGCACGCCGCAGAGATGGAGCGGGGCGTGGCGGCCGCGGCAGCGGAGCGTGCACAGGCTGTGGATTACGGGCTGCGGATCGTCGCCCAGGAGCAGGTGGGCCTGGCGTACGCGGGCTGGGACCGGCTGCTGACCCGGGTCGCGCTGCCGGCCTGGCGGATGGGCCGCTGGCCCTCCCGGCTGGACGCCGGCGTCGTCGCGGCGCTCACGGAGCTGTCCCGGCGCGACCGCCTGGCCGAGGGCTTCGCGTCCCGGCTCGGCGAGCGGCCCGCCTGCGACCTGCTCGAGGAACCGGGCGCGATCGACGAGTCCGCCTCCCTCCTCGCCGCCCGCCTCTTCCACGGCGGCCCCGCCGGGCCCGACTGGTCGCCGGTGGACTGGAGCGAGTATCCGGAGGAGGTCGTGGACCGCAAGTGGCGTATCGACGCCGCCCGGCTCCACCGCGTCCTGAACGCCATGGGCGTCCGCCCGGCCACGGCCCCGGCCGCCGGCGCCCCGACCCTGTCCCGCGTCCTCGACCACCTCACGGACACGGACCCCGCCTGGCCGGCCGCCCCCGCCGGGCCCGCAGCCGGCGTCGCCGACCCCGGTGCCGGCCTCGCCGGCCACAGAACCGACGCCGCAGGGCCCGCGCCCGAGACCACCGGCTACAGAGCAGGCGGAGCCGACACCCCCCTGCAGGGAGACACCGGCACAACAGCGGGCACCGACGACGAGGACCTCTCCGACACGACCCCCCGCAGCGCCACCCTCGCCGCCCGCCTCCGCGCCGAGCTGGCCCGCGAGGAGGCCTCGACCGCCGACGCGGCCTCCGCAACCCCCTCCCCGGGCACACCGGCCACCCCGCCCCACGGCACCCCCGCCCCCGATCCCGCCGCCCTCTGGGACGACCGGGCCCTGCCCCTCTTCCCCCTCCAGCCCCCGCGCACGGCCCGCGAACTGCTCGCCGACCACCTCACGGCGATGGTCTGCTGCGCCGCGATGGACACCGCCGGTGCGACGCCCGGCCTGGACTGGCTGGACGGCCCGACCCTGCTCGTCGACGGCGCGCGCACCGCCGACCTCGCGCCCAAGGTCCTCACCCTGATCGAGGACGGTGACGCCGCCCCCCTGCGCGCCTGGCTGGCCGAGCTGGGAATACGCCCGGAGAAGCCGGTCCGGCTCGCCTGACCCCCGCAGGCCGACTGCGGAACGTCGGCTTCCACTTCTGGCCAATTCAAAACGAACCGTGACGAAGTGTGCGTGTCATGTGATGTGCTTGAACCGTTCACGCGCATGGCAAGGGCTTGCGGAATACGACAAGCACATAGGCACGACCGCCGCACCCACCGCGAGAAGACGCACACACCGCACCGGCACGGCACGATCACGGGGGCCAAGGGGAGGGGAAGCCACCATGGGTTCGGAGCAGAATCGCCGCTGGGAGTCGGGAGCACTGGCGCACGCCGTGACGGATCCCTTCGCGCAAGGCCCCGTTCCGTGGCTGCGCGGCAGCGTGACGTACTTCGGCGACACCGGCCAGGTCGTCTCCTGGTACGCGGACCAGGAGACGCCCCACGCGTCGAAGAAGGGCATGCACGTCGCCGGCCCCCGCGCGGCCGACGACGTGCACCGCCAGATCAAGGGCTTCACCTCCGCCGGTGCGGTCGCGCCCGGCGAGGCCATCGACTTCCACATCACCGTCGACCCGCCCCAGGAGTTCAGCGTCGACATCTACCGCATCGGCCACTACGGCGGTGACGGCGCAGCGAAGATCACCACCAGCCCGCGCCTGCCCGGCATCGTCCAGCCGCCACCGCTCACCGCGGACCGTACGGTCTCCTGCCACCACTGGTGGCTGTCCTGGCGCCTCCAGGTCCCGTCGTACTGGAACATCGGCGCGTACGTCGCCGTCCTCACCACCGTCGGCGGCTACCGCTCCCACGTCCCCTTCACGGTCCGCCACGACCAGCCCGCGGACCTGCTGCTGGTCCTGCCCGACGTGACCTGGCAGGCGTACAACCTCTATCCGGAGGACGGCCGCACCGGCGCGAGCCTCTACCACGCCTGGGACGAGCAGGGCCGGCTGCTGGGCGAGTCCGGAGCCGCCACCACGGTCTCCTTCGACCGTCCGTACGCGGGCGCCGGCCTTCCCATGCACGTGGGCCACGCCTACGACTTCATCCGCTGGGCCGAGCGCTACGGCTACGACGTCGCCTACGCCCATGCCTCGGATCTGCACGCGGGCCGCGTCGACCCCACCCACTACCGAGGCCTGGTCTTCCCGGGCCACGACGAGTACTGGTCGGCCGACATGCGCCGGACCGTGGAGGTCGCCCGTGACGCCGGCACCTCGCTCGTCTTCCTCTCCGCCAACTCCATGTACTGGCAGGTGGAGCTGGGCCCCTCCCCCTCCGGCGTCCCCGACCGCCTGTTGACCTGCCGCAAGCGCAGGGGCCCGGGCAAGCCGGTGCTGTGGCGGGAGATCGACCGGGCCGAGCAGCAGCTCATCGGCATCCAGTACGCCGGGCCCGTTCCCGAGCCGCATCCGCTGATCGTGCGCAACGCCGGGCACTGGCTGTGGGAGGCCACCGGGGCGCACGAGGGGGACGAGATCGAGAACCTGGTGGCGGGCGAGGCCGACCGCTACTTCCCGCGCACCCCGCTGCCCGAGCACGAGGAGCGTGTGCTGCTCGCCCACTCCCCGTACACCGACAAGGGGGGTACCCTCCGCCACCAGGAGACATCCCTCTACCGCGCGCCCTCGGGCGCCTGGGTCTTCGCAGCCGGAACGTTCGCCTGGTCCCCGGCCCTGGACCGCCCCGGCCACGTAGACAGCCGTATCCAGCGTGCCACCGCAAACCTCCTGGACCGCATCTGCAAACGCGACTGACCCGCTGTCCGTGATCAAGCTCCCATACGGGAGAATCGAGCCACTTGGACAGAACCACGGGGAGGAACCGTGTCCGGATTCGTCGAAAAGCCCGAGCCGATCCAGGTTCCGGGCCTGGTGCATCTGCACACCGGCAAGGTGCGCGAGCTGTACCGCAACGAGGCGGGCGACCTCGTGATGGTCGCCAGCGACCGCATCTCCGCGTACGACTGGGTGCTGCCGACCGAGATCCCCGACAAGGGCCGGGTGCTCACGCAGCTCTCCCTGTGGTGGTTCGACCGGCTCGCCGACCTGATCCCCAACCACGTCCTGAGCACCGAGCTGCCCGCCGGCGCCCCCGCCGACTGGGAGGGCCGCACGCTCGTCTGCAAGTCGCTCCAGATGGTTCCCGTGGAGTGCGTGGCGCGCGGCTACCTGACCGGCTCGGGCCTCGCCGAGTACCAGGAGACCCGCACGGTCTGCGGCCTCGCCCTCCCCGAGGGCCTGACCGACGGCAGCGAACTGCCCGCCCCGATCTTCACCCCGGCCACCAAGGCCGAGGTCGGCGAGCACGACGAGAACGTCTCCTACGAGGAGGTCGCCCGCCAGGTCGGCGCGGACACCGCGGCCCGGCTGCGCCAGGCGACCCTCGCCGTCTACTCCCGGGGCCGTGACATCGCCCGGGAACGGGGAATCATCCTCGCGGACACCAAGTTCGAGTTCGGCTTCGACGGCGACTCCCTGGTCCTCGCCGACGAGGTTCTCACCGCGGACTCCTCCCGCTTCTGGCCGGCCGACCAGTGGGAGCCGGGCAGGGCGCAGCCGTCGTACGACAAGCAGTTCGTCCGGGACTGGCTGACCTCGCCGGAGTCCGGCTGGGACCGCAGGAGCGAGCAGCCGCCGCCCGCGCTGCCGCAGCAGGTCGTCGACGCCACCCGCGCCAAGTACGTGGAGGCGTACGAGCGCCTGACCGGCACGAGCTGGTCGTAGGGCACGCAAAAGCCCCCCGGCCGGAACCGGGGGGCTTCTCGCTGGAGCGAACGACGAGGTTCGAACTCGCGACCTCAACCTTGGCAAGGTTGCGCTCTACCAACTGAGCTACGTTCGCATGCGCCGTGGCGCGGAAACCACTATACCCAACCTCGCTCCCGCGCGAGCCGTACCGCCGCATGCCGGTTCTCCGCCCCGAGCTTCGACACGGCCGACGACAGGTAGTTCCGCACGGTCCCCTGCGACAGCGCGGCCCGCTCGGAGATCTCCGCGACAGGCGCCCCGTCGGCGGCGAGTGCCAGCACCTCCGCCTCCCGCGCGGTCAGCGGCGAGTCACCGGCGGCGATCGCGTCGGCGGCCAACTCCGGGTCGACGTAACGGTTCCCGGCGTGCACGGTCCGGATGATCTCGGCGAGCCGCTGCGCGCTCACGGTCTTCGGCACGAACCCCCGCACCCCGGCCGCCAGCGCCCGCTTCAGATGCCCCGGCCGCCCGTGGCTGGTCACGATGAGCACCTTGCAGCCGGGCAGCTCGGCGCGCAGGGATGTGGCGACCCTCACACCGTCGGCGCCGGGCATCTGGAGATCCAGCACGGCGACATCGGGCTCGTGCGCCCGGGCCATGGCCAGCGCCTCCGGCCCGGTGGCCGCCTCGGCGACGACCATGAGGTCGTCCTCCAGCGACAGCAGCGCGGCGAGCGCCCCCCGGATGAGGTGCTCGTCATCGGCGAGCAGCAGCCGCACGGCTTCTCCGGCCGTCATGGCATGACCTCACTCACAGAGCGCGCAGCGGCGGCGGTCGGGACAGGGGCGGAGGGGACGGAGTCCGACGGCAGCGCGATCTCCGCCGTCAGCAGGAACGACCCCTGACCCACGGGCCCGGCCTCCAGCGTCCCGTCGATCTCCGCCAGCCGTTCTCGCAGTCCGGCGAGTCCGGAGCCGGACGAGCCGGATGAACCGGACGTCCCGTCCCTGCCCTCGGCGACCCCGTCGTTCTCCACGGACAACACCATTCGCCCCTCCAGCAACTCCAGCCGCACCGCACACCGCCGCGCGTCCCCGTGCCGCAGGACGTTCGTCGCGGCCTCCCGCACCACCCATCCCAGGGCGGACTGCACCCCGGCCGGCAGCCCCACCGGGACCCGCCCGCTGACCGTGCAGTCGATGCCGGCCGCCGCCAGTACCCCTTGCGCACCGGCGAGTTCCGACCCGAGGTCGGCCTCGCGGTAGCCGCGGACGACCTCGCGTACCTCCCGCTGCGACTCCTGGGCGAGCCGCTGCACCTCGACCATCTGCGCCACGGCCTCCGGCCGGCCCCGCTGGGCCAGCTGCACGGCCAGCTCGCTCTTGAGCGCGATCACGGCCAGGTTCCGCCCCATGACGTCGTGCAGATCCCGCCCGAACCTCAGCCGCTCCTCGGCTACGGCGAGCCGGGCCCGGGTCTCGCGGGCTTCGTCGAGTTCGTACACGGCGTTGAGCAGCCACACGGAGAAGACGGCCGTGAAGGCCATGAACGTGCCGCCGAGCAGCACGAGCAACGCGGTGAAGAGCGCCGTGAACGCGGAAGCACCGAGCGCGAACGACACACTCCAGGTGCCTGCCGCGAAGCCGCCCGCGATTGCGAACGCGCGCCGCCGGTCACGGACGCCGAGCGCGATGATGCCGGAACCGAAGATCAGGACGACTCCGAAGACTCCACCCGCGGCGGTGTCGACCCCCTCACGGTCGGGTCCGTGCTCGGCCACGGCGATCCCGGCCGCGGCGATCGAGGCGGTGACGGCGGCCAGCGTCCACAGCAGCCCGGTGGGCTGCGGCCTGCGGCCACGCGTCCAGTCCACCGCCCGCGACACGGTCCCGAAGCAGAGGGTGGCGTGCACGGCCACCACCAGCATGGCGGCACCGCCCAGCCGGGGCCCCAGCGGGGCCACGGACGTGAGCCCGACGGAGAAGAACTCCATCACGGCGAAGAAATACAACGACCACCGTGTGTACGTCTCGACCTTCTCCGGCGTGGTCTTCCGCCGCCACCACCTGCCCGGCACGCGCATCAGCCCGTCCCTCCCCTTTCGGTCAGCGCCGCGGTTCCCAGCGGAACCACCGCCGTACAGCAAACACGGCGATGAGGGTCCAGGCCACCGCCGTCGCGAGGGCGCCCAGCGCCTCGTACGCCGACAGGTCGCCGGTCCAGCCGCCGCGCACCAGGGTCACGACGGGCGTCAGGGGCAGCAGTTCGCAGACGGAGGCAAGCCGGTCTGGCAGCAGCTCCAGCGGGACGAACATGCCGGAGCCCGTCATCGAGACGAGCAGCAGCGGCATGGGCGTGACCTGGGCGCTCTCGCCGGTCCGGGTGAAGCTCGCGGTGGCGGCGGCCAGCGCGGCGCACATCACGAGCCCCGACAGCAGGCCGGCGACGGCCAGATGGGGCGCGGGCGGCGCGGACAGATCCAGCAGGACCGAGCAGCCCGCCGCCAGCAGCAGGCACTGCACGAGCCCGGTGAGAACGGCCGGCAGCGCGGAACCGGCCAGGATCTCGACGTCCCGCGGCTCACCGGTGCGCAGCCGCTTGAGGACGAGTTCCTCACGCCGGACCACGAAGACACCGACGAGCACCGAGTACACGGCGAACAGCAGGGAGAAGCCGACCGCGGCGGGCAGGACCAGCGTGCCGGTGTCCAGACCGACTTCGGCGAGGTCCATCTCCTTGGCCGACTGGGACGTGCTGACCGGCAGCACGAGCGGGGCGAACAGCGCGGCGACGAGCGCGCCCTTGGTGCGCCCGAGCAGGGTCATCTCTGCACGGGCGAGCGCCGTCATCCGGCTCAGTGGAGTGGTCGCCGTCGGCGCCGGGCGGGTCGTCGTGTGCGTGGCGCTCATGCCGCGTACTCCTTCCTCGCCATTGCCCTGGCCCGTTCCGCGGAGGTGTTCTCGGAGATGCCGAGGAACGCCTCCTCCAGGGAGGCCGACCGCACGTCCAGGCGGCGCAGTTCCACCCGGGCCTGTGCGGCCCACGTCAGCAGTGCGGTGGCGGCCCGCTGGAGTTCGTGGGTGCGGAGCCGGACGGTCCGGCCGTCGGCCTCGTGCCCGCTCACGCCCAGCTCGCCGAGCGGCGGGAGATCGCCGACGAAATAGCCCTCGGGCAGCTCGAAGGAGATCCGTGAGGGCTCCGCCGCGGTCACCTCGGCCGGGGTCCCGGTGGCGGCGATACGGCCCTCGTGCATGATCGCCAGCCGGTCGGCGAGGTTCTCGGCCTCCTCCAGATAGTGCGTGGTCAGCAGCACCGTCGTACCGCCGTCGCGCAGCGCGCTCACCAACTCCCAGGTATCGCGGCGGCCTTCGGCGTCCAGACCGGTGGTCGGCTCGTCCAGGAAGAGCACCTCGGGGTCACCGAGCAGCGCGAGTGCCAGATCGAGCCGGCGCCGCTGACCGCCGGACAACTGCTTGACCCGGATGCCGGCCTTCGCCTCCAGCCCGACCAGGGCCAGGACCTCCGCCGGGGGCCGGGCCCCGCTCACGCACCCCGCCCACATCCGCGCGGTCTCCGCGACGGTCAGCTCGGACGGGAAGCCGCCTTCCTGGAGCATCACGCCGGTGCGTGGCCGTACGACGGCCCGGTCGGTGTACGGGTCGTGTCCGAGGACCCGCACCCGGCCGTCCGCCGGTGCCGCGAGTCCCTCCAGCAGCTCGACGGTCGAGGTCTTGCCCGCGCCGTTGGTGCCCAGCAGGGCGAAGATCTCCCCGCACCGTACGGAAAAGCTGATTCCGCGGACCGCCTCGAACCCGCCCCCGTACACGCGCCGCAGGTCAGTGACCTCAATCACGTGTCCGTGTCCGTTGGTTTCCATGCCTTCAGCGTCTCGTCGCTCGGGCTCCGGGAGCAGTGCGCGCTGTCATCACTCGGCATGACAAATGTCAGACGGATCTTCGACGAGCACGGATCTTCGGTGACCGGGACTCTTCGGCAACATGAAAAGACCCCGATCCTGATGGATCGGGGTCTCATTCCCGAGCGGACGACGAGGCTCGAACTCGCGACCTCAACCTTGGCAAGGTTGCGCTCTACCAACTGAGCTACGTCCGCATATGCTCCCGATCGGCTCTCACCGATCGGTGCGGGCACCAGCCTACCTGATCCACAAGAGTGGCCGGTACGGCGATGCAGAGCGGGTGACAGGAATCGCACACTGCGCCTTCCCCCTGGAAGGGGGATGTTCTACTACTGAACTACACCCGCATGTTCCGTGAGCTGGGCCTTTCGGCCTCGCCCCTCGGCGTGCTCCAAACTCTAACTGATCAGCAGGGGTGCTGCGCAAGTCGGTTGCAGTGAGGGGCGGATGAGCGGCCGTCGGCCCGTGCTCGACGGGCCGTCACTGCGCGGCGGCGAACGCCTCGTAGACCTTCTTGGGGATGCGCCCGCGCGCGGGGACATCCATCTTGTTGGCCTGGGCCCAGGCCCGCACGGCCGACGGGTCGGGGGCGACCTCCGTCTGCCGGTACGCCTTGCCCGAGCGGGACCGCTTGCGGCCGGCCTCCACAAAGGGCGCGAGCGCCTTCCGCAGTTCGCCGGCATTGACCTCGCTCAGGTCGATCTCGTACGACTTGCCGTCCAGTCCGAAGGCGATCGTTTCCGCCGCTTCCGAGCCGTCGATGTCGTCAAAGAGAGTGACCACGACCTTCTGAGCCACGAATATCGGTCCCTTCTTGCGGCACTGTGCCAATTCATTTGTACAGTGCCCGGCAATGCATGGTGAAGCCCGACTAAATCCTTCCGCGTGTCTGAACGCAATAGGTTTCGGGTGTCGATCCGGAATCTTTCCCGAAAATTTCGCCCACGTGCCGCTCGATGCCGGATCGTGATGACGGTCACGTAGTTTCCTACAAGTCGACGCGCGTAGAAATTTTGTGCGGGTAGTCTGAAGGGACCTGCTCAGCACCACACACCGGGAGTGCCAGTGGCACGCGTCGTAGTCGACGTCATGCTCAAGCCGGAGATCCTCGACCCCCAGGGCCAGGCGGTGCAGCGCGCACTGCCGCGGCTGGGTTTCGACGGGATCTCGGACGTCCGCCAGGGAAAGCGTTTCGAACTGGAAGTTGACGGGCCGGTCGACGAGGCCGCCCTCGCCCGCATCCACGATCTCGCGGAATCCTTCCTCGCGAACACCGTGATCGAGGACTTCACCGTCCGGGTCGAGGAAGTCGCGGAGGCCGTGAAGTGACCGCTCGTATTGGCGTCGTCACTTTTCCGGGCAGTCTGGACGACCGGGACACCCAGCGCGCGATCCGGGTCGCGGGCGGCGAGCCTGTCGCCCTCTGGCACAAGGACAAGGACCTCAAGCAGGTCGACGCCGTGGTGCTGTGCGGTGGTTTCTCCTACGGCGACTATCTGCGCGCCGGGGCCATCGCCCGTTTCTCGCCGGTCATGGAGCCGCTGATCGAGCAGGCGAAGGCCGGCCTTCCGGTCCTCGGCATCTGCAACGGGTTCCAGATCCTCACCGAGGCCCACCTGCTGCCCGGCACGATGCTGCGCAACAACCACCTGCACTTCGTCTGCCGTGACCAGAAGCTGCGCGTGGAGAACGCCGAGACGGCCTGGACCAGCGACTACACCGCCGGCCAGGAGATCCACATCCCGCTGAAGAACATCGACGGGCAGTACGTCGCCGACCGGCACACGCTGGACGAGCTGGAGTCCGAGGGCCGGGTCGCCTTCCGGTACCTGGACGTCAACCCCAACGGCTCGAACAACGACATCGCCGGTGTCACCAACGAGACCGGCAACGTCGTGGGCCTGATGCCGCACCCGGAGCACGCCGTGGAGCCCCTCGTCGGCACCGGCCGCACCGACGGTCTCCCGTTCTTCACCTCGATCCTCAAGAAGCTGGTCAACGCATGAGCCGGACGCCTCTGGACACGGTCGAGCACGCGGCCGCGACCCCCGACGTCGAGCTGCCCTGGGCCGAACTGGGCCTGAAGAAGGACGAGTACGAGCGCGTGGTCGAGATCCTCGGCCGCCGGCCCACCGGGGCCGAACTCGCCATGTACTCGGTGATGTGGTCGGAGCACTGCTCGTACAAGAGCAGCAAGGTGCACCTGCGCCAGTTCGGCGAGAAGGCACCGCGGAACGACGCCATGCTGGTCGGCATCGGCGAGAACGCCGGTGTGGTGGACGTCGGCCAGGGTTACGCGGTCACCTTCAAGGTCGAGTCGCACAACCACCCGTCGTACGTCGAGCCCTACCAGGGCGCGGCCACCGGTGTCGGCGGCATCGTCCGCGACATCATCGCCATGGGCGCCCGCCCGGTCGCGGTCGTCGACCCGCTGCGCTTCGGCGCCGCCGACCACCCCGACACCAAGCGCGTCCTGCCGGGTGTCGTCGCCGGCATCGGCGGCTACGGCAACTGCCTGGGCCTGCCCAACATCGGCGGCGAGGTCGTCTTCGACTCCTGCTACCAGGGCAACCCGCTGGTCAACGCCGGTGCCATCGGCGTCATGCGGCACGAGGACATCCACCTCGCGAAGGCCTCCGGCGCGGGCAACAAGGTCATCCTCTACGGGGCCCGGACCGGCGGCGACGGCATCGGCGGCGCCTCGATCCTGGCCTCCGAGACCTTCGACGACGCCAAGCCCTCGAAGCGTCCCGCGGTGCAGGTCGGCGACCCCTTCCAGGAGAAGCTCCTCATCGAGTGCACCCTGGAGGCCTTCAAGGAGAAGCTGGTCGTCGGCATCCAGGACCTCGGCGCGGCCGGCCTGTCCTGCGCCACCTCCGAGCTCGCCTCGAACGGCTCCGGCGGCATGCGCGTCACCCTGGACGACGTCCCGCTGCGCGACTCCACGCTCTCGCCCGAGGAGATCCTCATGAGCGAGTCGCAGGAGCGCATGTGCGCGGTCGTCGAGCCGGAGAAGGTCGACCGCTTCCTGGAGATCTGCGAGAAGTGGGACGTCATCGCCACCGTCATCGGTGAGGTGACCGACGGCGACCGCCTGGAGATCTTCTGGCACGGCGAGAAGATCGTCGACGTCAACCCGCGCACGGTCGCCCACGAGGGCCCGGTCTACGAGCGCCCGTACGCCCGCCCGTCCTGGCAGGACGCCCTGCAGGCGGACGACGCGAACAAGCTGCCGCGCCCGGGGACCTCCGAGGAGCTGAAGGACCAGGTCCTGAAGCTGGTGGCCTCCCCGAACCAGGCCTCCAAGTCCTGGATCACCTCGCAGTACGACCGTTTCGTGCAGGGCAACACCGTCCTCGCCCAGCCCGAGGACTCGGGCATGATCCGGATCGACGAGGAGACCGGCCTCGGCGTGGCCCTCGCCACGGACGGCAACGGCCGGTACGCCAAGCTCGACCCGTACGCGGGCGCGCAGCTGGCCCTGGCGGAGGCGTACCGCAACGTCGCCACCACCGGTGCCAAGCCGCTCGCCGTCTCCGACTGCCTGAACTTCGGTTCGCCCGAGGACCCGGCGGTGATGTGGCAGTTCGCGGAGGCCGTACGCGGTCTGGCGGACGCCTGCCAGCAGCTCGGCACGCCGGTGACCGGCGGCAACGTCTCGCTCTACAACCAGACGGGCGAGGCGGCCATCCACCCGACCCCGGTCGTCGCGGTCCTGGGCGTCATCGACGACGTCGCCCGCCGCACCCCGGTCGCCTTCCAGGAGGAGGGCCAGCTGCTCTACCTCCTCGGCGACACCCGCGAGGAGTTCGGCGGCTCGGCCTGGTCCCAGGTCGTGCACGACCACCTCGGCGGTCTGCCGCCCAAGGTCGATCTGGAGCGCGAGCGGCTGCTCGCCGAGATCCTGATCTCGGCCTCCCGCGACGGCATGATCGACTCGGCGCACGACCTGTCCGACGGCGGTCTGATCCAGGCCGTGGTCGAGTCGGCGCTGCTCGGCGGCAAGGGCGCGCGGCTGATCGTCCCGGACGGGCTCGACGCGTTCACCTTCCTGTTCTCCGAGTCGGCGGGCCGCGCGCTCGTGGCCGTACCGCGCTCGGAGGAGGTCCGCTTCCACGACATGTGCGGTGCGCGGGGCCTGCCGGCCACCCGTATCGGTGTCGTCGACGGTGCCGAGTCCGATGGAAACGCGGTGGTGGACGTCCAGGGCGAGTTCGCGCTCACCCTGTCCGAGCTGCGCGAGGCGCACGAGGGGACGATCCCGGCGCTGCTGGCGTGAGCAAGCGTTCCGAAGCCCCCGTCCGGGCGGGGGCTTCGCCGTGTCCGGCGGACCTGCTGGAGGGCGACTGGACGGCGTCGGCCGAGTCGTTCACGGCGCTCGGCCACCCGGTGCGGCTCCGGCTGCTCGGCGAGATCCTCGGCGGCCGGCGCACCGCCGCTGAACTCACCGAGCTGGACGAGCTCGGCACGACCGGCCAGATCTACCACCACCTGCGTCAGCTCACCGGCACGGGCCGGCTGCACACGACCGGCCGGGGCCGCCACGAGGTGCCGCCGGGCGGATCGTCCCGCTGCTCGTGGCGCCGGCGACGTCACGTCCGTAGAAGCGACTCAGCCGGGGGACAGGATGTCCGCACGCAAGCTCGAGACGGCGGCCTTCCGGGGACTGCAGCCGGTCTTCATCGGCCTGGTGGTCGCCCACCTCTGATCTTCGAGGCACCCCCCCGCCGCCGTCCGCCAGGCCTAGGCTGACCCCCATGCCCCCGGCCAGGAAGCGCACACGCAGCTACGACCCCGTCAAGATCCGCGCGGCCGTACTCGCCCAGTTCGGGAACGTACGGCAGGCCGTCCACACCCTCACTCCCGAGCAGCTGGCGCTGCCGACCCGGCTCGGCGACTGGACGGTCCGGGAGCTGGCGGCCCACGTGGCCATGGCGGTGGAGACCGTCAGCCGCAACCTCGACCGCGAGGAGCCGGTGAAGCCGGAGCTCACCCTCAGCGACTGGTTCTTCGCCACCGCCGCACGCGCCGCCGACGTCGACGACGGCACCCGGGAGCTCGTCGAGGCCGACCCCGACCTCGGCACCCTGTACGCCAGGACCGAGGAGCGACTCGCCGGGAAGCTCGCGGACGTCCCCGGCACCCGCCTCCTCGCCGCGCCGACGGGCGCCATGACCCTCGCCGACCACCTGGTCACCCGCACCGTCGAACTCGCCGTCCACACCGACGACCTGAACGCCGCCGTTCCCGGCCTGGACATCCCCCACGACCGTCGGGCCCTGGCCGCCTGCACCCGGCTGCTGGCCGACGGCCTCGCCGCGAAGGCGCCGGGCGGTTCGACGGAGGTACGGGTGCCGCCGTACGCGGTGGTGCAGTGCGTGGAGGGGCCGAGGCACACCCGGGGCACCCCGCCCAACGTCGTCGAGACGGACCCGCTGACCTGGATCCGGCTGGCGACCGGGCGGCTGGACTGGACGCAGGCGCTCCAGGACGCCAAGGTCAGCGCCAGCGGGGAGCGGGCGGACCTGTCGGCCTACCTGCCACTCCTGGTCCAGTCACCGCCCCGGAAGAAGAAACGATCGCCATAAGGGGAACCGATCCCCCCGGGTCCTCCGTCGAAGTGGCATGGACAGGCAGAAGCAGCGCATGACCCTGACGGCCGCAGCCGTGCTCGTCCCGCTCATGGCGGCCTGTGGCAGTGAGAAGGCGGACAGCGGCAGCGGCTCGGTCGGTGCCGAGAGGCCGGTCACCGGTGTGCGGTGGAGCGTGGACAGCGTCACCGCCGGCGGCAAGACCCACAAGGCCCCCACCGGCGCCCATGTGACCATCGACAGCGGCCGGGCCGAGGGCAGCTTCGGCTGCAACAACTTCAGCGCCGAGGCCACCGTCGACGGCGACCGCGTCCGGCTCGGCAAGACCATGGCCACCGAGATGGCCTGCGCGAACAAGCCCATGGCCTTCGAGGAGACCCTCGCCCGCGCCCTCTCGGACCAGGAACTCAAGGCGCGGGTGAAGAGCGACCGCCTCACCCTCACCACCGGCAAGGGGGACACCGTCCACCTGAGCAAGGCCGAGGACGCCCCGCTCAGCGGCACCAAGTGGACCGTCACGACCCCGCGGGCCGACGGCCGCGCCCACCTCACCTTCGACGCGAAGAAGGGCACCGTCTCCGGCAGCCTCGGCTGCAACAAGGTCAACGCCAAGGCCACCGTCCGCGACGGCCATATCACCCTCGGCCCCCCGGCCACGACCCGCATGATGTGCGAAGACTCACTCATGGCCGACGAGAAGACCCTGCTGCGACTTTTCGACGGGAAGCTGAAGTACGGAGTCGATCACCAAACTCTTACGCTGACCAGCGAAAACGGCACCCTTGTGCGAGCCGTCGCCGAGCGGTGATCCACCGGAAAGTCCGATATCCCCAATTCGGACCAGTGGACGACCTCGCCTACACTCGGTGGCGTGCCACGTGGTGACGGACGACTCAACCACGACCTGCTCCCCGGCGAGAAGGGCCCCCAGGACGCTTGTGGCGTCTTCGGTGTCTGGGCTCCGGGCGAAGAGGTCGCCAAGCTCACGTACTTCGGGCTCTACGCCCTCCAGCATCGAGGCCAGGAATCCGCGGGAATCGCGGTCAGCAACGGCTCGCAGATCCTCGTCTTCAAGGACATGGGCCTGGTCTCCCAGGTCTTCGACGAGACCTCTCTCGGTTCGCTCCAGGGTCACATCGCGGTCGGACACGCCCGCTACTCGACCACCGGCGCCTCCGTCTGGGAGAACGCCCAGCCGACGTTCCGTGCCACCGGGCACGGCTCCATCGCACTCGGCCACAACGGCAACCTCGTCAACACCGCCCAGCTCGCCGAGATGGTCGCCGACCTGCCCAAGCAGGAGGGCGGCCGCACCCCGCGCGTCGCGGCGACCAACGACACCGACCTGCTCACCGCGCTCCTCGCGGCGCAGACGGACGAGGACGGCAAGCCGCTGACCATCGAGAAGGCCGCCCACAGCGTCCTCCCGCAGGTCAAGGGCGCCTTCTCCCTCGTCTTCATGGACGAGAACACCCTCTACGCGGCCCGTGACCCGCAGGGCATCCGCCCGCTGGTCCTCGGCCGGCTGGAGCGCGGCTGGGTCGTCGCCTCCGAGTCCGCCGCCCTCGACATCTGCGGCGCCGCTTACGTCCGCGAGATCGAGCCGGGCGAGTTCGTCGCCATCGACGAGAACGGCCTGCGCACCTCCCGGTTCGCGGAAGCGAAGCCCAAGGGCTGCGTCTTCGAGTACGTGTACCTGGCCCGCCCGGACACCGACATCGCCGGCCGGAACGTGTACCTCTCCCGCGTGGAGATGGGCCGCAAGCTGGCGAAGGAAGCCCCGGTCGAGGCCGACCTGGTGATAGCGACCCCGGAATCCGGCACGCCCGCCGCGATCGGCTACGCGGAGGCCTCCGGCATCCCGTTCGGCGCCGGCCTGGTGAAGAACGCCTACGTCGGCCGTACGTTCATCCAGCCCTCGCAGACCATCCGCCAGCTGGGCATCCGCCTGAAGCTGAACCCGCTGAAGGAAGTCATCAAGGGCAAGCGCCTGGTCGTCGTCGACGACTCGATCGTGCGCGGCAACACCCAGCGGGCCCTGGTCCGCATGCTCCGCGAGGCGGGCGCCGCCGAGGTCCACATCCGGATCTCCTCGCCGCCCGTGAAGTGGCCCTGCTTCTTCGGCATCGACTTCGCCACCCGCGCCGAGCTCATCGCCAACGGCATGACGATCGAGGAGATCGGCACCTCGCTGGGCGCCGACTCCCTGGCCTACATCTCCATCGACGGCATGATCGAGGCGACCACCATCGCCAAGCCGAACCTGTGCCGCGCCTGCTTCGACGGCGAGTACCCGATGGAGCTCCCGGACCCCGAGCTGCTCGGCAAGCAGCTGCTGGAGACGGAGCTGGCCGCCGGCCCGGCCGCCACGGCCGCCGCCGACGCGATCCGCCGCCCGTAGACGGCCCGTATCACCCGCCGTACGACACGAAGGTCTTCCTTAGCCATGTCTGAGAAACCCATTGCCGAGGGCGGCGCCAGCTACGCAGCCGCGGGCGTCGACATCGAAGCCGGCGACCGCGCCGTCGAGCTGATGAAGGAGTGGGTGAAGAAGGCCCAGCGCCCCGAGGTCCTCGGCGGCCTCGGCGGCTTCGCCGGCCTCTTCGACGCCTCCGCCCTGAAGAACTACGAGCGCCCCCTGCTCGCCTCCGCCACGGACGGCGTCGGCACCAAGGTCGACATCGCCCGCCGGCTCGGGATCTACGACACGATCGGGCACGACCTCGTCGCCATGGTCATGGACGACATCGTGGTCTGCGGCGCCGAGCCGCTGTTCATGACCGACTACATCTGTGTCGGCAAGGTCCATCCCGAGCGGGTCGCCGCGATCGTCAAGGGCATCGCCGAGGGCTGTGTGCTGGCCGGCTGCGCCCTGGTCGGCGGTGAGACGGCCGAGCACCCGGGCCTGCTGGGCGAGGACGACTTCGATGTCGCCGGAGCCGGTACGGGCGTCGTGGAGGCCGACCGGCTGCTCGGCGCGGATCGTATCCGTACGGGTGACGCGGTGATCGCCATGGCGTCCTCCGGTCTTCACTCCAACGGGTACTCGCTCGTCCGGCACGTCCTGCTCGACCAGGCCGGTCTGGCGCTGGACGCGCACATCGAGGAGCTCGGCCGCACCCTCGGCGAGGAACTGCTGGAGCCGACGAAGATCTACTCGCTGGACTGCCTGGCCCTGATGCGCACCACCGAGGTGCACGCCTTCAGCCATGTCACCGGCGGCGGACTCGCGGCCAACCTCGCCCGGGTCGTTCCCGACGACCTGCACGCGATCGTCGACCGCTCCACCTGGGTCCCGGCCCCGATCTTCGACCTCGTCGGCCGCACGGGCAGTGTCGAGCGCCTGGAGCTGGAGAAGACCCTGAACATGGGCGTGGGCATGATCGCGATCGTGCCTCAGGAGTCCGCGGAGGTGGCCCTGGCGACCCTCGCCGACCGTGGCGTGGACGCCTGGGTGGCAGGCGAGATCACGGACCGGGGCGAGCACACCACCGGTGCCGCCCTGATCGGTGACTACGCGAGCTGAGGCACGGGAGTCGTCACCTTGCGCGCAGCACAGAACCCGGTCGGTGACCGAAGTCACCGACCGGGTGAGTGCTCAGTGCAAGGTCAAGCGCCGCGACGATGCTGCGAGGACTGGTCGTCCTCGTCGTCGTCGTCTCCGTAGAGGTCGGCGTACCGTGCGTACAGGTCCTCGTCCTGATCATCGTCCTCGAACGGCTCGCCGTTAGGCGGCTGCGGATTCGAAGGCGATGCACCCAGCTCCTCGGCCAGGCGTGAGAGGTCAGTCCCACCGCTGTTGTACTTCAGCTGGCGGGCGACCTTCGTCTGCTTGGCCTTGGCCCGGCCGCGCCCCATGGCTCGACCCCCTCAACGACGGGGCTCGACGGCCCCAGAGTCTTGACACGCGTTCATGGTCCGGCACGGTCTCTCCGCGGAGAGACCGGTCCGTAGGGCTCCCACGGTACCTGAGCCCGCGCCCATACGGTACGTCGCCCGCATGACGTGCCCGCGCCCAGGGCCTTCGAGGCGCCCTGTCCTCGCTGGTCAACCGCGATTTTAACCACTTATCGGCGGTCGACCCGCCGGGAGAAGTGAGAGTTCTCTCTAACTGCCGGCCGACGGGTACCGGTCAAACGTACGAGGTCTTGTGATCGGCCCCGTTCAGCCCGCCCGGCGGGCCGCGGCCGCGTCGTGCATCCGGTGCTCGGCGATCCGGTCGGCCGCCGCGGCCGGCGGAATACCGTCCTCCTTCGCACGTGCGAATATGGCCAGCGTGGTGTCGAAGATCTTCGAGGCCTTCGCCTTGCACCGGTCGAAGTCGAAGCCGCGCAGCTCGTCGGCGACCTGGATGACCCCGCCGGCGTTCACCACGTAGTCCGGCGCGTAGAGGATCCCGCGGTCGGCGAGGTCCTTCTCCACGCCCGGGTGGGCGAGCTGGTTGTTGGCGGCGCCGCAGACCACCTTGGCGGTGAGCGCCGGCACCGTGTCGTCGTTCAGGGCCCCGCCGAGCGCGCAAGGGGCGTAGACGTCGAGGCCCTCGACGCGGATCAGGGTGGCGGTGTCGGCCACGGCCGTCACGCCCGTCGGGTGGGCCGCGAGGATCCGCCCCACGGCCTCCTCGCGCACGTCGGTGACGACGACCTCGGCGCCCTCCGCCCGCAGGTGGTCCACCAGGTGGTGGCCGACCTTGCCGACGCCGGCGATGCCGACCCGCTTCCCGCGCAGCGAGGGGTCGCCCCACAGGTGCTGCGCGGAGGCCCGCATTCCCTGGTAGACGCCGTAGGCGGTGAGCACGGAGGAGTCCCCGGCGCCGCCGCTCTCGGGGGAGCGGCCGGTCGTCCAGCGGCACTCGCGGGCCACGACGTCCATGTCGGCGACGTACGTCCCGACGTCGCAGGCGGTGACGTAGCGGCCGCCCAGCGAGGCGACGAAGCGGCCGTAGGCGAGGAGCAGCTCCTCGGTCTTGATCTTCTCCGGGTCGCCGATGATCACGGCCTTGCCGCCGCCGTGGTCGAGACCGGCCATGGCGTTCTTGTACGACATCCCGCGGGCGAGGTTCAGCGCGTCGGCGACGGCCTCGGCCTCGTTCGCGTAGGGGTAGAAGCGCGTACCGCCGAGCGCGGGTCCGAGGGCGGTGGAGTGGATGGCGATGACGGCCTTGAGGCCGCTCGCGCGGTCCTGGCAGAGCACGACTTGCTCATGACCGCCCTGGTCCGAGTGGAACAGGGTGTGCAGTACATCAGCAGGTGCGCCGGTTACGTCGGTCACTGTGGTGACTCCTGAGTAAGTTGCGGCGGGTGGTGACCAGCTCCCCGTGCGGGTGGCGGGGACTGTTGAGCACGAGATTAGAGCCTGGTGGCCCCGTCGGCCGCACAGAGCGCAGGATGACCTCCGACCGGAGTACACCCGTGCGACGATTTGCATAGATTTTCCGCGCGATCGTGAGCGGTTCCGAAGGTTTTCGCGGCGGTGCGCGGGGGAGGGAGCAGGCGTGCCCAAGGTGACCTCGGTGATCGTCCCCTACGCGACCTACTTGCGCGTGTACGAACCGCTGGCCGCCTTCCCCGAGCCGGAGCGCAGCCACTGGGCCCGCTACGCCCGCCGTACGGACCGCCCCTCGTACCAGGACGAACTCCGCCGTGCCCTGGCCGACTTGGCGCCCACCCCGCCCGTCCCGGTGCCGGTGCACGAGAGCGAGGACGCCTTCGTGCTCGATGTCGACGGCGTCGTCTGCGTCTGCCCCTGGCGCACCCGGCTGCGCGGCTGGCAGGCCCTGGACGAGCTCTCGGAGGAGCTTCCGCCGCCCGTCCTGGACGCGGTCCTGCCGCCCTTCCTGCGGGGCCAGGCGGCGCAGGACTACGAGCGCTGGCTGGTGGACAACCCGGACGCCCGGCCGTGGATCCGTACGGCCACCTGGCAGGTGCCGATCAACTGGTTCGTCCTGGTCTCCGACGAGGAGCGCGAGTACGGCAAGGGCACCTCGGCCGACAGCCCGCCCGTGCTGCGCTACCGCACGCCCATGGTCCAGGCCCGCCGGCGCGTGGCCCGGGGCCTGCGGGCCCTGCGGGAGGCCATGGACGAGGGGCCGCTGATCGACGGCCTGGTGGACGTCGGGCGCTGGCTGGAGGAGTTCCACCCGCGTTCGCTCGTGGAACTGGACTACGGAGGCCTGGTGCACGCCCTGCCGACCGGGGCGCTGGAGGACGACCATTCGGCGGCGGACGTGGCCGAGGGCATCGCCGCGCTGCGCCGGGGCGACGGGACAGCCGCGGGGGAGGCGTACGCCCGGCTCGTGGAGCGGTGGCGCTCCGTACGGGATCTGCGGTCGGCGAACTGACCCCTGGCCTTGTCGTCCGTACGGACCGCTCGCGGTCGATCACGAACTGACGTTTGACGAACCGCCCGATTTGGGGTTTCGTCCTCGCACCGAGTCCTGAATCGGGCTGTGCGTTTTCTGAGGGTTCGTCAACGAGGGACGTAGGGCCCGATCCGGGCAGACCACTCAAGTGGGCCAAGCGTGACGGACTGCACGTACGTGGCCCTTGCGCCCCTTGCCCCCCCTCATGCCAAAATAGGACAAGGAGTCCGGGGAGGACTCCTTCCGCCCGTAGTGCTCCAGTGTGGGCGGAATCTCAGCATTGCACGCTTTGGGGGGTCTGCTGACTTCCTGATCATCCTGTGACTGATCGTCACAGCGGTGTGACTGTCCGCTATGGCATGGTCCATCGGCTTCCGTCGCTGATGAACACCTGGAGGGGCAATTCCATCGGTTTGGCCGACGCGGCTGGACAGATGGTGTAGTTGTAGTGCCGAGGACAAGCCGTTCGTCCTATAACCGACTCGACTCGCGTCCGCCATTTCGGGCAACGCGGGTCAAGGTGCAGAATTTAGAGGAAAGAACCGAGAAGGTTCGGTTCTCCCGAGGAGGCCGCTCATGACCGCTCGCACCCCTGATGCCGAGCCGCTGCTGACCCCGGCTGAGGTCGCCACGATGTTCCGCGTCGACCCCAAGACGGTCACGCGGTGGGCGAAGGCCGGCAAGCTCACGTCGATCCGCACGCTCGGCGGGCATCGTCGTTACCGCGAGGCCGAGGTCCGCGCTCTGCTCGCGGGCATTCCGCAGCAGCGCAGCGAGGCCTGAACAACTGAATACCGGTCGAATCGGTCCGTCCCCCAACAGGCCGTGACGTCCGGAACCGCAGCTCCAAGCGACGCGGGGTGCTGCCCCAACAGCCCCCACGCCCAAGCCAGTCAGAGCTTTCCAGGCATATAACAGGGTGCGTCGTCGATCGCGCTGGACTCCGCCGGGTCCAGCGCGATCTTTTTTGTGCGCCGATGCCGGTCCGCCGGCCTGCCTGTGAGCGGCCTCGCCGGAGTCCGTGCGCGGGTGTCGGATCCCCTGTGTGCGGGCCCTCCGGTCGGGTCCCGGTGGGGTGCAATTGCACATATTAAATTGACCTGTTGTAGGCCGGGTGTAAGTACCGCACTTTCCAAAACTCATGCGGTGACACCCGTCACATACTGAGCGGCTTGTTGGCTCTGGCGCAGGTGCGGTAGTGGAACGCCGTGGCTCCAGCACCCCACGCCAGAAAGGGTGTTGAGGCCGGCGGCGGATCAGGCGGGCGCCGGGCTCTCGTCCTCCTGGGCGGATGCCGAGGCCCGGGTGGCGGCCTGCGGGGCGGACTCCATCGCCAGCCGCAGCAGGCGATGGCATATCGGGCAGTGCCGGGTGAGATGCCGGTACGACGACGCGGCCGCCAGGTGCGCGCGGAGCAGCGCCCGCGTCTCGTGCCTGGCCGATGCCGCCATACGCCACCTCCGGGGGCCGTGCGGGGAAGGGCCCTGGTTCTGGAGTACCGACAGGGTGAGAGGGCGTCAAGACGGCGTGAGGGGACATGGAAGGTTTGCACCGTGCTGAACGGGCATGCGGTGGCTGACCGGCGCCCAGTGCCGGGCAAACAAAAAGAACCCGGATCCGAAGATCCGGGTTCTTTGCTGCGGTCCTGACGGGATTTGAACCCGCGGCCTCCACCTTGACAGGGTGGCGAGCACTCCAAACTGCTCCACAGGACCAGGTTTCGCAGTGCGATCCGTGCGTTGCGCTGCGAGAAGAGACTCTACAGGAGGGCGGGGCCCCTGGTCGAACTCACCCTGGGTGCACGCGCCGTTACGGCGCTGCCGCGTCGATCGCCTTCACGATCCGCTTGTCGGAGACGGGGTACGCCGTGCCCAGCGCGTGGGCGAAGTAGCTGACCCGGAGCTCCTCGATCATCCAGCGGATGTCCAGGACCGCCGACGGGACCGGCCGGCCCTGCGGCATCTGCTCCAGGAGCCAGGCGTACTCGTCCTGCATCTCGTGGACCTTCTGCATCCGCGTCGTGTCCCGCTGGACGTTCGTCGGCATCTGCTGGAGACGCCGGTCGGCGGCCACCAGGTAGCGCATCAGGTCCGGCATCCGACGCAGCCCCGCCCCCGTCACGAAGCCGGGCTTCACGAGGCCGTCCAGCTGCTTGCGCACGTCCTGGAGGTTCGGCAGCAGCGCGGGGCTGCGGACGGCCTTCAGGCGGCGCTCACAGGACTGCCAGGCGGCCAGGACCTGCTGCACCTGGGCCACCGTACGGACGGTCGTGTCGACGATCTCGGCGCGCACCTTGTCGTACAGCTTCCGGTACGACTCCTCGTCCCACGCCGGCCCGCCGAAGTCCGCGATCAGTTGGTCGGCGGCCGCCGTCGCGCAGTCGTCGAACAGGCCCTGGATCGAGCCGTGCGGATTGGCGGACAGCGCCAGCTTCTGCGCGTTGGTCAGTTTCTGAGAGGCGAACTTCGCCGGGTTGACCGGGATGTTGCGCAGGATCAGGCGGCGCGTGCCCTGCCACATCGCCTCGGCCTGCTCGGCCTCGGTGTCGAAGAGGCGTACGGAGACCGTGTCACCGTCGTCGACCAGCGCCGGGTACGCCTTCACCGGCTGACCGGCCCGGCGCGTCTCGAAAACGCGCGTGAGCGTGCCGATCGTCCAGTCGGTGAGGCCCCTGCGCTCCAGGGACTCGCCACCCTGGCGTTCGGCCGTGGCCGCTGCCGCCTGCGACAGGGCCTTGCGGGCCTTGGGCTTCAGCTGGAGCTTCAGAGCCTCCAGGTCCTTGTCCTCGGCCAGCTTGCGGCGCCGCTCGTCGACGATCCGGAACGTGACCTTCAGATGGTCGGGGACCCTGGACCAGTCGAAGTCGTCCGCCTCGAACGGCACGCCGACCATGAGCCTCAGCTCGCGGGCCATGGTCGTCGTGAGGGGCTCCTGCATCGGGACCGCCCTGTCCAGGAACGCCTTCGCGTAGTTCGGCGCGGGGACGTAGTTCCGGCGGATCGGCTTGGGCAGGGAGCGGATCAGCTCGGTGACGACCTCTTCCCTGAGGCCCGGGATCTGCCAGTCGAAGCCCTCGTCCGTGACCTGGTTGAGGACCTGCAACGGGATGTGGACGGTCACGCCGTCGGCGTCCGCGCCCGGCTCGAACTGGTACGTCACACGGAACTTCAGGTTCCCCTGGCGCCAGGAGTCCGGGTAGTCGGCCTTGCTGACCTCGCCCGCCTTCTCGTTGATGAGCATCTCGCGCTCGAAGTCGAGGAAGTCGGGCTGCTCGTGGCGCTTGCGCTTCCACCAGGAGTCGAAGTGCGCGCCCGAGACGACGTGTTCGGGGATCCGCTGGTCGTAGAAGTCGAACAGCGTCTCGTCGTCGACCAGGATGTCCCGGCGCCGGGCCCGGTGCTCCAGCTCCTCGACTTCGGTCAGGAGTCGGCGGTTGTCCGAGAAGAACTTGTGGTGGGTGCGCCAGTCGCCCTCGACCAGCGCGTTCCGGATGAACAGTTCGCGGCTGATCTCCGGGTCGATGCGCCCGTAGTTGACCTTCCGCTGCGCCACGATCGGCACGCCGTAGAGCGTGACCTTCTCGTACGCCATCACGGCCGCCTGGTCCTTCTCCCAGTGCGGTTCGCTGTACGTGCGCTTGAGGAGGTGGCCGGCGAGGGGTTCGACCCACTCGGGCTCGATCCTGGCGTTGACGCGGGCCCAGAGGCGAGACGTCTCGACGAGTTCGGCGGACATCACGAAGCGCGGGGGCTTCTTGAAGAGGGCCGAGCCCGGGAAGACCGCGAACTTGGCGTTCCTGGCGCCCAGGTACTCGTTCTTCGCGCCCTCCTTCACGTCCTTCATGCCGATGTGGGACAGCAGGCCGGCGAGGAGGGAGACGTGGATGCGGTCGGCCGGGGCGTCGTCCTCGTTGAGGTGAATGCCCATCTGCTTGGCGACCGTGCGCAACTGGGTGTAGATGTCCTGCCATTCGCGGATGCGAAGGAAGTTGAGGTACTCCTGCTTGCACATCCGGCGGAAGGAGGACGAGCCCCGCTCCTTCTGCTGCTCGCGGATGTAGCGCCAGAGGTTGAGATAGGCCAGGAAGTCGCTGGTCTCGTCCTTGAAGCGGGCGTGCTGCTGGTCGGCCTGGGTCTGCTTGTCGGCGGGGCGCTCGCGCGGGTCCTGGATGGACAGCGCGGCGGCTATGACCATGACCTCGCGCACGCAGCCGTTCTTGTCCGCCTCCAGGACCATCCGGGCCAGCCGGGGGTCGACGGGCAGCTGGGCGAGCTTGCGGCCGGTCTCGGTGAGCCGCTTGCGGGGGTCCTTCTGCGCCGGGTCGAGGGCGCCGAGCTCCTGGAGGAGCTGGACGCCGTCGCGGATGTTGCGGTGGTCCGGCGGGTCGATGAAGGGGAACTTCTCGATGTCGCCGAGGCCGGCCGCGGTCATCTGCAGGATGACGGAGGCGAGGTTGGTGCGGAGGATCTCCGCGTCCGTGAACTCCGGGCGGGCGTTGAAGTCGTCCTCGCTGTACAGGCGGATGCAGATGCCGTCCGAAGTACGGCCGCAGCGGCCCTTGCGCTGGTTGGCGCTGGCCTGGGAGACCGGCTCGATGGGCAGGCGCTGGACCTTGGTGCGGTGGCTGTAGCGGGAGATCCTCGCGAAGCCGGGATCGATGACGTACTTGATGCCCGGGACCGTCAGAGAGGTCTCGGCGACGTTGGTGGCCAGAACGATCCTGCGGCCGGTGTGCGGCTGGAAGACGCGGTGCTGCTCGGCGTGGGAGAGCCGGGCGTAGAGCGGCAGGATCTCCGTGAAGCGGTAGTTCTTCCTGGTGAGGGCGTCGGCCGTGTCCCGGATCTCCCGCTCGCCGGAGAGGAAGACCAGGATGTCGCCCCGGCCCTCCTTCTGCAGCTCCTCCACCGCGTCGATGATCGCGGTGATCTGGTCGCGGTCGGCGTCGTCGCCGTCCTCCTCCAGGAGCGGGCGGTAGCGCACCTCCACGGGGTACGTACGGCCGCTGACCTCGATGATCGGGGCGTCGCCGAAGTGCCGTGAGAAGCGCTCGGGGTCGATGGTGGCCGAGGTGATGACGACCTTGAGGTCGGGGCGCTTCGGCAGCAGCTGGGCGAGGTAGCCCAGCAGGAAGTCGATGTTGAGGGACCGCTCATGGGCCTCGTCGATGATGATCGTGTCGTAGGCGCGCAGTTCGCGGTCGGTCTGGATCTCGGCGAGCAGGATGCCGTCCGTCATGAGCTTGACGAAGGTGGCGTCCGGATCGACCTGGTCGGTGAAGCGGACCTTCCAGCCGACGGCCTCGCCGAGGGGGGTGTTCAGCTCCTCCGCGACGCGCTCGGCGACGGTGCGGGCGGCGATCCTTCTCGGCTGCGTGTGTCCGATCATGCCGCGTACGCCACGGCCGAGCTCCATGCAGATCTTGGGGATCTGCGTCGTCTTGCCGGAGCCGGTCTCGCCGGCGACGATCACGACCTGGTGGTCGCGGATCGCGGCCGCGATGTCGTCCTTCTTCTGGCTGACCGGCAGCTGCTCGGGATATGTGACCTCGGGCACGCGGGCGCGCCGGGTGGCCATACGCTCCTCGCCCTTGGCGACCTCCGCCTCGAGCTCGGCGAGGACAGCGTCCCGGGCCTCCGGCTTACGGATCTTGCGCGCGCCTTCGAGCCTGCGCCCGAGCCGGTGCGCGTCGCGCAGGGAGAGCTCGGTCAGGCGGGGGGCGAGGTCGCCGAGGGCGGGGGCGGATTGCGTAGACATACGGGGTCCAGGATCTCATCCCGCGGATTTTCATGGCTAACGCTTTTGCCCCCGGCGGTTTGGCCGGGTCACGCGCCCGTCCGGCCCTCCGGAGGACGGAACAGCCGACCCCCCCTGGTCGCCTGCGGCGCCCACGGGCTTTGGTTGCGCCGCGATGGATCCAGGGCCGACCGGAGAGGTGAACTCAGGCACCCCGAGCTGCGACGCCGTTCTGATCAATGGCGTCGTTCGACTCAGCGCTGGCGGCGATCCGGCGGATTCGATCCTGTTCGGCCGCTTCGTCTGCTGCGTTGTAGTGCCGCACCTGGTCCCACCAGCGGTCGTGATCGTATCCGTCGCAGTGGTTGAAATCCGCGGCCGTGCCCCGCAGGCGTTGCCATTCGCGCACGATCGCTGCGCGCTGCCATGCATCGGGCTGCTTCACCCTCAGCAGAGAGTGCAGGAGGCCGGCGGAGTCGGAGACCAGGATGAGCAGGGACCGCATCGCAAAAAAGATCTCACCGGTCGGGCCGACCTCGTCATACATCCGTCCCAGGTGGGTGTTGAGGAAGGTTTCCAGGGCTGTGACGTCTTCGCTCGTCAGGTCTTCGGCGAAGGCGAAGAGGGGGCCGCGCGTCGGAGACGGGTTCGTCATGCCGTAGGTACCTCCTGGGATACCGGATGCGCGAGCCGTTGGCGTACCGGCTGGCGTAAGCGACACGAGTGAGCCCCTCTCCAGCATCGGTGGAGAGGGGCTCAAGCCCTGGTGAGGGCGGTTGTGGCTGGGGCCGGGGTCGAACCGGCGACCTTCCGCTTTTCAGGCGGACGCTCGTACCAACTGAGCTACCCAGCCACGAGGTTTCACGTGAAACCTCAGCGGTCCTGACGGGATTTGAACCCGCGGCCTCCACCTTGACAGGGTGGCGAGCACTCCAAACTGCTCCACAGGACCAAGCTTGTCGTACGACAGTGTCGCACAGGGTGGTGCGTGCCCCCAACGGGATTCGAACCCGTGCTACCGCCTTGAAAGGGCGGCGTCCTAGGCCGCTAGACGATGAGGGCTATCGGCCCGCCTGGGCGCTTCTCAGCGCGTCGGGGACGTGAGAAGCATATGGGATGGCGGGAGGTATCGCCAAAACGGTTTAGGGGGAGGCGGAGGGGGAGTCCTCCGACGGGGTGCTCGGGGACGGGTCGGCGCCGGGCTGGTTCTCCTTCGGGAGGTGGCGGCTGACCTCGGCGGTCGTGAGGCCGAGGCCGCCCAGTTCGATCTCGTCCCAGGCCTGGAGATGGCGGGTGTCCCGGTCGAAGTAGAGGATCGACGCCTCGATGGGATCCGGGTGCTTGCCCTCGATGGCGCGCAGGCCGCTGCCGCCGGTGGAGCCCTCGATGCGGAGCCGGGTGCCGAACTTCAGGACCTCCATCTCGTCGTGGTGGAGGTGGCCGGCCAGGACCAGGGGGACCTCGCCGTCGACCTCGCGGGCCGCTGAGGGCTCGTGGGCGATGGCGATGTCCACCGGGGTGCCGGACGCGCGCTGGTCGCGCAGGGCCGTGGCCAGGCGGGCACCGGCCAGTTCCTGGGACTGCTCGGCGCCGGGCTGCCGCGAGCGGTCCGGGGTGAACTGCGGGTCACCGATGCCGGCGAAGCGCAGGCCCTTGATCGTCTTCGCCCGGCCGCCGTCCAGGACGTGGACGTTCTTCAGGCCCTCCATATAGCGCTGGGTGATCATCGAGTCGTGGTTGCCGCGGACCCAGACGTAGGGCGCCCCGAGGTTTTCGACTGGGTCCAGGAAGCCGTTCTCGGCGGCCGTGCCGTGGTCCATCGTGTCGCCCGAGTCGACGATCACGTCCACCTTGTACTGCTTCACCAGCGAGGCGATGATCTTCCAGCTCGCCGGGTTGAGGTGGATGTCGGAGACGTGCAGGACCCGGATCGTGGACGGGTCGGGCGCGTAGGCGGGGAGCGTCGAGGTGGCGTCGTAGAGCCTGGTCACGTTGGTGACCAGGCGTGCCAACTCCTTCTGGTAGATGTCGAATTCCGTGACGATGCTGCGGGCGTTGCCGACCAGGGACGGGGCCGACGTGAGCAGGCCGGAGAACTTGGGTTCCAGGACGGAGTCGGGGCGCCAGGTGGCGTACGCCGTGCCGCCCGAGGCGGCGAGCAGGGTGAGGGCGAGGCCCCCGGCGGCCAGGGCGCGGCGGGGGCGGCGGTAGACGGCGAGGCCGAGGGCGGTGGCGCCGGCGACGACGGCGACGCCGGAGCGCACGGCCAGGTCGAGGGTGCCGCGGCCGACGTCCTCGGTGACCTCGTCCTGGAGGCCGGAGAGACGCTCGGGATGGTCGACCAGGGCCCGGGAGCGGTCCGGGTCGAGCTGGTCGACGTTCACGTCCAGGCGGACCGGGGCGATGTGGCTGTCCAGCTGCAGGGCGCCCAGGGGCGAGATGTTGATCTTCGTGCCGCCGGTGAAGGAGGGGCGCAGGGTCATCGTGGTGTTCATGGGGCCGACCGGGACCGGTACGTTGCCCACGACCAGCAGGCCGAGCCACGCGCCGACGAGGACGACGGTCACGAGTCCCAGCGCTCGGGTCCAGGGGTGCGGCTGCGGTACGAGCGCGATCGTGGTGGGTGCCTGGCGGGAGCGGTAGTGACGGGCCAGGGCGCGTGGGGCCCTGCGGATCGGGTTCAGGACACTCCGGATTGCGGCGGGGACGCGGGCCATTGGTCCCGTATGCCCAAGTCCGAGGCCGGATATGCGGCGCCGGATGGCTCTCGTACGGCGGGGTCGTGGCCGACAATGGGCCTGTGCTGGAGATGACGCGCGAGGAGTTCGAGGAGCTGGTCGCCGAGGCGCTCGACCGGATCCCGCCGGAGTTGACGCGACTGATGGACAACGTCGCGGTGTTCGTCGAGGACGAACCGCCGGCCGACGATCCCGAGCTGCTCGGGCTGTACGAGGGGACGCCGCTGACCGACCGGGGCGAGTGGTACGCCGGTGTGCTGCCGGACCGCATCACCATCTACCGGAACCCGACGCTGCGGATGTGCGAGTCACGCGAGGACGTCGTCGCCGAGACGGAGATCACGGTGGTGCACGAGATCGCGCACCACTTCGGCATCGACGACGAGCGCCTTCACGCCCTGGGCTACGGCTGAGCGGGTTGTGACTGCGGGGCGCGTGTCCTCTTGTGGGCGGCGGGAGTTGAGGTGTTGACTCCCTCACCCTTCCCGGAGGTGGCCCCGTGCGCCCCTTGTACGTACCCGTCCGCCTGGCCGCCACGGTCGTGGCCGTCGCCGCTGCCGCCGGCTGTATGAGTGTCGGCGACGACGACGCGGGCGGGAGCGTCAAGCCGTCGCACTCCGCCGGGCAGCGGGCCGGCCAAGGGCCCGACGGCGCCTCTGCGGTCTCGGGCGGCGGCTCCGGGATCGGCGCGGCGTCGGCCGACGGCAAGCGGGGGCGCGGCAAGGGCGAGAAGGGCGACAAGGGCAAGGGCGGCGGGCCGGGGGAGTCGGTGGCGCCCGCGCCGTCGCCGACCGCCGACGCGAGCGCGTCCGCGCCGGGGCGGGACAAGCCGGGGAGGCCTCCGCGGCCCACGCCGAAGCCGCCGGCTCCGCCCGAGCCCACCCGGACGGCCGAGCCCGAGCCCACACCGACGCCGCCCGAGCCGACGACGTCCCCGGAGCCCACACCGGAGCCGTCGTCGTCGGCGCATGAGCCGCCGGGGCCGCAGCTGGCGCAGCGGGAGCCTGCGCCCGAGGCAGGGGCGCCGGCATAGCCGTGCCGGGCGGGACCGATCGGGAGATCACGGTGGCCTGGGGCCGCCGGTCGGCTCCGTCCGTCGCAGCGAGCACGAAAGCCGGGAACATTTCCGGACGGCGGCTGGTTGGGGCTGAAGGGAAGTGCTTCCGGCGGCCTGCCGTCGGGGCGCGTTCCCTCTGTCTCCCGCTCAGTCCGGTTTGCCTTACGGAGCCCGGACTGCGTATGGTGGCAGATCGTTTGATCCCATCTTGCCCGGCGCCACCGCAGAGCGCGCCGTGTGGCGCGTACTCTCCCTTGCCGTGGTGGACCGCATTGAGGCGGTCGTATTGCGAATCGCGAATCACGGAGTTGACGGGCGCGTGCCGACTTGAGACTCCGGAAGGTTTCGCATTCGCATGTCCATCGCCAGTACTGATCACGTCGTCGTGCCCGAGAACGAGGCAGTCGAAGACGCCCCCCAGACCACCTTCGCGGACCTCGGTCTGCCCGAGGGCGTCGTGCGCAAGCTCGCGCAGAACGGTGTGACCACCCCCTTCCCGATCCAGGCCGCGACCATCCCGGACGCCCTGGCAGGCAAGGACATCCTCGGCCGTGGCCGCACCGGCTCCGGCAAGACCCTCTCGTTCGGTCTGCCCGCCCTGGCCACGCTGGCCGGCGGCCGGACCGAGAAGCACAAGCCGCGTGCGGTCATCCTGACGCCCACGCGCGAGCTCGCCATGCAGGTCGCCGACGCGCTGCAGCCCTACGGCGACGTCCTCGGCCTGAAGATGAAGGTCGTCTGCGGCGGTACGTCGATGGGCAACCAGATCTACGCCCTGGAGAGGGGCGTCGACGTCCTGGTCGCCACCCCGGGCCGGCTGCGCGACATCATCAACCGCGGCGCCTGCTCGCTGGAGAACGTGCAGATCGCCGTTCTCGACGAGGCCGACCAGATGTCCGACCTGGGCTTCCTGCCCGAGGTCACCGAGCTGCTCGACCAGGTTCCGGCGGGCGGCCAGCGCATGCTCTTCTCGGCGACGATGGAGAACGAGATCTCCACGCTGGTCAAGCGCTACCTGACCGACCCGGTCACGCACGAGGTCGACAGCGCCCAGGGCAACGTCACGACCATGTCGCACCACATCCTCATCGTGAAGCCCAAGGACAAGGCGCCGGTCACCGCCGCGATCGCCTCCCGCAAGGGCCGCACGATCATCTTCGTCCGCACCCAGTTGGGCGCCGACCGTATCGCCGAGCAGCTCTGCGACTCCGGTGTGAAGGCCGACGCGCTGCACGGCGGTATGACGCAGGGCGCGCGTACCCGCGTGCTCGAGGACTTCAAGAAGGGCTACGTCAACGCGCTCGTCGCGACCGACGTCGCCGCCCGCGGCATCCACGTCGACGGCATCGACCTCGTGCTGAACGTGGACCCGGCCGGCGACCACAAGGACTACCTGCACCGGGCCGGCCGTACGGCGCGTGCCGGGCGCACCGGAACGGTCGTCTCCCTCTCGCTGCCGCACCAGCGGCGTCAGATCTTCCGGCTGATGGAGGACGCGGGCGTCGACGCCTCGCGTCACATCATCCAGGGCGCCGGCGCCTTCGACCCGGAGGTCGCCGAGATCACCGGGGCCCGGTCGATGACCGAGGTCCAGGCCGAGTCCGTGGGCAACGCGGCGCAGCAGGCCGAGCGTGAGGTCGCCCAGCTCACCAAGGAGCTGGAGCGCGCGCAGCGGCGTGCGAACGAGCTGCGCGAGGAGGCCGACCGGTTGCTCGCGCGCATCGCCCGTGAGCGGGGCGAGGAGCCCGCGGCCGTGGTGGCCGCGGAGTCCGGGTCCGGGGACGTTCCGGCCGCCGTCGAGGTGACGGTGCCGGAGCAGCCGACCGCGAAGGACGTCGAGCGCGAGGACCGCGCCGAGACCTCCGCGCCGTACGAGCGCCGGGAGCGGCGCGAGGAGCGCGGCGGGGCCGGGCGCGACCGGTACGCCGACCGGGACCGGTCCTTCGACCGTGACCGGGGCGGTCGTTCGTTCGAGCGTCGGGATGACCGCGGTGGCCGGTCCTTCGAGCGTCGTGACGACCGCGGTGGCTTCAACCGGGACCGCGACCGGGACCGTGACCGCGGTGCCCGTTCGTTCGACCGTGACCGCGGCTTCCGCCGTGACGACCGGGGCGAGCGTGGCGGTGACCGGGGCGAGCGCGGCGGCTTCCGCCGTGACGACCGTGGTGGTCGTCCCTTCGAGCGTCGGGATGACCGCGGTGGCCGGTCCTTCGAGTCCCGTGACGACCGCGGTGGCCGTTCGTTCGAGCGTCGTGACGACCGCGCCGGGTTCAACCGCGACCGTGACCGTGGCGGCTTCCGCCGCGACGAGCGCGGTGGGCACCGTGGCAGCGACCGTCCCTTCAACCGCGACCGCAGGGACGACCGTCCGGGCTTCCGCTCCGGCGGCCACGACCGACCGAACGGCCGGCGTGACGACCACCGTGCCGGCGGTTCCTTCGGCCGCCGCGAGGACAAGCCGCGCTGGAAGCGCAACGGCTGACGCACACGCGTGACGAGCGCCGTGGCCCCCGGACGGGCCGCGGCGCTCCGCCGTTCCGGCCCTGTTCGTCCCTCCGGCACGGCCGGGACCCGGATACCCGATCGGAGACTCGGCGTCGTCCGGCTATGCTCGTGGGGGCAACATCGCCTGGGCCCTTAGCTCAATTGGCAGAGCAGTGGACTTTTAATCCATTGGTTGTGGGTTCGAGTCCCACAGGGCCTACAGAAGAGCCCCGGTCCGGAGTCACTCCGGACCGGGGCTCGATCAGTTGCGGGGCGGCGTCAGCCCGTCGCCAGCATGCCCGACCGCAGGCGGGCCACCGTGCGGGAGATCAGCCGGGAGACATGCATCTGGGAGATGCCGAGGCGGGCGCCGATCTCGGCCTGGGTGAGCTCCTCCACGAAGCGCAGGTGGAGGATAAGGCGCTGGCGCTCGTCGAGTTCGGCGACGAGCGGGGCCAGGGAGTGGAAGTCCTCGACGAGTTCGAGGGCCGGGTCCTCCTCGCCGATGAACGCCGAGAGTGTCGCGTCGCCCTCGTCCGAGTCGTTGGTGATCGCGGCGTCGAGGGAGGAGGACAGGTAGCCGTTGGCCGCGATCTGGGCCTCTACGACCTCCTCCTCCGACAGGCTCATCAGCGCCGCCAGTTCGGAGACCTTCGGGGCGCGCCCCAGGCGGGACGCCAGCTCCTCGGTGGCCTTGGCGAGTTCCGTACGGGCCTCCTGCAGGCGGCGCGGCACGTGCACGGCCCAGGACGTGTCGCGGAAGAACCGCTTGATCTCGCCGATGATGTACGGCACCGCGAAGCTGGTGAACTGCACCTCGCGGGAGACCTCGAACCGGTCGATGGCCTTGATCAGACCGATGACGCCGACCTGGACGACGTCCTCCATCGACTGGCCGGTCGCGCGGAACCGGCGGGCCGCGAACCGCACCAGCGACATGTTCATCTCAATGAGCGTGTTGCGCGCGTACTGGTATTCGGGGGTTCCCTCCTCCAGTACGGCGAGCCGGTCGAGGAACTGTCCCGTCAGCGCACGCGCGTCCTGCGGGGCGAGCTTCTGCGGTTCGGCGATCTGCGGCAGCTCCTCGCCGGTCTCGGTGGCGGAATCCGTCGTCGTGCCGATGAGCGTGGTCGCCGTCACGGGCCCTCCCTCGTAGTTCCGGCCCGCTCCTATCCCCCGACAGGCCACCTCCAGCGCCGCTACCCCGTGTCTCCCCGCTCATGCGCCGTAAACGCCTCGGCGAGACGTTGACCACAGTCGACGCAGGTCGGGGCGGTGCCGGGGTATCCGGACGTGTGCTGTGACCGGACGGGCAGGAGGGTGGTGGGACGGTGTGGGGCGGCGGAAGAGACCAAGTGGCTCATGGAGCGGACAGTTGTCGTTCGGCAACTATAGTGGGCAGGCAACAATCTGGCCGTGCCGAACGTGCCCCGGGGGAGAACCGGAAGGAACGACCCCGTGCCGCGGCGGGCAGTTCAGGCCGTCCGGGTTCCGGACGAGCGGGAGTCGTCGGAGTCGTCGTGTATCTGGGCCGCCGCCGCGTCGCAGAACGCCTCCAGCCCCTCCAGCAGCGCGACCCGCTTGGCGGCGGGCATCTGGTCGAGCACCGCGCGCAGCGCGTGCTCCCGGCGGTCACGCAGATCGCCCAGGAAGACGCGGCCCCGGCTGCTGAGGTGCAGCCGCACCTCGCGCCGGTCCGCCGGGCCGACCACGCGCTCGACGAACCCGGCCGCCTGGAGCCGGTCGCAGAGCCGGCTGGTCGAGGGCGGTGTGGAGGCGAGGGAGTCGGCGAGGGTGCGCAGGTTGATGCCCTCGTGGTGCTCGAGGATGAGCAGCACGCGCAGCTGGGACGCGGAGGCCGGCGCGGTCGAGGCCCTGCCCCACAGAACCTCCAGCAACTCCGCGGCCGTGGAGGTCACACGGGCGACCTCTGCTGGCTCTGGGCGGGGTCGGAGGGAAGTCACAGTCACACTCTCGCAGGCACCGGGATGGCCGTCAGCGTACTAGGCGTGCCGGGAGCCACGGGTGACTTGCGGACGCGGGGGCCAGCGGCCCACCACGCCGTCGGCCGCACGCCCGAGGCCGGCGCGCCGGGCCGCGAACGGGCCTGTGGCCGGAACCGCTACCGGAGCCGTTCCCCCGGCCGGGCCCGTTCCTGTGGCCGTACTCGCCCCCGTGGCCGGGTGCGTGTTCGGGCTCGCCCCTGAGCCGGCTCCCACGGCCGTGCCCAGGCCCGCGCCCGTCTCCGCGGCAATGCCGGACGAGCCGTACCCGCGGTCGCGCCGAGGCTCGTGCCCGTGCCCACGGCCGTGCCCGAGTGGCGCGTGTCCGAGTGGCGCGTGTCACGGGCCCGCCGTGCCGGGGCTCGTCCCCCCCCAACTCATCGACCACTGACCAAGGACTGGTGTTTCGACCGTCGTGACCACGACCGTGAACAGATTCATCGCCGCCGAGCGCGCCCTGCGCACGGCGGCGCCCCATCAACTGCTGGACGCGGTCCGTCGTGTACTGACCGATCAGTACGCGGCGGACTCCGTCGAGCTGTTCCTGGCCGACTACGGGATGACGGTGCTTCAGCCGGTGTCCGTGCTGCCGCAGACCCTCGAGCCGGTGCCGGTGCACAACAGCCCGGCGGGCCGGGCCTTCGGCGCGCAGGAGCCGCACCTGGAAGGCCCTTCGGGTGATCTCGTCCGCGCGCACCTGCCCGTTTCCGTACGCGGCGACCGCCTCGGCGTGCTGACGGTGACCCTGCCGGGCGGCGAGCACGCCGAGAACTGCCTGGGCGAACTGGCCGAGATCGCCCAGGTGCTGGGGCACGAAGTGGTCGTGGCCGAGCGGGACACCGACCTGTACCTCCAGGCCCGCCGACGGGACCGGCTCACCCTGGCCGCCGAGATGCAGTGGCAGCTGCTGCCCGGCCGCTCCTGCGCCCGTCCCGAGTACGAACTCGGCGCGCAGCTGGAACCGGCGTACGCCATCTTCGGCGACAGCTTCGACTGGTCCGCGTCGGCCGACCGGCTCAGCCTCTACGTCACCAACGGCATGGGCGAGGGCATCGAGGCCTCCCTGCTGACGAACCTGGCGATCAACGCCCTGCGCAACGCGCGCCGGGCCGGTCTGGCCATCGACGACCAGGCGGCCCTGGCCGACCAGGCGGTGTACGCCCACTACCGGGGCCGCTGCTACCTGTCCGTGCTGATGCTCGACATCGACCTGGCCACCGGACGAGCCCGGGCGGTGGACGCCGGGTCCCCGCGGCTGCTGCGGCTGCGCCGGGGCGCGGTCGAACCGGTCGCCTTCGACGCCCAGCTGCCGCTCGGCATGTTCGAGGAGACCGACTACGTCGCCCAGGAGTTCGGCATCGAGCCAGGCGACCGGCTGGTCTTCGTCAGCGACGGGGTGTACGACGTCGCCTCCCCGGGCGGAGAGACCTACGGCGACACCGCCCTGGCCCGGGCGATCCAGTCGACCCGGCTGCTTCCGGCCGCCGAGGTGCCCCGGGCCATCCTGCGCGAACTGACCGGCCATCGCGGCAGGTCCGTCCCGGACGACGACGCCCTCGTGGTCTGTCTGGACTGGCGTGGACGGCAGGGGGTGAGGGAAGGCGCTGGTCGGGGGCGTCGGTAGACGGTTGTTTGGCGGTGCCGCCCGTCGGCACTAATGTTTGTCATACGGCAAGTAACGGCTGGGGTGCCGTGGCGTGACCTCGGCCGGTCCGTGCAAGGGAGCGATGCAAGTGTCGGTGTCGGATGAGAACGCTGAACAGGAGCCGGCCGCGCACCGGGTGAGCGCCTTCCTCGAACGGCGCCGTGAGCAGATCGCCCAACGGTGGGCGGACACCGCGCTGTTCCGCACGGTCTTCACGGTGTCACGCGACGAGGCGGTTGAGGCCGGCCGGGCAGTGGCCGCCGCGCTGGCGGCCGTGGCGGCCTCCGGGCGGCTGGACGACATCCGGGCGTCCGGCTTCGAGGCGGTGCGCGACCAGCTGGGGCGGATGGCCGCCTCCCGCGCCCGCACGGGCCTCGACCCGGACGGCGTCTCCCACGAGGTGGCCGCCCTGCGCGAACCGGCGACCGAGGTGCTGCGCGCCGAGTTCCCGGACCCGCACTCCCCCGAGGCGCAGGAGTGCGTCGTGGCGCTGACCGTGCTCATGGGCACCCTTCGCCTGGTCGTGCTGGAGACGACGGTCAGCGCGGGCGAGGAGGTGATCGCCCGGCAGCGCGAGCAGCTGCACGAGGTGGCCACCCCGGTGATCAAGCTCTGGGACAGCACGGTCGCGGTCCCGCTGATCGGCACCCTGGACAGCGCGCGCAGCCAGGTGGTCATGGAGAGCCTGCTGAACGCGATCGTCGCCGAGCGCGCCCGGTACGCCATCCTCGACATCACCGGCGTGCCCACGGTCGACTCGCTGGTCGCCCAGCACCTGATGAAGACGGTGGTGGCAGCCCGGCTGATGGGCGCGGAGTGCATCGTCTCCGGTATCCGGCCCGCGATCGCGCAGACCATCGTCCATCTGGGCATCGACCTCGGCACGGTGCTCACCCGCGCGAGCCTGGCGGACGCGCTGGCCTACGCGCTCAGTCGGCAGGGCGTCGAGATCGCGCCCCTGCGGGCGGCCGACCCGGCGGACGCGGGAGCGCGGTGAACGGGCCCGCGGGGGACGGACTCCCGCTGACCGCGCCCGTGGGCGGGCACGCCTTCACGGTGCCGGTTCTCCAGCTGGGCGACGTCCTGCTGGTCACCCTCCAGGGCGAGTTGCACGACGGGATGGCCGAGCAGCTCCAGCAGGACATCACGGCCCGGATCGCGCACTCCCGGGTGACCGGGGTCGTGATCGACATCTCCGGCGTGGAGATCGTCGACTCCTTCCTGGGGCGGGTCCTCGCCGAGATCGCAGCCGGAGCGAAACTGCTGGCGGCCCGTACGGTGCTGGCCGGGATGCGCCCGGCGGTGGCGATCACCCTGGTCGAGCTGGGGCTCACCCTGCCGGGGCTGCGGACGGCCCTGGACGTCGAACGCGCGATGGAACTGCTCACCGCGGACTCGCGCGACGGGAAGGGGAGTCCTTGATGCAGGCTTCCCGCCATGCCGCCCGGACCACCCTGCCGATCGGCTCGGACGCCGATCTGGCCTGGGTACGGCAGCAGGTCCGGCAGGCCGCCGCCGAGCTCGGCTTCGGGCTCGTGCAGCAGACCAAACTCGTCACCGCGGCGAGCGAACTGGCCCGAAACACCCTCGTCCACGGCGGGGGCGGCCATGTGGAGATCACCCCGCTGGTCACCGGGCAGTCGCAGGGGCTGCGGCTGGCCTTCGTCGACACCGGGCCGGGCATCCGCGACCTGGACCAGGCGATGACCGACGGCTACACCAGCGGCGGCGGTCTCGGCCTCGGCATGAGCGGGGCCAAGCGGCTGGTGCAGGACTTCGAGGTGGACAGCCGTCCCGGCGAGGGGACCACCGTCACCGTCACGGCCTGGGCCACCGTCGTACCGCCGTCCCGGACGGGGCCGTGATGAGCAGGGTCTGGGACGTGCCGGTGGACGACTCGACCCGGGTGCGGGACGTCCGGGTCGCGGCCGAGGAGGCCAGCGCCTGCGCCGGCCTGCCCTCGAACCGCACCGCGACCGCCGCGCTCGTGGCGACGGAGCTGGCGACCAATCTGCTGCGGCACGCGGACGGCGGGCACGTGCTCATCAACCTCGTGCAACGGGAGTACGACGGCGGCCGGCGGACGTGCGTGCAGCTGCTCTCGCTCGACCACGGCCCCGGCATCCCGGACGTGGCGGCGGCGATGCGCGACGGCTACTCCACGACCGTGGCCGCCTCCCTCGGTGCCGGGCTCGGTACGTGCCGGCGCATAGCGAACGACTTCGACCTGCACAGCGCCCCCGGCCGGGGCACGGTCGTGCTGGCCCGTATCGACCACGAGCCCGCCCTCCGCCACAAAGAGCCGCCCCCGCCGGGCCCGCGCGCCGGCGGCGTCAACGTCCCCCTCGGCCGGGCCGAGTACTCCGGCGACGCCTGGGCCCGGGTCCGCTCGGGCGACCGCCTGACCCTCCTGCTCGCCGACGGGCTCGGTCACGGAGCGAAGGCCGCCGAGGCCTCCACCGCGGCGGTGACCGAACTGCCCGGCCTGGCCGAGCTGCCGCCCTCCGAGATTTTGCGGCGCCTGGGCCGGTCCCTGCGCCCCACCCGGGGCGCTGCCGTCGCCGTGGCCCAAGCCGACCTCTCCTCAGGGCAGTTGCACTTCGCCGGGATCGGCAACGTCGGCGGCCGCCTGCGCACCGACGGCACATGGAAGCCGCTGCTGTCCCACCCCGGCATCGTGGGCGCGCAGGCCCCCGACCTGCCCGCACAGCGGGAGCCGTGGCGCGACGACAGCCTGCTGGTCCTGCACAGCGACGGCCTGCCCAGCCGCTGGACCCCGCCCGAGGACGTCCTGTTCAGCTGCGACCCGGCGGTGGCGGCCGCGGTGGTGCTGCGGGACGCGGGCAGCGCGGCCCGGCCGGTGCGGGACGACACGTGCGTGGCGGTGCTGAACGGCGGATCGTCGAGTGCGTGACGACCGCCGGACGACCTCGGAGTCCGACGGCGAGGGCCCCGACCGCCCGTTCCCGCTACCGTCCGGGCAGCCCGTTGCTCCCGTCGGCCCGGGGAGGCACGGCGCCCTGCGCCGCCAGGAACCCCCTCAACCCCCTGCTGAGTGCCGCCCGTTCAGCCGGTTCCATCGCCGCCAGGGCCGTGGCGAGAGCCCGGGCGCGGCGGCCGGCGACGTCGCCCAGGACGTGGTGGCCGTGGGAGGTGAGCCGGAGCTGGACTTCGCGGCGGGTGTCCGGGTGCGGGGTCCGCTCCAGGAGGCCGGCCGCCGCCAGGCGGTCGCAGAGGCGGCTGGCCGTCGGGAGACCGATGTCCAGGCCGTCCGCCAGAGCCGTGAGGTTGAGACCGGGCGCCGCCTCCACGGTGCGCAACGCCCGCAGCTGGTGCGGGGACAGGCGCAGAGACGCCTCCTGTGCGGCGACCGACCACAGGGCCGTAAGACTGTCCACCGCATCGGCGATCTGCGAGGCGACGGCCTCCGGGCCGTCGCCCGGCCCTCTCGCCCGGTGGTCACCGGGGCCACCGAGATCGGTCACAGAACGGTCACTTTCCATAAGCTCCGGGTACTGCGGAGGTCGCCCTCTTTCAAAGGCGGTACCCGATGAGCCGAGAGGCAAGCAACCCCGTTCAGAACCCGGCCGGACCGTGGGCGGCTCAGCCGGCGCTGAGTTCCGTCAGCGCGGCGAGCGGCAGCGTGTGCTGGGTCTGGAGGACCTTGGCGCGCAGGTAGCGGACGTTGTGCGCGGTGGTGAAGACCCCGGTGGGGACGCGGTCGCGGACGCCGACGCCCAGCTCCCGCAACTGACCCGCCTTGTCGGGGTTGTTGGAGAGCAGGTCCAGTTCGCCGATGCCCAGGGCCCGCAGCATCTGGGCCGCCGCCGTGTAGTCGCGGGCGTCCTCGGGCAGTCCCAGGGCCGCGTTGGCCTCGTACGTGTCGAGGCCCTCGTCCTGGAGGGCGTACGCGTCGAGCTTGTTGTAGAGGCCGATGCCGCGGCCCTCCTGGCGGAGGTAGAGGAGTACGCCGCCGCGCTCGGCGATGCGCTCGACCGCCTCGCGCAGCTGCGGACCGCAGTCGCAGCGGGCCGAGCCGAACACGTCCCCGGTCAGGCACTCGGAGTGCAGCCGCACCAGCGGGACGGGGCCCGGCTCACCCAGGACGACGGCCACGTGCTCCTGGCCGTCGGCCAGGCCGTGGAAGGTGACGAGCTCGGCGTCGGCCTGGTAGCCGTCGTGGAAGCGCAGCGGGACCCGGACGCGGGAGCGCGGGGTGGCGAGGACTGCGGGGGTGTCGGGCATGCGGGGCCTCCGGGTTCCGTTTCCTGTTCGGCTGCACAGCCGTACTTCTCAGATGTGCTTCAGATTTGAAGCAGATCCACGATCGGAACCCTACTCTTGCTTGAAATTTGAAGCAATGAGGACGCGGTGCCTTGTGGCGCGCGTCACGAACAGGCGGACGAGGACCTCCGCCGCCACGGCACGTCGTCCGACGCCGGCCGCTCCCCGTCCTCCTCGAGTCCCTGAGCGATCGCAGCGGAGATCGCCTCCAGCTGCACCACCTGCTCCTCGCTGAGCCGGTCGAACACGAAGCTCCGCACGGTTTCGACATGTCCCGGTGCCGCCCGCTCCAGCACGGCGAACCCCTCGTCGGTCAGCGCCGCGACACTGCCCCGCTTGTCATACCGGCAGGCCTCGCGCCGCAGCATGCCGTCCTTCTCCAGTCGCGTCACCGCGTACGTCAGCCGGCTGCGCGTGATCTTCAGCCGCTCGGCGAGATCGGTCATGCGCAGCCGCCGTTCCGGAGACTCGGAGAGGACGGACAGGATGGAGTAGTACAGGTGCGGCATGCCGGCGTCCTGCTGGAGCTGCCGGTCGATCGCGTCCTCCAGGAGCAGTGAGGCGGCGATGTACGCGCGCCAGGCGCGTTGCTCCTCGAGGGTGAGCCAGCGAGTCGTCATGCCGCCAGTGTAGGTTTGTTTCAAACTTGAACCAAGCCCTGCCCAGTCCCGCCGTCCCGACCAGCCGCGGAGCGTCGATGCCCCACCCGTACGTCCTGCTGTCCGCCGCCGTCTCCCTCGACGGCTACCTGGACGACACCGGACCCGAACGCCTGCTCCTGTCCGGCCCCGCCGACTTCGACCGGGTCGACGAGGTCCGGGCGTCCGTCGACGCGATCCTGGTCGGCGCCGGCACCCTCCGCGCCGACAACCCCCAGCTCCTGGTCAACTCCGCCGAGCGGCGCGCCGCCCGCACGACCGCCGGCAAGCCCGAGTACCCCCTCAAGGTCACCGTCAGCGGCTCCGGCGACCTCGACCCGGACGCCCGGTTCTGGCACACCGGCGGCGAGACGGTCCTCTACACGACCGACGAGGGCGCCGAACGCGCCCGTGCCCTCGGCCTCGCCACCGACATCGTCCCCCTCGGCCCCGACCTCGACTGGCGCCGGCTCCTCACCCACCTGCACGACGTGCGGGGCGTACGGCGGCTCATGGTCGAGGGCGGCGGCCTGATCCACACCCAGCTCCTCACTCAGGGCCTCGCCGACGAACTCCAGCTGGTCCTCGCCCCGCTGTTCGTGGGCGACCCCGGGGCGCCCCGCCTCTTCGGACCCGGCGGCTACCAGTCCGGCCGGCTCCGGCTGCTGGAGACGCGGCGGATCGAGGACGTCGTCCTCATGCGCTACGAACCGACCGCCCCGGGCACCGGACCGCTCCCGGTCGCCGCCGACCACCACTGGCTGGCCGTCGCCTGCGCACTGGCGGAGCGGTGTCCGCCGTCGGACACGGCGTTCAGCGTGGGTGCGGTGGTGGTCGCGGCCGACGGCACCGAACTGGCCCGCGGCCACTCCCGCGAGGGCGGCGATCCGGTCGTGCACGCCGAGGAGGCGGCCCTGGCCAAGCTCGACCCGGCCGACCCGAGGCTCACCGGCGCGACCGTCTACAGCAGCCTGGAGCCCTGCGCCCGCCGCGCCTCCCGTCCCGCACCCTGCGCCCGGCTGATCCTCGACGCGGGCGTACGACGCGTCGTCACGGCCTGGCGTGAGCCGGACACCTTCGTGGCCGGGGCCGACGGCAGCGGTGTCCTGGCCGCCGGGGGAGCCGAGGTCGTCGTCCTGCCGGAGCAGGAGGAGCGGGCCAAGGCGCCGAACCGGCACCTGCTGCACTGACCGGACCCCGGCGCCGACGGGCTGTTCACCGCGTGGGAGACCTCGTCGCGCGGGCGACCCGGGCGGCCGAGGAGCCGGTGTGCACGAGCTGTCCCGCGGATGGCGTACACTGGAGTCACAACGACGCGGGGTGGAGCAGCTCGGTAGCTCGCTGGGCTCATAACCCAGAGGTCGCAGGTTCAAATCCTGTCCCCGCTACTGAAGGCCGAGGGCCGGAATCCGAAAGGGTTCCGGCCCTCGGTGCATTCCCGTGCCCGGACGCGTCGTTACGGCCAGTGAGCGAATCGCCCCGCTCCGCATAACAACTGACGAACCATCAAAACTCATGAGTCACTTGCGAGGCGGTCAACTCGCCCGATTTACTACGGTCGTGGCAGGTAAGTCCGCACGAAAAAGGTTAATGATCAAGCGGAAGCGCTGGAATACCCACCGTCCGTCTATTAACGTTCGATAACGCAGCGCGGTCGTCCCAGCCGTCACAGAAGGCGGCTCCGTGCGCACGCGCCGAATCCCGAAAGGGAACCGGGGAACCACCACTTGGGGTGAATCGAGCGGATGCCGCCGTGGAAGCACGGTCGGTATACGCGCGTAGGAGACCTTCCTGCTCCGAACCCGTCAGCTAACCCGGTAGGCGAGAAGGAAGGAAAGGAGTACGCCCACGTGGCGTCCAACCGGCCTGCCCCCGAGGCCCCGTTCGCGACGGACCAGCGCGACACCGAGACGTTCGGCTACGGCCGTCAGCGCACCGACGAGGGCCCGTTCCAGGAGTGGAACCCCACCGCGGAGTCCATCCGCCCCGTCCGTGGCCGGCATCGTGTCACCAAGCAGCGCGGCGGAGGACTCGCCCGCAGCTCCACCGTCCTCGGCGTCGGCGTCATCGCCGCCGTGGGCGCGGGCGGTATGGCCAGCGCCCAGACCGGCAAGCCGCCGGTGTCGATCTCCGTCCCGGACCTTCCCTCGGTGGGTTCCCTCATCTCGGACGACGACACCCCCCAAGGCTCCGCCACCCCGCTCAGCAGCCTCGGCACCGCCGCCGCGGAGACCGACCAGGGAGCCGACGGCGCGGGCGAGGCGCTGCGCGCCCGGATCATGGCCCAGGTCGAGCACCAGCAGGACCAGGTGGAGAGCAAGGCCGCGCAGCAAGCCGCGGCCGCCGCCGAGAAGGCGGCCCAGGAAGCTGTGGCCAAGGCGGAGAAGGAGGCCAAGGCCAAGGCCGCCGAAGCCAAGAAGAAGGCGGAGGAGGAGGCCAGGAAGAAGGCCGAGGCCGAGCGGCTCGCCGCCCTCGCCAAGCAGTACACGCTGCCGACCTCCTCCTACACCATCACCTCGTCCTTCGGTCAGGCCGGCGCCTACTGGTCCTCCGGCTACCACACCGGCCTCGACTTCGCCGCTCCCACCGGCACGCCGATCAAGGCGGTGCACAGCGGCACCATCACCGAGGCCGGCTGGAACGGCTCGTACGGCTACAAGACCGTCCTCACCCTCGATGACGGCACGGAGATCTGGTACGCGCACCAGTCGTCCATCGGCGTCAGCGTCGGCCAGAAGGTCAGCACCGGTGACGTCATCGGCCGCGTGGGCGCCACCGGCAACGTCACCGGGGCCCACCTCCACCTCGAAGTCCACTCCGGTGGATCCTCGAGCGGCATCGACCCGAGGGCGTGGCTGCAGGGCAAGGGCCTGAACCCGTAAGCGGACACCGCCCGTCGGAGCACCGGCGGCCCTGACGACGCCCCCCGACGTCAGGGCCGCCGGTTTCCGTACTCGGGTGTGTCCAAAGGGGTTTGCGGGAGCTTTGCGTCCGCTGCGGAATGAGGCATTCCCTCACGTTCGTTGACGCACGGTATGACGTCTCTTCGCAAGCTCGGCTCTTCCGACCTCGAGGTCTTCCCGCTCGCCCTCGGCGGCAACGTCTTCGGCTGGACCGCCGACGAAGCGCAGTCCTTCGCCGTCCTCGACGCGTACACCGCCGCCGGTGGCAACTTCGTCGACACCGCCGACGTCTACTCGGCCTGGGCCGACGGCAACCGGGGCGGCGAGTCCGAGACCCTGCTCGGCACGTGGCTCGAAGCGCGCGGCAACCGCTCCGAGGTCGTCGTCGCCACGAAGGTCAGCCAGCACCCCGAGTTCCGGGGGCTGTCCGCCGCGAACATCGAGGCCGCCGCCGACGCCTCCCTGCGGCGCCTGCGCACCGACTACATCGACCTCTACTACACCCACTTCGACCAGCCCGACGTGCCGGTCGAGGAGATCATCGGTGCCCTCGACGCACTCGTGAAGGCCGGCAAGGTGCGCCACATCGCCGCCTCCAACATCTCCGCGGAGCGGCTGCGGGCGTCCCTGGAGTTCTCCGACCGTGAGGGGCTCGCCCGGTACGTGGCCCTCCAACCCCACTACAACCTGGTGTCCCGCGACACCTACGAGGGCGAACTCCAGGACCTCGCCGAGCGGAGCGGCCTCGCGGCCGTTCCGTACTACGCGCTCGCGTCCGGCTTTCTCACCGGCAAGTACCGGCCCGGTACGACCGTCGAGAGCGTGCGGGCCGGGGGCGCGGCCAAGCACCTGGAGACCGAGCGGGGGCGGCGGGTGCTCGGCGCGCTCGACGAGATCGCCGAGGCGCATGACGTCCCCGTGGCGACGGTGGCACTGGCCTGGCTCGCCGCCCAGCCGACCGTGGCGGCGCCGATCGCCTCCGCGCGGACGGTGGAGCAGTTGCCCGCGCTGGTGGGGGTCGGGGAGCTGACCTTGACGGAGGCAGAGGTCGGGCGTCTTACGGCGGCTTCGGCCTGAGGGCATGAGGGCCTGAGGTCTGGGGGCTCGGGGTCCCGGTCGTTGTTCGGGTCGGGCTTACGGGCCGGGCTTCTCGGGGCTACGACCGGTAGGGGTTGTACGCGGGGTACGGCGTCGGCCGATGGCCGTACCCGTACACCCCGTACACCGGCCAGGGCGGGGCCGTCACCGGGACCGGAGGGGCCGTGATCCGCGCCGCGTGGTCCAGCGCGGGGCGGGCCGCCTCCCGGCGCCGCCACAGTGCGTGGAGCAGTTCGCGCTCCCGTACGGCGAAGTCGGCCCCGGCGCGGCCGCGGCGGGCCCGGTGCCGGAGGAACGCGAGGGACGTCGCGTACGCCTCGTACCGGGCCACCTCCCGTGCCGCCGCCTTCCCCGCGTGACGGCGTGCGTACTGGCGGGCTATCCGACGGGCCCGCATCGAGCCCAGCGCGTACGGCTCCGCCGGGGTCAGCCAACCGGCCACGGCGTACGCGGGCAGCTCCTCCCGTACGGTCCTCAGCTCCCGTTGCCGGGTCCAGATCACCAGCCACGTCAGCAGCCCGAAGATGGGCACCATGAACGCCGCGTACACGGCGAAAAAGCCGTACTCGCCGAAGGCCGACGAGCCGTTCCACATCGCGTGCATGCCCATCGCGAGCAGGAGTCCGGACAGTGGGAACACCACGCGGCGGATGCGCTGGCGGTCCGCCGAGAGCGCGGAGATGCCGAAGCCGATGCCGGTGAGGACGGTGAACAGCGGGTGCGCGAACGGCGACATGACGATGCGCACGAAGAAGGTCGCCGCCGTGACGGAGGCGATTCCGGTGTGGCCGGTGAGCTGGTCGGTGCCGAAGGCGGTGCCCAGGTAGAGGATGTTCTCCGTGAACGCGAAGCCGGTGGCCGTGACGCCGGCTATGACGACTCCGTCGACGATGCCGGTGAAGTCGCGGCGGCGGAAGAGGAAGACCAGCAGGACGGCTGCCGCCTTGGCCGACTCCTCGACCACGGGGGCTATCACCGTCGCGCCGAGCGTGTCCGCGCTGGACGGGTCCGCGGTCGCCGTCGCTATCCATCGCGTCGCGAAGCTGTTGGCGACGATCGCGATCAACGCCGCCGCGCAGGCCCCCCAGGCGAAGCAGAACAGCAGGTTCCGCCAGGGGCCCGGTTCGACCCGGTCCAGCCAGCGGAACGAGGCTATGAGCAGGGGGACCGGGAGGACGGCCAGGCCCAGCCCGACCAGGAACCCTTCCGTGCCGGTCTCTTCGCGGACCAGGGCGAGGATGACCAGGCCGGAGATCGCGAGGAGCGTGGTGGGGGCGCCGTAACGCACCCAGGGCCGCTGCCACCAGTGTGCGTGCCGCAGCGAGCCGCCGACGGGGGTGCCGTCAGGGGGACCGCTGGGATAGGGGTGTGTGGGGCAGGTGGCCAAGGCGTTGACCCTAACGACGGGGTGGCGCTGTCCGCGGGCGGGGGATGTGCCGGGTGCGGTCAGGCGCCGGTGGGGGGTTGGTCCGCGTGTTGTACGCGCCGGAAGAGCAGGTCGTTCACGACATGTCCCTTGTCCAGTCCCTGGCCCTCGAAACGGGTCAGGGGCCGGAAGTCGGGACGCGGCGCGAAACCGCCGTCCGCCTGCGTGTTCTCGAAGTCGGGGTGTGCCGTGAGTACGTCGAGCATCTGTTCGGCGTACGGTTCCCAGTCGGTGGCGCAGTGCACGAGCGCCCCGGGCCTGAGGCGGGTGGCGGCCAGGGTCAGGAAGTCGGGCTGGATGAGCCTGCGCTTGTGGTGCCGCTTCTTGGGCCAGGGGTCGGGGAAGTAGACGCGGAGGCCGTCGAGGGAGTCCGGGGCGAGCATCTCGCGGAGCAGGATGATCGCGTCGCCGTTGCCCACGCGGAGGTTGGACAGGCCGTTGCGGTCGGCGAGATTGAGCAGGTTGCCCTGGCCGGGGGTGTGGACGTCGACCGCGAGGATGTTGGTGGCGGGGTCGGCGGCGGCCATCTGGGCGGTGGCCTCGCCCATGCCGAAGCCGATCTCCAGGACGACGGGGTTGTCGTTGCCGAACAGGTCGGGGAGGTCGAGGGCCCGGCCGTCGATGTCGAGGCCCCACTTGGGCCACAGACGCTGCAGGGCGTCCGCCTGGCCGGCGGTCACCCGGCTCCGCCGCGGTTGGAAACTCCGGATCCGCCGCTCGAAGTGCGACCCGGCGGGATCGGCCTTCGGCCCGTCGGGAAAGCGCGGCTCTCCCTCGACCCGGGTGGGCCGGTCGGAGGCGCCGGGGGTGTCGGGGTGCGGGGTTTCGGGGGTGTTCGCGGAGTCAGACACAGTGAGGCCGATTTTACGGGGTGGCGGGCTTGGGGCGGCCTGTGCCCGGTCCGGTGGGGGTGCGCGCTTGCGCCTGCCGCCGTGCGCTCACAGTGCGCTCAACGCCCTCCGTGCCACCTCGCGCCCGATCGGCAACGACGCCGTAGCCGCAGGGGACGGTGCGTTGAGGACGTGCACCGTGCGGGCGCCCTCGCGGATCAGGAAGTCGTCCACCAGCGTGCCGTCTCGCAGGACCGCCTGTGCTCGCACGCCCGCCGCCGTCGGGACCAGGTCGTCCTCGGACACCCCGGGCAGCAACTTGCGCACCGCCTCCGTGAACGCCCCCTTGGACAGCGACCGGCGCAGCTCCCCGGCCCCGTAGCGCCAGTGCCGGCGCGCGATCCGCCACGAGCCGGGCCAGGTCAGGGTGGATCCCAGCTCGCGCAACCGGACCGTGCCCCACCCGTACCCCTCGCGAGCAAGCGCCGGCACGGCGTTGGGCCCGATGTGGACTCCGCCGTCGATCCCGCGTGTGAGATGCACCCCGAGGAAGGGGAACGCCGGATCGGGGACGGGGTAGACCAGTCCGCGCACCAGCTCCGGCCGCGCCAGCTCGTAGTACTCGCCCCGGAACGGCACGATCCGCATGTCCGGGTCGTCCCCGGTCAGTCGCGCGATCTCGTCGCACTGCAGACCCGCGCAGTTCACGAGGACCCGCCCGCGTACGACGTCCCCCGCGGCCGTGAGTACCGCGACACCCCGCTCGGGGCGGCGGTCGACGCGGACGACCCTCGTGCCGTAGCGGATCTCCGCCCCCGAGCCGTGCGCCAGCTGACGTGCTACCGCGACGAAGTCGCAGATGCCGGTCGTGCCGACGTGTATCGCGGCGAGGCCCCGCACCTCCGGCTCGTACCGGGCGATCTGGGGCCCGCCCAGTTCCCGGACCGGAATGCCGTTCTCCCGGCCGCGCTGCACGAGTGCGTGCAGGCGGGGCAGCTCCGCGCGGTCGGTCGCGACGATCAGCTTGCCGGTGACCGCGTGCGGGATGCCGTACTCGGAGCAGAACTTGACCATCTCGGCCGCGCCCCGCACCGCGTAGCGCGCCTTGAGGGAGCCGGGGCGGTAGTAGATGCCGCTGTGGATGACGCCGCTGTTGCGACCGGTCTGGTGGCGGGCCGGGCCCGGTTCCTTCTCCAGGACGGTGACACGTGTGCCCGGTGCGGCGCGTGTGATCGCGTACGCCGTGGACAGACCGACGATCCCGCCGCCGATCACCAGTACGTCACAGTCGTATGCGGGCCGCACGAGCACCACCTCCCACTACCGATAGTGCACTGCGCCACTGACAGCGCGTTCAAACGCCGGGACGGGCATCGCACCCGACGGCCGTGGTCAGCCGTAGATCAACCGGGACTCAGGATCACCGCAACTCGGCGGACGCTCACGCGGGAGTCATCAGCAGCGGCCGTGCACGCTCACGAAGCTCCACCACCCGCGGTTCGTCGCCGTACGGCTCCAGCCGGTGCAGAAGATCCTTCACGTACTCCGTCGTGCGGGCGGACGAGATGCGCCCCGCGACCTCCACGGCCCGGACCCCCTGCTCGCACGCCGCGTCCAGGTTCCCCGACTCCAGTTCGGCGACCGCGGAGACGACCAGGCGCAGGCCGTGCGAGCGGACGAACTCCTCCGTCGGCTTCGACAGGGCCTGCTCGGTGAAGCGGCGGACCTGGCGGGGTGCCTTGAGGTCGCGGTAGCACTCGGCCGCGTCGGCGCAGAAACGGTCGTAGGAGTAGAAGCCGAGCCAGCTCGGGTCGTGGTCGCCGGGGCGGGCCCGCTCCAGCCAGCTCTCGGCAGCCTTCAGGGCGCCGCCGGCCGCCTGGGCGTCACCCGCGCGGGCGTGGGCACGTGCCTCGACGAGGCGGAAGAAGCTCATGGTGCGGGCCGTGGCGAGGCCGCGGTTGCGTTCCAGGGCGGCCTGCGCGAGGTCCACGCCCTCGTCGCCGAAGCCGCGGTAGGTGGCCTGGAGGGACATGGAGGCCAGGACGTAGCCCCCGAGGGGGACGTCCGCCGCCGCTCGGGCCAGGCGCAGGGCCTGGATGTAGTAGCGCTGGGCCGCTTCCTGCTGGCCGGTGTCGAAGGCCATCCAGCCTGCGAGGCGGGTGAGTTCGGCGGAGGCGCCGAACAACGCCCGGCCGACCTCGTCGGAGTAGGAGCCGAGCAGCAGAGGGGCGGCCTCCACCCTCAAGCACTCGGGAACCATCGACGAACGCCAGTCGCCGCCGCCGTACTTGGAGTCCCAGCGTCGCGCGTCCTCGGCGGCCTCCCGCAGCTTCTGCACATCGCTGTGGCCGACTTTGAGCGGCGCGCCGGATCCCTCACCGGGGCCCACGTCCCGCGCCACCGAACTGTCGGCCGGGGTTATCAGCCATCGCGAGGCCGGCGTTGCGTATGCGCTCACTGCGAACGATCCGGCCAGCGACTGCCAGATGCCGCCAGACCCGGCGCGGCGGCCGGCGAGGTCGAGGCGGTACAGCTCGGTCGCGGACTTCACCGCCTGGCCGACATCGCGCGGAAAGGCGAGACCGACCTCGGGCGCGGGGTCCGCGTCCGCCAGGCCGATCTCGTGCAACGGCACCGGACGGCCGAGCTTCTGGCCGATGGCGGCGGCGATGAGGTGCGGCGCCGCACCCTGCGGCACCATGCCCTTCGACACCCAGCGCGCCACCGACGTCTTGTCATAGCGAAGCGTCAGTCCTCGCTGGGCGCCAAGATCGTTGACGCGCCGCGCGAGGCCTGCGTTGCTGATTCCCGCGAGGGCGAGAACGGCGCCGAGTTTTTCGTTCGGCCCGCGTTGCTCCCTGGACATGCGTCACCCCTCGACACAGACGGCTGCCGCGCTGGCATAACCGTGCGGCATTCGTAAACCCAGCGTAGTTCGCCGCATCCCAAGCGTTAAGGGGCATTCTTCCGGTTGGCGGGATTGTGGTCCGTACTGAAGTGCGGTTCAGATACGGGCAGTTGCGACGTGCTCCCACTGTGTGGCCGTGCGCCCGGCCGTGCGCTCTTCTCCGGCCATCACGGGAGCGATTCCATGGTTTTCGCGTGGGTCGGCCCGCTGTACTGGATCCAGTGGGCTGGGGGACACCGCCGCCTTCATCCCCGCGGGCGGCGGAACGGTCCGGGAGGCGTGCTCCGTCTCCCGGACTGCGCGACCGGGTGACAGGGCTCGAGGCCTGTACGGAGAGTGTTCGATGCTGCCCACCCGACGGCGATTTGGCTGAAAATCGACCCCGCCGGTCGAGGGGCATCAGGGCTCCGACCACGGTACTTGAGGGCGTGTCGGGCGCGATTGGGGCGCGTATCGGGGGCGCATTCGCGTCGCAGTCGTACCGCAGACATGTCGCCGACGTGTCTTGCGTCTTGGCCGGACTCTTCTTCGCTTCCGCCTGCGTCACCCTCTTCTCCGCTCACCCTTTCACCCGACTCGCGTGTGGCGCGCGGGTGTTCGGGGTGTTCCCCACCGCGGGGGCGGCTCCGCCGGGGCGCATTCGGCGGAGCGCAAGCGGCGCGGGCACCCTCTGGAGCGCTTCCTTCATGGCAGCATGGTGAACCGGTTCGTACGGTGCACTGGTTGTCCACAGCCTGTGGAGGCGGCGATGCGGTGGTTGGTGGGATGGAGCAGCACCGCCGCGGGAGCCGTCGCTTCCGGATCGGCGGGGGCCACCGGGAACGACGGCGAGACTCTGCACCCGGTGGGGTCCCAACTCCTGTGGGGCGACCCGGATCCGCTGTGGGCGGTCGGCGACTGGCGCCCCGACGAGGTCCGGGTCGTGAAGGCCGACGACCGGACCCGGATCGCCGTGCTCGGTATCTGCGGCGCCACCGACGAGCAACTCCGGGTCGCTCTGTTCGCCGCGCGCGGCGGGGCACTTCGGCATCTGACCGCCTGGCCGGGCAGCTACACCGCGATCGTTCAGGTCGGCAGGCGGGTCACCGTCTGCGGTGACCTGGCGGGCGCGCGGCCGGTGTTCCACACGCCCTGGGCCGGCGGGACGGCGTACGCCACGGCCGCGCTGCCGCTGGCCGACCTCATCGAGGCCAACCTCGACTTCGGGCATCTCGCCGCGCTGCTGGCCGCCCCCGACGTGCCCGCCGCGCTGCACGACTCCACGCCGTACGACGGCGTGAAGCGCATTCCGCCGGGGCATGCCCTCATCCTGCGCGCCGGGGCTCGGGAGATCGCCGGGTACGAGCCGGTCGCCTCGCTGGCGGTGGCGGCCCCTCCGGCCGATCCCGACAGCGCGGTCGACGGAGTGCGCGACGCCCTCGTGGAGGCCGTACGCACGCGGTTGTCCGCGCCGCGGCACGTCCCCGGGGCGGACATAGACCCCGGGCCCGTGCCCGGCATGGGTCCCGCCGAGCGGCGTGCCGCGCGCGGGATGCCGGTTCCGGGGATCGGGGCGGATCTGTCCGGCGGCCCGGCCTCGGGGGCACTGGCGCTGCTCGCCGCGGGGCTGCCCGGGATGCCGGGCACCGTGCTGGGGCACGGCACGGGCGCGGGCGAGCGGCTGCTGGCGGTGACCTTCAACGACCTCGCTGTCGGAGGGCGGGAGGCCGAGCTGGAGCGGGCGGGGGCCCTCGCGGCGAACCCGCGGCTGCACCACGTCGTCGTGGCGGGCGGTGAGGAGACCCTGCCGTACGCCGACCTGGACGGCCCGCTGACGGACGAACCCGGGCCGTGCCTGGTCTCGGCGGCGCGGCACCGGGCCCGGCTGGCGGCAGGCAGCGCGGACCACTTCACCGGGTACGGCGCGCGGCAGGTCCTGGACGCCCATCCCGCACGACTGGCCGACCTGCTGATGGACCGCAGGCGGCGCCATCTCGTGCGGCCGGTGGCGGCGTTGGCCAAGGCGGACGGGTCGGTGTTCGTCCCCGCGCGCGTGTACGCGGCGGCGCGGCGGCTGTCCCGGACGCCGTACCGGGCGGGCCTGGAGTTCCTCGCCGAGCGGCTCCTCGACCCCCGGTCGGACGACGGTCTCGACGCGACCGGCGGTGCGGTGGAGGCCTCCCTCGCCGCGCTGACCTGGGGCAGACCCGGGCCGGCGGCGCGCTGGCTGACTGGTGAGGCGCTCGCCGAAGTATCGGTTCGTCTCCAGGCGTCGACGCACCGGTCGGAGCTGGTGGGGCCGGGGCAGCGGCCCGGTGACTTCCGCGCGCGTGCGGCGCTGGCCCGGCATGCGGCGGACCTGCGGGTGCTGGAGCAGGCCGCGGAAATCCGCTTCCAGCGGCTGCACGCGCCGTTCCTCGACAACCAGGTCGTGCGTGCGGCCCGGGCACTGCCCGAGGCGCTGCGGGTGCGGCCGGGGGCCCGGGCGGCGATCCTGCGTACGGTGCTGGAGGGGGCCGGTGTCCGCGAGCTGCCGCCCGGGTGGGGCGCCCCGACCCAGGCGACGGCGGCGGCCGTTGCGCGCACGGGCCTGCGGGTGGCGGCGGACTCGTTGGTCACCCTGTTCGACACGCCGCTGCTGGCGGAGGCGGGGCTGGTCGAGGCCCGGGTGGTCCGCAAGGCGTTGCGCAGCGCGGCAGCGGGTGAGCCTCTTCCCCTGGACGGCCTCGCCGACCTGGTCTCCATGGAACTGTGGCTGCGCCGCCTGCTGTCCCGCCGAGGCACGTGCTGGACGGGGACGCCGGCACGGCAACGGGCGGTACCGGCGGGAATCGCCCCGCAGCGGGGGGCGTTGGGGGCCGGGGCCGGAGGTGGGCGGCGGGTGTAGCGCCCGTCCGGCCGGGGGCGGGGTGTGCCTGCGGCGCCCTCGCCGACCTCCCTGACCGTTCCGCCGTCGCCCGCCTTGAGGCGATCGGGCCGGAGGCGGTCCGGGCCCGGGCGGAGGCCCGGCTACGGCTCGGCCGCGCGCAGGACGTCGTACCGGAACCGCGGGAGATGACCGCCGTACACCCCTGCGACGAACCGCTCCGCGTCCCCCCCGCCGCCGAGCTGCTCGCGGCGCTGGTCGACAAGCCCCCCGTCGTGGCGGCACCCGGTGCGCAGGGCGGCTCCACAGGCATGCGCGGCTCGGACACCGCTAGCGGCAGGTGAACCTCGGCTCCGCCCAGTCGGCCGGTGCCAGGTCGTCGAGGGCGCTGCGCGGTTCCACCACCAGCCGGACGGTGCTGCGGCCGGTGAGATCCACATGGACGCGGACGGCCGGGTCACCGCCCTCGACCAGCCCGGACCGCCACAGCCGGACCCCGTCGGCGTAGACGGCGAAGTACACCCTGCCGAGCTTCAGCGCCATGTCGTCGACTCCGACGAGCGCGTCGTACGAGGTGCAGGAGCGGTTGAGGCCGATGGTGACGGAGGAGCGGCCGTGCACGGTGACACCGTGCGTGTAGCGCTGGTCGCCGACGGACATGCCGTACCGCTTCCAGACCCGGCTGCTCGCGCCGATCCGCATCTCCGGCTCGGTGCCGTCAGCGGTGACGTCGTAGGACAGGTCGCTCCACTGGTAGACGGCCGGGGCGGGCGGCGGTTGCGGCGGTGGAGACGGGGTGGGCGTGGGTGCGTGGGCCGGGGGTGGGGTCCGTCTCGGCGGCGCGGGAGACCGGGTGGGCGTCGGGGCCGGGGTCGGGGACGCGGAAGGTGCCGGGTTCGGGCTGGTCCTGGAGCGCGTAGCCGGCGCGGGCGTCTCGGCGCCCACGGGCACGAACGCCGGTGGCCGCGGCGCGGGTTCGCGCGGCGACGGGGAGGGCGTGGGCTCACCGGGGCGCACCACCGACGTCGGCGGAGGGGGCGAAGGCGCGGACTCGGCCTCCTCCTTCGGCTTCTCGTTGCCGGCCAGTGCCAGCAGCACCGCGGCCGCGACGCCCATGGCGACCACACCGGCCGCGATACCGGCCTTCACCGGGGCGCCGAGCCCCTCGGACGCCGCCCCACCGCCGCCCCCGGACGCCCCGGCTCCCCCGGACGAGCCGCCCGCCGCCGAAGCCGCACCGGCCGCTCCCGCACCGGCGCCTCCGGCGATGAGCCCGGCCGCCTTCGCGTAACCGGCGGCACCGAACCAGCCGATGACGGCGACCGGCACGAGGGCGGGGATACCGCCGGCCACTTCCGCGATCTGGCTCGCGGCCAGCCGGCACCTCCCGCACTCCTCCAGGTGCTCGCGCAGCCCCCGTTCGGCACGCGTGCGCAGCCGGCCGCGGGCGTACGTGCCGAGCTGGTCGGCGTAGCGGGCGCACTTCTCGTCGGCGGTGAGCGTGGCGCTGACATGGGCCTGGAGGTAGGCCTGCTTGAGGCCCTCGCGGGCCCGGCTGGCGAGCACGCGGGTGCCGTTGGCGTCCAGCCCGAAGAGCGTGGCGACCTCGCTGGGGGACTCGTCCTCCACCTCGGTGTGCCAGAGCACGGCCTGCCACCGCTCCGGCAGCGATCGGAAGGCCCGCATGGCCATGGACTGCTCGGCCTCGCGCATCGCCCGCACGTCCGCGCCCGGTTCGAGCGTGTCGTCGTCGGACACGTCGGATCCGCGGGCGGACTGAGCGGCGAACGCCGCGAAGTCGTCGACGAGCTGCTCCCGGCGCGCCGACCGGGTCCAGGAGGCGGCGACGCGCCGCACCGAGGTGAGCAGATAGGCGCGTACGGCGTGCGCGGGGCCGGACCCGCCGCGGACCGCCTGGAGCATGCGGGCGAAGACTTCGGCGGTCAGGTCGTCCGCGGTGTAGGCGTCACGGCAACAGGTCCGGGCGTACCGGCGCACGGCCTGCGCATGGCGCCGGAACAGCTCCTCGTACGCCGTGTCGTCGCCCGTGCGCATCCGGTCGATGAGGTCGGCGTCGGACGGCGGCGACTCGCGCGGTGGCGGCAGGACGCTGTCCGCGCGCCATGCGCGCTGGGCCGGGACCGAGACTTCGGCGGGCCCGCCGGGCGGGAGACTCGCGCGTCCGCCCTGGATCGGCACCTGCGGCGGAACGGGGCCGCCGGTCGTGGCGTCGCCGCCACCGCTCCCACTCGACTCGTCCCGCCCGTCACCGCTCATCGCGGAAAGCCCCCGCCAGCCACCCAACCCGTCCGGACCACCGGGTCAGAGTGCCATAGCGGCTCCTCGCCGGAACCCCGGAGTTCGGACCATCACTCGTCCGTGGGGAACTGCCGCACGTCAGTACTGTCCATCACTCGTTCAGGGAAGGCTCCCGTTTCGCTCCGGGCACCCGACGCCCTGCTTCGGGCCGGCCGTCGTGCTCCGGGCTCCCGAGGTCTTGCGGTACGGCGGCATCGCCGACGGTGGAGGGCACGCACGCGCTTCAGGCCCGGCCGTCACGATCCGGGCCCCGGCCGTCACGATCCGGGCCCCGGCCGTCACGATCCCGGCCCCGGAGACAGGCATGGGGCCCGGAAGACGAGCCACCGAGCCCCACACGCTCCGAGTCCCGACAGCACGCCCCGAGCCCCGTCACACTCCTGGCCTCGACAGCACGCGCCGAGCCCCGAAAGCACACCGACAGCTCACGCCGGCCGCGAGCGCAACCCCTCCAGCAGGATGTCCAGCAGCCGGGCCGACGCCGCCGCCTGCTGTGCGGCGTCCGGCAGCGAGGGCGCGGCCGTCGCGATCACCAGCAGCACGTCCGCCACGGACACGTCCGCCCGCAGCTCACCCGCCGCACGCGCCCGCTCCACGAGATGGCCCACGACCTCGAGCAGCGCCGCCGCCCCGGTGTCGTCCTCCGCCCCGACCGCCGGTGCGGCGACGGCCGCCGACTGGTCCGGGACCAGCCGCAGCTCCGTCGAACCCGGCTGCATCCGCTGCTGCGGCACCCGCGCACCGCCGGTCCCGTCCTCGACGGAGACCCGCAGCACCTGCGGCGGCAGCAGCCGCCCGGCGCCGGAGGCCACCGACGTCCGCAGGAAACGCGACAGCGCCGACCACGGCTCGTCCTCCTGCCCGAGCGCCGCACGCGCCTGGTCGGTCAGCCGGGAGGTCTCCTCCTCGGCTATCCGGCGCACCAGCACGTCCTTGCTCGGGAACCGCCGGTACACCGTGCCCACGCCGACCCGCGCGCGCCGCGCCACGTCCTCCATAGGCGCGCCGTACCCCAGCTCGCCGAAGACCTCGCGCGCCGCACGCAGCACGTGCTCCAGATTGCGCTGTGCGTCCACACGCAGCGGTGTCGTCCGCGCAGCGTCCGCGCGTCCGTGGCCCGTCGCCGCGCTCATCGTCGCGCCACCCGCTGCCAGAGCGGATGCGGACGACCAATGAGAATCCTGAACATGCATATGCATTCCCCCGGTAATGACGTCTCCCCCCGGAGACACTCCCCGCCATTCGATGCCGGGGCGGGAGAACAGGCTCGGGTCCGTGGGTCCGACGGTCGCGGACCCGGTGAGCACATCCCCCTACACCCCGTCGACACACGAACATAGTTGAGAGGGGGTCAATTCAGAAGGGTTAGGTTCCGCACGGAGCGCCCACCGATCGGAGTACGGGCCGTATACGTCCCGAATGTGCCCCCGTACGCCCCCCGCACCACCACGTCTGACCTGCGCCTATCCCTCGCAGCTCGCCGATTCGGCCAACTCCGCGCGCTCTCCGCCTCAGGTCACACGATTCGTCGAGGCTGTGGACAAACGCAAGCGGCGGGTGCGTCATGGGATGGTGAAGGAACGTGCGCGCATTCTCGTTGTCGGTGGTGGCTACGTCGGGATGTACACGGCCCTGCGCCTGCAGCGCAGACTGAAACGGGAACTGGAGCGGGGCGAGGTGGAGATCACGGTCGTCACCCCCGACCCGTACATGACGTACCAGCCGTTCCTCCCCGAGGCCGCCGCCGGCGCCATCTCCCCCCGCCACGTCGTCGTACCGCTGCGCCGCGTCCTCGACCGGTGCCGAGTCGTCATCGGCGAGGCCACCGCCGTCGACCACGCGAAACGCACCGCCACCATCACCACCCTCGCCACCGAGGAAGAGGGCACGGGCGGGCAGCGGCTGTCCTACGACGAACTCGTCCTCGCCCCCGGCTCCGTCTCGCGCGCCCTGCCGGTCCCCGGCCTCGCCGACCACGGCATCGGTTTCAAGACGGTCGAGGAGGCGATCGGCCTGCGCAACCACGTCATCGAGCAGATGGACATCGCCTCCTCCACCCGCGACCCCGCGATCCGCGACGCGGCCCTCACCTTCGTCTTCGTCGGCGGCGGCTTCGCCGGTGTCGAGGCGCTCGGCGAACTGGAGGACATGGCCCGCTACGCCGCGCGCTACTACCACAACATCCGGCCCGAGGACATGAAGTGGATCCTCGTCGAGGCCTCGGACCGCATCCTTCCCGAGGTCGGCGAGGAGATGGGCCGCTACACCGTCACCGAACTGCGCCGCCGCAACATCGACGTCCGCCTCGAAACCCGCCTCGAGTCCTGCGCCGACCGGGTCGCCGTCCTCAGCGACGGCGCCCGCTTCCCGACCCGTACGGTCGTCTGGACGGCCGGCGTGAAACCCCACCCGGTGCTCGCCGCCACCGACCTGCCCCGCAACGGCCGCGGACGCCTCACGTGCACGCCGGAACTGTCGGTCGAGGGCGCCGCGCACGCGTGGGCCGCGGGAGATGCCGCCGCCGTGCCCGACGTGACCGCCGACGAGCCGGGCCGCGAGTGCGCCCCCAACGCCCAGCACGCCGTCCGCCAGGCCAAGGTCCTCGCCGACAACATCGTGCACACCCTGCGCGGCGAGCCCCTGACGACGTACGAACACGCCTACGTCGGCTCGGTCGCCTCCCTCGGTCTGCACAAGGGCGTCGCCCACCTCTACGGACGCAAGCTCAAGGGCTACCCCGCCTGGTTCATGCACCGCGCCTACCACCTCAGCCGCGTGCCCACCTTCAACCGCAAGGCGCGCGTTCTTGCCGAATGGGCCCTGGGCGGCCTGTTCAAACGGGAGATCGTCTCGCTGGGTTCACTCGAACACCCCCGGGCGGAGTTCGAACTCGCGGCCGGTGGAAAGCCTTTCCAGGACCCCCCGCACAACCCGAAGGGGTCGTCCTGACCGAACCCAGGAACTCCACCGGCCGGCCCGGCGTCTGACGGATGTCGGTCCGGTCCGCGCCCTGCCAGACTGGTCCACCACCGCGGGCGTGCCACCCCACGTCCCGGTGCGGGCCCCCGGGGCCCCGGCCGGTTCCGGTGCCGGCCGCCGACCACTACACGAGGCAAGGATTCGTGAACTTCACGCGCTGGAGCGCCCGGCTCCCCGGAACGCAGCGCCGCGCCGCAGCGCGGACCGAGCAGACGGCCTCCCCGGACCGGCGGGGGGAAGGCTCCGTACCCGCCGCCCGCGCCGAACAACTGACCGACGAGGCACCGTCCGTACCCGCCGTCGACGAGCTGCGGGTGCGCGAGGTCCTCGACCGCGTCCCGTCCCTCGTCGCCCTGGTCCACGGCCCCGACCACCGCGTCGCCTACGTCAACGACGCCTACACGACCGCCTTCGGCGTACGCCCCCTGGGTGAACGCGCCCGCGAGGCCCTCCCCGAGCTGGACGCCCTCGGCCTGTTCCCCCTCCTGGACCAGGTCCAGCGCAGCGGCAAGCCGCGCACGGTCAAGTCCCGCAAGGCCCCCGACGGCCGCTCCTACACCTTCACCTGCACCCCGGTCGCCCAGGGCGACGGCAAGGGCGGCAGTGACGGCCGCGGCGTCCTCGTCTTCGCCAACGACGTCACCGACCACGCCGAAGCCGCCGAACGCCTGCGCGCCAGCGAACGCCGCCAGCGCGAAACAGCGGTCACCCTGCAACGCTCACTGCTCCCCCAGGAACTCGAAGAACCCGACGACCTGCGCATTGCCGCCACCTACCACCCCGGCGGAACCGAAGCCGCGGTCGGCGGGGACTGGTACGACGTCATCACCCTGGGCGGCGGCCGCACGGCCCTGGTCATCGGCGACGTCATGGGCCGCGGCGTCCGGGCGGCCGCGGTCATGGGCCAGCTCCGCACGGCGGTGCGCGCCTACGCCCGCCTCGATCTCCCCCCGCACGAAATCCTCCAGCTCCTCGACGGCCTGGCCGCCGAGATCGACGCCAACCAGATCGCCACGTGCGCGTACGCCATCCACGACCCGAACGAGGGCAAGCTGGTCTACGCCTCGGCAGGCCACCTCCCCATCCTGGTGCGCGACGAGAGCGGCACGGTCCTGCGCGCCGACGAACCCACCGGGCCCCCGCTCGGCACCGGCGGCTGGATCCACGCCTCTGGCTCGATCCCCCTCGGCCCCGGCTCCACGGCCGTCCTCTACACGGACGGCCTGGTGGAGCGCCGCGACGCGGACCTCGACGAGGGCATCGCCGCCCTGGAACGCGCCTTGTCCGGCGCCACCGGCACCCCCCAGGTCGTCTGCGACCGCCTGGTCCGCTCGGCCGGCGTCACCCCCGACCACGACGACGACGTGGCCGTCCTGGTCCTGCAGCACCCCGCACGCACCGGCCCGGAGAGCGAGCTCTTCCGCAACGCCGCCCTGGAACTCCTGGGCGGCGTCGAAGCGGCCCCACGCGCGCGTGCCTTCGCCTCCGGTGTCCTGACCAGCTGGCGCTTCCCCGCCGACCTGCACGACCTGGGCGTCCTGGCCACCAGCGAACTGGTCGCCAACTCCCTGCAGCACGGCACCCCGCCGATGCGCCTGCGCCTGCGCCGCACCGACCGCCGCCTGATCATCGAGGTCACCGACGGCGACGACCACCTCCCCAGACGCCGCCGGGCGGAACCGGGCGACGAATCGGGCCGCGGCATCGCCATCGTCGCCACGATCGCCTCCAACTGGGGCTGCCGCCGCACACCGGGCGGCGGCAAGGCGGTGTGGTGCGAGTTCGTCCTGCCGCGCACCCCGGTGCCGTAGGCGGGGTGGGGGTCAGACGTCAGCGGAGACGGGCGCTCCGCCCCGCGCCACGACCCGGCTCTTCGCGAGCCACGGCTGGTCCTGCGCGTCGGTCAGCTGCCGCCCCAACCGCACGGCGAGGACGGTGATCCCCAGCGAGAACACCAGGAACGCCACGATGTACGGCGCGTGCAGCGAGGCCCCGAGCGGTCCGCCCACGGCCGGCCCGACGGCCAGCGCGAGCTGCTTGACCAGGGCGAACGCGGAGTTGTACTGACCGGCCATGCCCTCCGGCGCCAGATCGGCGACCAGCGGTGCCACGGTCGGCGACAGCATCGCCTCACCCAGCCCGAACAACGCGTACGTCGACACGAACGCGGCCGTCGCCATCTCCTGGCTCCCGTGCCCGAGTCCCGCGTACCCGGCGACCGCCCATGCCACGGCCCAGATCAGACCGACAGCAGCGATCACCCGCGACCGCCGACGCCGCTCCACGTACCGCAGCACGGCGAACTGCGCGACGACGATCACCAGCGTGTTGGCGGCCAGCGCCGTCCCCAGCGCGGACGTCGAGATCCCGGCGGCCTCGACCCCGTACGCGCTCAGCCCCGACTCGAACTGCCCGTAGCAGGCGAAGAACAGCACGAAGCCCAGCACACACAGCTGCACCATGGCCCGGTTGCCCAGCAACTGCCTCCAGCTGCCCCGCCCCGAGGCCACGGGCGCGTCCTCGATCCTCGGCGCGTGCGGCATCCGCACGGTCGTCATCACCACGACCAGCAGCAGGAACATCACCGCCTCGATCGCGAAGAGCAGGGTGAAGGAGGCGGCGCTCGACGCGTCGACCAGATGACCACCGATGAGACCGCCCACCCCGAGTCCGAGGTTCTGCAGGAAGAACTGCATGGCGAACGCACGCGACCGGGTCTCCGCCGACGAGCAGTCCACGATCATCGTCGCCAGCGCCGGCTGCATCACGGCCTGCCCGGCTCCGAGCAGGGAGGCCGACACCAGCACGGCCGCCGCGCTGCTCGAGATTCCCAGGCTCAGCGCCCCCACGGCGGCGGCGACCAGGGCGGTGAGCAGCACCGGCAGCGGGCCGCGCCGGACGATGGCCCGCCCGGCGAACGGCAGCACGATCAGCGCGGCCACAGCGAAGACGGCGAGTACGAGACCCGCCGTCATGGCTCCCAGCCCTCGCACCTGCGCCACATAGACGTACAGGTACGGGACCGTGAAGCCGAGCCCGAAGGCGCTGAGTGCGTTACCCACGTGGATCCGGCGCATCGCTGCGCCCATCGCCCTGGTCACGTTCACCTCTCTCACAAAACAGGAGTGAAGACTTCGAAACTAAAGTTCGAAGCTAAAGAGTACATACCCAAGGACTTCAAGGCAAAGAACGGCCGTGCCATACTGCGGCCCATGGGCGACACCCCCGGCCCCAGCGAGCCGACCCTCGAAGAGCAGATCGCCGCGTACCAGCGCGAGTTCCAGGACCTCGACCCCCAGGTGGAGCAGATCGTCTCCGCCCTGTCCCGTCTGAACCGCCGCATGAACGTCGCCTACGGCCGTCAGACCGCGGCCCTCGGCATCAGCAACGCCGAGTGGGAGGTCCTCAAGGCCCTCGTCCTCTCGGGCGCCCCCTACCGTCTGGGCCCCAGCGACCTCGCCAAGCGCCTCGGTCTCACGCCGGCCGCGATGACCCACCGGATCGACCGCATGGTTGCCGAATCTCTGGTGACCCGAGAGCGAGACGAATCGAACCGCGTACGAGTCATCGTGGAGCTGACACCAGAGGGGCGAGAGAAGTGGCTGGAGGCGATGCGCCTGGCGTCGGTCTTCGAGGAGGACCTGCTCCAGGACCTGTCCCCGCAGGAGCGCACGGCACTGGGCGACGTGCTCACCCGCCTGCTGCGCCGGGTCGAGGACGCCCAGCCAGACGCCGGCGGACGCCTCACCGACCTGGACTGACGCCGAGCGAAAAGATCTTGACAGGGGCCGCTTGACACCCCCATGCCGGATCCGTAAAGTTCTTCGGGTTGCCGCGGAGCCGTAACGGTTCTGCGACAGCACTTCTGCCGCACCAGCGGCACCCAACCACCAGCAAGATCGCTCCCAACGGGGTTGATTTCGGCGTGCCCGAATTCAATTCGAATTGGGACTCGACGGCCCGAGATCGACGAGAACCTCGATTTTGGAATCGCCGAGGGGACGCGCTAAGGTTGGACACGTCGGAACGGCCCAACAGCCGCGAAGGCAAACCCTGCTGACAGGGAATCGGGCCCGAAAGGATCTGATAGAGTCAGAACCGCCGGAAAGGGAAACGCGGAAGCGGGAACCTGGAAAGCACCGAGGAAATCGGGTCGAGAAAAGATCTGATAGAGTCGGAAACGCAAGACCGAAGGGAAGCGCCCGGAGGAAAGCCCGAGAGGGTGAGTACAAAGGAAGCGACCGTTCCTTGAGAACTCAACAGCGTGCCAAAAGTCAACGCCAGATATGTTGATACCCCG